>NC_019966.1:3878949-4525441 GCF_000328565.1 Mycobacterium sp. JS623 | reverse complement strand
CACCCACGGCTCGTTCGCCGTCGCGGTGCGGCATTGGCGAGACGCATTGGGTCTGTCGTCGGCCGATCGCATGCAGATCATGACGCCGCCGTCGCACATTCTCGGCTTGCTGAACATAGTGATGGCGCTCGACAGCGGCGCATGGATCCGACTGCACCGTCGCTTCGACATCGATCTGATGTTGCATCATGTCGCCGTCGACCGGATCACCATCGAGATGGCTGTTGCACCAATCGCTTTGGCGCTGGCTGCACATCCTCGACTTGAGGCTTTCGACCTGTCGTCGCTCCGCTACATCATGTGGTGCGCGACGCCCGTAACGCAGAGCGTGGCCGACCGTGTCACCGGTAGGACCGGCGTGAATTGGGTGACCGCATACGGCACCAGCGAATTGCCGGTCATCGCATGCAACGAGATCGAGGGCGCGCGGCTCGACACCGTCGGCCGGCCGGCGCCCGGGGTTAGTCTGCGCATCGTGTCGCTTGATGACGGCGAGGAGCTTTCGCCTGGTGCGGTCGGTGAGATCCAGGTGCGTTCGGATTCAGTGATGGCCGGATATCTGCCGAATGAGGCGACAGCGGAGGCATTTTCGGATGGCTGGTATCGCACCGGCGATGTCGGATACCTCGACGTAGATGGGTGGCTGCGGATCACCGACCGCGCGAAGGAAATGATCAAGGTGCGGGGTTTTCAGGTGGCACCCGCCGAGATCGAGGCGGTGCTGCACGGGCATGCGGCCGTCGAAGACTGTGCGGTGTTCGGAGTGCCCGACGCGGCGAACGGAGAGGCCGTTGTCGCCGCTGTCAAGAAAAGTCGACCGGTCGAGGCCGAGGAGCTGATCGCGTTTGTCGGGGACCGGCTGGCATCTTATAAACGACCTAACCGCGTGGCGTTCGTTGACGAAATACCGCGTCTGCCATCCGGAAAGGTATTGCGCCGAGTGTTGAAGGAGCACATTCTCGTCGCTGTCCCTCGGCCCAGTACTGTGCGGTACGCGCTGTGATGGATGAGCGGTTGTGGGGTCTCAGATTGCGATTCGGAATGGTCGTTCAACAAGCGCGTGGGGTTGTCGGTGGCCAGGGTTACGGTGCGCACATGGCTGTGTCGACTCGGCTGGTGGCGCGGCAATTGCCGGTGCGGGGGCCGATGAATCCGGGTAAGGCCGCGACGCTGTGGGCAATCGGGTCGGAGCTGGACCGGGTACGAGCTGCTATGTGGACTCGGTTCTCTGGTGCCAAGACCGCTCATCTGTCGAAGCGGCAGGTCCGGGACCGGTTGATGGCTGAGCACGCTCGGGATGACTTCGGTGTGCCACAACGGCTATGGCGCGCCACCGTGGAGGACACCGTTGACAAGATCCGCGCCTGGCAGCAAGCCGTGATCGCCACCGAGGTTCGCCCGAAAATCTATGCCCGCGCCTGCGACGACAACGACGAGCGCAACCGCTTGCTGATGCTGGCCAAGACCGGCCGCTGGTGTGAGGATGCGTGGCTTTCTCGGCAGTGTCGCAAGGCGTTCGCGAGCAAGAAACCGCGACCGCGGCGGTCGAGGCGGATCGTGGCTGACAATTGCTCGTACGACGTTCAGCGCGATACGCAGGGCCGAGTGTGGCTGGCCGTGATGACTCCCACCCGCGGCGATCGACTACGGCTGAATCTTGGCCCGCTGCCCGACGAGCTTGTGCCAACCTCGACGATCGAGATCAGTCCGGATGGTCGCGAGGGCTGGCAGGTCATAGCCGCCTACTCAGCTAAGGCGGTGTGCAGTAACCGTCCCCGACATAACAACCTGATTCCCATAGAAGGGATCGATGCCGGGGTTACTGAAGTATTTACCACTACGGACGGGCGTCGATTCGGTGCCGGGCAGTACCAGACCATCGCAAACCGAGCCGAACGCGACCGTGCAAGGGCGCGGGCGCGCAACAAACTGTGCGCGGTGCGCGACCGCCATCTGGCCCGCGCTCAGGCCGCCATCGGCGCGGGTGATAGCACCACCGCACGAGCGGCTACCGCGAAGGCTCGCCGAATCGAGCGCAACAACCTGGCCCGCAAGAAGCTTTCGGCGCAACGATCACACGACCGCGCGGTGACGAAAGACGTGGCGTATCAGGCGGTGCACGATCTGGTTGATGCAACCGCGCATATCGTTGCCGAAGACCTGACCGGGCTCCGCGGCAAGAGCAAGTTCGGTCGCACGGCGAGCCGGGTGTATGCGGCCTGGCAGCGTTCATTCTTGGCCGACGCTTTGGCGTCGGTTCCAAGCCGCAGAGGTTCTGCGGTGACATTGGTCAACCCGGCCTACACATCACAACAAGTACACCCGTGCGGGCACCTCGGTATCCGGCGCGGGAAGAACGTTCACTGTCAGACTGTGGGCTGCCCGCAGCAAGGGATCGTGTACGACACGGAGATCAATGCGGCCGGCAACATTCTGTCGCGGGCCACCGACCCTCAGATCAGCCGCTACACACCCAAAGATGAGGTGAAGCGGATCCTGACTGAGCGGGCCGGGACGGTGGAGAACTGCCCCACCACGACACAAGTCGCCGTCGGCAATGGCGGCGTGAACTGTGAGCGAAACACTTTACCTTCCAAGCCAATAGCGCTTAAGAAGTAAGGAGCAGCGTCTGTGGACGTCCGTCTGACCAGTGAACAGCAGCAGCTGCGGGAAGCCGCAGCGAAGCTGGCCGATGACCTCGGGCCCGGTTCGGTTGCCGATCTCGACGACTCGAAAAGGATCGCCCGGCTGGAGAAGGCGGTGGATGCCACTGGGTTTCGAACATTGCGGTCTGACGGAGCGTCCGGCGTCGAGGTAGCGATCGTCGCTGAGGAATTCGCACGCGGTCTTGTCGACGTGCCTTTCCTAGGGCCGGTACTCGCCGACGAGCTGCGGCGTCAAGGTCTGGAGCCATCGGTTCCGGACAGCGAGCCAGAATCGGTAGATTTGACGGGAAGTCTTGGGGGAGTGGTCGAATCGCCTCCGGAACTGAGTGAACTCGCTGCGGAGAACGCTGACCGCTGGCGTGCGCTGGCCCTCGCGGTCACGTGCGCCGACCTGGTCGGTGCCGCGCGCGGCGCACAGGCTCTGGCGGTTGATTACGCGAAGGTCCGCGAGCAGTACGGTGCGACAATCGGGTCCTATCAAGCCGTCGGGCACCTGCTGGCGGAAAGCCTGGCGCTGATCGAAGGGTCGGTCAGCGTGTTGCGGCACGCCGCGTGGGCGGTCGACGAATTACCCTCGCCGGATGCGATTGAGGCGGCGAAGATAGCCAAGATCTACTGCGCGCGTGCGGCACTGACCGTTTGCGAGACGTCGATCCAGGTGCACGGCGGCATCGGCATCACCTGGGAATGCCTCGCACATGTCTACCTGCGCCGGGTGCTGACGGCCACCGAGACGTGGCCGGTGAAGCTGGAGGAGCTGATCATTGGACTTTCGTGATTCGCCCGAGGAAGCCGCGTTCCGGAAACGGTTGCGTGCCTGGCTGATCGAACAGAAGGGCAAGTTCCCGACGTCGGGCGACGAATACTGGGCCGCCCAAGGCGACTGGCACAAGGCGCTCTATCAGGCTGGTTTCTTCGGCACCTCGTGGCCGAAAGAGTATGGTGGCCAGGATCTTCCGCCGGTCTACGACGTGATCGTCGACGAGGAGATCGCGAAGGCCGGCGCGCCTGCCCGCCCCAGCCTCGGCTACCTGGTGGTGGCTTTCGGCCACCACGGCAGCAAGGACATACAACAGCGGTTCCTGCCGGGCATGATCAACGGCACCGAGCGGTGGTGCCAGGGCTTCAGCGAGCCGGGTGCGGGGTCCGACCTGGCGTCGCTGACCACCACGGGCACCCGCGAGGGCGACGAGTACATCATTTTTGGCCACAAGATCTGGACCAGCTACTCCGATGTGGCCGATTGGTGTCTGCTGTTGGCGCGCACCGACAAGGACGTGCCCAAGCACCGCGGCATCTCGGCGTTCATCGTCAATATGCATCAGCCCGGTGTCCAGCAGTGGCCGCTGAAGATGATCAGCGGTGTGACAAAGGAATTCGGCCAGGTCGAGTTCGACGGGGCGCGGGTGCCCGCCGAGAACATGGTGGGTGCACCGGGCGAGGGCTGGAAGTTGGCCATGACCGTCGTCAGCCATGAGCGGGAACCGTCGACACTGGGATTTTCGGCGCGGTACGGAAAGCTGGTGCGGCAGTTGGCATCACGCGTCGATGGTGCGCCGCCCGACGAGCTAGCCTGGGCGTGGGTGCAGACGGAGATGCTGCGGCTGCACGTGCGCAGACGGTTGTCCGAGCAGCTCGACGGGATGATCCATGGGCCGCAGGGCTCGCTGGACAAGCTGCTGATGACGTGGGTCGAGCAGTCCGTCGGCCACGCCGCGCTGAAGACCGTCGGCACCAGTGACCCTGAGCTGTTCGGCGCCTACATGTACAGCCGCGCGCAGAGCGTGATGGGCGGTACATCACAGATTCAGAAGAACATCATTGCATCGCGGATTTTGGGTTTGGGAGTGTGATGAGCGCTCGCGCGAGGAACGGAAGGTCTTGAAATGTATGGCATGCCAGAGGAAATCGACGTCCAGACTGACGGTGGCTTGCGCATCATCACGCTCAATCGACCCGATGAGCTCAATGCGGTCAATGATGCCTTGCACGTGGGACTGGCCAGCATCTGGGAAGCACTCAACGAGGACGTCGACGCGCGGGCGGCCGTGATCACCGGTGCAGGCCGGGCATTTTCGGCCGGCGGTGACTTCAACTACCTGGACGAGCTGCGCAACAACGAAGCCCTGCGCCAGAAGACGATCAAGCACGGCCGTGATCTCGTCATCGGCATGGTGCGATGCCGTATCCCGGTGATTGCCGCGGTCAACGGTCCGGCTGTCGGTCTGGGCTGCAGCCTGGCGGCGCTCTCGGACATCGTCTACATGGCCGAGACTGCGTTCTTCGCCGACCCGCATGTGTCGATCGGCTTGGTGGCCGCCGACGGCGGGCCACTGGTATGGCCGTCGCAGATCAGCTTGTTGCAGGCCAAGGAGTTCGCGTTCACCGGCGTGCGGATCAAGGCCGCGCGTGCACTCGAATTGGGGATGGCCAACCACGTGGTGGCCGACCCGCTAGCCGAGGCGATTGCGTGCGCGAAGAAGATCATGGAATTGCCCCAGCAGGCGCTCGAGAGCACCAAGCGGCTGATGAACATGCAACTCGAGAAGTCGGTGATGGCGTCCTTGGACTACGCAAACTTGTCCGAATACGTGTCCTTCGGGACCGCTGATTTCAACAAGATCGTCGACGGCCTCATCGCCAAGGAGAAGTAACACCCAACTGCCGCACACCCCAACTACCGCGAGCGTGCGTGTCGGCACACCGACACGCCGTCAACTGCGCACATTTTGCGCACGCTCGTCGGTCATGACTGCATCTCGAAGTGGTCTGGGTGGACGTAAAACTCGAGCTGGATGTTGTCCGGATCGCGGAAGACGACTGTCGGTCCGTATCCGATGTCGATGATTCCGCTGTGTGCAACACCGTTGGAATCCAGATGCGCCACCCATTGCTGTAGCTCGCCTCGGTCTGCGACTCGAAACGACAAGTGATCCAGGCCGATCCGTCGTTCGTCGAATGCGCCGTGCGAAGCGGTCGCGTCGTGCGTCATCACGTCGACGACCGCGCCCGAGGGATGAACCATCGCGTTGACAACAAACGTGTCGCCCACGTGGTGGTTGACTAGCCTGAAGCCGAGCACCTCCTGCCCCCACGTGGCGGATCGCTCGCAGTCCGAAACGGTCAATTCGATGTGTGAAAACCCCATGAATTCCGGCATGTTGCTCCTCCCCGCGGCTGGGCAAATCGCGAAGTCAGCTGTCGAAGACACCTTCCGGCGACTGTGGGGGCAGCTTTGTCACGTCGATGAAGAGGAACTCCAACTGGATTCCATCGGGATCGGCGAAGTCGAACAGCGCGCCCATATTGTTTTCGACTTCACGTATCGGGGAGCACGTGACGTCGCAACTCTCGAGCCAGCTGGCCCAGGACTGCAATTCGTCGCGCGAGTTGGCGGTCAGGCCGATGTGATCGAGACCGGTGCGGGCCGGCTCGAACCTCTCACCGCGGTTCGCCGAATGTTCAAACAAATCCAACACTTGTGATCCGAGCGCGAGGATCGCCATGCGGCCCGAAAACGCTGCACGCTCTCCGCCGTACGGCTGGCGCACCATCGCTACTCCGAGGACGTCGCAGTAAAAACGGATGCTCCGCTCGAGGTTTGTGACCGAGATCCCGACGTGGTTGATGCCCCCGATGTGCGGGCGGGCGAGCTCGCTTCCCATCGCCACATGATGACAGTCGCTCCAACAGTGGGCGCACAGTTTCGTCACGTTCGACGGGCGCCGAACGTGCGCGCTTTGTACGCATTTCGCGGCGTGTCGACGTGCAGACCCGCACGCTCGCTCAACCGTTTTGGGCGGCCGCCCTGGCGCGCTCCTTCATCGAGGCGATCACTCCACCGTCGTTGAGGATGTCGGTGCCGGTGAGGTATCCGGCTCGATCGCTTGCGCAGAAGGCCAGCAGTTCCGCCATTTCCTCCGGCTTGCCCCACCGCGGTACTGCGGCGTCCGCGACCATCGCACCGGCGCCGGCCTGCTCCTCGAGCCTGCCCATTTCGGTGTCGATGGACCCTGGGGAGACCGACACGACGCGCAGGCCCCGACCGCCGAACCTTTCGGCTTGCGATGTGCTGTACCACCTGACAAAGCTTTTGCTCACGGCGTAGGCGATGCCAGATCGCGCCTCCTCGGGCACCAGGTTGCAGGCAGAGATCATGTGGTCCATGAAGGCCGCTTCGTCCTTCAAGGCAAGCGGAAATCGCTGTGCCGGAATCATCTCCTCGGGAAGCATGTGGGCCGCCATTGACGCCACGTTGACGATCGCCGATCCCTCGCCGGCGGACGCGAAGAAGGCCTCGTTGACATTCACCGTGCCGATCGCGTTGGTCCTCATGACAAACTCGGCGTCGCCCATGCTGGGGCTTACCCCAGCGGTGTGGATGACTGAGGCGATCTTTCCGAGATCAGCCGCGGTCGCGAGCAAACGGTTGACCGCCTGCCGGTCGGTGACGTCGCAGTTGACGACTATGGGCGCAATTCCACGGTCCTTGAGCGTGGCGGTCGCATCATCAAGCCGGTCCTGCCGGACGTCGCAAAGGACGACTGTGTGGGTTTGGCCGACGACCTTGGCCGTGGCCAGCCCCATTCCGCCTGCGCCGCCGGTGATTACGGCTACCTGATTCATTCGCGGGCCCTTTCCCAAAGAGTGCTAGGTGACGAGTTCTTCGGAGCGCTGGATCGTGCCGGTGACGCCGGTTGCATCCTGTTGCGCCAAGAGCACCGCGGCATTCGCCATCGCCTCGGGTGGCTCGACCATCTCGGCAGGAATCTCCATGCCGCCGCCACCGGCGGCCCAGCCCTCGGTGAGCACCACCCGCGACGGGCTGAGGCAATTCACCGCGATGTTGTCGGCCTTGAGATCCGCGGCCAGGCCAAGATACAGCCGCTCGGCGCCGGCCTTCGACACCCAATACGCGTTCGAGCCGTGCTCGATCATGCCGACGCCGGTCGTCGTGATCGCGATCAGCGATCCGCCGCCGCGCGCCTTCACGTGCGGAATCACGGCCTTCGTCACCAAGAAGACACCGGTCAGGTTGACGTTCAGACACAGTTGCCACCGCTTCAGCGGAGTCGCCTCGATCGGGCCGAGCCACAGTACGCCCGCGTTCGCGATCAAAATGTCGATCCCGCCGAACTCCGAAACCGTCTGTGCGACAGCGGCTTCGACCGACTCCTCGTTGGTGACATCGCAGGAAACGGGGATGGCCCGACCCCCGGCCGACGTGATTCGGTCGGCGACGGCGTGGATCGTGCCCGGTACCTTGCCCTCCTGTTCGGAGCGTGCCGCGACCGCGACGGCCGCGCCTTCGCGCGCCAACGCCTCGGCGATCGTCGCCCCGATGCCTCTGCTGGCACCGGCGACGAACGCAACTTTCCCCGCCAGGGTCATTTCGGCGGGAACCGCAGCGCCCCGTCGAGACGAATGATTTCCCCATTGAGATAGTCGTTTTCGATGATGCTCTGCGCCAGTTGCGCATACTCCGTCGAGCGGCCCATGCGCTTGGGGAACGGAATCTGCGGCGCCCAGTATTGCTCCAGCTGATCTGCCGCCTTGCCGTACGCCGGGGTGTTGATGGTGCCGGGCGCGATCGTGACGACGCGGATCCCGAGCGGCGAAAGATCGCGCGCCGCAACGAGTGTCATGCCCAGCACGCCACCCTTGGCGGCGGAGTAGGGCAGCTGGCCGATTTGCCCCTCATAGCCCGCGATCGATGCGGTGTTGACGATCACGCCACGTCCGCCTTCTTCCAGCGGCTCCGACTTCGCGATCTTTGCGGCCGCCAACCGCATCACGTTGAACACCGCGGTCAGATAGAACGTGATGGTCTTCTCGAAGGCCTCCATGCTCAGTGGAGAACCGTCCTTGCCGACCAGGCGCCCGCCGCCGGCCGGACCGCCGTGGGTGTCGACCGAGATTCGCAGGGGAGCCAGCGACGCCGCTTCCGCGATGGCCGCGTTGACCGACTTTTCGGACGTGGCGTCGGTGCGGACGTAGCGCACGCCGAGTTCGGCTTCGAGCTCCTTGCCCTTGTCATCGGCGAGGTCGGCGACGACGACCTTGGCTCCCGCGCCGTGCAGACGCCGAACGGTTGCCTCACCCAGGCCACCGGCTCCGCCGACGACGATCGCCGAACTACCTGCGATTTGCATGTGGTTCCCCTTCTTGCAACTGGCACTCTCGAACTGAGAGAATAGCATTCTCATACGAAACGGAGACACCCATGCCTGACGCCGTCATCGTGTCCGCGCTGCGCACGCCGATCGGCACCGCCGTGAAGGGCACACTGCGTGACACCGACGCGTATCAGCTGGCAGAGCACATTGTTGGCGCCGCGGTAGCCGATCTCGACGGCTTGCAAATCGATGACGTGATTCTCGGCGAGGGCCTCTACGGCGGCGGTGTCGTCGCCCGCCACGCTGCGATCACCGCAGGGCTGCCGTCGGTGCCGGGCCTTGCGGTGAACCGGCACTGCGCCGCGGGCCAGGCCGCCGTGCACAGCGCAGCGGCGAGCATCCGCGCCGGTATGGATCAGCTGATCCTGGCGGGCGGGGTGAACTCGGCGTCGACGTCACCGCGGTTCACGCGGCGGGTCGGTGACGAGGTAGTCGACTGGTTCCCGCCGACCCATCCGAACCGGCCGGACGCGCCGAACATGGACATGTCGATCACCGTCGGATGGAACGCCGCGGTCAAGGCCGGGGTGTCTCGCGAGGAGATGGACGAGTGGGCGCTCGGCTCGCACCGCAAGGCGATTCAGGCCATTGACGAGGGACGGTTCAAGCACGAGGTCGTTCCCATCGAGACGTCGCACGGCCTGTTCGAGGTCGACGAGCATCCGCGGCGCGACACCACCCTGGAGAAGCTGGCCGCGCTCAAGCCGCTTCACCCCGAGATCGAAGGTTTTTCGATCACCGCGGGCAACGCCTGCGGCGCCAACGATGCCGCAGCAGTACTGGGCATCGCCAGCGATCGCCTGGGGCTGCCCGCCTTGGCGACCATCCGGTCGTGGGCGTCGGTAGGCGTGGATCCTGCATCGACGGGCCTCGCGCCCGTCGAAGCGATCCCGAAAGCGCTTGGCAGGGCGCGGCTTTCGCTCGCAGACGTGGACCTGTTCGAGATCAACGAGGCGTTCGCCTCGATGTGCGTGGCCACGATCAAGATGCTCGACCTCGACCCCGAGAAGGTCAACCCCAACGGTAGTGGCTGCTCGCTCGGCCACCCCGTTGCGGCGACGGGAGCCCGGATGCTTGTGACGTTGGTGCACGAACTGCGCAGGCGCGGCGGCGGTATCGGTGTCGCGGCGATGTGTGCGGGCGGCGGAATGGGTTCCGCCACCGTGATCGAGGTGGGTGGAGCCACTACGGTGGCGACATCGAATAGAGTTCCTCAATCCGTATAACCATGACCATCGACGAGCTCATCGAGTCGGCGCGCAACGGGTCCATCCGCGCCGCCGGCCGCTTGCTGAGCCTGGTCGAGAGTCCGCGCCGCAAAGAGGTTCTCGATGCGGTCGGGCCGACGACGCCGCCACGCATCGTCGGTGTGACGGGACCGCCGGGTGCCGGAAAGTCGACGACGGTCGGGGCACTGGTCGGTGCCTACCGCGAGCGGGACATGCGCGTCGCTGTGCTCGCCGTTGATCCGTCCTCGCCGTACAGCGGGGGAGCGCTGCTGGGTGACCGCATTCGAATGGCCGCACATATCAACGACTCCGATGTACTGATCCGTTCGGTGGCCACCCGAGGACATCTCGGCGGCCTGGCGGCCGCGGTTCCGGCGGCGATAAGGCTGCTGGCCGCGCTGTCGTATGACCAGATCGTGCTGGAGACCGTTGGCGTCGGTCAGTCGGAGATCGAGATCGCTGCGGTCGCCGATCCGACAGTCGTGATCCTGAATCCCGGTGCGGGCGATGCGGTTCAGGCCGCTAAGGCCGGCTTATTGGAAGTGGCGGACATCGTCGTCGTCAACAAAGCGGACCGCGAGGGCGCTGACCAAACAGTGCGTGATCTTCGTGGCGAGACCATGGCCCCGATCCTCAAACTCGTTGCCGCACAGGGCGAAGGCATCGACAAGCTGGTAGACGCAATCGAGGAGCATCACCGGGCGGACAGCCCGCACCGTCGAATCGCGCGTGCCAGGGCGCAGATCTTGTCGTTGGCGCATACTCAGCTGCGGAGTCATCCGGAGCTAGACCGACTGGCGAGACAAGTCGCCGAGGGGTTGGACGATCCGTACACAGCCGCAGAGCAATTGAACAAAACGAAAGATCAAGCGTGACAACCTAGCTGCCACCGGCTGACGGGGGCAGACTGAGCATCCTTCGCGTCATTTCGTTGAGTTGCGTGCGCAGTGTCGCACCGTCGACGTCGGCCAGCAGCGGGTGCATCACCGCGACGCTGATCGCGCTCGACAGCATCGCGGCGTGCAAGCGCGCCTCGACACCGGCTTCCGTGCCGAGTAGTGCGGCATACAGGCGTTCGATGAACCGCTGGAACGGTTCGTACTCGGCCTGCAGCCGAATGATGACGGGATCGAAGAGCGGAACACTGAAGTCTCCGCGGCGCTCGATTGCCTGCTCGATCATCCTGTCGAGCAGAACCTGGCGCGCCCGCAGCGGGTGACCCGCCGCCTCGGCGGCTTCGACGGCATCCTCGAGCCGGCTCATCTCCCGCTCGGTGATGGCGATGACGATCTCTTCCTTGGTTTTGAACTGGCGGTAGACGGCCGCCTTCGTCACACCCATTTCGTCGGCGATCATCTGCAGGGACGTGCCGCTGACACCGCGCTCGGCAATGAGTTTCAACGCCGCGTCCAATACACGAGTCTGAGCTGCGGTCCGCGTGATTGCGCTGAACCGGCGGTCCTGGTCGGTGGACGTCACAGCCACGAGGGTAACCGAGGATTGACCGTCTAGTAGCCGATCGGCTACCGTCGCAGTTGCCGATCGGCTACCGACGCTGAGCGAGGAGTTCGACGATGAGACGCACGGATGGCGAGTTGATCCTGTTCTGGACCTTGCCCGCAATCGCCGTCATTTGGGTATCCGCCTTCTTCATCTTTCCTGGCTTCGTGCACCCGATGTCACCGACGATGTCCGCGGACCAAGTCGCGAGTTTCTATCGCGACGAGACCGCGCGGATTCGTTACAGCATGATCTTGTTCAACTGGTTCGGTGTGGGTCTGATCCCGACGGTCATGCTGCTGGCGATGCAGGTACGTCGAATGGCGCACCGCACGCCGATTTTGTCCTACAGTCTGATCGCCTGCGCGGGCGGGCCGCCCTGTCTCTTCTTGATTGCCAACATGTTCTGGCTGCTGGGCTCGTTTCGTCCGGAACGTGCGCCGGAGCTCACCCAACTGCTCAATGACCTTGCCTGGATCACGTTCACCGTTTCGGTTCCGTACCTGATCGCGCAATGCCTGCTTCTTGCACTGGCGATCTACTGGGACCGTCAGGAGCGACCCGTCTTCAAGATGTGGGTGGCGCATTTCAATCTTCTTGTCGCGGTTGCCTTGGCGCCTGCCGCGTTCACCGCGCTGACGTTCAGCGGGCCGCTGGCGTGGGACGGACTGCTGTCGTTCTGGGTGAAGAACATCGCGATCGCCGCCTGGATCGTTGTGATGGGAGTCGTTCTCGGCCAGGCCATCTTGCGTCGGCGCGCCGAGGAGCGGATCACCGCATGAGTACGCTGCGCCGGTTGTTGTGGAACGTGCGCGATCATCCCAAGCGCGAGTTGTGGTTCGCGTGGTGGGTGATGGTCATCTTCTACCAGCTATACGGTGTGCTGTTCTTCCTGGTCACCCGGGTTCAGCCGCCGCCGAGCCCGGCCTGGAGCACCCCGATGGTCGTGCAGTGGTTCGACGCGCGGCACTACGGGATTCTCGCCGGGTTCGGCATCGTGTTCCTCATTTCGGGACTGTGCGCGCCGATGAATGCGCTGCTCGCATACTCGATGCGGCGTATGTCGGTGAGCCGGATCTTCGGATACTCGTACCTCGTCATGTATTCGCTCAGCGCCATTCCTGGGATGTTGGTGATGGCCATTGCGATGACCACCGGGGCCATGCGGCCAGACCGCGATCCCGAGATGATCCGCTGGCTCTACGACTTCGCGTTCCTGTCGTTCAGCGGGACCATGGGTGTGTTCATGATCGGCTCTCTGGTCTGGTTGGTTGCGATCCTGCTCGACAAGAACGACGTGTTCCCGAAGTGGTTCGGCTATCTGGGCCTGTGCAATGCGCTGACCGAATTCGTCGTCGCGCCTGCGTGGATCTTCCAACGCGGCGTCTTCGCCTGGAACGGTGCGATCGCATGGTGGATCAACATGGTGGTCTTCGTCACCTACACCGCCTGCTTCATCGTGCTGTTGCGGAGGATGATCGTTCGCGAGGATTCCGGCACCGGACCGCTGCCCGAGCTACCGCCCAAACACCAACGTAGCGAGGCTGATTCAGTGGGGGCGATGCAGTGACGAATCTGCAGGAAGGCTCCCCAACGGAAGCCAAGCGACAGCCTACCCGGTTCGTGCCTGGGCAGCCGGACATGTGGGTGTTCGTTCTTTTCGAATCGCTTCTCTTCACGGGGTACTTCTCGGTCTATCTCGTCGGCCGGATTCAGAACCGGGAGCTCTACCTGCAGTCCCAGGCCGCTCTGGATCTCCGCTTCGGGGTGTTCAACACCATTGCCCTGCTGCTGAGTTCGTGGGCGATCGCGCGATGCGTCCAGGCTTCTCGCGAAGGGGCGTACCGGGACGCACTGAGAGACGCGTTCCTCACGATCGGGTTCGGCGTCGCATTCCTGGTCTCCAAGGTGCTCGAATGGGGCAAGGAGATTCGGCTCGGCAACACATTCACCAGCAACGAGTTCTTCCAGCACTTCTTCTTTCTGACGTCGATCCACCTTCTGCATCTGCTGATCGGCTTCGTTGTGATGGGTGTTGCGGTGTACCAGTTGTGGAGTCCGGCCCGTCGATCGCAGCAGCTGGTGGAAACCTGCGCCACCTATTGGCACACCGTCGATTTCCTGTGGGTGCTGATCTTCGCATTGCTCTACGTGGTGAGGTGAGCCGTGAGCGGAACTTTCAACAAGAGGCTGGCGATCGTCTGGCTCGTGCTCACTGCCATGACGCTGGCTTACATCTGGCTGGACCGCTCCGCCGATGACCATGGGGCGCTGAAAGCGAGCACAGTCGTCACGGTCGCCGCGATCGTCATCGCTCTTGTCAAGGTGCGCATCATCTTTCGGGAGTTCATGGAGGTGCGACACGCTCCGGTGCTGCTGCGTCGCCTCACCGACGCGTGGGTTGTGCTGATGGCGGCGATGTTGCTCGGCAGCTACTTCATCGCCTCCGCGTTAGCGGGCTGAAGCGGCAAGACCCGCACGGTAGCCGAAGACCATCGCGGGGCCGAGCGTCCCGCCCGCGCCGCCGTACGCCTTGCCGGTTGCCCCCGCCATCGCGTTGCCCGCGGCAAACAACCCGGGAATGACGGAGCCGTTGACGTGGAAAACTCGACCGTCGCGGTCGGTTCGCGGGCCGCCCTTGGTGCCCATCGCGCCGACAGAAACCGGCACCGCGTAATACGGCGCGGTGTCGATCGGGCCAAGCGTCTTGCCTGCAGTCGTGGTGGCTTTGTCGTCGCCCCAGTATCCGTCGTAAGCGCTTGAGCCCCTGCCGAAGTCGGGGTCGGTGTCGTGAGCGACGTGGTCGTTCCACGCCGCCAGCGTGCGGGCGAGGCCATCGGCGTCTATGCCGGTCTTTGTGCCGAGTTCGGCAACGTCGGCCGACGGCGAGAACCACTCAGGGGCAGGCTCGCCGGGCGCGACACCGAGGAAGCCGTAACGTTTGAGATGCAGCGAGTCGAACACGATCCACGCCGGGTCGTTCGCATAGCCATCGCGTGGGTCGAGGTACTGGAACGGCCCTGCCATCGAGTTGTATTCGCCCGCCTCGTTGAGGAACCGCTTGCCCGCCCGGTTGACGATGATGCTGCGCGGACGGGTCCGCTCGAGCCGCACACTGCGGCTGCGCGGCTGACCCTCGAAGGTGTCCCCGGGCAGCTGCACGATCGGCACCCACCACGCCTCGCCCATGTTCGCCAGGTCGGCGCCGTGCGCCATCGCCATGCGCAGCCCGTCGCCGGTGTTGTTCGGCGGTGACACCGCGCCGCGCATCGGGCCGCGCAGATAGGCTTCGACGAGTTTGGTGTCCCACTCGAACCCGCCGGTGGCCAGCACAACGCCGCGCCGGGCCCGCACCCGAATGTCCATGCCGTCCATGCTGATCCGCACGCCCGTGATAGCGGTCGAATCGCCAATCAGCTCCACGGCACGCGCATTCGTCCGCGGTACCACGCCGACATCGAGTAGACCCTTCAGCAACCCGGCGATCAGCGCCGTGCCCGCCACACAGTAGTCGCCGTTTTCACTGTCTACCGACGCGTGAATCCGGGTGCGGGTCTCCGCGTCAATGCCGACGTTGCTGAAATCCGCGGGGAACGACATAATTTGGTCGCGCCAGTCGCCGAGCCGCGCCAGATCGAATGGCTTGGCATTCAGCGAGCGTCCGCCGCCGGGTCGTCCACCTGGCAACTCCGGCTTGTAGTCAGGGAATCCCTCGGCGATCTCGAACTGCAGCTCGCTGTGCGTCTCAACGTAATCCAGCATCTCCGCACCGGTCCGGACGAACGTCTCCATCAACTCGTCGTCCATGAACCCGAGTGACTGCGCGCGCAGGTAGTCCATCGCATCCTCGACCGGCAGCTCACCGTCGGACGCGCGACTATGAGCCGGTATCCAGACAATGCCACCCGAAACCGCCGTCGTGCCACCGACGGTAGCCGCCTTCTCGTAAACCTCCACCGACGCGCCGCTGCTTGCCGCGGTCAGCGCCGCTGTCAAACCTGCACCGCCGCTGCCCAGCACCACCACGTCGACGTCGGTGTCCCAGTCGCTCACGTTCGAGGCTCCAATTCAGTTGAGGATCGCGGATAGTTCATCGGCGGCCTTGATGACCGCGTCCCTCCCGTCCATGACGACATCCTCGCGATGCGAGATGAGGTTGATGCATGTCGGCGGGGACGGTGGCCGCCGTTTCACTGGCACGGCAAGCCCATAGGTGTTCGGTTCAACCTCGCCGTGCGTGATGATCCAACCCTGTTGTCGCGCTTGGGGAACCAGGTCGCGCTCGCCAGGGCGCGGCGGCATGCTGGCAAGTAGCGCGATCCCGGCTGCTCCGCGCTCGAGCGGGTATCGGCTGCCCTCGTGAAAGTTGAGTTGGTAGAAGACGTTGCTCGGCACGAGCACCGCGATCGCCACCTGCTGATCGCCCTCGGCGACAAGCAGCGACACGGTGGTGCCGAGTTCGTCGGCCAATCCACGCAGGGTCGGCACGCTCAATTGCCGCACGTTGTTGTCGAATGACGCGCCCAGCACGGCGAGCCCGGCGGCCGACCGATATCTGCCGTCGTCGCCCTTGGCGACCATCCGGAACTGTGACAGCGTGCTCAGCAGCCGATACGCGATCGTTCGATGAACGCCGATGTCGTCTGCGACCTGCTGAACGGTCAACCCCGTTCGCGATCCGGCGACCAATTGCAGCGCCGCCAAACCCCTGGCCAGCGTCTGCGAGCCCGGCGCACCGTTCGGTGTCGGCTCCGTGCCATGTCGGGCTGCGCCCTCCGACGACATAGCGCCCCTTCCTTGACAGATCCACTCTGCGAGAGTGATGCTCTGACTATAGTGCACACGTATGTGCGATAAATGAGCAGAGTGCTTACAAAATACGAGAATCGTATTCTCGCAGTCAAGAGGGGATCAAGTGGCGGAGTTCGAGAGCATCTGGAGCGATCTTCAGGGCGTCCCGTTCTCGCAGGGTTACCTCGACGCGGGCGGGGTGCGCACCCGCTACCTGCGCACCGGCGATCCCGGCAAGCCCGCGCTGGTGTTTCTGCATGGCTCGGGCGGTCACGCCGAGGCATACGTGCGCAACCTCGAAGCCCACGCCGAACACTTCTCGACCTGGTCGATCGACATGCTCGGCCATGGCTACACCGACAAGCCGGGGCATCCCCTCGAGGTGCGGCACTATGTCGACCACCTAATGGCTTTCCTCTACGCCATCGGCGCCGAGCGCGCGCACATCAGCGGCGAGTCACTCGGCGGCTGGGTGGCGGCCCGCGCAGCGTTCGATCACCCGGATCGGATCGACAAGTTGGTGCTCAACACCGCGGGCGGTTCCCAGGCCGACCCAGAGGTGATGAAGCGAATCATCACGCTGTCGATGGCGGCCGCCGAGAACCCGACGTGGGAGACCGTTGCGGCCCGGATCAAATGGTTGATGGCCGACAAGTCCAAGGATTACGACGATATCGTCGCAAGCAGGCAACGCGTCTATCGCCAACCCGGCTTCGTCGCCGCGATGAAAGACATCATGGCGCTGCAGGATCCGGAGATCCGCGCACGCAACCTGCTCGGCCCGGCGGAGTATGGTGCGATCACCGTGCCGACGCTGGTGGTGTGGACCAGCGACGACCCGACCGCCGACATCGCCGAGGGCCGCCGCATGGCATCGATGATCCCCGGCGCCCGCTTCGAAGTGATGCCGGGCTGCGGGCACTGGCCGCAGTACGAGGATCCCAAGACCTTCAACGCGCTTCACCTCGAGTTTCTGGTGGGCCATTGACGATGACCAACGAGGCGGACGTCGTCATCGTCGGGGCCGGCCCCTCCGGCCTTACCCTGGCGAATATCCTTGGCCTGCAGGGAGTTCGGACCCTCGTCGTGGAGGAACGCGACACTCTCATCGACTACCCCCGCGGCGTCGGACTCGATGATGAGGCGCTGCGCACCTTCCAGTCGATCGGCCTTGTCGACCGTGTCCTGCCACACACCGTCCCGAACCAGATCCTGCGATTCTTCGATGCCAAGCGCAAGCTGCTTGCCGAGATGGCACCGCCCGATGCGCGATTCGGATGGCCCAAGCGCAACGGCTTCGTTCAACCGATGGTCGACGCCGAATTGTTCGGCGGTCTCCAGCGTTTCGACCACGTCGAGGTTCGATTCGGGCATCGGATGCAGACGTGCATCGAAAGCGACCACGGCGTGACGGTCGAGTTCACCGACGGGCAGCAGCCTGTGCGGACACGTTATGTGGTGGGGTGCGACGGCGGGCGCAGTGTCACCCGCCGCCTGATGGGGGTGTCGTTCGACGGCACCACCTCCGCGACGCGGTGGCTCGTCATCGACTGTGCCAACGATCCGCTCGGCCATCCCAACAGCGAGGTCGGCGCGGATCCTGCGCGCCCGTACGCCTCGATCGCCATTGCGCACGGAATTCGCCGCTTCGAGTTCATGATTCACGGCGACGAGTCCGACGAAGAGGCCGAGGATCCCGTGTTTATCCGACGGATGCTCGCGCAACTTGTGCCGCACCCGGAGCGCGTCGACATCATTCGGCACCGCGTCTACACCCACCACTCGCGCATCGCAGGCGCGTTCCGGGAGGGTCGGCTGATGCTGGCCGGCGACGCCGCACACCTGATGCCGGTATGGCAGGGACAGGGTTACAACAGCGGCATCCGGGATGCGGCGAACCTCGGCTGGAAACTCGCCGCGGTGGTCAACGGCCGCGCCGACGACGCCCTGCTCGACACCTATGACGTCGAACGTCGCAGGCACGCCCGCGCGATGATCGACCTGTCGACGTTGGTGGGCCGAGTCATCTCGCCGACCAACCGGCGGGTGGCCGCGCTGCGCGACCGCGTCATTCACGCCGCCTCAGTGGTGCCCACGCTGAAGCGCTACACCCTCGAGATGAGGTTCAAGCCCATGCCGCGGTACACGGAGGGCGCGGTGGTCCACGCCGGTGAGGACACCTCGCCGACGGGCACGCTGTTCATCCAGCCGCGAGTCGACACTCGTGAACAGCAGAACATTCTGCTCGACGATGTGCTGGGGCCGGGCTTCGCCGTGCTGTGTTGGAGCAACAACCCGCGTGCATTGCTCGGCGGCGAGGTATTCGACCGGTGGAAAGCGTTGGGCGCCACGTTCGTTGCCGTACGGCCGATGCCACAGTTGCACTGGACGGGGCACGACGACCCCGACGTCGTGATCGTCGGCGATCGCACCGGCGCTCTGAAATCTTGGTTCGACGCGCACACCGAGTCGGTGTTGTTCCTGCGGCCTGATCGCTGCATCGCGGGCGCTTGCATCGCCCAACGCGCACCAGAGGTGTCCACCTCGCTGTTCAAAGTTCTTTGTCTGACCCAGGGAGGAGGTAACGGTGCCACTCGCCCTCTGCTGCATGTCGCACAGTCCACTGCTGAATCTTCCGGGACCGTCGCAGGAACTGCTTGACGACATCGACTCTGCGCTGCGGGGGGCGCGCGAGTTCGTCACCGCGTACGACCCTCAACTGGTAGTCATCTTCTCGCCCGATCACTACAACGGCTTCTTCTACCGGACGATGCCACCGTTCTGCATCGGCACCGCAGCGCAAGGCGTCGGTGATTACGACACCTACGCCGGACCGCTGGACGTGCCCGAGGAGATCGCGATCGAATGCGCCACGGCCGTCCTGGAATCCGGTGTCGACGTGGCGATCTCGGCCAGCATGGACGTCGACCACGGCACAGTGCAACCGCTGCAGAAGCTGTTCGGCGACGCGACGGCCCGGCCGGTGGTCCCGATCTTCATCAATTCGGTCGCCACCCCGCTCGGTCCACTGCGTCGGGTGCGGGCGTTGGGCGCCGCTGTTGGGACGTACCTTGCGACGCTCGGCAAGCGGGTACTGGTCATCGGCTCCGGTGGGCTGTCGCATGATCCGCCGGTGCCGACACTGGCGACGGCTCCGCCTGGGGCGTTGGACCGGATCGTGCACGGCAATCCGATGACGCCCGAGCAGCGACAGGCCAGGCAGGTCGCGGTGGTGGAAGCCGCGCGGGAGTTCGCACACGGGCAGGGCACGCTTGCGCCCCTCAACCCCGACTGGGACCATGCTTTTCTGGAACTGCTCGACTCCAACCGGCTTGCCGACGTCGACGCGTGGCCGAACGCGTGGATCGAGAAGGAAGCCGGCCACTCGGCACACGAAATCCGCACGTGGGTGGCCGCTTTCGCGGCCTTGGCCGCGCACGGGCCCTATCACACACAGCATCGGTTCTACCGGGCTGCACCGGAACTGATCGCGGGCTTCGCGATCCGAACGGCGGTGCTCGATGTCTGACCACTTCGATTACACCGTCGACGTGCTGGTGATCGGCTCCGGCGGCGGCGGCATGACTGCAGCACTGGCCGCCGACGCGTCGGGACTCGACACGCTCGTCGTCGAGAAGTCCTCGCAGTTCGGTGGTTCTACCGCGTTGTCCGGCGGAGGCATCTGGGTCCCTGGTGCGCCGAGCCAGCGCAAGGCAGGCTATGTGCCCAACCCTGATGAGGTCTTCGGTTACCTGAAGCAGATCACCGGCGGTCTGGTCAGCGACGCGCGGCTGCGGCAGTACGTCGACGCCGCGCCGGAGATGATGGAATTCCTCGAAAAGCTCAGCCCGTGGTTCGAATTCGTGTGGAAACCCGGGTACGCGGACTACTACCCCGAGCTGCCGGGCGGCTCCGAGCTCGGCAGCACCATCAACGTACCGGCAATCGACCTGCGCACGCTCGGCGACGAGGAGCAGAACCTGCTGCAGCCGTTGGCGCTTGCGCCCAAGGGCATCTGGTTCGCGCCCAAGGATCTTCGGTTGTTCTACCAAGTGCGGCAAAACAGGCGTGGCAAAGCGGTGCTGCTGAAGCTGATCTGGCGGATGTTCCGGGCGCGTGTTTTCGGTGACCGGATGGCCGCGATCGGCCAATCTCTGGCCGCCCGGATGCGGCTGGCGCTCAAACAGCAGGGGGTTCCGCTGTGGCTGAACTCGCCGATGACCGAACTCATCACCGACGTCGACGGCGCCGTGACGGGAGCGGTGGTCGAACGGGACGGCAAGCAACAACGTATCCGGGCCCTGCGCGGGGTGATCCTGGCCAGCGGCGGGTTCGACCACGACATGGTCTGGCGCCGCGAGCATCTGCCGGTGCTCGAGAAGGACTGGAGCTTCGGCAATCCCGCCGCCACCGGCGACGGCATCCGGGCGGGGCAGAAGGTCGGCGGCTCGACGGACCTGCTCGACGAGGCATGGTGGTTTCCTGCGATCTGCTGGCCCGACGGACGACTGCAGTTCATGCTCAACGAGCGCATGATGCCGTCTCAGTTCGTTGTCAACGGCGACGGCAAGCGATTCATCAACGAGGCGGCGCCCTACATGGACTTCGCCCACGCGATGATCGACGGCCAGCGCTCCGGCGTCACGCACATCCCGTGCTGGCTGATCACCGACATCGGGTCCTTCCACCGTTACGTCGTCGCCGGTCACCTGCCAATCCCGAAGGTTCCGTTCGCTCCGGTACCCACAGGCTGGAAGGTGCCCAAGGCGTGGTTGGAGTCCGGTGTAGTCAAGGAAGCCAACAGCTTTGACGAACTCGCCGCGAAGATCGGCGTTCCCGCAGAGAATCTGCGCGCAACCGCCGACCGGTTCAACGAGTTGGCGCGCAAGGGCCACGACGACGACTTCAACCGCGGCGATTCGGCCTACGACAACTACTACGGCGACCCGACACTGCCCAACGCCAACCTGTACCCGCTGGGCAAGCCGCCGTATTACGCATTCCAGATCATCCTCGGCGACCTCGGCACGTCGGGCGGCCTGCGTACCGACGAGTTCGCGCGTGTGCTGCGCGAGGACGACACCGTCGTGAAAGGCCTTTACGCCGTTGGCAATGCGTCGGCCGCAGTGATGGGACGCAGCTACGCCGGGGCGGGCGCCACCATCGGCCCGGCCATGACGTTTGGCTACGTCGCGGCCAAACACATCGCAAACACATCCGCGATCAACCAACAAGACCGCCCGATCTTCCAAGGAGGAAGCAAGTGAAGATTTCCCTGTTCTACGAATTTCCGCTGCCCCGGCCATGGACGCCCGACGATGAGCACAAGCTCTTCCAGGACGGGCTCGACGAGGTCGAGGCCGCGGACAAGGCGGGTTTTTCGACGGTGTGGCTGACCGAACACCACTTCCTCGAGGAATACTGTCACTCGACCGCACCGGAGATCTTCCTGGCCGCAGCGAGCCAGCGCACCAAGGATATTCGGCTGGGCTTCGGCATCATGCATCTGCCGCCCGCTGTCAACCACCCAGCGCGGGTCGCCGAGCGGGTTTCCACGCTCGATCTCCTCTCCAACGGCCGGGTGGAGTTTGGCACCGGCGAGTCGTCGTCGGTCGGCGAGCTCGGTGGGTTCGGCATCGATCCCGCCGACAAGCGCAAGATGTGGGAAGAGGCGCTCGAGGTGTCGATCCGCTGCATGATCGAAGAGCCGTTCACCGGCTTCAAGGGCGAGCACGTCGAGATGCCGCCGCGCAACGTGGTGCCCAAGCCTCTACAGAAGCCGCATCCTCCGGTGTGGGTCGCGTGCACTAGGCCGGCATCGGTGTCGATGGCCGCGCAAAAGGGCCTCGGCGCACTGAGTTTCGCGTACACCGGGCCCGGGCCGCTGGCGGAGCGAGTCAACGGCTATTACAAAGAATTCGAGGAAAGTGCCGTCCCTGTCACGCCGCAGATGAACCCGAATATCCTCGCGATCGGCGGCGACCTGTCGATGATGGTCGCGCCCACCGACGAGCAAGCCATCGAACGCCTCGGCAAGGGCGGCGGGTTCTTCGCGTTCGGCATCATGCACTACTACATGACCGGCATGCACACGCCCGGGCGCACCGGCGTCTGGAAGCGGCATCTCGAGGAGATCGAGAAGGATCCCAGCATCGTGTACGGGCCCGACCGCGGCCCGATCGGCAGCCCGGCCACGGTGCGCGAGTTCCTGCGTGGCTACGAGGAGAGCGGTGTTGACGAGCTGATCCTGCTACTGACCCCGCGCCGCCACGAAGAGACGATGGAGTCGATCGAGCTGATGGGCAAGGACGTGTTGCCCGAGTTCATCGAGCGCGAGGAGAAGGTGGCGGCCGAAAAGGCCAGGCGCATGGAGCCCATCCTCGAAAAGGCTGAGGCTCGCAGGGCCGCCTCGAAAGCGCCCCTGTTCGACGAGACCTACTCATTCGGCGGCCTGCCCACCGGTCGCGAGAACTACACCGCCAACGAGGTGTCGCTGGCGATGGAGGAAATGAACGCGGGCATCGAGGCCGCCGCTGCGAAACTCAAGTCAGGAGAAGGTTGGACAAGCAGGAACCCTTCTGCGGACGCGAGGAGCAGTGAAGACTAGAGCTGACAAATGACGCAGACCGAGGAGCTCTTCCGCTACGACGGCCGACGTGCCGTCGTCACCGGCTGCGCGTCCGGTATCGGCGCATGCGTCGCGCGACAGCTGACCGACCTCGGCGCTGAGGTCGTCGGCCTCGACATGCGGCGGCCCGCGCTGCAGCTCAAGGAGTTTCACGAAGTCGACCTTGCCGACGCAGGGTCGATCGACCGGGCCGTCGCGGCGATAGACGGCCCTGTCGACTCGGTCTTCAACATCGCTGGCGTGTCGTCGGGTATCGGGGATCCATTTCGGGTGGTCACCATCAACTTCCTGGGCACCCGGCGGTTCATCGAGGGGATGGTGCCAAAAATGCCGCAAGGCTCCGCGATCGCGAACGTGTCATCGTTGGCAGCGTCGGCCTACCGGGAAAACGGCTCTGTGACCGCGGGCCTGCTGGAGACTGAGTCGATGGCCGACGGCATCAAGTGGTGCGAGCGCAACCCAGAGCCGGTCGCCGACGGCGGCGGCTACCGGCTTTCTAAAGAGGCGATCATCCTCTACGGGATGGCCAACGTCACAGCATTGGGCGCCAAGGGAATCCGGATCAACTGCACGGCACCCGGGGTCACCGACACCCCGATCCTCGACCAATTGCGAACTGCGTACGGGCCAGAGTTCTTGGATTCTTTCCGCACGCCGCTGGGCCGCGCAGCCGAACCCGACGAACAGGCCAGTGTGCTTGTCTTTCTGAACAGCCAGGCCGCCAGTTACATCACCGGACAAGTGATCTGGGTGGATGGCGGCACGATTGGTGAGAGGTTGAGCAATGGCCGGGATGAGTGACTTCCGCCGCGTCGCCGACGACATTCGCAACTGGGGCCGGTGGGGTGACGCCGACGAGGTCGGGACGCTGAACTTCATCACGCCAGAGAAGGTCGCCGAGGCGGCCAGCCTCGTCAAGCACGGCAAGGTCTTTCCGTTGGGCGTCGACTTCGGCTCGTCGGGGCCGCAGGGCGCGTTCCACTTCCGGCAGAACCCGCTGCACGTGATGACCATCGACGGCGGCGACGCAGCCACGTTGCTCGAGTACGGTCCAAAGTGGTTGACCAATCCCGCCGCCGGCCAGCTGGCCGGCTATTTCGAGGGCAACCCGATGAGGTTCAACGACGACATCATCATCATGCCGCTGCAGGCCGCCACTCAGTGGGATGCCCTATCGCACGTCTACTACGAGGACTACCTCTACAACGGGTTCCCGGCGAACTCCGTGACCAGTGCGGGTGCCTTCCACTGCGGGATCGACAAGGTCGACATCAAGGGCATCACGTCGCGCGGTGTGCTGCTCGACATCGTCCGGCTGCGCGGAGTGCAGACGTTCTGCGAGATGGGTGATCCGATCACGCCCGACGAACTCGACACGGCCGCGAAGGCTCAGGGCGTCACGGTCCGGCGCGGTGACATCGTCCTGGTCCGAACCGGTTGGTGGGCACGCTTTTTGGAGACCGGCGACGGCGGCGAACCTGGCGCTGGCCTGGACTGGACGTGCGCGTCCTGGCTGCATGACCACGAGGTAGCCGCCGTCGCGGCCGACAACCTGATGGTCGAGAACCCGGTGTCCGGTGTCGAAGGCGCGTTCCTGCCGATGCACATGCTGTGCCTGCGCGATATGGGCTTGATGCTCGGCGAGTACTGGGACCTGACGGCACTGGCCGCCGACTGCGCCGCCGACGGCGTCTACGAATTCCAGCTCGTCGCTCCACCACTGCGGGTGACCGGTGCGGTCGGCTCACCCATCAACCCGATCGCCATCAAGTAGGTAGGGACGTGACTGCATCTACAACCACGGGCGGCGCACCGCTGGTCGTCGGGCTCGGCGGAACGCTCCGGGCCAACTCGTCCACCGAACGCGCACTGCGCTACTGCCTGGAAGCCGTTGAACGCCAGGGCGGACGGACGAAGTTCTTCTCCGGCGAGGACCTCGACCTGCCTATGTATGCCCCGCACGAACTGGAACGCACGCCCAAGGCGCACGAACTCGTCAGCGCCCTCCGTGCGGCCGACGCAGTCGTCGTCGGCTCACCTGGTTACCACGGGGCGGTGTCGGGGCTGGTCAAGAACGCGCTGGATTACATCGAGGATCTCCGCGAAGATCCGCGGGTCTACCTCGATAACACGCCGTGGGGCTGCATCAGTTGTGCATACGGATGGCAGGCGGCGGTCGGAACGCTGGGCCAGTTGCGCAGCATCGGGCACGCCCTGCGTGCGTGGCCCACTCCATTGGGTGTCGCGATCAACTCCGCCGACGAAATCTGGGATGCGGCAGGCCAACTCGCCGACACTGGCATCCAGGGTCAGCTCGACCTGCTCGCCACCCAACTGCTGACGTTCGCCCGCGCCGCCTGGGAAACCGCGTGACGGATTTTGCCCATAAGACGATCCTGGTCGACGGCCTGGTCACCAGCTATCTCGAAGCGGGGCAGGGCGATCCGGTCGTGCTGTTGCACGGCGGTGAGTTCGGCGTCAGCGCAGAGATCGGGTGGGGGCGCAATATCGCGGCGCTGGCGTCACATCATCGCGTGCTCGCGCCGGACATGCTCGGGTTCGGGGGTTCGGCGAAGGTCATCGATTTCAACGACGGCCGCGGTATGCGGATCAGACACATCGCGCGGTTTTGTGAGGCCATTGGTGTCGAGTCAGCACATTTCGTTGGCAATTCCATGGGCGCGGTCAACATGTTCGTCGACGTCACCTCTGAATCGCCGGTGTTGCCTGCCCGCAGCTTGGTGATGATCTGCGGAGGCGGCGAGATCCAGCGCAACGAGTACTCGGCCGCGCTATACGACTACGACGCAACGCTTCCCGGGATGCGGCGAATCGTCGAGGCTCTCTTTTACGACCCGTCCTACCCCGCCGACGACGGCTACGTGCGGCGCCGCTATGAATCAAGCATCGCCCCGGGAGCATGGGAAGCGTTGGCCGCGGCGCGGTTTCGGCGACCGGGACTGGACCCGCCACCGCTTCCGTCGAGCAAGCGATCGTACGAGCGGATCACGGTTCCGACATTGGTGGTGGAAGGGGAGTGCGACAAACTCTTGCCGTCTGGGTGGGCCGCCGAGATCGCCGCGCAGATTCCCGGTGGTCACTCCTGCGTGGTGCCAAAGGCCGGTCACTGCCCGCAGATTGAACAACCATCGGTGGTCAACCATGTATTGGTGGATTTCCTGACCGGGGTGCAACGAAAGGTACCTGCTTCATGGCTGACGAACTGACGGGCAAGGTCGCCATCGTCACCGGCGGCGCGTCGGGGCTCGGCGAAGGACTGGTGCGGCGGTTCGCCGCCGAAGGCGCCAAGGTGGTGATCGGCGACGTCGACTCCGACGGCGGAAAGGCGCTCGCCGCGGAGCTCGGCGATAGCGCGCTGTTTCTCGAGAGCGACGTCGCCGACTTCGATCAAGTCGGCAAGCTCGTGTCGACGGCGGTCGAGCAATACGGCGGTCTGCACGTCATGGTCAACAACGCGGGCGTATCCGGCACGATGCACCGCCGCTTCATGGACGACGACCTCTCGGATTTTCACAAGGTGATGGCGATCAACGTCGGCGCCGTAATGGCGGGGACGCGTGACGCCGCACGCCACATGTCCGAACACGGCGGCGGATCCATCATCAACATCACCTCGATCGGCGGAATTCAGGCCGGCGGCGGCGTGATGATTTACCGCGCATCGAAAGCCGCGGTCATCCAGTTCACCAAATCCGCCGCAATCGAATTGGCGCACTACGAGATTCGCGTCAACGCCATCGCTCCCGGGAACATCCGCACAGCGATTGTCCGGAAATCCGCGGCGGGAGAAGACCGCGAGAAACTGGTGGAATTCGAAGCGAAGATCCGCCAGCAGATGCGCGACGACCGCCCCCTGAAGCGCGAGGGCACCGTCGAGGATGTCGCCGAGGCGGCTCTCTATTTCGCCACCGATCGATCCCGGTACGTCACCGGCACCGTTTTGCCAGTGGACGGCGGGACGGTCGCGGGCAAGGTGATCCCGCGAAAGTGACGTGTTTAAATCAGTCGCTTGACTTAAGTCGCTCGACGGCGTTGACTAGGCAGGTGACCACCGCCAGGACCGTGCGCGCCGATCGGGCGAGCGGCACGCAAGAGGCCATCCTGAAAGCGGCCGAGCGTCTGTACGCCGAGCACGGCATGTTCGCCGTGTCGAACAGGCAGGTCAGCGAGGCCGCCGGGCAGGGCAACAATGCGGCCGTCGGCTATCACTTCGGCACCAAGACCGATCTCGTGCGGGCCATCGAGCAGAAACATCGCGCGTCGATCGAGCGGCTGCTCGAGCGGATGGTTGCCGAGACCGGCAACTCGACGGCGCTGCGTGACTGGGTCGCATGCCTGGTGTGTTCCCTCACCGAGCACCTGGCACAGCTCGGCAACCCGACCTGGTATGCGCGGTTCGCCGCGCAGGCGCTGACCGACCCCGAGTATCACAAGATCGTCATCAAGGATGCGCTCGCGTCACCGTCGCTGGTGCAGGTGGTCGACGGCATCACTCGTTGCCTGCCGGATCTGCCGATGGCGGTCGTGACCGAACGAAACATCATGGCGCGCAACTTGATGATGCACACCTGTGCTGACTTCGAGCGCTCCTTCGCAGAGGGTGCCGATGTTCCGCGAACCACGTGGAGCGCCGTCGGATCCGGTCTGATCGACGCGATCGTCGGACTCTGGTGCGCGGCCGTCACGGAGCATCCGTGACGTGAAGGTGACTGTCGACCAAGACAAGTGCGTCTCGTCCGGCCAGTGCGTGCTCAACGCCAGCGAGGTGTTCGACCAGCGCGACGACGACGGCGTCGTGATGCTCCTGATCGCCAACCCACCCGCCGAACAAGCCGCGCACGCCCGTAAAGCCGCCGCGGCTTGCCCCGCCATGGCCATCGACATCGAGGAATGACATGTCGGAAACCCTGACGCAGCTGGACATCCCCGAGTACCCCATGGACCGCGACGCGCGATGCCCGTTCGCCCCCCCGCCGCAGGTGCTCGACATGGGGACGGCGAGACCGCTGTCGCGCGTGCGGATTTGGGACGGCAGCACGCCATGGCTGATCACTGGGCACGAGGTGGCCCGGGAACTCTTCGCCGATTCACGCGTCAGCGTCGACGACCGTCGCGAGGGCTTCCCACACTGGAACGAGCACATGCTCTCCACGGTGTACAAGCGGCCCCGGTCGGTGTTCACCTCCGACGCCGACGAGCACACCCGATTCCGCCGGATGCTGTCAAAGCCATTCACGTTCAAGCGCGTCGAGGGTCTGCGCCCCGCGATCCAAGAGGTCACCGACGAGTGCATTGACGCGATCCTGGCCGGCCCGCAGCCCGTCGACATCGTCACGAAGCTTGCGCTACCGGTGCCAACCCGGGTGATCAGCGAGATGCTCGGCGTCCCATACGAAGACCACGAATTCTTCCAGCACCACGCCAACGTCGGCCTCGCCCGGTACGCCACCGCGGAGGACGGTCAAAAGGGCGCGATGAGTCTGGCCGGGTACCTGATCGATCTCGTCAAGAAGAAGATGGAAAACCCGTCAGAGGATGCGGTCTCGGACCTCGCCGAGCGGGTCAACGCCGGTGAGATCAACGTCAAGGAGGCCGCGCAGCTGGGCACCGGGTTGCTGATCGCCGGCCACGAGACCACCGCCAACATGATCGGCATCGGCGTGCTGGCGCTCCTGGAGAACCCCGAACAGGCTGCGCTGCTGCGTGATTCGGATGACCCGAAGGTCATCGCCAACGCCGTCGAAGAGCTGATGCGCTACCTGTCGATCATCCAAAACGGGCAACGTCGGGTGGCCATCGAGGACATCGAGATCGGCGGCGAGACGATCCGTGTCGGCGAGGGCATCATCCTCGACCTCGCCCCCGCGAACTGGGATGCGAACGCCTTCCCCGAGCCCGACAAGCTCGACCTCACCCGCGATGCAGGTCAGCAGCTGGGCTTCGGCTACGGCCGGCACCAGTGCGTCGGCCAGCAACTCGCGCGCGCCGAGCTGCAGATCGTGTTCCACACATTGCTGCGGCGAATCCCCACGCTGCGCCTTGCCGTGCCGTTCGACGAGGTGCCCTTCAAGCATGACCGCCTCGCCTACGGCGTCTACGAACTTCCCGTTACCTGGTGATTGGAGTACCGACGATGTCCACCGCGTCAACAACGACTCTCTATCCAGCCGAAGGCTGGGGGGCGCCAAAGAACCGCCGCGGGCACGCCCTGGAGGGCGGCCTCACCGGCCTTCCTCAAGGCACCGAGATCTTCTCGGCCGACAATCACATCTCGGTCGCCGACGACATCTTCTTCGAACGCTTTCCCGACGACCTGAAGGGCCAGGCGCCGCGCATCTGGTACGAGGACGGCGCGTACATGGTCGGCATGAAGGGCAAGTCCTGGGTGGGCGGTGACTTCGGCCGCGTGCTGATGCAGTACGACGACCTGGCCGGCGCGGCGTCCAACAACATCGAGGCGCGCATCCAGGAGCTCGCCGAGGACGGTATCGACAAGGAGCTGGCCTTCCCGAATGCCGTGCTGGCCCTATTCCACTATCCGGACAAGGCAATTCGGGAACGGGTATTCCGGATCTACAACGAGTACATGGCCGATCTGCAGGAGCGGTCGAACGGTCACTTCTACGGTGTCGGCCTGATCAACTGGTGGGATCCGAAGGGCACCAGGAGCACGCTCGAGGAATTGAAGGCGCTGGGGCTCAAGACGTTCCTACTGCCGCTCAATCCCGGCAAGGACGACGAGGGCAACGTCTACGACTACGGCGGCGCGTCGATGGACGCCGTGTGGGATGAGATCGAGGCCGCCGGCCTGCCCGTCACACATCACATCGGCGAGACGCCGCCCAAGACACCGTGCGAGAACAACAGCGTGGTTGTCGGCATGATGATCAACGTCGACTCGTTCCGCGAGCAGTTCGCCAAGTACGTATTCTCCGGCATCCTCGACCGGCACCCCTCCCTCAAGATCGGTTGGTTCGAGGGTGGAATCGCCTGGGTGCCAACGGCGTTGCAGGACGCCGAGCACATGCTGGCCTCCTACCGGCACATGTTCAATCATGAGCTTGCCCACGACGTCCAGTACTACTGGAACCACCACATGAGCGCCTCGTTCATGGTCGATCCATTGGGTCTGCAGTTGATCGACCGGATCGGCGTCGACAACGTGTTCTGGTCGTCGGACTACCCGCACAACGAAAGCACGTTCGGCTACTCAGAGAAGTCGTTGGCCACGGTTGTTAACGCGGTCGGCCCCGAGAACGCCGTCAAGATCGTCGGCGGCAACATCAAGATATTCCTGGGTATCGACGGATGACCGCATCGCTGACGGGGGTCACGTCCGCCAGTGATATTCCCGATCTGCCTGACCGTAGCCGGATGTACCGCGAGAGTGGTGCCCGGCTGCGGGCTGCCATGGCGGACAACGGTATTGATGCCCTGATGCTATTGGGCAACGGCAACGTGGTGTACGCCACCGGCGCCAGCTGGCCGTTGCTTGATGCGGGGCTGTCGCATGTCGAGCGGCCCGTCGCGATCGTGCTGGCCGATGACGAGCATCCGCACCTGTTCATGCCGTTCCGCGAGGGTGCGGCGTCGACGTCGGAGATTCCGGCGGATCATCTGCACTCGGCGCTATATCTCGAATTCGACGAAGGTGTCGACCGATTTGCGCGCGTGGTCGCCGACCTGATCCCGGCGGGCGCGACGGTCGCCGTCGACGAACTGACCGGCGCGATGCGCCGCGACCAGGACCGACTGTTCCGTGGTGGTGCCCCCGTGGACGCTGCACCCGTGGTCGGTGCGGCCAAGCTGGCGAAAACGGCAGACCAGATCTCCTGCATCAGGAAGGCGTGCCGCATCACGGACGAGGCCGCGGTCGACGTGCAGAAAGCGTTGGCGCCGGGTGTCCGTCAGATCGATCTGTCGGCGCAGTTCGTCCGCCGCGCATTCGAACTGGGTGCCACGGCCAGCATGCTCGAGCCAATCTGGCAGGTCATGCCCGCGACCAAGGCAGAAGGCACGTGGACCACGCACGGGGACCTCGCGCTACCGTTGCTGACCACGGAACGTGAGTTGGCCAAGGGCGACGTGCTCTGGACCGACGTGAGCATCACCTACACCGGGTACTGCTCCGATTTCGGCCGCACCTGGTTGGTCGGCGACACTCCGTCGGCGCGTCAGCAGAATCAGTTCCGCCAGTGGCGCCACATCCTCGACTCGGTGCTCAAGGTGACCAAGGCCGGTGCCACTGCGGGGGACCTGGCGCGGGCCGCGATCACTGCCAACGGGGGCCAGAAGCCATGGCTGCCGCACTTCTACCTCGGTCACGGCATTGGCACCAATGCGGCCGAAATGCCGATGATCGGAACGGATCTCGGCCAAGAATTCGACGACAACTTCGTGTTCCCTGCCGGAATGGTGCTTGTGCTTGAGCCGGTGGTCTGGGAGGACGGCACCGGCGGTTATCGGAGCGAGGAGATTGTGGTGATCACCGAGGACGGCTACGTGCCGTTGACCAACTACCCTTACGCTCCCTATGGCGACTGAGGTTTTGCCCGACGAACGGGCACTCCGAATCGGCAGGCGCGAACGCGCACTGGCTCAAATGGAAGCACACGATCTCGACGTGCTGGTGCTCGGGCGGCAGGCCAATGTCCGATACTTCTCGGGCGCGCCGCAGCTGTGGGTCGCGGGCACCCGGCCGTTCGGGCCGATCTGCACGGTGGTGCGGTCGACGGGGGAGATCCACCTGAACAGCACCTGGGACGAGGGCATGCCCGACGACATCCCGCATGACCACCTCTACGGACTGGCGTGGAACCCGATGACGCTGATCGAGGTGCTGAAGGGCATCGACGGTACTGGGACCGCTCGGCGGGTCGGAACTGACGCTCTCACACCGTCGTTCGCGAAATTGCTTCCGATGGCGTTTCCCGATGCCGAACTCGTCGACGGTGAACTCGCCATGCGCGCGGCCCGCCGAATCAAGACGCCCGATGAGATCGCCACGCTGCGCGGGGCGATTCGAGTGGCCGAGGAGTCGCTGGGCACGGCCGTCGCTGCCTTGCGGGCGGGCACCACCGAACATGAGCTGACGGCGATTCTGCTGGAGGCCGAGGCCGCAGGCGGCGTGACCACGCCAGCGACGCAGGACGGTGCGTGGGTGACGTCGCGAGAGCATCCATGGCGACGGGCCCGAAGCGACGGGCGGATCGAGCAGGGTGACCTGGTCGCCATCTCAGCGGGTGTGCTCGCCGACGGCTACGTCGGTGAGGTCGGTAGGACGTGGCCCGTCGATGTCGACGCCTCGGCGCTGTACTACCGCTGGAATGCGTTGTGGGACAGGCTCACCGCGGCGTGCCGCCCCGGTCAGCCCGCGGGCGATCTACTCTCGGCGTACGAGGCCGCCAATGAGCCATTGCCGCCGATGCCAGTCGCACACGGCCTCGGCCTGGGATTCGATCCGCCCGTGGTGACGCCGGAACTGCAGGCCACCGCCGCGGCGGAGATTCTCGAACCGGGCATGGTGCTATCCGTCACCGGCTATGTCTGGCAAGAGGGCGTCGGTGCGGTGTTCGGCCGCGAGGCGGTGCTCGTCACACCCGACGGTCCGGAGGTGCTGTCGTCGAGTCCCTTCGCGATGAGCGCCGGCGTAAGAATCAGTTAAAGGAGTTCGAATGGCAGACAACGGAAGTCGCCCCAAGCCCGAAGAGCTGATCCTCTACGAGAAGGACCTGAAGACCAAGATCGCGACGATCACCTTCAACCGTCCGGAATACCTCAACGCCCCGACGTCGGCTGCGCGACTGCGCTATGCCGATCTGCTGCGCGCGGCCACCGTCGACAACGACGTGAAGGTGGTGGTGATCCGGGGCGTCGGCGACAACCTCGGCAGCGGCGCAGATCTGCCGGAGTTCATGGAGGGCTATGACAACACCGACCTGCGGCTTGCCGAACTGCGGCTAGAAGATGAGGGCGTCGGTGAAGTCAGCTATCCGCCCTCGGGAACATTCCGCAGCGGCGCCACGATCAGCGCCTGGTATGCGAACGTGCAGGCAGGTAACCGTCCGCTGCAGGAGCTGAAGAAGATCAGCATCGTCGAAGCCAAGGGCTATTGCTATGGCTGGCACTTTTACCAGTGTGCCGACGCCGATCTGGTGATCTCGTCCGACGACGCGCTGTTCGGCCATCCGTCGTTCCGTTACTACGGCTGGGGACCGCGGATGTGGACGTGGGTGCAGATGATGGGACTGCGCAAGTTCCAGGAGATGGTGTTCACCGGACGTCCGTTCACCGCAGCCGAGATGTATGACTGCAACTTCCTCAACAAGGTCGTGTCGCGCGATCAGCTCGAGGCCGAGGTCGACAAGTACGCGCGGGCGTGTGCCCGAAACCGGCCCGTCGACACGGTCTTTCAGCAGAAGATGTTCTTCGAGATCTACAAGCAGCATCAGGGTGAGTACATGGGCAGCCTGTTGTCCGCGTTCTTCGAGTCGATGGGCAGCGGCGTCGTCAACGACGACACCGACGACCTCGACATGATGGAGGCAATCGACAGCGGGCTCGCCGACGCGGTCAACGACAACGACGACAAGTTCCCGCCGGACTTCCGATTGAGCAAGTCGAATCGCAAGAAGAAGAACTAGTCGCGTGAGGCGCGATTCCGCGAGACTGCACTTACTGTGCGGCTCACTCGCACTTTCTCGCAACAACTGCAATCTCGCGCAGGGGTTGGACGGGGTGTCGTGAATGACCCGCTGAACGGCTACACCGTCGTCGACCTGTCTACGGGCATCGCCGGAGCGTACTGCACGAAGCTGTTGGCCGACGGCGGTGGCGAGGTTATCAAAGTCGAAGCACCGGAAGGTGATCCACTGCGGCGCTGGTCGGCATCCGGGGCGGAGATTCCACCCGACGGCGACGGTGCGCTGTTCAGCTTTCTGGCGTGCTCAAAGCACAGCGTTGTCGCGCACCCCGACGCGGACGCTGAGTTCGTCAACGGGTTGCTGGCCGATGCCGACGCGGTGGTCTGGTCGCCTGGATCGTCGGTTGCCGAGGCCTTCACACCCCACGCGGTCCACTGGGCCCACCCACACCTGACGGTCACGGCCATCACGCCGTTCGGCTTGGAAGGGCCGTGGGCCGATCGACCGGCCACCGAGTTCACATTGCAGGCATGGTCGGGCGGGATCGTCGGCCTTGGCCGCGGATCCGCCGACCGCGCACCGGTATTCGTCGGCGGCCAGGCCGGCGAGTACCTCGCCGGGGCCTACGCCAGTGCCGCCACCTTAGCCTCGCGGATGCGCGGCGCCGCCGAACTACTAGACCTGTCGATGCTCGAGACGCAGATCCTGGGCCTCACCTACTATCCGGTGAGCTACTACGAGATGCTTGGCAGACCATGGCGCGACGCCCGTCGGCTCACGGTGCCGGGCATTGCGCGGGCCAAGGACGGTCTCATCGACATTGGCTGCGGCACAGCGCAACAATGGTTCGACCTCTGCGCGATGACCGGGCATCAGGACTGGATCGACGAGGAGTCACCGCTGTCGATCACCGAACAGGCCAACGAGAAGTCCGACGAACTGTACGCGTGGGTCGAGAGCCGAACCGTCGACGAGATCCGCGACCTGGCAACCGCGTTCCGGATACCCAATGCGCCGGTTGCCAACGGCGCCACCATCGCATCCCTGGACCATTTCGTCGAGCGCGGGTCGTTCGTCGTCAATCCGCGCGACGGCTTTACCCAGCCTGGCCCGCCGTACCGGACGAAGCCGCAGCTACTGCAGGCACCACAGGCCGCGCCCCGCCTCGGCGAGCACACCGAGCGCTACCGCCGAAACGGACGTTTGGGCCGCGACACGCCGCAATCTGACGCCCAAACGTCCGTCTCGGCGTTGCCGTTCGAGGGGTTGCGCGTTGTCGACATGACGACCTTCTGGGCCGGCCCGTCATGCACGCACATGCTGGCCATGCTCGGTGCTGACGTCATTCACGTGGAGTCCACGCGACGGCCCGACGGCACCCGGCTGATCGCGGGCATCCCGATCACCGAAGACCAGTGGTGGGAGAAGTCGCCGATTTTCTCCGGACTCAACACGAACAAAAGGGGCCTGACCCTCGACCTGCAGAGCACCGAAGGTCGCGACATTCTGATGCGCCTGATCGCGACGTCCGACGTCATCGTCGAGAACTTCACCCCGCGTGTGCTCGACCAGATTGGCCTCGATTTCGCTGCGGTTCAAGCGGTCCGGCCCGATGCGATCATGCTGCGGATGCCGGGCTTCGGTCTCGACGGGCCATGGCGCGACAACCCGGCGTTCGCGTACGTCATCGAGGCGGCAGCCGGAATCAGCTGGCTGACCGGCTATCCGGACCGCAATCCTTACGAGCCCTATTCCGTCGGCGATCCCAATGCCGGCATCCATGCGCTCAACGCGCTGCTACTCGCACTCGCGCATCGCCACCGCACCGGACAGGGCGTGCACATCGAGGCGGCGATGGTCGACGCCGCGCTCAACATCGCCGCAGAACAGGTGATCGAATACTCGGCATACGGATCGGTGCTACAGCGCGATGGCAACCGCGGCCCAACCGCCGCACCGCAAAACCTGTATCTCACCAACGAGATCGACGAATTCGGCAGGCGTGACTGTTGGGTGGCCGTGGCCGTCGCGACCGATGAGCAGTGGGGCGGGCTGTGCAACGCGCTAGGCGATCCGGGATGGGCTGACCCCGCGCTGGCGACTGCCGACGGCAGGCGCCGGCACCACGATCTGATCGACGAGCACCTCGGTCAGTGGTGCGAACAACGCAGCGGCGACGACATTGTCGACGCGCTGTGCTGCCACGGCGTACCGGTGGCAAAGGTGATGCAACCGCACCGCCAATCCGAGCTGCCGCAGCTGGCCGCCCGTGGGTTCTTCGAGAATGTCGACCATCCGGTGAACGCCAGGACGCCACACAGCACGCTGCCGTTTACGTCCACACGCGGGCCGGACCGGATCCATGTGCAGCCCGCGCCTCTGCTCGGGCAGCACAATCGCGAAGTGCTGACCGAACTCGGGCTCAGTTACAAAGACATCGACGAGTTGGAAGCCCGAGGCGTGATCGGCACGGCGCCCGCCATGCACAACTCGAAGGTCTGAAACGGTGTGAATTTTGCACTCAGGGTTGTGATTTTTGAGCCACCACGACCGTGAGTGCAAAATGCCGGCCACGTCGCGCATATGACCCATTAACGTCGGTGTCTATGGCCATCGATCCGTCCGACATCCTGCTCACCGGCCGCGTCGCGGTGGTAACTGGCGGGGGAGAGGGCCTTGGCCGCGGTATCGCCGAAGGCCTGACGGCATTTGGCGCGCACGTCGCGATCTGGGAACGCAATCCCGACACCTGCGCATCGGCTGCGGAAACCATTGGAGCACTGGGCATCGTCACCGACGTGAGGGATAGCGACCAGGTCGATAAGGCATTGCAGCGCACCACAACCGAACTGGGCATCCCGTCAATCCTCGTCAACAACGCCGGTGGGGTGTTCTTCTCACCGCTTCTCGAAACCACCGAAAACGGCTGGGATGCGTTGTACAAGAGCAACCTTCGCCACGTGCTGCTCTGCACACAACGTATTGCCCAAGGCCTGGTGACCTCCGGCCAGCCTGGCAGCATCATCAACGTGACGTCGATCGAGGGCGTTCGCGCGGCACCCGGCTACGCCGCATACGCAGCGGCCAAGGCCGGCGTCATCAACTTCACCAAGACCGCGGCTCTAGAGTTGGCCACTCACAACATCCGCGTCAACGCGCTAGCCCCCGATCTGACGGTTACCGAAGGGCTGTTGCGGGTGGCGCCGACCGGTTTGTCCGAGAACGCAAGCCACATGATTCCGATTGGCCGCCCGGGTCATGTCGACGAAATAGCGGGTGCTGCAGTATTTCTCGCGTCCAGCATGTCCAGCTACATCACTGGGCAGACCATCCACGTCGACGGCGGCACGCAGGCCGCGAGCGGCTGGTACCACAACCCGCAGACCGGCGACTACCAACTCGGGGCCGCGGACGAGAGGAGCACGGAATAGATGAAGCTAGTGCGTCCAGCCTGCGGCCACCTGATCGTCGAAGGCGCGGTCGATGCGCTCGAACCGACGCTGGATCGAATCCCGCGCCGCGCGGTGTGGCAGCACGTAGAGGCGGTTGGCCAGAATCGCGTCGGCAGTCAGGCGGGCCACGTCCTCGACATTGAGCACAGAATCGTCAGTGGGGTCGGACGCCAACTGTTGAACCGTCTCGGCCTCCGAGTGGGCCGGCCCGTAGTCGGCGCTACGGACGCGTTCGGTGTTGGCCAACAGGTTGGTCTCCACGATCATCGGGCACAGCACCGAGACTCCGATGCCGGTCGGCCGCAGCTCCCGCGCCAGCGTCTCTGCAAGCGCAACCACACCATATTTCGCAACACAATACGGACCGAGGCCAACGTTCGGGATCAAGCCGGCGAACGACGACGTGAAGACGATGTGGCTGTCGCCGCCCTGTGCGATCAGGCGCGGCAGGAAGGCTTCGACGCCGTGTATCGGCCCCCACAGATCGACATCGATGACGAAGCGCCAATCGTCGTGACTGGTGTCCACAATCGGGCCGGCATATGCAATGCCGGCGTTGTTGAACACCAGGTGCACTTCGTCGAAGACGCGGAACGCCTCGTCGGCGAGGTTGGTCACGGAATCCAGGCTGCGCACGTCGCAGACGACACCGTGCGCGTCGACCCTATCGGCACGCAGGGCAGCGACCGCGTCGTCCAATGCCGCTTGATCGATATCGCCGAGCATCACACGCGCGCCGCGGCGTGCGAACTCCTTGGCGGTGGCGAAACCGATGCCGTTCGCACCGCCGGTGATGACTGTTGCGCGCCCTTCGAAACTTTCCACGGCGCGAACACTATGCGGTCAGGCGGGCTTAGTTGGCGGATCCCATGACGGATCGCCCAACTTGGCGCGGATCGCGCCCCACGGATCGGCGTACTGCCCCGGTGCTTTCCAATACACCGAGCGACGCTTCATCACCTCGCGAACGAGCGGCGCGAGCAACCGGCCCCAGTACCGCATGAACCAGAACTTCGCGGACAACTCGGACATCATGTCGGGCCACGAGTGATGCTGGAACTGCAACACTTCCTGTGCCCGTGTCGGATCCATCCAGTCGGTGACGAACCAGTCCTTGTCGCTGTTGGGGTCTCCTCGCCGCCCTGGCGGAATGGCTCCCGGCATGCCGAGCGCTGACACCAGGGCGGGCGCCAGGTCTCCATAGCAGTGCCGGTGGGAGTCGTCGCCCGCGATCAGCAAGATCTCCCCGACGGCGTCGGCGGTCGTCGCAGCGGCACATGCCCGCGCGACGTCGCGGACGTCGACGGTGTGCACCCGGTTATCGCTGGGCAGTGCGCTCTCGAAGAGCGTGGCATCGCCACTCAGCGGCATGGTCGACAAATCGGGCGTGAGCACACCGCCGAACCGCAGCACCACCCAGTCCAGTTTCGACGACCGCACGATTTCCTCCGCCTCGGCCTTGGTGCCGCTGTAAAGGTCGCAGGGCCGCATCGGGTCGTCGGCCGTCAGGGGCGCGGTGGTGCGGTGCGGATTGCGCGGGCCGAACACCGCGTTGCTCGATCCCAGTACGAGGCGCGGTGGACTGGGTTGTCCTTCAGCGATGCGGACCAGGGTCGCCGTTGCCTCGACGTTGACGCGACGCGCGAGCTTGGCATTGCGGTAGATCAGCGGCGGGATGATCGCGGCGAGGTGGATGATCGCGCAGGGTGCGACCTCGGACACGAGGCGCTGAACTTGCCCGGCATCCGTGAGGTCCGTCCAGCGGGCCGCCACACCAGGCGGGAGCGCATTTGCCTTCTTGACGTTGGCAGGCGTTTCGAGGTCGGCTATCACTACGTCGCGGCCGTCGGCAGCAAGTCGCCGCACCGTCGCGGAGCCGACCAGACCGAAGCCGCCCGTGACCAGCACTATGTCGGACATACTGCTCCTGCCTGCGGATATGCCATTCTCTTTTTCTGAGAGTATCATACTCTGATTCTGGGGGAACTATGCAGGGAACAGGCTAACTATGAGCAGCAACGGGGTGGACAAGCCGGAAATCGCCAAGTGGGATCCCGGGTTCACCCGGCAGCTCACCAGTCGGGTGGGCCCACTTATCAAGCGGTATTTCCGGGCCGAGGTGCGCGGCCTGGAGTCCATTCCCCAAGCTGGCGGCGCCCTGGTGGTGTCGAACCACTCCGGCGGCATGTTCACTCCGGACGTGCTGATCTTCGCGCCGGCGTTCTACGAGAAGTTCGGCTTCGATCGGCCGGTCTACACCCTCGCGCATTGGGGTGTGTTCATGGCCAATATCGGCGATTGGCTGCACCGCGCCGGGGTCATCGAGGCGAGCCGCGAGAACGCCGCAAAGGCGCTGCGTGAGGGCGCGATCGTGCTGGTGTTTCCCGGTGGGGACTACGACGCCTACCGCCCGACGATGACCGAGAACGTTATCGACTTCGGTGGCCGAACTGGGTACGTGCGGACCGCGATCGAGTCGGGGGTGCCGATTGTGCCTGTGGTGTCGATCGGTGCTCAAGAGACCCAATTGTTCATTGCCCGTGGGGATTCGATCGCCAGAAGGCTAGGGCTCAAGCGGCTGCGCGCGGAAATCCTACCGATCAGCTTCGGCTTCCCATTCGGGTTGTCGGCAATCCTTCCGCCGAACATCCCGCTGCCCTCGAAGATCGTCACGCGCGTGCTCGAACCAATCGACATCACCGCCGAATTCGGTGAGGACCCCGACGTCGACGAGGTCGACCTTCACGTTCGCGCCACGATGCAGAAAGCGCTCGACGAACTTGCGTCTGAACGTCGCTACCCGGTATTGGGCTAGCCCGCGGTCGCGGGCGCCATCGCCGTCCCGACGGCGGTCGCTTCCGAAAGCCCGCATGCCCGCCGAATCTCGCCGAACGCATGAATCATTGCGTCTGTCGCCTCGTGCGTGTCCTTGAAGGTGCGATCGTCGGACAGCACCGCGATGTCAAGCTGGTCGACGTAGCTCCAGACGGTCATGTTGAACGCGCTGCCCGCGGAAAGCACACCGACGGAATAGATTTCACTGACCGGCGCGCCGCCGATGTGACCGCGCTGTCGCGGACCCGGCACATTCGACACCGCGACGTTCATGATCTTGTTGCGCGCCGCCCGTTTCGATTGCCACCGGAACAATGCGGGCGTCAACGGCGGTGGCAAGTACTCCATCATCTCGCCGTGCAGGTGCGGACCGAATAGTTCGTTGTCCTCCTTGGCGCGGTTGGCGGCAACTGCTGTCAGCCGCACTCGTTCCAGCGGATCGTCGAGGTGCACGGGCAGAGACACCGCCAGACCGCTGATCTCGTTGCCGGTGATACGGTCCGCCGATCGGTCAGTGCTGACGGGGACGGATGCCAGGATGGGCCGATCCGCACGTCCGTCGTAGCGCAGCAGCAGCTCGCGCAGACCGCCAGCGGCCATCGACAGCACGACATCGTTGAACGTGACACCGAGGTGCTTAGCGGTGTCCTTGATTTCGGCAAGCGACAGCGTTGCCGTCGCGAATGTCCTTACGGGGGACACGATGTGGTTGAGGAATGTTGGCGGTGTTTTGAACATCTTGGCCATACCGTCGTCGTCCCCGCGCTCGCGCGCCTTGCGCATGACTCGTGTCGCGCCACGCACCGCGTCGCGCGTCAGGCGGGGCAACGCGACGATGTGTTGGACGTGATCGCGGCCCGCGGCGCGCAGCAAGTCGACCTTCGTCGGACGGTCGCAGGTGGGGTAGTCGTCGCGCTCGTCCTGCGCCGAACCGGCCAGGTCCATCAGCCGGGCCAGCAAGTTCGCCGACGCGACACCGTCGGCAAGCGTGTGATGCACCTTGCCGATCAGCGCGAAGCGGTCGTCGGCCATCCCTTCGGCGAAATGAAATTCCCACAGTGGCCGGCTGCGGTCCAGCGGCGTGCTGGCGATCTCGCCGATCACCCCGTCGAGTTCACGCCGCCCGCCCGGATCAGGCACCCGGACGCGTCGCAGGTGGTAGTCGAGGTCGACCGGGCAGTCCTCGAGCCACATCGGGTGGTGCAGCTTCCACGGTATGTCGACCAGCTGGTAGCGAAGCGGATCGAGCAGGTGCAGCCGCCGGGCGATGGTCCGCCGGAACACGTCGAACGTGAACTCACCGGCGAAATCGGCAGTGTGCACGATCGCCACCTTGAGCGTGTGCGTGTGCAGATTCGGCGTCTCGCTATACAGCAGCATGGCGTCCATGCCGTTGAGTCGCTTCACGTTCCACCCCCGGGCTCCATCGAAGCACTACTGCTCCGACGATCCGGGGAGTTTCGAGCCAACGGACTATTTGAGGCAGCTGCCGCCGTCGACGGGCAGTGTGACGCCGGTGATGTAGCGGGCTTCGTCGGAGGCCAGGAACAGCACGGCGTTGGCGATGTCCTCAGGTTCGACCCAGCCGATGGGCAGGGTGTGCATCAGTTGCCCGACAACCTTCATGTCATCGGGGCCCGGGTTCTCCAGATCGGGGCGGAACAACTTCATCGTGCCCTCGTTCATGAACAGCGGAGTATTGACGTTGGTCGGGTGCACGGAGTTGACGCGAATGTTCTGCGCGCCGAGTTCGACGGCGAAGGTCCGCATCAGGCCCACCACACCGTGTTTGGCCGCAACGTAGTGACCGGTGTGTGGGTAGGCCTTCAGGCCGCCCACCGAACTGGTCAGAATGATCGAGCCGCCGCGGCCGCCGGCCAGAATGTGGGGGACACCGGCCTTGACGGTCTTCCACACCCCACCGAGGTTGATGTCGATCATCGCGGTCCAGTCGGTTTCGCTGGTCTTGTCCAGCGTCTGGCCACCGTTGCCGATGCCGGCGTTCGCGACGATGATGTCCAGGCGGCCCAGTTGCTCGACGCCGGTGTCGACGGCGGCCTTGAGCCCGTCGTAATCGCGCACGTCGACCTCGGCGGTGTAGATGCGCCGGTTGTGGCCCTTGACCAGATCCGCGGTCTCGGCCAGATCTTCCGGGGTCGAGGCCGCGATCAGGTCGACGGTGTCGATCTTCTTACAGATGTCGACGGCAATGATGTCGGCACCTTCAGACGCCAGTCGCACCGCATGCGCCCGGCCCTGGCCGCGCGCCGCACCGGTGATGAAAGCGACCTTGCCCTCAACACGTCCAGTCATTGACAACTCCAATTCATCGTTAGTGGAAGGTTTTCACGGAATCAACGTGGGCATGGATTCCCACCCGCGGACCGCGGTGGTCTGGGACGGACGTGCGTTCGGCCAGTCGACCTCCCACGTCGGGAATCGCTTGAGGATTTCCTCGAGCGCGATGCGGCCCTCGAGGCGCGCCAGCGCATTGCCCATGCAGAAGTGCGTTCCCGCACCGAACGTCATGTGCGAGTGCGGTTCTCGGTGAATGTCGAACACGTCGCCGCTCGGTGGGAAGCGGCGGTGGTCGCGGTTGGCGGCGCCGACAAGCATGAGCATCGCGGAGCCTTCGGGCACGGTCTGTCCGTAGTAGTCGACGTCGCGGGTGACGTATCGGGCGATCTGCAGTGCGGGCGGTTCCCAGCGCAGGATCTCCTCGATGGCCTGCGGGATCAGCGCGGGGTCCTCGGCCAGTTCCTTACGCTGATCGGGGTTTTCGGCCAACGTCTTGCCTGCCCAGCCGATCAGCCGGGTGGTGGTTTCCGAGCCCGCGGTGGCCACCACCGTCAGGTACATGAGCAGTTCGTCCCGGCTGAGTCGGCGCATGGTGCCGGTCTCGTCGGTGAACTCGACATTGAGCAGGTCGGTCATGATGTCGTCGGACGGGTGCTCGGTGCGGTAGTCGATGAACTCGGCGAACACCTCGCCCGTCGCCAGCAGGTTGACTTCCTTGCTCTGCAGTGTGGCTTCGCCGTGGTCGGTCACTCGGCGTTGATCTTCTTCCGGAATGCCCAATAGCATGCCGATCACCCGCATCGGCATCTGTTCGCCGAGGTCGTTGACGAAGTCGAATCGGCCGGTGCCCACCAGCGGGTCAAGGCAGCGCGCGGTGAACTCGCGGATCTGGGGTTCCAGGGCGAGCACCTTGCGCGGCGTGAACATCCGCGACAGCAGATTGCGGTGGATGTTGTGAATCGGCGGGTCCTCGAAAATCAGTGTGCCGGGCGGGATCTCCATGCCGGACTTGATGATCTCGAGCAGTGCGCCGCGTCCTGAGATGAACGTTTCGTGGTCGATCACGGCCTTGTTCACGTCGTCGAAACGACTCAACGCGTAGAAGTCGTGCTTGTCGTTGTAGTACAGCGGCGCTTCCTCGCGCATGCGGGCGAACACCGGATACGGGTTCATGTTGAGCTCGACGCTGTACGGGTCGTAGTACAACTCGTCCGCCGTCGCGGCATGCTGCACGCCGGAATTCTCCGCACTGATCGTCAAGGTGTTGCCTCTCGCTGAACCAGGGGATGCGTAAGACATATGGGCTGCATTTGTCTCACAACTCTGGCATCGGCGGGGCGTGGGTGTCAATAAGAGACTCGTTTTTGCAACTTAAGCTCTCTGTTTAGAAGAATGGGATTCTCATGACAGTGTCGCCACGACCTGTGGAAGGTCCAACGTCGTATGAACGCCAGGGCCTGCCGCGCAGACAAGGGGCACGGCGTTGACGGCACGGTTGGCCGTGTATGCCGGCGAGACGTCAGCCATGCGGTCCAGCGGGATGGGCACCCGGAGCATGACCTCCAACGGGGCGTCGCCGTCGAGCGACACATGCCAACCCGTCTCTCGGCTCGCCTTCGCGAGCTCGCCACTTGCTTCCACCGAGTCGAGCGGCAGCCCGATCGCGTCGGCGACCAACTGCAGGGACGGCCCGAAACTGGGACGCGAGTGGTCGGCGCGAAACTGTTCGAACGGCCCCGCTTCGCGGCCGAACCCCATCAGGGGGCGGAGAAGATCCGGCGAATTCCGTTGGGACAGATCGGCATACTCGTCGATCGCGAGTGCGGTCAGCTGACGTTGAATCGAGGTGAGCACTAGGGGGACGGCCTCGGTGATGAAACCCGGGCTGCTTCCCGTGCTGTGCACCGACGCGCCGCCGAGCTCGCAGGCCGCTTCGACCGTCGCACGCATCTCGGGGTCCATCGAAGGCGGATAGTGAAAGGCCCCACACGTCGTCACGACGTTGATGCCCGCGGAGAGCAATCGGCACAGCTCGTCGAGCCTGAGGACGTTCGGCATGTACAGGACACAATCGGGGCCTAGCTCGATGATGTCGCAAGGGATTTGGGGGCATTGAGCTCAATTCGGGAAACGCAGGAGGGCTTCTTGGGCGTAGGAGGCGACCAGGCTGCCGTCCTCGGTGAGGATGTCGCCGCGGCCGAAGCTGCGGCCGTGTGCCAGCAGCGGGCTGTGCTGCCGCAGCAGGAACCACGAGTCGGTGCGAAACGGTCGATGAAACCAGATGGTGTGGGACGTGACGGCGGAGGTGAACCACGTGCCATTGCCGCGGTGACTGACGCCGTCCATCGGTCGAAGCGCCGTACCGATGAGCGTGAGGTCGGTGCCGTACGCCGCGAGCGCGGGAGCGAGCCTCGGGTCGGCGGCGGGCGTGCGCATCCACACCTGGAACTCAGGGGGGCCGGTGGTGGTTGCGGTGAGGTCGACGGCGGCACGGGTTTCCCACGGGATCAGGTCGAGCGCGAATTGGTGCTCGGGGCCGAGAAGGGCGGGCACCTCGTCGACGGACTGGCGCTGTGGGCCGTCCTCTATGACATGCAGGCAGACCGACGAGGTCGCGATGACGCCGCGACTTTGCCGGGCGGTGATGGTGACAGTGGCGAAGGAGCGGCCTTCGTGCTGGCGAGTCGCGAGATAGTGGATCGGTTCGTCGGCGCGGCCTTCCCGCGCGAACACCGCGTGCTGGGATTTGACGGATTTATCCGGACAGATCGCCGACGCGATTTGGATGAACTGACCGAGGAGTTGCCCACCGAACACGCGGTGGTATTCCAGGCGTTGATTGCGGCCCTCGAACTCGGCGACGCCGTCTTCTGCGGTGTCCTCCGACGGCACCGAGCGAAGATCAAGGCATGCGAGCAGATCGGACCAGAGATCGGGCACGCACTGAGTGTAAGCCTGATTCTACGTCAGTGAGAACGTAATTCTCGCGCTAGCTGGCGGCGAATCCGTGGGAGCAGAAGTCCCATACTTCGTCCGCCGTAATGGGGTGTCCCGCGCCGTCTTCGGGCTCTCCGCTGTGCTGTGCGACGAACATCACGGTCTGCATCGTCATCGCGGCCATCCGCTTGGGATTGATGCCGGCGCGCAACTCGCCAGCCTCGCTGGCGGCCTCCATCAGCTCGGTGAGCAGGGCCAACAGTGGTGCATGCGCAACGTTGACCTCCGTGGGATGGGAGACAAGTAGCCGTGGCGCGAAGTCTGTGAACAGCGGCCGCTTCGCCGTCGGGTCTGGTCGCGAGGACTCGAACAGCAGCTGGACAGCGACTTTGAGGCGTTCGAGGGGGTCTTTCTGGCCGTCCGTCGCGGCCCGGATCTGGTCGGCGGAGCGGCTCAGCGCGTCCTCGAACAGGGCGAGCAAAAGCTCGTGTTTACCATCAAACTGCAGGTAGAAGCTTCGTAGCGACTGGCGCGACCGGTCGACGACCTCTTGGACCGTGAAGTCCGTGCTGCCCTTCTCGATGATGATCGCCTGCGCGGCGTCGAGGAACCGCTGAACGCGCTGTGCGGCCCGGAGTTTCGCTGTCTTGATCGATCGCTCGACCGCGCGTTGCTTCCAGGCGGGTTCTTCGCTGGGACTGGTCACCGGCGGCTCGGATCCAGGCCGATTAGGGAGAACATGCACTGACTGTACCGGAGAACGCCTTGCCATTGCGGTCCTCGACCCCCTCGCGGTTCACGTGTCAGAGATTGTAACTTTCTCATCATGAGAATAGTATTCTCATTTTGTAGATAACAGAAGTCTTTCGATTTTTCTCCCCAGGAGCGCCGTGCAGCTGACCTTCGACGCTGACGTCGAGGCCTTCCGCGCGGAGTTCGTGGCGTTCCTGGACGAGCATCTGCCAAGCGACTCAGAGGCCCTGGACCGATCTCACTCCAGCAGCGACGTCCCCGAGTGGGCGCGGCGTTGGCAGCGGCTGATGTTCGAGCACGGCTGGCTGTGCCCGGGCTATCCACCCGAATTCGGCGGCCGCAACGCCACCATCCTGCAGCAGTACGTGCATCAAGTGGAACTCACCCGAAGAGGCGCCTACCTCACGTTCAACCCGCAAGGCGTTGGCATCATCGCGGCGTCGCTGATCTCATTCGGAACGCCGGAGCAACAGCAGAAGTGGGCCATCCCGATCCTGCGTGCGGACATCACGGCCTCGCTGGGCATGAGCGAGCCGGGCGCCGGCTCGGATCTGGCGTCCCTGCGCACCAGGGCCGAGCTGGACGGTGACCACTTCGTGGTCAACGGTCAGAAGGTGTGGACGTCGGGCGCCCACGACGCCGACGTCTTACTGACTTTTGTTCGTACTGATCCAAACGCCCCCAAGCACAAGGGCATCAGCGTGTTGCTGATCCCAACCGATGCGCCCGGAGTGGTGCGCAGGCCGTTCGCGTCCGTATGCGACCGCGAAGATCTCGATTTCAACGAGGTGTTCTTCAACGATGTGCGGGTGCCAGCCGAGAACTTGGTCGGACCGCTCAACGAGGGCTGGCGCGTGGCGAACGGCTCGCTTGGCCATGAGCGAAACATGTTGTGGCTGAGCTACGCCGACCGACTGCAGGAGTTTGTCGAGGACTTTCACCCACGCACCGTGCTCGACCGCGACCGCTACGCCAGGCTGGTGATGGACAACCAGGCGCTTCGCCTGATGGGCTCGACGGCGTTGGCCGCGGCGTCACGTGGTGATGAGGATCCATCGGCTATGTCGGTGCTCAAGCTCTTCGGGTCGGAGGCGTCCCAGGCAGCCGCCGAGCACGCGCTGGCAGCAGCGGGCCCCGACGCGATGGCACATCCGACCTTTTCCGGCCCGTACAGCGCTGTCCATCTCGACGTGTACCGCACAGGGTGGTTCGAGCGCTACGTTCGCTCGTTCGGCGGCACCATCGCCGGCGGAACTTCGGAAATCCAGCGAAACATCATTGCCCAGCGAGTGCTGGGCTTACCCCGAAATTGAGGAACGACCGTGTACATCGACTATGAAGTCGCCGACCGCATCGGCACCATCACGCTGAACCGTCCCGAGGCCGCCAACGCGCAGAACCCCGAACTGCTCGACGAGCTCGACGCCGCGTGGACCCGCGCCGCCGAGGATCCCGAGGTATCGGTGATCGTCTTGCGGGCCAACGGAAAACACTTCTCCGCGGGCCACGATTTGCGTGGCGGCGGGCCGGTGCCCGCCAAGATCACGCTTGATTTCATCATTCAGCACGAGGCCAAGCGGTACCTCGAATACACCCTGCGGTGGCGTAATGTGCCGAAGCCTTCGATCGCCGCGGTGCAGGGCCGGTGTATCTCGGGCGGGTTGCTGCTGTGCTGGCCTTGCGACCTGATCATCGCCGCTGACGACGCCCAGTTCTCCGACCCGGTCGTGCTGATGGGCATTGGGGGAGTCGAATACCACGGCCACACATGGGAATTGGGTCCGCGCAAGGCCAAGGAAATCCTGTTCACCGGTCGGGCGATGACCGCCGAAGAGGTGCTCAGCACCGGCATGGTCAACCGGGTCGTGCCGCGCGACTCGCTGGACTCGGAGACTCGAGCCTTGGCTGAGCAGATCGCCAAGATGCCGCCGTTCGCTTTGCGTCAGGCCAAGCGTGCCGTCAACCAGACCCTCGATGTGCAGGGGTTCTACGCGGCCATTCAGTCGGTGTTCGACATCCACCAGACCGGCCACGGTAACGCGCTGAGCGTCAGCGGCTGGCCGGTGTTGGTGAACCTCGACGAGATGAAGGCCAACATCAAGTAGCACTCGACGCGGCGCGAGCGTGCGCAAAATGCCGCATTTTGCCGGCGTGTCGTGTGCAGACACGCACGCTCGCGGTAGTTGGAGTTAGGTAGTTAGAGCTGGGCGAGGCGTGGGGCCGAGCCGCGTGCCCGCAGGCCTGCTCCAGCTTTCCGCGTGAGTTCCCTTGAGCTGCCGAGCAATCCGTCGAGCACCAGGACTCGCTTCACGTGCTGCTGCAGGTCGTGCTCCTCGGTAAAGCCGATACCGCCCAGCACCTGCTGACAATGCTTGGCCGCGGTCAGCGCGGCCTTGCCCGCGGCGGCCTTGGCGAGCAGTGCGGTCAGGTCAGGGCTGTCTGTCCCTGTCAGGCCCAGCGTGGCCTCGGCGCCCTCGATCGCCACCAACGTCTCGGCCAACCGGTGCCGAACCGCCTGGAAGCTCGCGATCGGTCGGCCGAATTGCACTCGGTCCAACGCATGCTGACGCGCTAGGGCCAACATCGCCCTGGAGGCGCCGACCAGCCACCAGCCAACGGCTACGCGCGCCTCGGCGACTCGGATCGGATAGCCTTCGTCCTCCCGGCGAAGTGGCAGTCCGCCTAGCGTCGTCGATTCAGCACCACCCGCGCGGTCCCACACCACCCACGTGCTGCCGGCATACGGCAGCGGCAATTCGACGGTGTCGCCAATGGTATTGCCCGTCGCGTGCAGCACTACGTCGACGAGAATCGAAGCGTGCGAGCCTGTTTCACCCAGCAGTCGGAACACCATCGGTACCGCGATGTCAGGCATGTCGGACAGCATCTCTGCCCAACCGAGCTCGGTGAGCGCCGCGTCGAGCTCAGGACCGGAGGCGGACAGCATCGTCTTGCGCAGTCCGTCTTGGAGTAAGCCGAGTGACTGTTGATCCATGCGTCACTCCTTCCCGAGGTCCAGCAGCCGTCGGGCGATGATGTTGCGCTGCACTTCGGCCGTGCCGCCATAGATGGTGGCCGCACGCGAGTACAGGTATTCGGTACGCCACGGAGTGTCGTCGAGTTCGACGGCGCCCGGCAGCAGATCCCGCGCGGTGTCGTACAGCCGTTGTTCGGCACCGGCGAGCAACACTTTGTCGATCGAGGTGTCCGGGCCCAGCTTCTGGCCGTCCCCGAGGCGGTGCTGGGTGGCGCGTGACCGGCAGCGCAACGTGTGCAGCGCCAGATATACCTCGCCCATATCCGAATCCACCGCTTGCCCTTGACCTTTGACCTCATCGATCAGCGCGTCGAAGCGCGAGTACAGGTATGCGATGCGCTGCCAGAAGCACGTCGAGCGTTCGTAGGGCAGCAGGTCCATCGCCAGTCGCCAGCCGTCGCCGGGCTTGCCAAGCATCCGGTCGGCGGACACCTCGACATCGTCGAAGTAGACCTCGCAGAACTCGTCGACGTCGTGCATGGTGCGCAGCGGCCGCACCGTGACTCCCGCCGAGTCCAGGTCAACGAAGAACGCGGTGATCGCCTCGTGGTTGGGGGTGTCCGGCCCGCCCGTGCGGGTGAGCAGGATGCATCGGCTCGCGTACTGCGCGAAGCTGGTCCACACCTTCTGCCCGTTGATGATCCACTTGTCGCCTTGCTGCACAGCCCGAGTCGTCAACGACGCGAGATCACTTCCCGAGCCTGGTTCGGAGAAGCCCTGGCACCAGGATTCCTCGCCGGACAGCAGCTTTGGCATCATCTCGGCGGCGAGCGCGGGTCGCGCGTAGTCGATCATGGTCGGGGTCAGCACATCGAGCATCGAATAGGGCCCTGGATGGTCGATTCCGCGGCCGACGATCTCTTCGCCGACGATCGCGCGCAGGATGTCCGGACCGCCAAGACCGCCCGCTGACTCCGGCCATCCGTAGCGCATCCAACCCGCGTCGTATAGCGCCTTCAGCACGCGCAGATGCTGCGCTTGGTGCGCATCGAGCGACGAGTCTCCTGGCGGGGGCGTCAGATCGTTCTCGTCGAGCCAGGCCCGCAGTGCGGTGCGGAAGGCGGCAGGTTCGAACAGATCCGTCATCCGGCCTCCGGAGCCGCTCCGGCGGGGACATCGCCATCGGGCCTCCCGACCGCGTGGGGCCGACCCGAATCGTGCTCACCGCTGCGCCGAATGAACGTCATGGCACGGGTTTTCAGCCGCCATCCGCCGTCGGTGCGGACATACGTGTCGTTGTAGTAGCCGATGCGCATATCGTGCTTGGAATGCTCGATGAAGCACAGCGGCTGTGTCCCCGTCGCGGCGTCCGGATTGTCGGGGTCGAGGGTGACCAGTGACGTGCCAGTCATGAACAGGCCCTTGGGTGCCGCGTCGACGAGTTCGGGGAAGCGGTTCAGCGTGTAGGTCGACCCGAATGCGCTGTAGGTGCCGTCCGGAGTGAACACCGAGATCAGGCCATCGATGTCGCCCTGGGTGATGGTGACCGCGTATTTCGCCAGGAGCTGGTGGATCTCGACCAGATCTTCAGTGCGCGTCATGTCGGAAGACCTTACCGCCCTTCATTACAAAATTAACGTTTCGTGTAACGGTAACATCCGCCAATGGATCGCCCGGTACCGCGATGATGTCGGCGAGATAGCCCTCGGCGATCCGGCCCAGATCGGGTTTGTTGATCAGATCCGCTGCGACGACGGTGGCCGCACGCAACACCGCCGCCGGCGGCATGCCCCACTCGACCAGCGTGACCAGTTCATCGGCGTTGCGGCCGTGCGGGATCGCCGGTGCGTCGGTACCGACGGCGATTTTGACGCCGGCCTCGTATGCGGCCTTGATCGACGTCCGCGCCTTGGGGAACATCTCGGCGGCCTTGTCCTGCAACTCTTTCGGAGCTTTGGACACGTCCATCGCTTCGGCCAGCCGCCGAGTGGTCACGAGGAATCGATCGTTGTCGACCATCATCTTGATGGCCTCATCATCCATCAGGAAGCCGTGCTCGATGCAGTCGATGCCGCACTCAATGGCGTGCTTGACCGCTTCCGCGCCGTGCGTATGCGCAGCCACGCGAAGCCCCCGTCGGTGCGCCTCGTCGACGATGGCCCGAAGTTCTTCATCCGAATAGTGCTGTGCGCCAGCCTCTCCGGTCAGCGACATGACGCCGCCGGAGCAGCACACCTTGATCAGCTGCGCGCCGTGCTTGATCTGATAGCGCACTGCCTTGCGGATCTCGTCGACACCGTTGGCGATGCCCTCCTCGATGGTCAGCTCGAGCACGCCCGGCATGAACGCGGCGAACATGGTCGGGTCCAGGTGTCCGCCGGTCGGTGTGATTGCGTGGCCTGCGGGAATCACCCGCGGTCCCTCGATCCATCCTGCGTCGATCGCCTTGCCCAGTGCGACGTCGAGTAGGTAACCGCCTGTCTTGACGAACAATCCAAGGTTGCGCACTGTGGTGAACCCCGCGCGCAGCGTGCGGCGGGCGTTGCCGACCGCGCGCAGCACCCGCGTTGGGGGATCGTCCTGCACCTGGGACAGGCCCGGGTTCTCTCCGCGGCCGCCCATGAGGAGGTTGACCTCCATGTCCATCAGCCCGGGCAGCAGGATGGAGTCCCGGAGATCGATAACGTCTCCCTCGGGTTCGCCGCCAAGACCGACGATGCGGTCGTCTTCGACCCGGACGATTCCCGGCCGGACGATCTCGCCGGCTTCGACGTCAACTAGACCCGCTGCTTTGAGGGTCGGCACGGTTAGACCACCGGCTCCTTTGTGCATTGGATATACGCGGCGCCGCTGTCGAGCACACGCGGCTGCTTCCATACCTCAATTGGGAACGACACGTTGACCAATGACTGCATCATGTGAATGAGAGCCTTTGCGTCCTCGGGCATTCCGTCCAGGGGGAATCGTGAGTCGCAGTATTCCATGACGGCTTCGAGGCGGGGGAACGCGGCGTCATAGAACTCTTGCATCTCGGCCATGGTTGAGGAGAGCCGCTTTTGGTAGCGATCCTCCTCATGGGGCAGGCACCAGTCGGAGAACCGTTCCAGGTCGGCGAACTCGGCAGGGAGCTTAGACATCGATGTTCTCCTTCTTGAACTTCTCCACATAGTCGCCGGCCGTCTTGTGTAGGTGCCGGAGCAAGATCTCCTGATCGCACAACGGGAAGTCGGTGACCACCTTGGTGCCAATCATCGTCTGAGTGGCTTCCAGCGTGTTGGCGTCCTGGAACGCGTACTCCTTGAACGTCACCGCCGCGAGCTCGTGGGCGAGCCGTTCACGGGTGTCGGTGGCAGGCACGAAGTACAGCGTGCACTCGAAGATGTGCTTGTCCACGTCGGTCGGCCAGTAGTGATATGTGAGGTACCAACCTGGCGCCCAGAACAGCAGCGTGAAGTTGGGGAAGAACTCGAAAGAGTCGGTGCCCCAGCTGTCGTAGCGGCCCGGGTTGATGGCGGGCGGCAATTCCTCGGGGAGGATGCCCTTGATTTTCGGGCGATCCCACGGTCCGAACAAGCCGCTGTGCAGGACCCGCTCGATCGGCTTGACCATGTTGAGATCCTTGGGCGGCGACATCCCGCCCCAGGACGAGATCATCGCGTGATCGCCCTTGATGTCGTAACTCAGTGCCTCGAAGCCGATCCCGAGCAGCTTGTCGGCTTCCTCCTTGGTCGCCTGCTTCTGGTGCAGCACCGGTGCGTGGTAGAACTCGGTGAATGCATCGATGAACAGCTTCCAGTTCGCATTGACTTCCGCACGATACGTGTAGGTCTCGGTCATCTCGTGGAACGGATAGCCCTCGAGGCCCTTCGCAAAGTCGCCGAGATAATCGACCAGCGGCTCGGCGTCATTGTCGAAGTTGATGAAGATGAACCCTTCCCAAACCTCGCAACGCACCGGCACAAGACCGAACTTCGCCTTGTCCAGGTCGAAGAACTCGTCCTCCTGCTGAACGAAGGTCAGGTCGCCCTTGAGGCTGTAGCGCCAGGCGTGGTACTTGCACGTGAACTGACGGCACGAGCCCGAAACCTCTTCGCCCGGGTAGTCGTTCCACACCAATTTGTTTCCGCGGTGGCGGCACATGTTGTAGAACGCGCGGACCTGCTCGTCGGTGTCCTTGACGATGATCACCGACGTCCCCGCGCCGACCGACGGCATCTCTCTGGTGAAATAGCTGCCCTTGCGCGGCAATCGTTCCACCCGCCCGACGTTCAGCCACAGTTTCTTGAAGATCGCCTGCTGCTCGAGCTTGTAGTGCTCGGGGTCGATCGAGTCGGTGTAATCGACTGGCGCAGTGCCGAGTTCTGGCCAATTTTCGGTCCAGCTTCCGGCGGCCGGCTTCGGAAAATGTCCCACTGTTTACTACCTCTCTGAGTTCGTTTCGGAGTCGGGTTCTACGCCGAATGTGTTGATGGCCATGGCAAGTGCGCCATAGCAGCCGATCGTGAAGACGAGATCCATGCACTGGCGCTCGTCGAGGTGCTCGGTCAGGACCGCCCAGGTCTCGTCGGCCACCACGGACTTGTCCTGGAGTTCGTCGACGGCGTGAATGATCGCGCGGTCGAGATCGTCGATTGCCTCACCGCGTTGAATGCCGTCGATGTTCTCTTCGGTGAGTCCGGCCTCGAGGCCCATCCGCACATGGTGACGCCACTCGTATTCCGACTGAGCACGGTGGGCGACTCGCAGCACAGCCAGTTCGCGAAGCCGCGGCGGCAGCGTTGACGAATACAGCAGATGGTTGTTGAAGCGCAGGAAGGCGCGCGTCAGCTTCGGGTGACGGACGAGTGTGGCGAGCAGGTTGCCGGACGCCTGCGGGTTGCGCCGCTCTTCGGGCAGCGAGGAGAGCGCGTGGTCGACGGCGTCGTCCCACTGGTCTGCAGGCAGCGGCGGCACCCGCACGGGTGGTCTCCTCTCACTCACGAGAATCAGGTTCTCATATTTCGCCAATAGGTTTCCACTTTTCCGACATTTGGTCAATGCCAGACCGCAGACGTGCCGGTCACAGCCGTGCCCGCAAGGAGGCAACGGTGCTGCCTGGAGGCCATGACGCCGGTAACGGACATTGATTCTCGCGGAATGAGAAGGTAGTTTCCTCAGATAGAGAACATCACTGGTCCAATGACGCCCCGGCGTCGAGGAGGAGTCGAGGCATGAATAAAGACGACATGATCCTGATCAGCGTTGATGATCACGTTGTCGAGCCGCCGGACATGTTCAAGAACCATCTGCAGAAGAAGTACTTGGACGAAGCGCCGCGGTTGGTGCACAACCCCGATGGCAGCGACACCTGGCAGTTCCGTGATGTGGTGATCCCCAATGTCGCGTTGAACGCCGTAGCCGGCCGACCCAAAGAGGAATACGGCCTGGAACCGCAGGGCCTCGACGAGATCAGGCCGGGCTGCTGGCAGGTCGACGAACGCGTCAAGGACATGAACGCAGGCGGCATTCTCGGCTCCATCTGCTTCCCGTCGTTCCCGGGCTTCGCGGGTCGGCTGTTCGCGACGGAGGATCCTGAGTTCTCATTGGCGTTGCTGCAGGCCTACAACGACTGGCATGTCGAGGAGTGGTGCGGGGCATATCCGGCCCGGTTCATTCCGATGTGTCTGCCCGTGATCTGGGATGCCGAGGCCTGCGCGAAAGAGGTGCGCCGCAATGCCGAGCGGGGTGTGCATGCGCTGACTTTCACCGAGAACCCCGCGGCAATGGGATATCCGAGCTTCCACGACGAGTACTGGACGCCGTTGTGGGAGGCGCTCGTCGACACCGACACCGTGATGAACGTGCACATCGGTTCGTCGGGCCGGTTGGCGATCACTGCCCCGGATGCGCCGATGGACGTGATGATCACTCTGCAACCGATGAACATCGTGCAGGCCGCCGCGGATCTGTTGTGGTCCAAGCCGATCAAGAAGTACCCGGATCTCAAGATCGCCCTGTCCGAGGGCGGCACCGGCTGGATTCCCTACTTCTTGGAGCGGGCCGACCGCACGTATGAGATGCACTCGACCTGGACGGGTCAGGACTTCAAGGGCAAGTTGCCCAGTGAGGTGTTCCGCGAGCACTTCCTGACCTGCTTCATCTCCGATCACGTTGGCGTCAAACTGCGCAATGACATCGGCATCTACAACATCTGCTGGGAAGCCGACTACCCGCACAGCGACAGCATGTGGCCGGGGGCGCCCGAGCAACTGCATGAGGTGCTCGAGAAGAACGACGTGCCCGACGACGAGGTCAACAAAATAACCTTCGAGAACGCGATGCGCTGGTACCACTGGGATCCGTTCACCCACATCCCGAAGGAGCAGGCGACGGTTGGCGCGCTGCGCAAGGCGGCCGAGGGCCACGACGTCTCCATCCAGGCGCTGTCCAAGCACGAACACGGCGGCGCGAACTTCGCGGACTTCGCCGCGAATGCCAAGGAGTTGACGGGCAATAAGGACTAGGTCGTAGCTTTAAGGGTGAAGTGCGCCGGTGCGGACGGACCGTTCACGCACCGGCGTACTGCTATGTGACTTGAGGAGGGGCATCGTGCCCGGCGGGATGAGTTTCGAGCTGACCGAGGATCAGGAGCTGATCCGCAAGTCCGTCGCCGAGTTGGCTGGCAAGTTCGACGATCACTATTGGATGACCAAGGATCAGGCGCACGAGTTCCCGCAGGAGTTCTACGACGCCATCGCCAAGGGCGGCTGGCTGGGCATGACGATCCCGGAGGAGTACGGCGGTCATGGCCTGGGCATCACCGAGGCGACGCTGCTGCTCGAGGAGGTCGCGCGCTCGGGCGCGGCGATGAACGGCGCCAGCGCCATCCACTTGTCGATCTTCGGGATGCAGCCGGTGGTCAAGCACGGGTCCGAGGAGCTCAAGAAGGCCACATTGCCTCGGATCGTGAACGGCGATCTGCACGTGTGTTTCGGTGTCACCGAACCCGGTGCGGGCCTGGACACTTCGCGCATCACCACGTTCGCCAAGCGCGAGGGCGACCACTACCGCGTCAACGGCCGCAAGGTCTGGATTTCCAAGGCGTTGGAGTCGGAGAAAATTCTACTGCTGACCCGCACCACGCCGTATGACGAGGTGACCAAGAAGACCGACGGCATGACGCTGTTTTTGACCGACCTGAACCGCGACCACGTCGATATCCGCCCGATCAACAAGATGGGCCGAAATGCGGTGAGCTCCAACGAGGTGTTCATCGACGACCTGATGGTGCCGGTGTCCGATCGCGTCGGCGAAGAGGGCAAGGGCTTCAAATACATCCTCGACGGGCTCAACCCCGAACGGATGCTGATCGCCGCCGAGGCGTTGGGCATCGGCAGGGTGGCACTCGAGAAGGCCGTCAGGTACGGCAACGAGCGTGTGGTGTTCAACCGGCCGATCGGCATGAACCAGGGCCTGCAATTCCCGTTGGCCGATTCGCTGGCCCGACTGGATGCCGCGGAGTTGGTGTTGCGCAAGGCGACCTGGTTGTACGACAACGGCAAACCCTGTGGGCGCGAGGCGAATACCGCCAAGTACCTGTGCGCCGACGCCGGTTTCGGAGCTGCCGACCGGGCGCTGCAGCTACACGGCGGAATGGGTTATTCCGAGGAGTACCACGTGTCGCGGTACTTCCGCGAGTCGCGCCTGATGAAGATCGCGCCGGTCAGCCAGGAGATGATCCTGAACTTCCTCGGCGAACACGTGCTCGGAATGCCCAGGAGCTATTGATGATCAACTATTTCGACCTGACCGGCCGCTCGGCGCTGGTGACCGGCGCCGCGGGCGGAATCGGTTCGGCCGTCGCCACAGCGCTCGCGGAGGCGGGCGCAGCTGTGCTCGTCACCGACCTCGACAAGGACGGCGCCGCCGCTGTGGCCGAACGTATTTCGGGCGCGGGTGGCAGGGCAGAATCCGCGGCGCTCGACGTGTCGGATCGCGACTTCGCGGATGCGGCGGCCGCACAGGCGGCCGCACTCGCTGACGGCGCGCTGCACATCGTGATCAACAACGCGGGCGTCACCAAGCCTGCGATGTTCGACAAGACCACGCAGGAGTCGTTCCGGCTGCTGTTCGACATTCACGTGATGGGCGCATTCAACGTCACTCAGGCTGCCCTGCAGTACATCCCGACCGACGGGACCGGACGCATCATCAACGTGACGTCGGCCGCCGGTCTCACCGGAACGCTCGGCCAGGTCAACTACTCGGCGGCCAAGGCCGGCATCATCGGCTTCACCAAATCGCTGGCGCGTGAGTTGGCGACCAAGAACATCAACGTCAACGCGCTGGCCCCGCTGGCGGCCACACCGATGACCGAAACCATCCGCACCAACGAAAAATTCGCGGCGAACATGATGAACCGCATCCCGATGAAGCGCTGGGCCGACCCGGCGGAGATCGCAGGAGCGTTCGTCTTCATGGCGTCGAACGCCGCGTCGTACATCACCGGGCAGGTGCTGCCGGTCGACGGCGGAATGGTGATGTGAACGCCCCTCTTGCCGGTGTCACCGTCGTCGCCATGGAACAGGCCGTGGCCGCGCCGATGTGCACGCGCGTCCTCGCCGATCTCGGTGCGCGCGTCATCAAGGTGGAGAACCCCAACGGTGGCGACTTCGCCCGCGACTACGACGACGTGGTCAACGGCCCCGGCGGACTCGCCGCGCACTTCGTCTGGTGCAACCGCGGCAAGGAGTCGGTCACGCTGAATACCAAGTCACCGAGGGGTATGGACATCCTGCACCGGCTGCTCGATCGCGCCGATGCGTTCGTGTCGAACCTCGCACCGGGGTCCACGGCCCGGATGGGCATCGCCGCTGCCGACCTGGCGCACAGCCACCCCAACGTCATTCCCGTCGAGATCGACGGTTACGGACCGGGCGGTCCGATATCGCACAAGCGCGCGTATGACCTGCTGGTACAGGCGGAATCGGGATCATGCGCGATCACGGGCTACCCGGGCATGCCCGCCAAGCCCGGGCCGGCCATGGCGGACTTCTCCACCGGCCTGTACGCCGCGATCTCGATCCTGGCGTTGCTGGTCGGGCGTGGTAATCGCCCGGCCGGGGCCGCGCCGTCCGTCGAACTCAGCCTCTTCGACGTGATGACCGACGTCATGGGCTATGCGCTGACCTACACCCAGCACTCGGGCATTGACCAGGAACCGCTCGGCGTCGGCTCGCCCGCCGTGGCACCCTACGGCGCGTTTCGCACCCGCGACGGCCATACGGTGGTGCTCGGAACCACGAACGACCGCGAATGGCAAAGGGTGGCAAGGGAAATCATCGATCGCCCGGACCTCGCTGATGACCCGCGGTTCGCCACCAACCCGGGGCGCTGCGCGCATCGCGACATTCTCGACGAAGCCATCGGGTCGTGGTGTGCCCAGCACGACCTGGCCTACATTCAGAAGACCGCCGACGACGCGGGCATCGGCAACTCGCGATACAACGTTCCGAGCGAAGTCGTGGTCCACCCGCACCTGACTGCACGTGACCGCTGGCGCACCATCGGCACCTCCAAGGGCGATATTCCGTCGCTGCTCCCGCCGCCCGTCATCGCCGGATACGATCCGCCGATGGGGGCAGTGCCCGGGTTGGGCCAACACACCGATGCGGTTCTCGGTGAGCTGGGGCTCGGCGAGCAGGAGATCGCCACGTTGCGCGATCGTGGCGTGATCGGGCCGGCGTATCCGTGACCGTAGAACAGGTGCTGCTGTCGAGCGACGACGACGGCGTCCGGACACTGACCTTGAACCGGCCCGACCGCAAGAACGCGATCAACCCGCAGCTGTGGCATGAACTGGCCGACGCGCTGCGCGCCACCGCCCGCGACGACGTGCGCGCCCTGGTGATCACCGGCGCGGGCGGCGCCTTCTGTTCGGGTGCAGACATCTCTGTCCCCGAGGACATTCACCCGAGGCACAAGCTGCGCAGGCTCACCGACGTCGCGCAGGCGCTGCACGAGCTGGCCATCCCCACCATCGCAAAGGTGACCGGCGTGGCCGTCGGTGCGGGCTGGAACCTGGCGCTGGGCTGCGACTTCGTGGTCGCGACACCCGAATCGCGCTTCTGCCAAGTCTTTTCGAAGCGCGGGCTGTCGGTGGACCTTGGCGGATCGTGGCTGCTTCCCAAGCTGGTCGGACTGCAGCAGGCCAAACGTCTGGTGCTGCTGGCCGACATGATCGACGCCGAGGAAGCGCAGTCGCTGGGCTTGGCCACCTGGGTGAAACCGGCCGACGAGATCGATCAGTTCGTCGCCGACCTGGCTGGCCGGCTCGCGGCAGGCCCGCCCGTCGCGCTGGCGCACAGCAAGGCGCTGCTCAACGACGGGGCCGACGCCACCCTGCGCCAGGCGCTCGCAAATGAGGCCCGCGCGCAACCCGGCAACTTCGCCACCGCAGACTCAATAGAGGCGTACGCGGCGTTCGCCGAGAAGCGCGACCCCGCATTCACCGGTCGATGGGCCGTACCGAGATCGGAGTGAGATCGATGCGTGAAACCGTAATCGTGGAGGCGGTGCGCACGCCCGTCGGCAAGCGCAACGGCGGACTGTCCAACATGCATGCGGCCGACCTGTCGGCGATCGTGCTCAATGCGCTCGCCGAACGCGCGGGCATCGACCCGGACATCGTCGACGACGTGGTGTGGGGGTGCGTCTCGCAGGTCGGCGACCAGTCGAGCAATATCGGCCGCTACTCGGTGCTGGCCGCCGGCTGGCCCGAAACCATCCCAGGGACGACGGTCAACCGTGCGTGCGGGTCCAGCCAGCAGGCGCTGGACTTCGCCGTGCAAGCCGTGATGTCCGGCCAGCAGGACGTTGTTGTGGCAGGCGGTGTCGAGGTGATGAGCCGGGTGCCGCTCGGTGCGGCGCGTGCGACGGGCATGCCCTACGGACCGAAAGTGCTTGCCCGCTATAGCGATTTCTCATTCAACCAAGGCATTTCCGCAGAGCTCATCGCCCAGAAGTGGGGCTTTTCCCGCACGCGTCTTGACGAGTATTCGGCGCGTTCCCACGAACTGGCGGCCAAGGCGCAAGATGCCGGCGCGTTCGAGACACAGATCATGCCGGTGTTCGGTGACGGCGAGCCAGTGGTGTCCGACGAGGGCATTCGCCGGGGGACGACCGTCGAGAAGCTGGCCGGCCTGAAGCCTGCGTTCAAGGATGACGGTGTCATCCATGCGGGCAACTCCTCGCAGATCTCCGACGGCGCGGCCGCACTGCTGGTGATGACGGCAGAGAACGCGGTCGCCATGGGCTTGACGCCGATCGTCCGCTACCGCGCCGGCGCGGTATCCGGGGCCGACCCGGTGCTGATGCTGACCGGCCCGATCCCGGCCACCGAAAAGGTGCTGCACAAAGCCGGCGTGGGGCTGGACGAAGTCGGCGTGTTCGAGGTCAACGAGGCGTTCGCGCCTGTGCCGCTGGCCTGGCTCGCCGAGACCGGCGCCGACGAAGACAAGCTCAACCCGCTGGGCGGGGCGATCGCGCTCGGCCACCCTCTCGGTGCGTCTGGTGCGGTGCTGATGACGCGGATGATCAATCACATGCGGGACAACGAGATTCGCTTTGGCCTGCAGACCATGTGTGAGGGCGGCGGCACGGCCAACGCCACGCTGGTCGAACTCATTTCGTAGACAAGGACTTACAGGAGGACCAGTGCGCCGCGATCTGTTCACCAAGGATCACGAAGCCTTTCGAGAGCTATGCAGCGACTTCGTCGAGAAGGAGGTCGTGCCCGCCTATCCGGACTGGGAGAAGGGCGGCCGGATGCCCCGCGAGGTCTTCGAGAAGATGGGTTCGCTCGGCATGTTGGGGATGGCCATTCCCGAGGAGTACGGCGGCGGCGGTGAGCCGGACTATCGCTACAACGTCGTCATGCAGGAGGAGGCGGCGCGCGCGCTGGTCACGCTGTCGACAGTGCGCACTCAGCTCGAGGTGATCCTGCCCTATTTCCTGCACTACGCGAACGAGGAGCAGCGCAAGCGGTGGTTCCCCGGCCTGGCCGCGGGAACCCTGTTGACGGCCATCGCGATGACCGAGCCCGGCACGGGCTCAGACCTCGCGGGCATGCGTACGACTGCGGTGCGCGACGGAGACGACTGGATCATCAACGGCGCCAAGACATTCATCACCGGCGGCATGCAGGCCGACCTCGTGATCGTGGTGGCCCGTACGGCGACCGATCCGGACAACCGGCGCAAGGGTCTGACCCTGTTCGTCGTCGAGGACGGCATGGAGGGCTTCACCCGCGGCCGCGAGCTGGAGAAGATGGGCTGCAAAGTGCAGGACACCGCGGAGTTGTCGTTCGTCGACGTCCGCGTTCCTGCTGCCAACATGCTGGGGGAGGAGGGCGAGGCCTTCGGATACCTCGGCCACAACCTTCCGCAGGAGCGGCTCACCGTCGCCGTCGGTTCCGTGTCACAGGCACGCTCGGCGATCGCAGCGGCCATCGACTACACGAAGAACCGCAAGGCGTTCGGCACACCCGTCGCGTCGTTCCAGAACACCAAATTCGAGCTCGCGGCGTGTTCGACGGAGGTCGAGGCCGGTCAGGCGATGCTGGACCGGGCGGTGGCCTTGCACGTCGACGGTGAGCTCTCGGCCGCTGACGCTGCGCGGGTCAAGCTGTTCTGCACCGAGATGCAGCAGCGCGTCATCGACCGGTGTCTACAGCTGTTCGGCGGATACGGCTACATGATGGAGTACCCGATCGCCCGGCTGTACACGGACGCCAGGGTGGCCCGCATCTATGCGGGCACCAGCGAGGTGATGAAGGTGATCATCGCCAAGTCGCTTGGCCTCTAGCGATTTCGGCGCGCTGATCCATGCACAGCGACGGTTGCGCGTCGAAATCGCAATCAGGCGCGGGCGTGTTCTCGACGATGATGTCGCACGCCGCCTCGTAGAACGCGCTGATGAGGGTGGAGAACGACAGCTCGAACGGATAGATCATGTGCACGTCCAACGGTTCGGGTTTCCACTCCGGCAGCACGGGCACGATCGTGCCGTCGCGGAGTTCATCGGTGCAGAGGATTTGGGTGGGCATCGCGCCGACTCCGAGCCCGTGCAGGATGTACTGCTTGCACACCTGAAAGTTGTTGGCCCGCGCCCGAACCTGAGGCGAAAGCTCATGTCGCCGTCGGTTGTTCCGTAGCACGATCTTGTGGGGACCGCCGAAGCCGAACTCGATAAAGGGCAGGCCGTGTAACTGCGTGGGTTCGACGATCGGCTCCGCCAACTGTGCGACGAAGTCCGGCGAGGCGCACAGAAAGAGCTCGAGGCTGAACACCTTTCGTGCTATCAGCGTCGAATCCTGTAGCGGGCCGGTCCCGAAAACCACATCGAAGCCGTCCTTGATCGGGTCGACCATGTTGTCCACGAGGCGGATATCCAGTTGCGAGTTGGGATACCGCTGCAGGAAGGTGGCGCCGACTCTGGACGCGTAGTCGATGCCGACGAAGACCGGTATGGCTACTCGCAGTTCGCCCTGCGGTTCCTGCTTGCTGGCCTCGACCAGGGCGCGCACGCCGTTGGCTTCGGTCAGGATGTTCATCGCGTGTGCGTAGACCTGCTGGCCGAGGTCGGTGACGGTGAGCTGGTGGGTGTTCTTGCGCAGCAGCTTGATGCCAAGGTCGGCTTCCAGCCTGGTGAGCTTGCGGCTGACCGTCGACTTGGGCATGCCGAGCAACGTCGCCGCCTTCGACAAGCTCCGTGACTCCACCACCTTGCCGAAAACCAGCAAGGCGTCGACGTCGAACGGCAGGTTCTGCTCCATATGTTCCAAATATGCAACAGGGTGTTGCGGTTTTGCGGCTATTTCGGCCAATCAGCCGGTTGTACCGTCAGGCCTCATGAGTCACAACAGCCTGGTGACCAAACCCGCGAGCGGACATTGGACCGACGCCTATCCCGAACTCGGTCGCGGTCCGGTATCACTCGAAGACTGCGTCTCGCCTGACTTCTACGAGAAGGAGCGTGAGCATGTCTTCTCCAAGACTTGGCTCTACGTCGGCCGGGTGGAGCGCGTGCCGAAGTCCGGCAGCTACTTCACCCGCGAACTGAGGTTCCTGAACACCTCCGTCATCGTCGTGCGGGGCAAGGATGACGTGATCCGCGCCTTCCACAACATCTGCCCGCATCGGGGCAACAAGATGCTCTGGGAGGACGACCCGTTTCAGGAGGTGGCCGGCCGCGCCCCGTTGCTGTACTGCCGCTTCCATGGCTGGCGCTACAAGCTCGACGGCTCACTGCACTCGGCCACCCGTACGGATCTGCTGCTCGACTTCGACGCGGATAGTTGTCGTGTGCCTGCCATTCAATGCGAAGTGTGGGAAGGCTTCATCTTCATCAACCTCGACCCGCACAACACCGAACCGCTGCGCTCGTTCCTCGGCGAGTTGGCACACGGCATCGAGGGCTACCCCTTTGCCGGCCCGCATCAGGTGTACCGGTTCAAGACCGAATTACAGTGCAACTGGAAGATTTTCGTCGACAGCTTCGCCGAGAGCTATCACGGACCCTATCTTCATGCGTCCTCGTTCGGCGCTCTGACCGCTGAGGCCAGGGAAGCATTTGATCAACCGAATCCGTTTACCGACGCGCTGGCTTACCAGATCAAGGGTCCGCACCGGATGTTCTCGTTCTCCGGAGAGCCATCGCAGAAAACGCCGTACTCCAAGCCGATTGAGTGCGTGATGGAGGCCAGCGCGGCAGGCCCGTGGAACAAGCGGGTCGATCGCGGGCCGATGCCGCCGGGAATCAACCCGACGCGGTCGGAGAAGTACGGTTTCGACTCGTTCCAATTCTTTCCCAATTTCGTGCTCATCTTCGGGTCGTCGGGCTTCTCCACGCACACTCACTGGCCGACCGGTCCGCACTCGCACATTTTTGAAGTCGAGATGTTCTATCAGCCACCGAAGACACACAAGGAGCGGTTGGGCCAGGAGCTGACAGTAACGTTCCTCAACGACATCATCCTGGAAGACGCGAGCCCGTCGGAAGGGCTACAGGCGATGCTGAACAGTGGTGCGCTCACCCACTTCACGATGAACGACGAAGAGATCCTGTTACGTCATTTGCATAAGACGGTCGGCGAATACGTCGAAGCCGGTGAAAAGCGATGAACACAACTCTGCCCCCTGAGTTTTCGCGGTTGGAGCACCTGGTCCCGGAATGGGCGATCGAAGACGGGCACGAGCGCTACGTGAAACGGGTGAACAGCTCGATGGCCGAAATCCGGGCGTTCTACGACGAGGTGTTTCCGCTCGCCGAGGAAGCGGTGGCTTACATCGACAAGTTCGACTACGCCGAACCCCTGCCCGACGACGTCGCCAATCTGCGCAACCTGCTCTACTCCTTGATCACCGTTTCCCTGGCGGTGGAGTTGTGGAAGCAACCGCGCGTAAAGCACTCCGCCAACACCATTCTCACGAGAGTGAGCTGAACATGGGACTCACCTCCGCCCAACTCGAAGTCGTCGACCTCAGCCCGCGGATCGGTAGCGAGATCAAGACCGATCTCGAAACGCTGCTCAGTGGGCGGGAAGCCGTCAACATCCGTGCCACGCTGGAGCAGCGAGGGGTGGTGTTCTTCCGCGGCCAGGAGATCAGCGACGAGCAACAGGTCGCCATTGCCAAAACCCTTGGAAACATTGTGGCTAACGAAGGGGAGAGCGGCATCTACAAGATCTCGCTCGACACGAATGTCAACCAGCGAGCCGAATACCTGAAGGGCTCCATGTTCTGGCATTTCGACGGCTCGCTGCAGCCGTATCCGAATCTCGCGACGCTGCTGCGGGCCATCAAGCTGTCGGACATCGGCGGCGACACCGAGTTCTGCAATACCTATGCCGCATACGATGACCTGCCGAACGCCGACAAGGAACTCATCGCCGACCTTCGAGTGGTGCACAGTGCCGAGCGGTCGCAGTACTACGTCCGTCCGGAGATGAGCTACGAGGAGGTCACCTTCTGGCAGAAGTCGCCGACGAAGGTCTGCCCGATGGTGTGGACCCACCAGTCGGGGCGAAAATCGTTGCTTCTCGGCGCGACGGCCGACTACGTCGTCGGAATGCCGGTGGAGCAGAGCCGCGCTTTGCTTGCCCGGCTGCGTGATTGGGCCACCCAGCCGCAGTATGTCTATCGGCACGAGTGGCAAGTCGGTGACCTCCTCATCTGGGACAACACCGGAACCATGCACCGGGTGCTCGAGTATCCGGTCGACAGCGGCCGACTCATGCATCGCACGATCCTGGCCGGCGAAGAGCCGCTTCAGTGAAACTCGGCATCATGACGCCCATCGTCACCAACGTCGCGGGCGCCCCCTTGACATGGGAGAAGAACGCCACTGTTGACGATGTCGGTCGGATCGCCGAGACCGCGGACCGACTCGGTTATCACCACATGACGTGCAGCGAACACATCGGTCTGCCCTCTTCCGAAGCTGCCAGGCGCGGTACGCGGTACTGGGATCCGCTGGCCACGTTCGGTTATGTGTCGGCTCGCACCAGCCGGATACGGCTCGCAACCATGACGCTGGTGCTTGGCTACCACCATCCGTTGGAGATCGTAAAGCGTTACGGCACACTGGACCACGTCAGCAACGGTCGAGTGATACTCGGCCTTGGCGTCGGATCGTTGAAGGAGGAGTTCGACCTCCTTGGAGCTTCCTTCGACGATCGAGGCGCCCGCGGCGATGACGCGCTGCGCGCACTGCGAGCCGCGCTGCCGAGCAACGAACCCGCCTATGACGGTGAGTTCTATTCGTTCGGTGGGCTCACCGTCGACCCGTGCGCGTTGCAGCCGCACATGCCGTTCTGGATCGGCGGCCGCACCAAGCGCTCATTGCGGCGGGCGGTCACGCTCGCCGACGGCTGGTGTCCGTTCAACGTTCCGTTGGCCACCGCCGCGGAATGGCTGAAGGCATGGGAGCTGCCCGAATCGTTCGAGGTGGTTCTGATGGCCGAACAACTCCTCGACCCGGTGGGCAATCCGGGGCAGGCGGAGGAGGCCTTGCATGCGCTGGCTGCCGCCGGAACCACCACCGTGTCCGCCGTCTTCCTGGCCCGCTCACTCGAGCACTACCTCGAACAGCTTCATGCGTTAGCCGAACTACACGAGCGCTCCGGAGGGTGAAGGTGGCACTTCTACCGCCGCTCGCCGTGGATGAATGGGGCGACGACGAATACGCGGCCGTCGGACGACTATTCGGTATATCGGCGGACGAGGTGCCGCGGTCCGGGTCGGGGCAGCCGCGGGATCCGTCGCATTTCGACATCCTCGGCGTGCTGGCGCGCCACCCCGCGATGGCTCGAGAGTTCCTGGGTTACAACGCATTTCTGTTGCAGCGCGGCGAGTTGCCGTTGCGGCTGCGTGAGTTGGTAATTCTGCGGCTTGCGCACGCCAGGCGCTCGGCGTTCTTCTGGGGAGAGCACTACAGGATTGCGACCTCGGGCGGCATGTCTGAAGAAGACATCGCTGAACTTGCCCGCGGCAATGGCGGGTTCGACGGGGTGGATCGGCTCGTCCTGGAGGCCACCGACGAGATGCTGACCGGCGGCAAAGTCGACTCTGGGACGTGGGCCTGCCTGGTCAAGGAGATTGGCACGCACCAGGCGATGGAGCTGATCTTCGTGTTCGGGACGTACGCGATGTTGGCGACGGCGTGCGATACCTGGGAACTCAGGCCTCCTCCCGGTAGCGAGGAACTGCCTCCGGGCGTCTGACCTGCGGCGCGGCGCTGATCTGAAGCAATTTCGGTTGAGACCCTTGTCACACGCCGCAAACCTACCTACTGTGTGTTCACTAGGTTGGTTGCGACGAAGGAGCCAGGTGTCCGCCCCACGGCCATACGAGTCCCTCCTCGCCAAGGGGGAGGACCGCAGGCAGCGGATACTTTCCGTGGCCGAGCGGCTGCTGGCACGCAACGGCTGGCGCAACACCTCGCTGGCTCAGATCGCGAAGGAAGCCGGCGTCACGCCCGCGGGGTTGTTGCACCACTTCGAATCCAAGGAGCAACTGCTCAACGCGGTGCTCGATGCGCGCGACGCCGACGACGAGATACACGCCGACTATCAGTCCGGTGACCTGGTCGTCGAGCTCAGCCGGGTGCCCCAGCGATTCGAACGCGCGCCCGAGCTCATCGGCACCTTCACGGTGCTGTTGGTCGAGAACATCGCGCCCGACGCTCCGCTGCACGACCGAATGCACAAGCGGTACAGCGACGCCGTCGACATCGTCACCGACATCATCAAGCGCGGTCAGAGTGACGGAAAGTTCCGCCCAGACTTCGACGCGTCCAGCAAGGCCGTAGAAATACTCGCCTTCATCACCGGAATGGAGACCCTATGGTTACTCGATCGATCAATCCCGCTGACCGAGGTGTTCAAGGGCTACGCCGAGTCGCTGGGTCGCGAGCTGGCGCCCAGGAGCTCGACATGAGATATCGGCTGGACGTGGTGGCCCCGACCGTGCTGGACGCGGTGGCGTTCGCCGGCGGCTGGATCTACGACCGGGTGATGGCCGGGTGGGACGTCACCGTCCTGATCGGCAACGACGATGACGCGCGGCCGCTCGAGATTCTCGGAGCGCAGGTTCGTGATCTCGAGTCGGTGCTCGAGGCGTGGGAGGACCGCCCGCATCCGCAGACGGTCGCGGTCGCCGCCGATGTGTTCGACAGCGATCCGCGAGTACATCAGCATGTCCTCAACGCGCTGGAGCAGGGCGCGACGGAGGTCACGCTGTGGGGTGAGCGGCTGCCTGCCGAACTCGATAAGAGCGTCGACTCCGTCGAGCACCACTTGAGTGCGGCGGCAAGGGCTTTCAAGTCGCAGGCGCTGGCAGCGGCCAATGCAGAGGCCGCTGTCGCCCACGCCGAGACGTTCCGCTGCGGCATGTCGGTGTCGGTCGCTGCTGACCTGGTCCCGGCGAGTTAGGTCAGGTCGATCAACACCTTGCCAATGGCGCGACCCTCGGCGACATATGCCAGTGCTTGGGCAGTCTCCTCGAGCGGATATACCGCGCAGATGTGCGGCTGCACGCGCATGGCCATGAGTAGCTCGCGTAGTTCGTTTTCGTTGCGAACGAACTCGTCTGGCGGCACATCCTGAAACTGAAAACCGAGCACGTGCACGCCCTTCACCAGCACCAGATTCAGGGGAATCCGGGGGATGTCTCCGGAGGCAAAGCCGACGGTGACGAAGCGCCCGCCGCGGCCAAGCGCCCGCAGCGCGGGATCCGATAGCGCGCCGCCGACCGGATCGACGACGGCGTGCGCGCCGCGGGGGATGGCATCCTTCAGCACGATCCGCAGGTCGGCGGTCCGGTAATTGATGAGGTGGCGCGCCCCGTAACTCGCTGCCACATCGAGCTTTTCGGTCGACGACGCAACCGCGGTGACCGACGCGCCAAGCTTCACGCCCAACTGGACCGCCGCCAGGCCGACACCTCCACCCGCGCCCAACACAATCAGTTCATCGCCGGCCTGGACGCGCACCATCGACCGCAGTGCGTGATACGCGGTGCGATACGCCACACCGAACGCTGCGGCGGTGTACTTGTCGACGCCGTCAGGTATTCGCGTGAGCGCTGTGGCGGCGATGACGACCTCCTGGGCGAAGGCGCCATACAGCATGGTTCCGGTTACCCGATCTCCGACAGCAAAACCCTCTGCGCCAGAGGTTGTTTCAACGATCATACCGGCGAACTCACTGCCCGGAATGAACGGGGTGGGGATGCTGATCTGATACTCGTTGGCGATCAGCAACACGTCAGGGTAGTTCACCGACGCCGCTTCGACCTTCACCCGAACCTGCCCCGAGACGATGGCGGGCGACGGCCACGAATAATCGACACCGACCACATCCGGCGCCCCGTATTCGTCGCAGACCGCGGCTAGCATTTGTAATCGGTGGACTCGGCCAGCTCGGCCGCCGAGGCCATCAGATCCGTCACGACGGGTCCGAAGGCCAGCAGCTTCTCATCGTCGCCTGCGCGCTGGAACCCCTGCTCCAGAACGATCGCCAGCTTCCACTTGGCCAGCACCAGGTAGTAATCCAGGTCGTCCACCTGGCGGCCCGACACCTTGGCGTAATGCTCGACAACTTCGTCGCGGGTGGGCATTCCGCGCATGTCGACATAGCTCATCTCGGAAGCCTGCGCGGTATCCGTCGGCCAGCTCTGCACCATCCACGCGAGGTCCAACTTCGGGTCGCCGACGGTGCCCATCTCCCAGTCGACGATCGCGGCCATCCGTGCGGGCGCGCCGTGGTGATACATCACGTTGGCGAACTGATAGTCGCCGTGCATGAGGCCAGGGATGAAGTCGAGCGGCTTGTGCGCCCGAAGCCAGTCGGTGGCCACCTCGAGGCCGGGTAGCTCGCGCTTCTTGATCCTTTCGAGGAAGCCGGTCCACCGGTCGACCTGGCGCTCGTGGAAACCGTCCGGACGGCCGAGATCCTGCAGTCCCTTCGCCTGCCAGTCCACCTTGGACAGCAACGCAATGCCTTCGGCCAGTTGATAACTCAGGCCGGGACGAGTGCTCATATCGCTGTCGAACGGGTCCGGCCACTTGCCGTGCTGATCCATCGGCGACCAGCCGTCGACGAACCCCATCAGGTAGAACGGCCGGCCCAGCACCGACGGGTCCGAGCACACGTCGACGGCCTTCGTATGCGGTACGTCGGTGCCGTCGAGTGCCTCGATGATCCGCCACTCGCGCAGGATGCCCTTGTCGCGGTCCGGGGGAGCGCCCGGCGGCGGCATGCGTAGCACGCAGCGCTCCTCGCCGCGGCGCAACTCGTAAATCACGTTCTGCGTTCCGCCCGACAGGAAACGCGCGTCGAGTTGCTCACCCTTGCCAGGCAGCGCCTCGCCGTCCATCCAATCGGCAAGGCGCACAACGTCTATTTCGCTCACAGGTTCCCCACCTCGTTCTCCAGGTAGTCGGCATACTTGGCGCGGGCGGCTTCGCGTTTAGCGGGCAGCCACTCGGTCGGCCAGGTGCCCTCGGTCGCTTGGTAGCCGCGCAGCACCTGCTTGGCGACCGTCGTCTTGTGCACCTCGGTCGGACCGTCGGCCAGTCCCATCACCGCGGCGCCGGTGACCATCCCCATGAACGGCATCTCGTTGGTGACACCTAGTGCGCCGTGCACTTGCATTGCCCGCCAGGCGATGTCGTGCAGCACCGTCGGCATCACCACTTTGACGGCGGCGATGTCCTTGCGCACCTTCTTGTAGTCGTTGTACTTGTCGATCTCCCACGCGGTGTAGAGCACCATCAACCGGAACTGCAGCAGCTGCGCGTAGGAATCGGCGATGTAGCCCTGCACGAACTGCTTGTCCGACAGCAGGCTGCCCTGGGTCTGGCGGCTCAACGCACGTTCGCACATCATGTCCAACGCCTTTTGGGACATGCCGATGGTGCGCATCGCGTGGTGAATTCGTCCGCCTCCCAACCGGGTCTGGGCGATCACGAAAGCCTGTCCCTCGCCGCCCAACAGCGCTTCGGCAGGCACCCGCACATTGTCGTACTGGATGAGTGCGTGTGAGCCCTCTCCTTCGGGCTCGCCATAAAGCCCGATATCGCGGACGATGTTCACACCCGGGGTGTCGGTCGGCACCAGGAACATCGACATGCCCTGGTAGGCGCTGACGTCGGGATTGGTCACCACCATCACGATCAAGAATGAAGCCGTGCTCGCGTTGGAGGAGAAGAACTTCCACCCGTTGATCACCCAATCGTCGTCGTCGCGTACCGCGCTCGTCTTGAAGAGCGTCGGGTCCGCGCCTGCGTGCGGTTCGGTCATCGAGTAGCAGGAGAAGAGTTCGCCGTCCAGCAATGGCCGCAGATACTTCTCCTTCTGTTCGTCGGTGCCGTAGTGCGCGATGATCTCGGCGTTGCCGGTATCAGGCGCCTGACAGCCGAATATGATCGGCGCCCACTGCGAGCGACCGAGGATTTCGTTCAGCAGCGCGAGTTTGAGCTGGCCATAACCCTGGCCGCCGAGCTCGGGGCCAAGGTGGGTGGCCCACAACCCCTTTCGGCGCACCTCGTCCTTGAGTGGGTCGATGACCTTGCGCCGGTTGTCGTCCAGCGGCACGAACTGCAGATGCGGAAAGGCCAGATCGAGTGGCTCGCACTCCTCGCGAACGAACTCGTCGGCCCATTCCAGCAGCTTCTGGTACTCAGGATCGGTTTCGAAGTCCCACGCCATTGCGGGCCTCCTTTCAATTGACTTACGCGGGCAGTTGGTTGTAGCCGGCGATCAGTGCGTTGATATCGCGACTGACAACATCCGTGAACGAGCGGTCACCGTAAGTTCCTGCGGCCCAATGCCGTACACCTTCGCTGACATGCATACCGGCGAGATGGGACAAGTGGCGCACGTCGACATGTGCCGCCAGTTTGCCGTCCTGCTGCGCCTTCGCGAACAGGTCACCGAACATGTCGGCGTCGCCGTCGTCCAGTGACTCGCCGCCGAGGATGCGATGCTCGTGGCGGTAGCCCTCCAGGATCGTCTCGATGATCAGGTCACGCGGGTTGCGTGCCATCGAGCGTTCGAGGCTGCGCAGTGCTTCGACGATGATCGCGTCGACCTCATAGTCCTTCTGCAGCAGAGAGCGCACGGTTTTCTGCGCGGCGCGGGTGGACAGCAGGCCGACCTCGAAGAGTACGTCTTCCTTGGCCGGGAAATAGAAGTAGAACAGCGCGCGCGAGACGCCGGCGGCGCGGCAGATGTCGGCCACCGTCGTCTTGGCGTAGCCGTTGGTGCGCCATAGCGCCATCGCGGCCTGCACCAGAGCGCGCTTTGTCTCGTGGGACCTCGCACGTTGATAAGAGGCGCGCCGCTGACCACCGTCAGCCACTGCGGCCACGCTGTTCTTGGGCACAGGCTGACTGTAACAGCCAGATTCGCGGCGGTAAATAGTTGACGTCTGTCTAACTTATGGCCCTTGAGTGCCCTCGAATCCGTTCTCGATCAGCCGGAAAACTCGGTGGCGCCGAGTGCGACATCGAAGTTTCCTACCCCATGACGGGCGAGGCCCATGAGAACCAGGCCCGTGCCCTCCAGCCAGTGCGCCATGGTCAAACCGCCGACGTCCAACGGTCGCAGTCCGAGACTGGCGATGAACTCCGACACGCCGGCCTTGGCCTGCGCGTCGTCGCCGGCGATGAATACATCCGGCGTCAGGCCCTTCTCCAGGACATGACCGAAGACGGTGTTGAATGCCTTCACCACGCGGGCGCCGGCCGGAGCCGCCTTAGCGACTTCCTGGGCGATCGAGGTGTCATCGGGGATGGCGAGCCCGTCGGCATCGGCGTTGAAAGGGTTGCTGATGTCGACGATCACCTTGTCGGTCAACGTGTTTCCGTACTGGGTGATGACCGGTACGACATCGGCGTACCTCAGTGCCACGATGACGATGTCCCCGGCCGGCACGGCGCCGAATTCTCCGGCCGTGGCGCCGCCGCCGAGAGCCGTGGCCAGGTCAGCGGCCTTGGACTGATCGCGGCCGACGACCTCGACGGCGTTGCCGCCCGCTACTGCCAACGCGCCGATCGCGCGGGCCATGTTGCCGGTTCCGATGATGCTGATGCTTTTCATGAGATGTCCTGTCTAGTCGTGTATCTCGTGTCATGTCTGAGGACCGGTGGCATGCCCGTGGGAGATCGGGGTTCACCGCTAATGCGTGTGGGTGAGGAGTTCCCAGGGCTTAATGCCGAGGTGGCCCGCAAGGTGCCTTTGCATCTGGACGCCGGCCGGCAGTGGCCGCCACCAGATGGTCACCTCAGCGATCTTTCCGTCCGCGTCGAGAAGGATGTAGTCCATCCCGTTGACCACGGTGTCTTCGATCTGTAGTCGGAAGTGCGCGGCGTGGTGCGTCTCCCCGCTGAGGACTTCGTTATAGGTGAGGTCGGTCGCCACCGTGCCGACCCCCTGAATGGCTTCCAGGACCGCCTCGCGGCCGGTGACTGGCTCATCGCCAAGTGGGCCGTAGAGCACCACGTCCTCTGCGAGTATTGCGGCGAGGGCGTCCTCGTCTGCGCCGCCATGCATTGTGTCGATGAAGGCCTGCACGGTGTCGCGATACGGGGCGAACCTGGTCATGGTTTCTCCTTGAGTCATTTGATGCACGTGGTGTGCGAGACCTGATCGATGCGCCGTCAATTCCCTTTAGCGCCATAGTGATTGGTTGTGGTGGACGACTCCGCTGAGCAGCCGCGGTTCGGTGTGCGGCGTACGTCCCGGCGTGTCTCACTCAGATCACTGTGGTGCCGCCGTCGACCACCAGCTCCATGCCGTTGACATAGCTCGAGTCGTCGGAGGCGAGGAACAATGCGGCCGACGCGATCTCCTCAGGGCGGCCCATCTCTCGCCTCGGGATCACGGATTCGAACTGCGCCTTCATCTCCTCGTCCATCACCTCTTCCAACATCGGCGAGGCGACCTGGCCGGGGGTCAGCACGTTCACGCGGATCTTTCTGTCCCTCAACTCGGACACCCACACCCGCGCGTAGGCGGGCAGCACGGCCTTGCTTCCGGCGTACACGCTCCAGTTCGGGTAGCCCCTGAGTGACGCGTTCGACCCGGTCATGAAGATCGAGCCGCCGTCGTTGAACAGGGGTAGCGCCTTCTGCACCGTGAAGAGCGTGCCGCGCGCGTTCAGCCAGAACGCGTCGTGGAAGTCCTCCTCGGTGATCTCGCCGAGCTTGGCCTGCGCGCCGGTCCCAGCGCTGGCCCACAACACATCGATCGCGCCCTTTTCCTGTTTGACCGTGTCGAACAAACGGCCCAGATCGTCGAGGTCGGCCGAATCACCTTGCACACCAGTCACATTCCGGCCGATCTGTTCGACGGCCTTGTTCAGCTCGTCCTTGCGTCGGCCTGTGATGAAGACGTGAGCTCCTTCGTCAACGAACGATTTGGCACCGGCGAGTGCCATGCCACTTGTCGCACCGGTGATCACCGCGACCTTGCCATCGAGTTTTCCCACGATTCACTCCATTCAGCTGATAATCCGTTTTTTATGTACACCGATCTGCGTGCTTAACGTATCGGAGAGTGCTGCACGAGCGCAAGCTATGTACACCGATTCGTACCCAAGTGAGCTACGCTGGGTGTATGACGGAGTTGGAGAAGGGGCCGCGGGGCCTGCGGCGCGGCAGGGGTGCTCGAGAGCGCATCCTCGGTGCTTCTCGACAACTGTTCCGCGATCAAGGCATCAACAGCACTGGCCTGGACCAGCTCTGCGCGGTGGCCCAGGTGTCGAAGCGCACGTTTTATCAGCACTTCACCGGCAAGGATGAGCTGATCGCCGAGCATTTACGCCGATTCGATCCCGACGTGCTGCCCGAGGTGTTCGGCCGAACCGACCTCACACCCCGTGAACGGCTCCTCGCCGTCTTCGACATTCACGCGCCCCTGTGCCCGTTCATCGCGGCGGCCGTCGAGCTTCACGACCCGGACCACCCGGCACGCATACGTGCCCGCGACTACAAGCTGGCTTTTGCCGCGCGGCTCACCGAAGCTGCCCGCGAGGCCGGCGCCTCCAACCCCGAACTGCTCGGCGAACAACTGGCGCTGCTCCTGGATGGTGCTTCGGCCCGCAACCGAGTCCTCGACACAGACACCTTCGCCACTGCCGCCGCCATCGCTGTCGTCCTCATCGACAACGCCATCCCCACGGCAGCGGTACCTCGCAGCGCGAGAGGAAAGACGGCGGCCCAGACTTACTGACAGCAGGTGTGCGCCCTCCAGCCAGCCGTGCTCAGGTCGCCGATGTCGTGCGGTCGCGAATGCTTATGTGGCTAAGCAAGTTTGGGCATGGCTGAGAGACATGTCGCCGCGGGCGCGACCTGAGTCACCCCAGCGCCGCAATTCAGCAGGCGACACTGGACGCGAAGTATGAGAAGTCACATCGGTGACGCTGAGCGTCGGTGCACGCCTCGCGTGTGCGTTTACGATGTGCGCACTTCTACGAACGGAGCCGACATGTGGGTCAAGGAATACACCGGACAGAGCGCGGCGAGTGCTGACCGGTTGTTTGACGTCTTAGCCGATGCCGCGGCCTGGTCGGAATGGAACGCCGGGGTCGCGGGAATCGAGATGGACGGTCCATTCGAGGCGGGCACGAACGCGACGATGACGCTGTCGGACGATACCGTGTTGCCGTTCCGTCTCGTGGGGGTCGAGGCCGGACGAGGTTTCGAGGACGAGACACCGGTGCCTGATGCCGGCGTCGTCGTACGGGTGCTGCACCAACTGACACCAATGGAGAACGGCACCCAGATCACATACCGGTGCATGGCGGAGGGTCCCGACCAGGCCGCCGCCGAGGTCGGCGCGGCTGTCAGCGCCGATTTCCCCGATGTGATCGCCGCGCTTGCGGCTCGAGCCGAGAGCGTCAAGAGCTGAACATCGTTGGCCGCTCATTGAATTGGATGCTGTTTCAGTGCTTTTCACTGCTGCATTCTGGGGTCCTCGGCGGGGTCGTGGTATACGGCGTGACGTTGTCGCTCAACGCTTTCGGGCCTCGTAACCAGCGGTCAGGTAGAACACGGTGCGATCGAGGCTGGGCAGGATCGCGGTGATGTCGATCTCGCCGGCGGCGAAGCGACCCATCAGGCCGTACACGGCGCTGGACACAATATCGTCGACGTCCTTGACGAACTCGGGGTCGGCGTCGGCCAGCACCTCCATCGCCGCGGGCACACCGCGTCAAAGCCGCGCCGAACCAGTTCTTGGCCGCCAGGTGCCGTCCGTGCCCTGAAGTAAGCGTTCAGCATCGCGGGGTGGCGCCCACGGCTCGAAAATGGTGCGCAGCACGCGCATCAACCCGGCATACAGCGATCGTCGGCGGCGTGCGGCCGCGTCAACCCGGAGCGCGGATTTGTGCAAGTGCACAGCATCGGTATGGCCCTCAGGTAAAGATGATGGGCGACGTCATCAAAGGAGGGGTAATGGCAGGTCGGGTAGAGGGCAAGGTCGCGTTCATCACCGGCGCGGCGCGCGGCCAGGGACGCAGTCACGCGGTGCGCCTGGCGCAGGAAGGCGCCGACATCATCGCCGTCGACATTTGCCGACCCTTCGCCGACTCGCCCGCTCCGCCGGCAACTCCCGAAGACCTCGCCGAGACCGCTGACCTGGTCAAGGCGCTGGATCGCCGCATCGTCACCGCCGAGGTCGACGTCCGCGACTATGAGCTGCTGAAGCAGGCCGTCGACAGCGGAGTCGAACAACTGGGCCGATTGGACATCGTCGTCGCCAACGCCGGCATCGGAACGATCGGAACCCGGCTCGACCGGATGAAGGAAGACATCTGGCAGGAGATGATCGACGTCAACCTCGCCGGCGTGTGGAAGTCGGTCAAGGCCGGCGTTCCGCATCTGCTGGCCGGCGGCCGGGGCGGGTCGATCATCTTGACCAGTTCGGTCGCAGGGCTCAAGACCTACCCGCACACCGGTCACTATGTTGCGGCAAAACATGGCGTCGTCGGGTTGATGCGGACGTTCGCCGTCGAACTCGGGGCGCACTCCATCCGCGTCAACTCCGTGCATCCGACGCATGTGAACACACCGCTGCTACACAACGAGCAGACGTACCGGATGTTCCGGCCGGACCTGGAGAACCCGGGCCCCGACGACATGGCGCCGGTCTGCCAGACCTTCCACATGCTGCCCATCCCGTGGGTGACCGCTGAAGACATTAGCAACGCGGTGCTGTTCCTCGCGTCCGACGAGGCCCGGTACATCACCGGCGTCACGCTTCCCGTCGACGCGGGCAGCTGCCTGAAGTAACGAAAGGGCCGCTCCCGCATGACAATTGCACACGACGTCTATTACGACCCCTATGACGTTAGTATCGTTCACGATCCCTACCCGGTATATGCCCGGCTGCGCGAGGAAGCGCCGATCTACTACAACGAGCGCTTTGACTTCTGGGCGATCTCGCGGTACGCCGACGTGGAGAAGGGACTGGCCGACTGGGAGACGTTCTCGAGCAGCCGCGGAGACATTCTCGAGCTGGTTCAGTCGAACTTCGATATGCCCAAGGGCGTGATGATGATGGAGGATCCGCCGGTGCACACGATGCTGCGCGGGCTGATGTCTCGGGTGTTCACGCCGCGGCGGATGGCCGAGATCGAGGACCAGATCCGGGCGTATTGCGTCAATTGCCTTGACCCGCATGTGGGTTCGGACGGCTTCGACATCATCGCGGAGCTGGCTTCGATGATGCCGATGCGCGTAATCGGCATGTTGCTTGGCATCCCCGAGTCCGAGCAGGTCCAGGTCCGCGACGCCAACGATGCAAACCTGCGCACCAAGCCGGGCGCGCCGATGAAGGTCGTCACCGCCGACAAGATCGCCGACGGACGGATCTACGCCGATTACATCGACTGGCGGGCAAAGAATCCCTCGGATGATCTGATGACGGCGCTGCTCAACGTCGAGTTCGAAGACGAGAACGGGGTGACGCGCAAGCTGACCCGCGACGAGATCCTGCGCTACACGCAGGTGGTCGCGGGCGCCGGTAACGAGACGACGGGCCGCCTGATCGGCTGGCTGGCCAAGGTGCTCGCCGAGCATCCGGATCAGCGTCGCGAGATCGAGCAGGATCGGTCACTGTTGACGCGCGCCGTTGACGAGACGCTGCGGTTCGAGCCGACCGGCCCTCACGTAGCGCGTTGGATAGCAAAGGATTTCGCGTGCTACGGCACGACGGTGCCGGCCGGCAGTGCGATGCTGCTGTTGTTCGGTGCGGCCAACCGGGACTCCCGACGCTACAAGGATGCCGAGACGTTCAACATCCACCGCGACAACATCTCGCATCTGACGTTCGGCAAGGGTGTGCACTATTGCCTCGGTGCGAACCTCGCCAGGCTGGAAGGTCGCGTCGCGCTCGACGAGCTGCTCAATCGATGGCCCGAGTGGGACATCGACTACGAGACAGCGGAACTCGCGCCGACGTCGACAGTTCGCGGTTGGGAAAAGTTGCGACTGGTCTTGTCGTGACCTCGGCGTGTGCGGCGGTGTTGGATCATTGGGATCGACCCTTGTCATCGGAGAAGTAATGACCACGCGCACACCCGAGCTGTCGCTCTACCTGACGACCTACACCGACGGTCCGCACCATGACTGGCGTGCCACCTTGGAATACGCCCGCGCCATGGACGCCGGGGGTGTTGACCGCGTGGTGGTGTCAGACCACGTGGTGTTCGGCGAGAACTTGGCCGCCTACGCCGATCCGACGATAGGTGGACAGGTGGGCGGGCGGCAGCCGACGGGGCCCGATGGAAGTTGGTTGGAGCCCCTGATGGTGCTGACGGCCATCGCCGCAACGACTACCCGGATCAGGCTGGGCACCGCGATCCTGCTCGCCGCACTACGACGCCCCGCAGTGCTGGCCAAACAACTCGCCACATTGGACGTGTTGTCGGAGGGTCGAGTCGACCTCGGTGTCGGAGTCGGTTGGCAGCGGGAGGAATACGAAGCCGCGGGCCTGTCGTTTGAGGATCGCGGACGGTTGCTCGACCACACGCTCGAGGTCTGTCAGACGCTGTGGACGCAGCAGCGGGCATCCTACGAATCCCCCGAGCTGACGTTCGACGGCATTCATCAAATGCCCAAGCCGGTACAACCCGGTGGCGTGCCCGTGTGGGTCAGCGGCACGGTGAATAACGCTGTCGCGCGCCGGATTGCCCGTTTCGGAAGCGGCTGGATCCCGTGGGGGCCGGCGTACGCTGATCTGCCCGCCGCGATCGCAGCGATGAAGGACAGGGTGTGCGACTTCGGCGCAGAACCAACCGATCTGCAGGTGCAGGGTGTTGCGCGCGTGGTGAAACGAGACGACGGATCGATAGACTTTGATGCATCCACTGCAGGCGTCCCGGCGCTCGTCGCCGCCGGGGTGACCGACGTCCGGTTTCCGGCGTCGTTGTCCGTCGAACCGGACCGAGCGGTGCAGGAGCTTTCGTCACTCGTCGAGGCGTTCCGCACCGCCACCGGGTAGATGTTTCTTTACAGGTGTCGGGGAGGTCTGTCAATTGAGGTCGAGTGAAGCGAGGAAGTCCTGGGTGCGTTGGCGTGACTTGGTGCGCGTCTGCGCGTCGTCGCCGAGTGGAACGACACGCGCGGCGAGATCGGTGACGCCGGCGTCGCGGTACCGCTGTAGGCGTGCGAGCACTGTCGACTCGTCGCCCGCCGCCATCGTGTCGCCGGCGTCTCCGGCGTCGCCGTGTTCGAGCAACCGAACGTAGTTGGGGGAGAAGTCGGCGTGGCCGAGCACCTCGCTGGCATATGCGCGGGCGTCGTCGACTTCATGTGGTGAGCACAGGGCGACGGGAACGCCTGCGACCACGCGGATTCTGGACTTGCCAACCGCGGCGGCCGCCGCGGTGATGCGTGGCACCACATAGTCGCCGATCGCCCGTTCGTCGGCCATCCACAGAATGGTGCCGCCCGCGCGCTCACCTGCGATCCGCAGCATAGCCGGGCCCAGTGCGGCCAGAAGCACTGGCATTTCGCATGAATCGTCGACGTCGATCGGGCTGTGCACGTGGTAGTCGGCGTTCTCCACCTCGACCGTGCCGGGACCCGCGAACGCGGCGAGAAGCACGTCGAGGTAATCGCGGACGAGTCGCGCCGGCCGGTCATATGGCAAGCCCAGCTGGTCCGCGATGATCCAATGGTGTGACGGCCCGACACCGAGACTGAACCGTCCAGAGCAAGCCGCCTGTGTAGTCAACGCCTGCTGCGCCATGATCAGCGGATGGCGGGTTTGAATGGGGACCACCGCCGTTCCGATCTCGATCCGTTCGGTGACCTGCCCCAGAAGCGCGACGGCCGTCATCGCGTCGAGATAGCCGGGCACCTGCGGAAACCAGAACGACGCGAAACCTTGGGCCTCGCCGGTCTTTCCGTCCTCAAGCAATCCGGTCAGCCGGTCTGCTCGTGCGCGCTCCTTGTCGGAGCCGACCATCAAGCCGATCCGCACGACGACCTCCTATGGCACATAGCGGTCCCATTCGTATGGCACCACGGCGTGGAACGGAGCAGCGAGGAGCGGTTCGATGTCGCCGTCGCTCCACCGTTTCTCCAGCGCCGGGCGTAGCCGTTCCGCGGCTGAGACCGGATCGCAGTCGAGGAAGCAGTACGAAATCGTCTGGCCCGCAGGAGCACTCGCCAGCCGGGCGTCGACGGATTGCGACACCGCAGACCAGACACCGGCGACGCCATCGATGTCGGTCAGATCCGTCGCCGCCGACGCGTTCGCTTCCAGCAGGAGATATACGCCGCGAACAGGCCACCACGGCAGCACGTCCGCGCCGACTTTGACCCGCGGCGCCGCGGCCTTGTCCTCAACTCGATAGATGCCACGCTCAACCGGGGGCAGTAGCGGAAGTTTTCGGCCCGCGTTGCTCAGCCCCTTGGCGAGTTCCAGGAAGCCTGTCATACCGCTGGGATCGGTGAAGAAGTACGTCATCACGTGGTCGATGTCGTCGTAAGGTGCTCTGCTCGTCGCACGTGCTGACCGGCACGCCTGCGTCGAGACCAACCGAAGCGACGCACGCACCGCCGACAACCGATGCTGTTCCGGGCGATGGTCTAGTGTGTGCCAACGCAGATACTCGGCGTCCGCACCGTCAGGGTGACGGGTGGCCATGGAGACGAACAGGGTGGTGATGTCTCCGTTGCCCGTTTCGAGGACACCGGCGATGTCGTCCGACGGTGTGCCAGGAAGCTGCATCGTTATTTGCCTTCGGTCAAAGTGATTTCGGGATGGCGAGCTTCGATCATCCGCCGGAAACCGTCGCGCCATGGCACTTTCGTATACCCGAGCACCTCGTGCATGTGTGTCACGTCCGGCCATAACGGTGTGTGCGCGTCGGCGGTGTACTCGAATATGGGCTCGACGCCGACCAACTCACCCATGTAGGCGCTGTAGTCCTCGATGCTGACCGTTTCGCTACCTGCCCAGTTCACCACGACCGGTGGCGTCGAAGCGACTTCCATGGCCTTGATGCCGAATTCGACGTAGTCATCTTCATAGATCGGGTTGTAGTTGTTGGGCTTGTCGGGGTAAAGCCGAATCGGCTTGTGGGCCAACATCATCTCCAGACGATCTGCGGGCGCTCCACCTTCGGGTCCGTAGGTGGAGCAGATCCGGATGATCGTTAGTGGGATCTGATACTGCTTGGCAACCCACGTGCACACCGCCTCGGCGGCGATCTTGGCGAAGCTGTAGTTGGCGCGAAGAGGAACGCCTGGCGGATCGGTCTCGCGAAGCGGTCGCTGCCCTTGGTAGCCGTAGACCGAGCCGGTCGAGCAGAAGACGAAGCCCTTGGCGGCGCGGCAGTGGTGGAGCAAGTCGCCGGATTTCTGCGCGTTGGTGTCCACACAGTCCGTCCATTCGCCGGCACCGACGTCGACTGCGGCATGGAAGACGTAAGTGAAATCGTCGGGCACTGCCGAGAAATCACCTGCGCTCATGTCGAGCGCTACGGGTCTGACACCGGCGGCCGCAAGCTTGTCCCGATCGGCCGGATCCCGCAGGCGGGCGGCGCCCCAGACCTCATTGCGCTCGGCGAGCGCACGGGCGATGGGAAACGCGATCTTTCCAGTCGCGCCGGTGATGAGGACCTTTTCCGATTGGAGCATCCATTCAGTCATAGCGCACCGGCGCGCAAATGTTAAGTACTTGATATGTTGGCGGTGTGCAACTCACGTTCGACGCCGAGGTCGAGGAGTTTCGCGCAGAGTTCGGCAGGTTCCTTGACGAGCATCTGCCCACCGAGGCGCAGGCCGCCGAGCGGTCGCGGTCGACGGCTCACGTGCCGCAGTGGGCGCGGGATTGGCAGCGGTTGCAGTTCGACCACGGTTGGCTGCTGCCAGGCAATCCGCCCGAATTCGGCGGTCGAAACGCAGGCGTGCTGCAACAGTTCGTCCATCGTGAGGAACTGTCGCGGCGGCGCATCTACCACTCCTTCAACCCGCAGGGCGTCGGCATCATCGCCGCGTCGCTGCTCTCGTTCGGAACCGACGAGCAGAAACAACAATGGGCCGTTCCGATCCTTCGCGCGGAGATGACAGCGGCCCTCGGCATGAGTGAGCCTGGCGCAGGATCCGATTTGGCCGGGCTGGCCACCCGTGCGGTGCTCGACGGCGACCATTTCGTGGTCAACGGGCAGAAGGTGTGGACGTCGGGCGCGCATGACGCCGATGTCCTGCTGACCTTCGTGCGCACCGACGCCGATGCGCCAAAGCACAAGGGCATCAGCGCGCTGCTGATCCCGACCGACACGCCCGGTGTCGAGCGTCGGCCGTTTGCGTCAGTGTTCGATCGCGACAGCCTCGATTTCAACGAGGTGTTCTTCACCGATGTGCGCGTGTCGGCGCAGAATCTCGTCGGTCCGGCTGGCGGCGGATGGAAAGTCGCCAACGGATCGCTCGGCCATGAACGCACGATGATGTGGATGGCGTTCGCCAACAGGATGAAGCAGCTACTCGAGGACTACCGACCGCTCGGCGAGCTCGACCGCGACCGCTTCGCGACGATCGCGATGGACTACCAAGCACTGCGGCTGTTGGGGTCGGTCGCGCTCGGGCAGGCGGCGCGCGGCGCGCGGGACATCCCTGGCGTTTCGGTGCTGAAGCTGCTCGGGTCTGAGGCAGAGCAGAACGCTTTCCGGCATGCATTGGACGCGGCGGGTGTCGAGGGCCTGCGCAGTCCCGCGCTGACCGCGCCCCACAACCCTTACAGCCCAGACCTTTTCACAGGCAGCTGGTTCACCCGTTACATCGGCACATATGCGGGCACCATCTCGGGCGGCACGTCGGAGATACAGCGCAACATCATCGCGCAGCGCGTGTTGGGCCTACCGGCTCGCTGAGTTCGCGTAGCGAAGACAGAAACAACTCATCCATTCGCGGACTCAAGTCGGCCAGGGTCGGCGCGCTGGCGTAGCCAGCGTACTCATCGCGACCAGCGACGCCATCGTGTTGAGCAGCGAACTCGACGATGTCGACCTCTATCGTCCGATCGTGGAGATGTACACCTCGGCAATCAAGCTCCCTTGACGTAGAGCCGGTTGGCCGGGGAATAAATCCTGCCCGGCAGTCGTCACCGTGAGGCGTGACTATTCGACTTGGATTGCAGATCCCCAATTTCTCATACGGAACACCCGTCACAGAGCTGTTCCCCGCGGTGCGAGCCCAAGCCGCGGAAGCCGAAGCTGCCGGATTCGACACGGTTTTGGTGATGGATCACTTCTATCAGCTGCCCACGCTCGGGGAGCCCGATGAACCGATGCTGGAGGCCTACACGACGCTGGGCGCACTGGCGAGCGCCACCGAGCGTGTGCAGCTTTCGACATTGGTCACCGGGAACACCTATCGCAACCCGACCCTGTTGGCCAAGGAAATCACGACCCTGGACGTAATCAGTGGTGGGCGAGCGGTCTTGGGTATCGGGGCCGGGTGGTTTGAGCTCGAGCACAACCAGCTGGGTTTCGAATTCAGCACGTTCACAGAGCGTTTCGAGAAGCTGGAAGAGGCACTGCAGATCATCATTCCGATGACTCACGGTGAGCGGCCCAGCTTTTCGGGTAAGTGGTATCACACCGAAAGCGCCATCAACGAGCCGCGCTACCGTGACCACATTCCGGTGATGCTCGGGGGTAGCGGGGAGAAGAAGACGTTCCGGCTCGCCGCCCAGTACGCCGACCACCTCAACATCATCGCGCCCATGGACGACCTTCCCGGCAAGCTACGCGCGCTCGAACAACGGTGCGCGGAGGCCAACCGCGACCCGGCAACGCTGGAAACGAGCTGTCTGCTCACGGTGGTCGTCGACGGATTCGAATCCCATGGCGCGATGGACGAAGCTCGCGGAGGGCGCGCTGTCTCCGGCACACCCGAGCAAGCGGCAGAGGAGATCAAGCGCCGCGTGCTCGACGTCGGCATCGATGGCGTCATCGTCAATCTGCCGACCCATCGCTATACGCCGGGCGTGATCACCGCGGTCGGCGAGGCGTTGAAGCCGCTGACCGCACCGTAGTCAGTGCCCCGCCACCGCAATGGATTTCGTGTCGGTGTAACCGTCGATGCCCTCACGACCCAGCTCGCGTCCGTAACCGCTGGCCTTCACGCCGCCGAACGGAGCGAACGGATCCATGGTGTAGCCCTGGTTGACGCCGAAGGTGCCGGTGCGGATGCGTGCGGCGATCGCAAGGCCACGGTCGGTGTCGTCGGTCCACACCGATCCGGCCAGACCGTAGTCGGAGTCGTTGGCGATGGCGATCGCGTCGTCCTCGTCGGTGTAGGGGATCACGGTCAGCACCGGGCCGAAGATCTCCTCGCGAGCGATTCGCATTGAGTTGTCGGCACCGTCGAACAGCGTCGGCTTGACATACCATCCCCGGTCCAGGCCGTCGGGCATCTCGGCCCCGCCGACGACGAGCCGGGCGCCCTGCTGCTGACCGCTCTCGATGTAGCCGCGCACGTGCTGCTGCTGACGGCGCGCGACAAGCGGACCCACCTGCGTCGCGCTGTCCGTGGGGTCGCCGATAACCATCGACGCCATCTCGGCGGCCAGCGCATCGGTGAATTCATCGGCCCTGCCGGCCGGCACCAGAATGCGGGTCAGCGCATTGCAAATCTGGCCGCTGTTCGACAGGCTCGCCGACCGCACGCCGGTGGCGACGGCGCCCGGATCGGCGTCCACGAGTACGATCGCAGCGGACTTGCCGCCGAGTTCCAGGCTAACGCGGCGCAGGTCCGTCGCGCATGCGGTCGCGACGGCCTTACCTGCGGCCGTCGAACCGGTGAACGAAACCTTGTCCACACCAGGGTGTTTCACCAGGTACTCGCCAACGGCGGCGTCGCCTGGCAGCACACTGACGACGCCCTCAGGCAACCCGATCTCGGCGATCATCTCGGCCAGCAGCAGCGCGTTCAGTGGTGCTTCCGGTGCGGGTTTGAGAACGACGGTGCACCCGGCCAACAGCGCGGGAATCAGCTTGGTGGTGATCAGGAACTGCGGCATGTTCCACGGCACGATCGCGGCGACGACGCCAACCGGCTCGCGATGGATGTGGATGTCGGCGCCGTACCTTCCCGGCCGCGCCTCCTGCCACGGATAAGACTCGGCCACATCGCAGAACGCACTCATCATCATCGCGGGCAGTCCCACCTGAGCCCGCTGCGAGAAGCTGATCGGAGCACCGACCTCCGAGGTGATCACTTCGGCCATCTCGGACCCCCGTTCGCCGTACACCTTGGCAAGCCGGCGCACGGCGTCGACGCGCTCGGCTGGTGTCTGCCGAGACCACGACCCCGTATCGAATGCGACCCGTGCGGCCTCGACCGCCGTGTCCACGTCGGCAGTCCCTGCGGCTGCGACCTGGGCCACCGGTTCTTCGGAGTGCGGGGAGATCACCTCGATGCGGCGGTCGGTGCTCGGCCTGGCCCAATTTCCGCCGATTAACAGCTGGTCCTGATGCACTCGACCGTCTCCTTCCGAATGACACGACGGCAATATCAACTACTTGTGATTGTTGCCTGGAGCATATACCGTCGGCGCTACCGAGTGGAGAAGGAGAGAAGGCGATGGCTCGTTTTCCGAAACCGCCCGAAGGCAGCTGGACGGAGCACTACCCGCAGCTGGGGACGGATCCGGTGTCCTATGAGGACTCCATCAGCCCCGAGTTCTACGAGGTGGAACGAAATGCGGTGTTCAAGCGCGCGTGGCTCAATGTTGGTCGCGTTGAACAACTTCCGCGCAAGGGCAGTTACTTCACCAAGGAAATGAAGGTCGTCAACACGTCAATCATCTTGGTGCGCACCGGGTCTGGTGAGATCAAGGCGTACCACAACATCTGCCGGCACCGCGGCAACAAGCTGGTGTGGAATGACATGCCTCTCGAGGAGACCAGCGGCGTCTGCCGCCAGTTCACCTGCAAGTACCACGCCTGGCGCTATGACTTGGACGGCAACCTCACGTTCGTGCAGCAGGAGGGGGAGTTCTTCGACCTCGACAAGAGTCGGTACGGATTGGTGCCGGTGCACTGCGACGTGTGGGAAGGCTTCATCTTCGTCAACTTCGCGCCAGAACCCGAACAGAGCCTGCGCGACTTCCTCGGACCGATGATCACTGGGCTAGAGGGTTATCCGTTCGACAAGATGACGTCGCGGTTCTATTACCGCTCCGAGGTGAAGGCGAACTGGAAGCTCTATATGGACGCGTTCCAGGAGTTCTATCACGCGCCGGTTCTGCATGCGAACCAGTCACCGACCGCCTACTCGAAGGCCGCCGCGGAAGCGGGTTTCGAGGCGCCGCACTACCGCATTGACGGCCCGCATCGATTGGTCAGCACGTCGGGCATCCGGGCCTGGGAGATGGACTCCGAGATGCGCAAGCCGATGGAGGACATCTGCCAGAGCGGGCTGTTCGGACCGTGGGACAAGCCCGATTTGGGCGAGATGCCTGCGGGTCTCAATCCCGCGAAATGTGAGCCGTGGGGCTTGGATTCGTTCCAGCTGTTTCCGAACTTCGTGATCCTGATCTGGGGCCAGGGGTGGTACCTGACGTACCACTACTGGCCCACCTCGCATAACAGCCACATATTCGAGGGCACAGCGTATTTCCCGCAACCGCGCACGCCAAGGGAGCGCATCGCTCAGGAATTGGCGGCCGTGTCGTTCAAGGAGTACTCGCTGCAGGACGCGAACACCCTCGAGGCCACCCAGACGATGGTCGAGTCACAAGTCATCGACAGGTTTCCGTTGTGCGACCAGGAGATCCTCATTCGGCACCTGCACAAGGAGACCGCCGCCTGGGTGGACGACTACCAGCGCAAGACAGCGGGAGTGTGAACGCGATGACCGCAATGCTGCCCACCGAATTCGCCGATTTGGAACGCTTTTCCGAGTGGTGTCTTGATTCCGAGCCCAAGCGTTTTGCGAAGCGAATGGCCAGTTCGATGGGCGAGATGCAGGCCTTCTACGACGCGATCACTCCCCGAGCAGAGGAGGCGATCTCCTACTGCGACAAGTTCCCGCTCGACGACATGCCCGACGACGTCCTCAACCTGATGCATCTGCTGTACTCGATGATCATGGTGTCGTTCCCCGTCGAATGTTGGAAGCAGCCTCGTGTCCCCGACTCCGGTGCCACCGCGTTGGACTGCATCTCCGAACCGGTCCCGTGACGACTGTTCTGCACGCCGCCCGCTGGGCCGACGTCGACGTAGGCGAAGTGCTTTCACCCGCTGCGGTGGTGGTCGATGGCGATCGGATCCAGGCGATCAATCCTGCTGAGCAGCCCGCTGATTCGACGGATGTCGATCTCGGTGACGTGACGCTGCTGCCGGGACTGATGGACATGGAGCTCAACCTGCTCATCGGCGGCCCCGGCGGACCGGAGGGGCTACCGAGTCCCATGCACGGGGTCCAGGACGACCCCGCGTACCGAACGTTGCGCGGCGCGGTGAACGCGCGGACCACCCTCGAAGCCGGCTTCACGACTGTGCGCAATCTCGGGCTGATGGTGAAGACCGGTGGCTACCTGCTCGACGTTGCACTGCAGCGCGCCATCGACCAGGGCTGGCACATCGGGCCCCGCATCTATCCGGCGGGCCATGCCGTCACACCGTACGGCGGGCACCTCGACCCGACGGTGTTCCAGCGACTCGCGCCGGGGATCATGCCGTTGTCCGTCGCCGAGGGCATCGCCAACGGTGTCGACGACGTCCGGGCGTGTGTGCGCTATCAGGTTCGGCACGGCGCCAAGCTGATCAAAGTGTCCGCTTCGGGCGGCGTGATGTCGCACAGTACCGCTCCAGGCGCGCAGCAGTATTCGGACGAGGAATTCGCGGCGATCGCGGACGAGGCGCACCGGGCAGGCGTGCGCGTGGCCGCACATGCGGTGGGGGACAGCTCCATTCGCGCCTGCATCCGGGCAGGCATCGACTGTATCGAGCATGGTTTCCTCGCCAGCGACGAGACGATTCAGATGATGGCGGACACCGGCACGTTCCTGGTTTCGACCACCTACCTGACCGAGGCGATGGCCGTCGACCGCATCGCGCCAGAGCTGCGTAAGAAGGCGGAGGAGGTCTTCCCGCGGGCACAGGCCATGCTGCCCAAGGCGATTGCTGCAGGCGTGCGGATCGCCTGCGGTACCGATGCGCCCGCGATTCCGCACGGACAGAACGCCAGAGAATTGTGTGCCCTGGTGGACCGGGGGATGACCCCGATGGAGGCGATCCGGGCCGCGACGGTGACCAGCGCCGAGCTGGTCGAGGCGGACGACGAATTGGGCCGTCTCGCACCGGGATATCTTGCCGACATCATCGCGGTGCCTGGCGATCCGTCGCGCGACATCGCGACCACACTCGACGTGCGGTTCGTGATGAAGAACGGCCAGATTTACAAACGCTGACCCGAGGAGGCGAGCGTGGAACAACGGGACAACATTCTCTGGTTGCTCAAGCAGGCGTGGTATTTCTCGCTGACAACGGTGAACGATTCGGTCAGTGACCACGGCGTCAGCACCGCGCAGATCGGCATGCTGCGCCAACTGGCCACCGAGCCCGGCCTGTCGGGAGCCGAGCTCGCGCGTCGTCTGCTCATCAGTCCGCAGGGGGTACAACTGGCGCTCAAGGAGCTGGAGCGCCGCGGCCTGGTCGAGCGTAAACAGGATCCGCAGCACGGCCGGATATTGCAGGCATTTCTGACGGATCAGGGACGCAAGGTGGCCGAGGCCGTGGTCAGCGATGCGATCGCCGCCAACGACAGGGTCTTTGGAGTCCTCAGTAGTGAAGAGCAGGAAAAGCTCAAAGAGCTGCTGGGCCGGGTGATCGAGCAGGGCACAGGGCACAAATTGCACACCGATCACATCGGTCCTGATGTAGCAAGTAGTTGATATTAATGACAAGTACTTGATAATATCGCGGTTGATGAGTGAAGACACCGCGGTGCGCACCGAAGAGGTGGTCATCGAACTCGAGCGCCGCAAGACGGCCGCGCCTTACCGCGCTGGTGACACGTTGTTGCAGACCGCGCGGTCCGCCGGCCTGCAGGCGCCGTATTCGTGCGAAACCGGCTCCTGCGGCACGTGCATGGCCCGCATCACCGAGGGCAGCGCACGAATGGTCAACAACGACGCACTCGAAGACGACGAGGTCGCCGACGGATACGTGCTCACCTGTCAGGCCCTGCCGACCAGCCCTACGGTGCGGCTGACCTACGACTACTAGAAAGCGGATTATGAGAGTCGCGGTGGTGACCGGAGGCGCTTCCGGCATGGGGGAAGCGACCTGCCGTGAGCTGGGACGGCGCGGGCACAAGGTCGCGGTGATGGACATCGACGGCCAAGGGGCGCAACGTGTTTCCGAAGAGTTGCGAGCCGAAGGTGTGACCGCATTGGCCGTGGCCGCCGACGTCAGCGATCGCGCCGCGGTCGAGGAAGCGTTCGCCAAGGTGCGGACGGAGCTCGGTCCTGTGCACATCCTCGTGACCAGTGCCGGCCTGTTTGATTTCGCGCCTTTCACCGAGATCACGCCCGAGTCGTGGGACCGCATGATCGCGGTGAACCTGACCGGCACTTTCCACTGTTGTCAGGTCGCGGTGCCGGACATGGTCGAGGCGGGCTGGGGTCGCATCGTGATGATCTCGTCGTCGAGCGCCCAGCGGGGGTCCCCGAAGATGGCGCACTACGCCGCCTCGAAGGGGGCGCTGTTGTCCCTGACCAAATCGCTTGCCCGCGAATACGGTCCGCTGGGCATCACGGTCAACAACATTCCGCCGTCGGCGATCGAGACGCCGATGCAGCACCGAGGGCAGGCCGCCGGGCACCTCCCTTCCAACGAACAGATGGCGGCCAGCGTCCCGCTCGGTCACCTTGGCACCGGCGACGACATTGCCGCTGCGGTCGGATTCCTGTGTTCAGACGAAGCGGGCTTCATCACCGGGCAGGTCCTGGGGGTCAACGGCGGAGCGGTGTTGTGAGAGGAGGACGCGATGGGGCGCTGGCCTAAACCGGCCGAGGGCAGCTGGACCGAACATTACCCCGAGCTCGGAACCGGTCCGATCTCGTTTCGCGACTCGACGTCGCCGGAATTCTATGAACTCGAACGGGAAGCCATCTTCAAACGCGCCTGGCTGAATGTCGCTCGGGTGGAGGAACTTCCGCGCGTCGGCAGCTATCTCACCAAGCAGATCGATGCGGCCAAGACATCAGTGATTGTCGTCAGGGGCAAGGACCAGACGATTCGTGCGTTCTACAACGTCTGCCGCCATCGTGGAAACAAGTTGGTGTGGAACGACTTTCCGAATGAGGAGGTCAAGGGCTCCTGCCGTCAGTTCACGTGCAAGTACCACGGTTGGCGCTACGACCTCGAAGGCGCGTTGACGTTCGTCCAGCAGCCTGGCGAGTTCTTCGACCTCGGCATCGAGCAGTACGGACTGCGGGCGGTCAACTGCGACATCTGGAATGGCTTCATCTTCATCAACCTGGACCCGGAACCGCGATGGAGTCTTCGCGAGTTTCTCGGCCCGATGATCACCGCGCTCGACGATTATCCGTTCGAAATGATGACCGAGCGCTACGATTTCGTCGCCCACAACAACAGCAACTGGAAGATCTTCGCCGACGCCTTCCAGGAGTACTACCACGTGCCTTCCTTGCACTCACAGCAAGTGCCCACCGCGGTGCGGCAGCCCAATGCGACCTTCGAGTGTGGCCACTTCCAGATCGACGGTCCGCACCGGTTGGTGTCCACAGCCGGTACCCGCAGGTGGTTGCTGGATCCGGAGTACATGTATCCGGTCGAACGGGTCACGCGCAGCGGGCTGGTGGGGCCGTGGCGGACTCCGGAGACGCATCAGTCGGCAGGCCTCAATCCCGGCGGCATCGAACCGTGGGGGATCACCAACTTCCAGATCTTCCCGAATCTCGAGATCCTGATCTATCACGGGTGGTACCTGCTGTACAGGTACTGGCCGACATCGCACAGCACCCATAAGTTCGAGGCGTACAACGCATTTCATCCGGCCCGCACCGTGCGCGAGCGCATCGAACACGAGGTCGCGTCGGTGGTGCTCAAGGAGTTCGCACTGCAGGACGCCGGCATGTTGGGCGGCACGCAGGCGGCGCTGGAGTACGACGTCGTCGACGACTTCCCGCTCAGCGACCAGGAGATCCTGGTGCGCCACTTGCACAAGGTGGCCGTGGACTGGGTCGAGCAGTATCAACGCGAGCGCAGCCCGGTGGAGGTGTGACCGTGTCTGACAAGCGACTTCCCAGTGCCTTCGCGGAGTTCGAACGATTTGCTGACAAGTGGTGTCTGCCAACTGAACCCGAGCGGTGGACGGCCCGGCTGTCGACGCCGATGCCCGAGATCCGCGAGTTCTACGACGCCTTCACTCCTCGATTTGAAGAGGCGATCGACTACTGCGACAAGTTCCCGCTCGACGATGTGCCCGACGATGCGCTGAACCTCCTGCACCTGGTCTACTCGATGATCATGGTGTCGATGGCCGTCGAGGTGTTCGGCCAGCAGAAACCGACCGACTCCGCCGATGCGGTCATCGATCGGATAGGGGAGCCGGTGCCATGAGCCTGCTGACCATCAACAAGCTGACCGAGTCGGTCGGCGCCGAGGTGGTCGGTGTCGACTCCGACCGGTTGGCAGACGATGAGCTGCTCGCGGCTGCTGTGCTCGATGCGCTGGAAGAAAACGGCGTGCTGGTGTTCCCCCGGCTTGGGCTGAATCCGCAAGCGCAGGTGACGTTTTGCCGCCGGCTCGGCGAGATCGACCACTCTTCGGACGGACACCACCCCGTCGCTGGCATCTATCCGATCACCCTGGACAAGTCGAAGAACGCGTCGGCGTCCTACCTACGTGCGACGTTCGATTGGCACATCGACGGCTGTACTCCTATGAAAGACGAGTTCCCGCAGAAGGCGACGGTGTTATCCGCGGTCCAGGTCGCTGACCGCGGCGGTGAGACCGAGTTCGCCAGTACCTATGGCGCCTACGACGAGCTGAGCGACGAGGACAAGGAGCGCGTCGCAACGCTGCGGGTGGTGCACTCACTCGAGGCATCGCAGCGCCGAGTCAACCCCGATCCGAATCCGGAGGAGTTGGCGCGCTGGCGGGCCCGGCCCACCCACGAGCACCCGCTGGTGTGGACGCACCGCAGCGGTCGCAAGTCGCTGGTGCTGGGGGCGTCTGCCGACTATGTCGTCGGCATGGCGCCCGATGAAAGCGCGGCGCTTCTGGCGGAGCTATTGGATCGCGCCACCAGTGCGGACAAGGTCTACAGCCACACGTGGTCGGTCGGCGATACCGTCATCTGGGACAACCGCGGCGTCCTGCACCGGGCTGCGCCCTATGCGCCGGATTCGCAGCGCGAGATGCTGCGCACCACCGTTCTCGGGGACGAGCCGATTCAGTAATGCCTGGTAGGGCCCCGTCGTTGACGACGACGAGCCACTATGGAAATCTAATACCCGCAGATGAGAATCACGTTCTCGCCTGACGAGATCGTTGAAACGGAGCAAGCATGGCGGAAGACCTGACCTCGGTCGACTTCTTCCGGGACAGCCGTCTGACGGATGACCCGTACCCGTTCTACGAGGCGCTTCGCAACAAGTGCCCGGTCAGCCGTGAAGACCACTACGGCGTGACCATGGTGACGGGCTGGCAGGAAGCAGTCGACGTCTACAACGACGAGCAGACGTTTTCGTCCTGCATCTCGGTCACCGGCCCGTTCCCGGGGTTCCCCGTCGCGCTTGAAGGTGACGATGTCACCGAGTTGATCGAGCAGCATCGCGACGAGATTCCGTTCAGCGACCAGCTGCCCACCCTCGATCCGCCGACCCACACCAACCACCGGGCGCTGCTGATGCGACTGATCACCCCGAAGCGCCTCAAGGAGAACGAGGACGCGATGTGGCAGATCGCCGACGACATGCTCGACTCCTTCCTGGCGCCCGGTGAAGGTGAATTCATCAATGGCTTCGCGGGCCCGTTCACGTTGCGCGTCATCGCCGACCTGCTCGGGGTGCCTGACGAGGACCGCGGCGAACTGATCGAGCGCCTCGCGCGCGGCACCCATGGCGGTGGGCTCGGCAACGCTGAGAAGTCGCTGAACAAGACGCCGCTGGAGTACCTGTACGACATCTTTGCGACGTACGTCGAAGACCGTCGCGCAGAGCCTCGCGACGATGTGCTGACGGGGTTGGCGACCGCGAACTTCCCCGACGGATCGGTGCCAGAAGTCGGGGACGTCGTGCGGGTCGCGACCAACGTTTTCTCTGCAGGGCAGGAGACGACCGTGCGTTTGCTCGGCACGGCGTTGAAGGTGATCGGCGACCGGCCCGATATTCAGCGCAAGCTGCGCGAAGATCGCAGTCTGCTGCCGAACTTCATCGAGGAATGCCTGCGTATCGAGAGCCCGGTGAAGGGCGACTTCCGATTGTCGCGTGTCCCAACAACAGTCGGCGATCAGGCCCTCGCTGCGGGGTGCACGGTGATGGTGATCAACGGGGCGGCCAACCGGGACCCGCGTCGCTTCGAGGATCCCGACAGCTTCGATGCCGAACGTAAGAACGCGCGTCAGCATCTGGCGTTCGGGCGCGGCATCCACAGCTGCCCCGGTGCCCCGCTGGCGCGCGCGGAAACCCGGGTCGGGCTGGAGCGACTGCTGGACCGGACCAGCGAAATTCGGATCAGCGAGGCCCATCACGGTCCGGCCTCTGACCGCCGCTACCAATACATTCCGACGTACATACTGCGTGGACTGACTGAGTTGCATTTGGAGTTTGATCTCGCATGAAAGTAAAGGTCGACGAGGATCGCTGCCGCGGCCACGGCATGTGCCTGACGCTGTGCCCGGATGTGTTCCAGATGACCGACGACGGGTATGCCGTCGCCGACCCGTCGGAGGTGCCCGCCGGTCTCGAGGGTGCGGCGCAGGAGGCCATCGTGAACTGTCCAGAGCAAGCGATCAGCGAAATCAACTACTAGCCAAGGAGATTCAGTGCCAAAGGGTTACATCATCATCACCGAAGACGTCAAGGATCCGGCAGGGATGGCCGAGTACGGCAAGCTGGCGAGCAAGGCGATGGCCGGCTCGACTCTGCTGTCGTTCGACACGAAACCCGAAGTGCTGGAGGGTGAATGGCACGGCACGCAGACCGTCGTGCTGGAGTTCGAATCCGTCGAAGCGGCCCGCGAGTGGTACAACTCGGATGCCTACCAGGAGGCGGCCAAGCTGCGGCAGGCCGCCGCCGACTGCAACGGAGTCATCGTCGCGGGGCTGTAACTGAACGCTCGTCTGGCGCGAGCGTGCGCAAAATGCCAATTTTTGGCGGAGTGTCGTGTGCAGACACGCACGCTCGCGGTAGCTGGTTAGTTGGTTACTTGCGGGGGTTGGTTACTCGTCAGATATCGAGATGGCCTGTCGCGGGCACTGCCGAACCGCTTCGCGAATCTGTTGTTCGTTCTGCGGCGTCACTTCCTCCTGCAGGATGTGCAGGAAATCCTGGCCATCGAGCTGGAATACCTCGGGGATGATGCCCATGCATACCCCGTTGCTTTCGCACAGGCCGAAGTCGACCACTACCTTCTGAGTCACTTCAACACCTTCACCGGAACGTTGCGGTAGCCCGCGACGTTTTGCATCGTCACCCGGTGCAGCCCAGCGAAATCGACCTCATACCGTGGCATGAAGTCGAGCAGGTGCTCGAGTGCGATCGTCGTCTCCAACCGGGCCAGCGCAGCGCCGAGGCAGCTGTGGATGCCGTAGCCGAGACCCAGGTTCTGCGACTGCGCCTTGTCCCGCGTGATGTCGAACGTCTCGGCGTTGTCGAACGCGCGCGGGTCGCGGTTGGCCGCGGCCTTCATCAGGAACACGGGCTTGTGCGCGGGCACGGTGCCGCTGGGCAGGTGTGCCTCTTTCAACGTGTAGCGCACGTTGTACTGCACCGGGCCGACGTAGCGCAGCAGTTCCTCGACGGCATCGGGTACCTTGCTGCGGTCGTCGAGCAGCATCTGCCACTGCTCGGGGTGCCGGGCGAACTCGACCACTGCGCTGCCGACCAGTTTGGTGACGGTCTCGGCGCCCGCGCCGCCCAACAGCGTGGTGAACCCAGTGATCTCGATGTCGTCGAGCTTGCGCAGATGGCCCTCATCGTCCGGGATCTCGGCGGCGATGAGGCGGCTGATCATGTCGTCCTGCGGGTTCTCCCGCCGCTCTTGAACCAGGCTGTAGTAGTACATCGCCGAATCGATGTTGGCCTGCATGTTCTTCTCGGACAGTTCGATCTGACCGGGCTCGCGTTCCAGGCTGGTGTCGATCCAGTGCCGAACCTGCTGACGGAAGTCCTCCGGCACGCCGGCCATCCGGGTGATCACCTCGACCGGGAACGGGCCGGAGAAGTCCTGCACAACATCGAAGTTGTCGGGATCGACCTTGCTCAGGTAATGCTCGACGAGTTCGACGACGGTGTCGCGCTGCGACTGGATGGCCCGCGGCGTGAACGCTTTGTTGAGCAGGCTGCGCATGTGTCGATGGTCGGGCGGGTCCATGAAGATGATCGACCTCTGCGGTACCTCGCCGGTTCGCACCATGCCGAGATCACATCCGCGCGACGACGAGAACGACTCGTAATCCTTCAGCGCCGCCGCCACATCCGCGTGCCGCGTCAGCGCGTAGAAGTCCTCGTCCTCGTCGTAGTAGATGGGTGCCTCGTCCCGCATCCGCTTGTAGACCTCGTACGGGTTTTCGAAGTACTCTTGCGCGACCGGGTTGAACTTCAGTTTCGGCTTGGTCATGGACTCCTCCTTCGCGGCGGGCTGATGGCCGGAAGCGTTACGAGATACGCTCTAACTGTAACGCTAACAGTTTCGTTGTCCAGATACCCCGAAATGGGCTAAGTACCGCGGCGTTTTCCATCGACTACCCCCGCAATCCTGCGTTGATCACGTCGTCGAGAAGTCCCAGCTGGCTGCCGAGTTCGGCCGCCGTCTTGCGCGCGACGGCGACGTCCTTGCCGACGAACTCGCCGACCATTTCGATGAACGCGTCAACCGAACCGCGGGCCCCGACAATGTCCGCGACCCGGCTCGCCGCGCTGCCGTGGCCGATCGCGTCGAGCAGTCGCTTCTCGTTGATGCCGAGCCGCTCACCGAGCCGCACGGCCTCGTGCAGCAGCCCGATCTGCGCGGCGAACAGCGTGTTGTTGATCAGCTTGACGCCTTGGCCCGCACCGATCGGGCCGACGTGCAGGATCGGGTCGCCGTAGCTGGCCAGCACAGGCCTGACGCGCTCGACGGTGTCGTCGGGGCCGCCGACAAACAGCGTCACGTGTCCCGCGGCGATGTCGTGCGGGCCGCCACTCACCGGCGCGTCGACAACACCGATGCCCGACGGCGACGCCTCGGCGGCAATGGTTTCCGCTGTGCGCGGGCTGCCGGTGGTGTGGATGACGACCGAGGCACCGGATTGCATGGTCGACAGCAGCACGCTGTCCAAACAGACCTGGTGGACCTGCTCGTCGGTGAACACGCAGACAACGACGACGTCGACGTCTGCTCCGATGTCCGCCAGATCGGCGACCGGCTGCGCGCCGAGTTCGCTGGCGGCGCGGCGCTTCTCGACGGATCTGCCGAGCGCGCGCACCTCATGGCCGGCCTCGACCAAGCGCCGCACCATGGGCGCACCCATGCGGCCCGCGCCGACGAAACCGACCTGACTCATCTCGGGTGATCCATCGATTTCAAGGCGGCGTCGGCCGCGCCGAACACGGCACCCTCTGGCGCGGACACGTTGGCGGCGAGGCTGGCTGCGTGGCGAACATCCTTCTGTAACAGCGCACCGGCGATCGGCGCGAGTCCGTCCAGCGTTCCGCCGAACACCGCGATGCTGCCGAGCGCCTTGCTGACGGCCGACCCGCGATTGAGCACCTCACACAGCTTGTCGCGCGGAATGCCGAGGGCGTCGCCCAATTCGAGTGTGGTGATCGCGCTGCCCAGGTTGGCACTGAACAACAGGTTGTTAAGGATCTTGGTGACCTGGCCGCTGCCGAGCGGGCCGAGGTGCACGATCGGGTCGGCGTAAGTGGCGAACACCGGGCGGCAGCGCTCGACGACATCCTCGTCGCCGCCGATCATGACCAACAGCGTGCCCTCCTCAACCGCTGGCCCGCCACCGCTCACCGGCGCGTCGATCACCGAAACCCCTTGCGCGGCTGCCTTTTCGGCGATCTCCCTACAGGTGTCGGGGTGCACCGTGCTGTGAATCGCGACGATTCCGCCAGACGCCAAGCCGGCCAACACTCCCGTGTCGCCGTACACCACCTCGCGGACATCGTCGTCGCCGACGACGCACAGGCAGACCAGGTCGCTGGCGGCGGCGAGCTCGGCGGGGGAACCCGCGGTCTTCGCAGCGGTGTCCGCATACGGTTCGAGGCTCGCCTCGCGGCGCGCCCACAGCGTGGTCTCGAAGCCGCCCTCGACGATCCGCCGCGCCATGGGCCCGCCCTGGCTGCCCAGTCCGATGAATCCGACGCGCATCAACCCGCCTCCAGTTCCTTCGATGTGCCTTGGTGCGCGGCAACACATTCCCCGACGAACGACAGCACCTTGGCGTGATACGCGGCGGCGCTGCGTGAAAGCGACAGGTTGTGACCGGTGCCGGCTTGTTCATTGACGGTGAATCGCGGCGATGAGGTGAACATCGCGCCGATCTGCGCGAGCGTCTCGGGATCCGACCGCCATACCCGCTCGTGTTCGGCGACCGTGAACTGCACTGGCACAGCTATGCGCGCCGCGAGCTCCGGAAAGTATTGCCGTGGCCAGCGTTGCGTCATGTCGATCTCGTAGAGAGCACCGGTCGTCGAGTTCGTCATGCCCGACAACACATCGTCGGGATACAAGTGCTCGGGCTGCCACAGGATGTCGCGAAGTCCCTTGGGGCGCTGAGTGGCGGTGGCGGTCTTCAGGATCTCCGCCGTCGCCGGGTGGTATTCCACACCGGTGCCTGCCAATTCGAGACCGATGACATCGGCTTCGGCACGCTGGTGCGCGGCCAGTCGCACTGCGAGTTCACAGCCCGCCGAATGGCCGAGCAGTACCAGTCCGGCCCCGCGAGGGTCGGCGCCCAGGATCTTGTCGATCGCCCCGTACGTCAGCGCCACCCGCTGTTCGGGGCGCGCCATCGCGTCGGGGTAGGGTGCCGACGCACCGTAGCCCGGCCGGTCGAGCGCCACCATCGTGTAGCCCTGGGCGACGCCGGTGCGCAGAATCGACAAGTCCGGATGGCCCGGGCAGTCGAAATACGCAGCGGTGCTTGCCCCGCCGTGAAACGCGACGACGACCGCTTTGGGATCGTCTGCGGGCGCAATCAGGCCCGACATTGGCACGCCGTCGACAATCACGACGCGCGGCCGCGGGCTCATGCGGTGACCTCGCATGCTCGGTTCCCGCATGCTGTTCCGAATATTCGCTCGCAAGCTTCGCTCATGTGTCCGTCCGCATCAGGATCGCCCCGCTCGGCGTGAGGCCGCCGCTGCTGACCACCGCGACCCGCGCATCCTTCACTTGGCGCTCACCCGCATCGCCGCGCAACTGCGTCACGGCTTCATGGATCAGGCCCATGCCGTGCGTGCGGCCATGCGACAGCTGACCACCGTGGGTGTTCAGCGGAATCACCCCGTCGCGGGCAATCGCTTTGCCTCCGTCGAGAAAGTCCTTCGCCTCGCCGATGCCACAGAAGCCAAGGGCCTCCAGCCAAGACAGGCAGTTGAACGAGAAACCATCGTAGAGCTCGGCGACGTCGACATCCTTGGGCCGCAGCGATGTTCGCGTCCACAAGTGTGCGGACTGTCCAAGCACCTGCGGCTCATGCGTCATCGTGGTCTGATCCCAGTCGGTGCGTTCGACGATCTGGGTTCCGACTGCCTCGAACAACACGGGCTTTTTAGGCATGTCCTTGGCGACGTCGACGGCCGAGACGACCACCGCGATTGCGCCGTCGCATGGGACGTCGCAGTCGTACAACCCGAACGGTGTGGTGATCATCCGGGCGCTCAGATAGTCGTCCATGGACATCGGATCGCGATAGATCGCCGTTGGGTTCAACGCCGCATTGGCGCGCTGGTTCAACGCGATCCAGCCGAGCGTCTCCCTCGTAGTGCCGTAGCGGTCGAAGTGACGTTGGGCGTTGAGCGCCAACGTATGCGCCGCCGATGTCGCGCCAAAGGGCATCTGCCAACTGGAGGTCCGCGCGCCTCCAGGCGGGGACATCCGGCCTTCCTTCATCAGCTGCTGGAACGTCGCCTCCCACAATGTGCGGAAGCACAGCACGTGGCGGGCCATCCCGGTGGCGATCGCTGTCATCGCCGCGATGACCGAACCGCCCGGGCCGAAGGTGTCCATGCCGCCGTTGATCCATGTCGGTCGCAACCCGAGCGCGCCTTCCACGGCGCTGACCCCGCCCTCGCCCATGCCTGCGATATCGAGCCCGGGATATGTGGAAAGGCCGTCGATGTCGTCGAACGTCAGACCCGCGTCGGCGACAGCTTGTTCGCACGCGTCGATGGTCAGCGACAGCGGCGGCACCATCTGCCGCCTGCCGAGCTTCGACATACCGATGCCGGTGATCGCCGAGCGCTCCTCGAACTTCGCCTCGGTGAGCATCGGGGCGACGTACCTGCCGAAGTCCTGCGGCGCGATCTCGTCGACGGCCTGCGGCCCCGACTGGGTCTCGGCCGTGGGCCGAAACAGCGGCAGCCAGACATCTTCGATCTTCTCGAAGACGACCTCGACAACCTGGCCGAGCTCCAGCGAGTCTGGCTCGCATTCAACGATGTTGGTGGTCAGGCGAACTCGCGGATCCTCGAGGATGGCGACCTGCGCCACCACATACGGCGGCGGCAGGTCGGAGAAGCCGAATCGGTGGTTCACCGTGAACGCCGACAGTGTGGCTTTGCCGGACACGTCGCGCACGCCCATGTTGCGGCCGCGGCAATACCGGCACACCGGCTGTGGCGGATGGATCAGCGCCTCACAATCGCGGCACTCCTGGATGCGCAGTACGCCGTCGCCTCCTGCGGTCCAGAAGAACTCGTTCTGGATCGTGAGTTCGGGCAGCGGCCGGGTCACCGGACGAATCCCGAGATCGCCTCGCTGTCATCGGTTTTGGGCTGGGGCTCCGGTGATTCCTGCGCATCGGGGTGCGCGGCTCCGTCACTTGTTGGCCGGTGCTCACCCATGTAGATGATCGCGTGCACGGGGCAGTCGAGCAGCGCCCGCATGACCGCATCACGGTCCTTCTCGGGCACGGTGCCGTCGCCGATCAGCGACGCGTAGCCCCAGTCGTCGAGCGAGAAATACTCGGGGGCGTGCTTGCCGCAGATGCCGAAACCGTCGCAGAGTGTTCGATCGAGCCGAATCCGCAAGCCGTCACTCATGGATGCGCCACCGCCTCCACTTCGTAGGGCCGCACTGCCTCGAACGCGGCGGTCCGACAGGTTGGGCAATCGTTCGCGAGATGTTGCGCGACCAGTTGGGGAAACTGCCGCAGCAGGCTCGCGGCGACGTTGGTGGCGCCGTCGAGGGTGCCGCACGCGCCGCGGCCGCGTAGCACGACCGACCATCGTTCGAGACGAACGAGGTCTTCGTCGGTTGCCACACCATCGCGTAACGCCGACGTGACGGCTGCCATCGCCGCGGTGCCGTTGAAGCACGATCCGCACTGGCCCGCGTTCTCGCGGTCGAAGTACGACATCACCGAGGCGGCGACGGCGACCGGGCAGTCGTCGGTCAGAATCGACATCGCACCGCAGCCGAGACCGCTGCCGAGCCGACGGATCGTCTCGTGGTCGAGCGTCGCGTCGAGAATCTCGGTGTTGAGCAGGCCGGCGAAGTAGCCACCCATCAGTGCACCGCGCACCGACTCGGCCGGCAGGCCGTGCAATGTCAGCAGCTCAGAAAACGCTGTGCCGTGCGGTAACTCGTACAGCGCTGCGGGCCGACCAGCACCCGTGATGGTGGCGAGGAAGGTGCCCGGCGACATCGGCGTCCCGACCGTGCGAAACTCCTGCGCGCCGTGCTCGTGGATGAACGGGAGGTTGGCCAGCGTCTCGACATTGCTGACCATCGTCGGCAGGCCCAACACGCCTTCTTCGAACGGGCGAGGTGGTTTGTCGGTCGGTTTCGCCGGTCCGCCGTTGATGCGGCGTATCGCGGCTGTTTCCTCGCCCGCGACGTAGGTGGGTTCCACGGTGACGACGCTGACGGCGGTCTCGCCGAAGGTCCCGGGCTTCAGTTCACCGAGCGCACCGGCCACCGCCGTGGCCGACTGTTGGTCGGAGACATACACATACGCCCGGCTTGCGCCCACCATCGCGGTCGCCAGGCGCAGCCCGTCGAGTACCAGATGCGGTCGGTTGCGCAGCAGCCACCGGTCCTTGATCGACGCGGGTTCACCCTCTTCCCCATTCGCGACGACCACCGTTTCGAAGCCCGGGCGTCCGGCGTCGCGCACCGTGCGCAACTTGGTGCCAAGAGGAAAGGCGGCGCCGCCACGACCAAGAAGCCCCGACAGGTCGACCTGCTCCAGCAGCGCATCGGCATCGTCGAGCGGCCGGTAGTCACTGCCAGCCGACGGGCGCAGCAGCCGCGGCTCGCAGTTCGGCGACGCGGCGATGATGAGATCGGTCGCGGTGGAGGTCATGGGAGGTCCTTTCGGGCCCTGCTGCCTCTGGATAGGCTGACCGGCATGAGGACTGCGGTGGTGCGCGTCGGTGTGGACCGGGGCGGGGAACTCACGGCCGCGCAGGTACGCGACGGCATGGCGCGCCTGCGCGAGTTGGCCGCACCGGCGGGGTTCGAGTTGGTTGAGAACGACCTCACCAACCTGCCGCCGCAGCGGCGTGAGGTGGAGTTGTTGATCGCCGGAGACAATCCTGCCGAACTCGAGCGCCGAGCGGTCGACTTGTGCGCCAACGCATTCGGCACCACGCCGACGCCGGGAGTACTCACGTACATCAGTCGGGGCACCGATGACGATGCCCGCGGCGTGCTGGCCGGCTTCGGAGTGACCGGCGACATCGAACGCGTGCCCTGCGACGACGGCTGGGACGTGGTGCACGTGACCCTGCGCAAGGTGGACCTCGAGCGCGTCCCGGAGAGCCGCATCCACACTGCGCTCGAGGCGTCCCTCAACTGTGAAGTCCAGATCCGCACTATCTAGCCGTCCAGGAACTTCAGGATTGCGGGCGCGGCCTGCACCCACGTGTCGAACATGTTGAACCGCTTTACCTTTCCCGAGGCACGCTCCTCACCAGCACGCTCCCACGCATCCTCCGGCCACGGCGGGTCGATCAGCTCTGAGCCCTTGATGAGGCAGCTGACCTCCAGCGAAGTCCGCTTCGGGTGGTCCAGGTCGTTCTCGCCGCCGCGGATGATCAGCGTCGGCACCTTGATGTTGTCGAACATCTCGTCGTCGACACCGGGGATCGTCTGGCCGGGCTTCGAGACGAACGCGTTGAGCCAGCGCAACATCAGCCTGAGGAAGTCGTCGGGGTCGAGCGCCATGAAGCGTTCGCGGTTTGCGGGGTTGTCTTCGATGCGCTTCTTCCACTCGTCGACGTGAATGACGCCCTTCATCCCGGCGCCCCGCACCGCGAGGATGCTCGGCACGATGTAGTACGAACCGAGGACGAACGTGCCGTACACACCGCCGACAATGTTCCACACCACGAGTTTTCGGACGATCTCGGGGTAAAGCATCGTCGTCAGCATCGAGTCGCGGGCCCCGCCCGAACCGCCCGCAAGGATGCATGGTCCGATGCCCAGCCCGGTGATCAACGCGTGCAGTGTCTCTGCACGCATGTGGGATTCGCTCTGTCCATAGAACTGCACGTCGGACTTGCCGCAGTTCGGACGGTCCCACAGCAGCACCCGGTAGCCGCCCTTGACCAGTTCCTCGGCCAGCGGACGCAGCCCGTCGATGTCCTTGCTGAACCGACCGCCCGGCGTCAGCGCGATGTAATCACCGTGCTCACCGAGGATTTCGTAGACGACGTTGCCGCCATTGATTTCAATGGACTGTTCAGTCATGCCTGCACCATTACATCTTTGCCAACCACTCGGACGGGATACGTGCGAATGCTCCACTCCGGTTTGACTGCGGTTGTTCCGGTCGCGAGTTCGAAACCCCATTGGTGCCAGGGACAGTAAATGTATTCGAGATCGCGGACCATCACCGCGTCGCCAGGGACATTGTCGTCCACGACCGTGCGACCGCGAGCCCGGCCTGAACACAGCGGCCCGCCTTCGTGGGGGCAGTAGTTCGCGATCGCGTAGAAATTGCCGTTGACGTTGTAGACGCCAACGCCATGGCGCCCGATGGACACGAGCTTGTGTGTGCCGGGCGGGATCTCGTCGACTGTCGCGACCACATGCTCACGCCCCTGCGCCAGCCGAGGCGTCTTCTTTTCGTCGCTCACTGGGCCTGATTCCCCAGTCGCTGCGCTCCTACCGTCCGCATCAAAATACCCGCACCTGGCCCTCGAGGGCCGGCACCGTGTCAGGCAGGTGATAGGTCGCGATGCCGTTGCGGAACATCACGGCCTCCCTTGCATGCTCGGGCAGATGTTTGACCAGCCACCGGGGGTCGTCGAACGTCCAGTGCGGATAGTCCGAGGAGAACAGCAGGATCTTCTCGCACTCCATCCACTCGAACGCGCGGGTCAGCTCCGTCTTGTCCTCGGGATAGTCCAGCGGCTGAGTGGTGAACTTGATGTGGTCCTTGACGTACTCCGACGGCTTGCGCTTGATGTCCACCCACGACTTGCGGGCTTCGTAGATGGCGTCCATCCGCCACATCAGCGGCAGGATCCAGCTGAAAGCGTGTTCCACCAACACGATTCGCAGTGTCGGGAACCGATCGAAGAGGCCGTCGAACACCATGCTCATCACCTGGTTAGCCGCGAGCAGCGAATAGGTGACCATGAAATCGTGGTTGTAACTGGGGAATCCGACCGGCGGGATCGGCAGCTCCTCGTGATGGCTGCGCGACAGATGGCAGCTCACCGTGATGTCGTTGCGGGTGGCGGCCTCCCAGATCGGGTTGTACTTAGGGTCGCCCCAGGCGGGTCGCGGCTCGGCCTTGATCAGGATCTGCCCCATGTACGGGTGCCCTGCCCACCGCTCGATTTCGCGCGCGCCATCTTCTGGGGTTTCGATCGCGACGCAGATCGAACCGCGCCAGCGCTCATGCCAGTTGTTGTGACTGTCCAGCCAGTGGTTGGCCTGCCAGTCGTTGAGCGCGCAACTCATCGCGTGATTCACCTCGGGGAAGCGCGCCGGATAGGCGGCCGGTTCGAGGATCGCGATGTCGGCGCCCGCCTCCATGATCAGCTGCTTGAACGCCAGATCCGGATCGCTGCCCGCGAATTCTCCGTCGGCAGGAAAGGTGTCCGTCCGCATCGCGTACGCGTGTGCGTAATCCGGTGCGTCGTAATAGATCTGGTCGCCGATCCTGCGCGGCAGGAAGTACTTGCTGCGCCACGGTTCCGGGATGTACTGCGCCAACACCCCGCTCTTGGGCACTGGATGCACATCGGAGTCGACACAGCGCACGGCGATGCGCTCCGCTGCGGGCTTGCGCTCTGTCAGTGTGACCGTCATCGTGGCCTCCTAGCTTTAGAAAGTCTTGGGTTACTGTGCGCTGACGCCGGCGCCGACGTCTATGCCGTACAGCTCCGCGGCATTTCGCCAGCAGAGCTTGTCGCGTTGTTCGTCGGAGTACGCGGCGGGCACCGTCAGCTCGTTCAGTTGCCAGTGCGGATAGCTCGATCCGTACATCACCATGTCGTCCTTGCCGGTGAAGCCGAACCACTCACCGGCGAACTCGGTGTCACCGGGACCGTCCATCGCGCCTTGGACGAAGAACGTATGCCCCGGCAAGTAGTCGCTCGGCATCTTCGGGGCCCACGGCGTCTGCTCGAGATGCGGACGGCCGAAGCAGTCCATCCGCCAGATGAACGGCGTCAGCAGGTCGGCGGCCCCGTCGGCCCACACGAACTTCAACGTGGGCATCCTTTCGAATACCCCTTCGACGATCAGGTTCATCAAGTGATACAGGTAGTTCAGCGCCATGAAGCTGACGTAGTTCTCGTATGTCCGCGGTACGCCCGACGGTGTCGGTGCGAAGGACACGCCCGCGCCGACCTCGATATGCACTGAAACCGGCAGGCCTGCCTCGGCGGCCGCCTCCCACAGCGGCCAGTACTGAGGTTTGCCATACAGTTCCCGCGACTGCAGCGGGACGCCGATCTGAACCACCCGAGGGTGGTCCTTGTACTTGGCGATTTCGCGCAGTGCGCCGGTGATGTCGTCGGGGTTGACGCGGATGGTGCCGCGGAATCGGTCGGCGTAGGGGTTGTCCTCCAGCCAGCGCGACACCATCAGCTCGTTGTGCGCGGCCGCGATCGCTGTGCCGAGGTGGCGGTCGGGCATGATGCCGCGGGTCATCGGGTGCAGGATCGCGACGTCGACACCGCGGTCGTTGAACAACTGGCCGCCAACGAACTCGGGGTCCGACCCGGGATAGCGGCGATCGCCCTCGGTGTTCGGGGCGTATTCGCCGCCGGGCGCGCCGTACCAGTCCATCTCGTAGTCGGGGAAGCCGCGGCTCTTGAACGGCTCGCGAAGGAAGCTGCGCAGATCCTTGTTCGACTTGCTGAAGATGTGCACGCTGGCATCGATGACGGGTGTCTTGAAACCAGACGGGGTCCCGTCCTGTATGTGCATCGCCAAAGCTGTCCTCCGATGTCATCCGGCCGACGTGAGCGCGTACGGGCGCTGCGCGAAGTGCGCCGGATGCTCTTAGTGTAAAGCGTTGTTCTTCAATAGCAAGAATCTAGTTCTCAGCGAATCGCTTACCTCTGCGCAGGTCAGAGTGTGTGCTGGTCAGTCGCATGGCGTCCGGGTGGCGAAATGCGGTAGTCGAATCAAGAGAACGGTTACAGCAGCTAAGGAGAATGTTATTCTCGTTCGAACGCGCGACGAGGTGCCTGGAGGCTTAGGTGTTACTGGAGTTCGATGCCGATCAGCGGCTCTGGCAGGAGACCGTCCGCGATGCCGTCGCCAAACAATGCCCCGCATCACTGGTGCGCGGCATCGCCGAGAACGGCGTCGACCCGTCCCCGCTGTGGCAGACCTACGTCGACGCGGGCTGGACGGAGCTGACCGAGCCTGAGCACGCCGTCGAGTTGGCGATCGTGCTCGAAGAGCTCGGTCGCGCCACGGACCCGACGCCGTACCTGGCAACGCTGACGCAGTTTGCGCCGCTGGCAGGGGACCGCTTTGATCCGCTGCAGGCGGCCACGGCGATCTATGGCGGCGTGACCGCGCGCCGGGATGCCGATGGCTGGGTGCTCGACGGCACCGCGCACCACGTGCTCGACGGTGACCGCGCCCAGCGGGTCGCGGTCGTCACCGACGCCGGGGTGTTCGTCGTCGACGCAGGCGCAGTGGTCGCCCGGCGCAGCGCCGTGTTCGATCCGGTGCTGCATATCGCCGAGGTGACGTTCTCGGGGGTGCATGTGCCCGACTCCGACCGCGTGCACGTCGATCCGGAGAGCGCCCATCACGTCGCGCTCGCCGGGATGGCGATCACCACGGTCGGTGCCTGCCAACGGATTCTGGATCTGGTGCTCGAACATGTGAAACAGCGTCAGCAGTTCGGCGTGGCGATCGGATCGTTCCAGGCCGTTCAGCACAAGGCCGTCGACATGCATGTCGCCACCGAGCGGGCTCGAGCGCTGTCTTACTTTGCCGCACTGACCATTTCGGCCGACGATCCGCGGCGCCGACTGGCGGCGGCGATGGCCAAGGCAGCGGCCGGGGAGGCGCAGGCGCTGGTGTTCCGGCACGGTCTGCAGCTGTTCGGTGCCATGGGATTCACCTGGGAGAACGACTTGCAGTTCGCGCTCAAGCGCGCGAAGGCCGGCGAACTTCTGCTCGGTGGCGCCGCAGAGCATCGTGAGGTTATTGCGAAGGAATTCAATGCAGCTGACTTTTGATTCCGACGTCGAGGAGTTCCGCGCCGAGTTCGCCGCGTTCCTCGATGAGCATCTTCCGTCTGAGGCGCAGACACTGGAGCGGCCGCGATCGGTATCGCACATGCCGCAGTGGGCGCGCGACTGGCAACGGCTGCTGTTCGACAACGGATGGCTGCTGCCCGCACAGCCGCCCGAGTTCGGCGGACGCAATGCCACTGTGCTGCAGCAGTACGTCCATCTCGACGAGCTGTGTCGGCGACGGATCTACCACAGCTTCAACCCGCAGGGCGTCAACATCATTGCGGCGTCACTGATTTCGTTCGGATCCGACGAGCAGAAGCACCGCTGGGCCGTGCCGGTGTTGCGTGGCGAGAAGACCGCGTCGCTCGGGATGAGCGAGCCGAGCGCGGGATCCGATCTCGCATCGCTGCGGACCCGCGCCGTGCTCGACGGCGACCACTTCGTGGTCAACGGCCAGAAGGTCTGGACGTCGGGTGCCCACGACGCCGACTTGCTGCTGACCTTCGTGCGCACCGACCCGGACGCGGCCAAGCACAAGGGCATCAGCGCGCTGATCATTCCCACCGACACTCCCGGTGTGGTGTGTCGGCCATTCGCCGACATGACCGGACAGGAGAACCTCGACTTCAACGAGGTCTTCTTCACCGACGCGCGAGTGCCCGCCGAGAACCTCGTCGGCCCGCTCAACGGCGGTTGGGGTGTGGCCAACGGATCGCTCGGCCACGAGCGCACGATGATGTGGCTCGGGTTCGCCGACCGGATAGACAACATGATCGCCGACTTCCGGCCACGCACAGAGCTTCAGCGAGACCAGTACGCCACGACGATCATGGACTACCTGGCGCTGCGGGCGATGGGCTCGGCGGCGCTGGCGCGCGCGGCCCGCGGCGAGATGGACACCGCATCGGTGTCGGTGCTCAAGCTGTTCGGTTCGGAGGCCGAACGGCAGGCGTTCGAGAATGCGCTGACCGCTGCGGGTCCCGACGGCCTGACGCATCCGTCGACGACGGGCCCGTACGCGCATATGAACCTCGATCATTACTTCGCGAGCTGGTTTGAGCGCTACGCCCGCAGCTTCGGCGGCACGATCGCGGGCGGGACGTCGGAGATCCAGCGCAACATCATCGCCACCCAGGTGCTGGGCTTGCCGCGGCGCTGAGTCCGGTGACCGAGACCCTCGCCCTCGACCGGCCACGGCCCCGGTGTCGTTGTCCTGCAACTGAACCGGCCCACGACGCTCAACGCGATCAACGAGGTCATGCGCGACGGTTTGGCGCGTTCTTGCGCGAAGTCGGCTGGTTGGGTTGATCGACGAGCGTGGGCTTGTGTCACGCCGAGGCGACATTTTGCGTGCCGGTAACCCACGTTCGCGGCACGTGTGGGGCAGGATGTGCCCATCATGTCCGACATCGGTTACCGGCCGGCACACGCGTTGGCCGAGGCCATCCGTCGCCGCGAGCTCTCCAGCCGTGAGCTGTTGGAGCACTACCTCGCGCGGGTAGACCGGCTGAATCCGGCCCTCAACGCCGTCGTCACCCTCGACGCCGACGGAGCGCGGCAGGCTGCGGATGCCGCCGATGAGGCGCTGGCGCGCGGCGACGTCATCGGCCCCCTGCACGGCGTGCCGATGACCATCAAGGACTGTTACGACACGGCGGGCATGCGCACCACCTGTGGCGTCGAAGACTGGGACTGCGTGCCAGAGCGCGATGCCGAAGCGGTGCGACGGTTCCGGGACGCGGGCGCGGTGATCTTCGGCAAGACCAACACGCCCGCCTTTACGGCCGACTGGCAGACGTACAACCCGATGTTCGGCACCACCAACAACCCTTGGGACACAACGTGTTCCAGCGGCGGGTCATCTGGCGGGTCCGCTGCCGCCCTCGCAGCGGGGTTGACGGCTCTCGAATTGGGCAGTGATATCGCGGGCTCGATACGCGTGCCGTCGAATTGGTGCGGAACATGCGGGCACAAACCAAGTTTCGGCGTCGTACCGCAGCGGGGGCACCTGCCGTCGGCGCCAGGGGCGCTCGCGGACAGGGATCTCAACGTCGTCGGGCCAATGGCTCGTGACGTCGACGACCTCGAGATGGCCCTCGACATCCTGGCCGGGCCGGCGGGGGATCAGGCCAAGGGGTGGCGCCTCGAGCTGCCGCCCGCCCGGGCAACGGCGTTGTCCGAGTTGCGACTAGCGCTCTGGCTCGATGATCCGGCCTACCCTGTCGAGGGCGACGTGCAGGAGGTTCTTGAAACAACGGTGACCGCTTTGCGTAAGGCCGGTGCCCGCTTCGTCGACGCCTCGCCGCCGGTAACGTTGGCCGAACTGGTGCCGCTGCACATGGAGTTGCTGTACCCGGTGATGGAACCGTCGTCGGAGATGCTGCATCGAAACTGGTTGTCAGTCAACGAGAAACGCGAGCGGCTGCGGGTGCGGATTGCGGAGTTCTTCCGCGAGGTGGATGCCATGCTCATGCCTGTCGCTGTGGTTGCGGCGATCCCACACACTCACGACATCCCGTTGGCTAGCCGGGTAGTCCAGACACATGCCGGCAGCCGACCGTATCTGGACATGTTCGGCTGGGTCGGCCTGGCGACCGTTGCTTACCTGCCCGCGACCGTCGTCCCGGTCGGTCGCACGCAAACAGGACTGCCGGTGGGGATTCAGATCGTCGGGCCTTACCTCGAGGACCGGACAACGCTTTCGGTCGCGCGCTGCATTGAGGAACTGCTCGGAGGGTTCGTGCCGCCTCCCGGTTATTAGCGGTTTGGGCGCGATAACCGTCCCGCCAGCGACGGTAAGCGCGCCGAAATCACAGGCGCTGTAGCGCGAACGTCCAGAACTGCGAGCCGGGTGGACCGTTGAAACAGCCGACGTCATAGGTGGAGTTGATTTCCCCGGCCTGGGATACCTCGTTCCAGGTGTACGTGTCACGCGTCGGCATGGCATAGCCGGGAAGGCATTGCAAGCCGTCGGGAACGTCGACCGTCATCGTGTATGTGCCGTTGTCGAGGTGGGCGTACCCCTCGTAATAGGCATAGAACTTCAGACGCGGTGCCGCGCTGACGCGCAAGCAGTTCGTGTCCACCGGCGCCGGACACGCCGAGAGGAACCACACCCACGACGCTCGCTCATAACGGTTCGTGTTCACGTCGTAATTCCCTGGCTGCATCATGGCTTGGGCAGGCGGGGCGGCCACCGACGCCGCAGCGGTGAGCACGGCCGTCGCAATCGCGAGTGTCATCGACTTCATCGTCATCCCTTCGTCGATCCCAACCCGATGGCTGCCTATCAAACCAGTTCACCGTCGGTTTTGGCGCGTATCAGTCGATTACGGCCGCTTCCTTGCGCTCGGTGATCGGCCGGGCCAGCTCCTGCTCGTCGCAAATCCGTTGCAGCTTTTCCAGCGTCTCGTCGAGGCCCGGACCCAGCGGCTTGCCAGGGGTGAACGTCGCCGGCAGGTGCTTCATGCCCTGGATGACGCCGATGGTCTCGTAGTGCTCGGTGCGTTCGGGGTCGCACACATAGTCGGGCATCCGGTCGAGGACGGCGGTGAGCATCGACTTGAAGACGGTGCGGGCGACATTGGACCCGACACAGCGGTGCACGCCGATACCAAAGCTGAAGTGCCGGTTGCCTTTCCGGTCGAGGATGATCTCGTTGGGCGCCTCGAATACCGCGGGATCGCGGTTAGCCATGGCCCACGACACCCAGAGTCGCTCACCCTCCTTGAACTGCTGGCCCTCGACCTCGACGTCCTCGGAGAACGTGCGGCCGTCGCCGGGCGCGGGCGTGAAGAAGCGAAGGAACTCTTCGGTGGCAGGGTTGAGTAGCGTGTCGCGTTCACGGCTGAGCAGCAGGCGCTGGTCGGGGTGCTCCGACAACCACTCCAGTGCGTGCGCGGTCAGCGCGGTGGTGGTATCGAACCCTCCGCCGATGATCAAACCCAGGTTGCCGAGGATTTCCAAATCGGGCGCTGGCTCGCCATCGATGCGCAGCTGCAGCAGTGCATTGACCAGGCCGGGCCGCGGGTTCTCCCGGATCTCGTTCATGGTGTTGATCATGTCGATGCCCATCTGCCGATTCATCTCGGCGACGCGCGCGGCGTCAGCCGAGTGCTCAGGGGTGGACACCGAGAGATGCGCAGGCTCGCTGTAAACCGGCCACTTCTTCAGCTCGATGCCCATCATCGCGAGGGTGAGCACCGCGGGCACGATGTTGGCGAGATCGTCGACGAAGTCGATGTGGCCCGACTCGATCTTCTCGTCGAGCGATGCGCGCACGATCTCGTCGACGAACGGCTGCCACCGCTTGACTGCAGCCGGAGACAAATACGGGTTCAGCGCACCCCGGTACGTACTGTGCTCGGGCTCATCCATTTCCAGGATGCCGCCGCGCACCACGGTCGCGCGTTGGGCCTTGGGGATCGTGATGCCCTGATAGGGCGTCTCGCCGGTCAGGTCGTGATGATTGGAAACCGCTGGGCAGCGGGCCAATTCGAAGACATGCTTGCTGTCCGCGGCAACCCAGTGCCCGTTGTAGGTCTCCGACCACGCCACCGGGCATTTGGACTGCATTTCCTCGGTGATTTTTTCGAACTGCAGCCGGTACTCGGGGGTGTGGCGGTCAAAGTAGTACCGGTTCTTCTTGCGATCGGCGGCGCTGATGTCGTCGACGCTCACGGTATTGTCTCCCTGCGTATTTCGTGATTGCTCATTCTTCGATCGTGATGGCCTGCTCCGGGCACGAGTGCACCGCCTCGCGGACGGCGTCCTCCTGGTCCGCCGGCACCACTTCGTTCACTGGCGACGACGTGCCGTCAATGTCGCTGAGCTCAAACGAATCCGGGGCGATCATCGAGCACAGCGTGTGGCCTTGGCAGCGCGCAGAATCAACGAAAACCTTCATGGCAACAGTCCGATCAGATGTGGTAGTCGTACCACTTGAGGTAGCCGCCGGCGTCGACCCGCTGCTGTGTGCCTGTGATGTAGCGGGCCTCGTCCGACGCCAGGAAGAGCACCATGTTGCTGATGTCTTCGGGCTCAATCCACGGCACCTTCATCGCCTGCTGGACGTAGAACACCGGTTCTGCGTCGGCCTTGGTCGGGTGCTCCAGGTCGGGTCGGAACGACTTGTACATGGGCTCGCTCTGCAGCATCGGGGTGTTGCAGTTGGTCGGGTGGATAACGTTGGCGCGGATGCCCCGCGGTGCAAGCTCGGTCGCCAGGTTGTGCACGTACTGCGACAGCAACCGCTTCGAATGAAGATAGGCCGCGCCCCCAGGATCAGTGCCGGGGTTGTCGTTCTTGGAGACGTCCATCAGGGCCGCGGTCGAACCGGTGGCGATGATCGACGCGCCTTCACGGAGATGCGGCAGTGCGACATGGATTGCGTTCAACGTGCCGATCAGGTTGGTGTTGATCACGTCCACCCAGGCGTGCATGTCGCCCGAGCCCTTCATGCCAGCGATTCCAGCCGACGTGACGACGATGTCGAGGCCGCCCAATTCGGCGACGGCGTTGTCCACCGCCGATTTGAGCCCAACCGCATCACTGACGTCGACCTTCGCCGTGACGACACGCTGCCCGGTCTTCTCGATGAACTGCGCGGTTTCCTCGAGATCCTCGGGCGTAGCCATCGGATAGCCGATCGTCGAAAAATCTTCGCAGCGGTCGACCGCGATGATGTCCGCGCCCTCTTCTGCGAGCCGTATCGCGTGGCTGCGGCCCTGGCCGCGCCCTGCGCCGGTGACAAATGCGACTTTGCCTTGTACACGTCCCATCTGGAGGTGGTTCCTTTCACTATGTGTTTCGGCCGCCGTTGACGCCCAAGATCTGTCCGGTGATGTAGCCGGCTTCCTCAGAAATCAGGAATGCACACGCGGCGGCGATGTCCTCGGGCCTGCCGATGCGGCGCACGGGTGTCGCTTCGATGTTCTTCTCGACGACGAGATAGCCGCGTTCCTCGGACTTGCGCAGCATCGGGGTGTCGATGAAGCCCGGCGGCACGGCGTTGACGGTGACGCCGGCCGGACCGTATTCGAGCGCAAGCGACTTCGTCAGCCCGTTGACCGCCGACTTGGCGGCCACATACGGCGACATGTACGGCTGCCCGGAATGTGTGCTCGAGGAGGAGATGTTGACGATGCGGCCCCAGCCGGCCTCGATCATGTCCGGCAGCACGGCCTGGATGCAGTGGAAGACGCCGTTGAGGTTGACGTCGATCACCCGCTGCCAGTCCTCGAACGTCAGGTCGGTGAATCGCTTGAACTTCTCGAGCCCGGCGGCGTTCACCAAGACCGTCACCGGCCCCAACTGGGCGCGGATCGCGGCCAACGCCTCGTTGACCGCGGCACGATCTGTGACATCCGCGGTGTAGCCGAATTGATCCTCGGATGGGTTGAGGTCGATCGTGGCGACGTGCAAACCGTCGGCACGCAGACGGTGAGCGACGGCCAGTCCGATGCCGGAGCCGCCGCCCGTTACCACCGCGGTCTTCACGCGCAGGCCTCAGTTATCAAGAACCGTCCTTCCGATTATGAGAACCGTACTCTCGGAGTGCGCGTTCCCGCAAGACAGCACAGCCGTCTCGTTCGCACTGGTGAGACGTTTGTGGACCGTTTGTCGCAGCGTTAATTGCAGGCAGGCGCAGTTCCACACATCTGCTTGAGTTCTCTGTAAGCGAATGTATGATTCGCCGAAGATGAGAATGAAGTTTTCATCACATGTCGTTGCTGGCTGAGGAGGATCGTGCAGGAAACGCCCACCATTTCGAGTGACGCAGCCAGCCCAGGAACGACCGAATCACGGCTCTTGATCGACGGACGGCTGCTCGACACCGAGCGGACGTTTCCTTCTGTTAATCCCGCCACGGGCGGGGTGCTCGGTTATGCACCCGATGCGACCGTCGCCGATGCCGAGGCCGCCGTCTCCGCTGCGCGGCGCGCCTTCGATACGACCGATTGGTCGACCAACACCGAACTGCGTGTGCACTGCCTCGAGCAGTTGCATCGGGCACTGCTCGAGCACCGCGACGAGCTCGCCGCATTGACCATCGCCGAAGTCGGCGCCACTGAGTCGCTGTGCCAAGGCGCTCAGCTGGATGCGCCGATCGACATCGTCCGCTACTACGCCGAGCTGCTGCGGACCTATCCGATGACCGAGGACCTCGGGAACATCGAGAGCCGTGGCATGCAGCACCACCGCTGGGTGGAAAAGGAAGCCGGCGGGGTGGTGGCCGCGATCATCGCCTACAACTATCCGAACCAGCTCGCGCTGGCCAAGCTCGCCCCCGCGCTCGCCGCGGGCTGCACGGTGGTGCTCAAGGCTGCGCCGGACACCCCGCTGATCACACTCGCGCTCGGCGAACTGATCGCCAACCACACCGACATTCCTGCCGGCGTGGTGAACGTACTGAGTGGGGCAGACCCGGAGGTCGGCGCCGTGCTGACCACTAGTCCCGACGTCGACATGGTCACCTTCACGGGATCGACGCCGACTGGCCGTCGAATCATGGCCGCCGCCAGCGACACCCTCAAGAGAGTCTTCCTCGAGCTGGGTGGCAAGTCCGCGGCGATCGTTCTCGACGATGCCGACTTCAATACCGCGGCCTTGTTCTCCGCGTTCTCGATGGTGACGCACGCCGGCCAGGGCTGCGCGCTGACCTCTCGGCTGCTGGTTCCGAAGAAGAACCACGACGAGATCGTCGAGCTGGTGAAGAACAACTTCGGTTTGGTGCGCTACGGCGACCCCACCGACCCCAGCACGTATATGGGCCCGCTGATCAGCGAGAAGCAGCGCGACAAGGTCGACGGGATGGTCAAACGTGCGGTCGAGGCCGGCGCCACGCTGGTGACCGGCGGCGAAAAGGTCGATCCTGGCTACTTCTATACGCCGACGCTGCTCACCCACGTCGACCCCGATAGCGAGATCGCTCAAGAAGAGGTGTTCGGTCCCGTCCTGGTGGTCATCGGCTACGACGATGATGACGACGCGGTGGAGATCGCGAACAACTCCATCTACGGGCTCTCTGGCGCGGTATTCGGCAGTGAGGACCGTGCGCTTGCCGTGGCCCGTCGGATCAGGACCGGCACGTTTTCGATCAACGGCGGCATGTACTTCAATCCCGACAGCCCGTTCGGCGGCTACAAACAATCCGGCATCGGTCGCGAGATGGGCACTGCCGGACTCGAGGAGTTCCTCGAGTCGAAGACGATCGCGACGGTGGTCGGCTAATGCGCCCGCTCGAAGGAATTCGCGTCCTCGAGGTCGCGATGTACGGGTTCGTCCCGTCGGCGGGCGCAGTGCTCGGGGAGTGGGGCGCCGACGTCATCAAGGTCGAGCACGCCGTCACGGGTGATCCGCAGCGCGGCCTGCGCCAGACCGGCCCGCTTCGCGTCGAAGGAGACCCCAATCCGAACATCGAGCACGCCAACCGCGGCAAGCGCAGCATCGGGCTGGACATGTCCGTGCCAGCGGGCCTCGAAGTGCTGCTTGACCTCGCTCGCCGCGCTGACGTGTTCCTGACCAGCTTCCTGCCGGGACATCGGCAGAAGTTCGGCATCGACGTCGACGACATACGCGCCGTGAACCCCAACATCATCTACGCGCGGGGCAGTGCTCTGGGTCCGCGCGGAGAGGAGTCGGTCAAGGGCGGCTACGACATGACCGCCTTCTGGTGTCGTGCAGGCACCGCGGCGACCATCACCCCGCCCGGCATCGAGGGCATGATCGGGCCGCCGGGACCCGCGTACGGCGACACGATCTCGGGCACCAACCTGGCAGGCGGCATCGCAGCTGCGCTGTTGAAGCGCGAACGCGTCGGCGAACCGTCGGTCGTCGACGTCTCCCTGCTCGGCAGCGGGCTGTGGTCAATGGGCCACACCGTCGCGCTGACCTCGCATCTGAACCAGCTCATGGTGCAGCCCCCGCCGGGTGTGCACGGCTCGCCGATCAACCCGCTGGTGGGCGTGTATCCGACCGCCGACGACCGCTACATCTCCTTCGTGATGATGCAGCCGACGAAATTCTGGGCCGACGTGTGCCGACACATGGACCTCGAGGATCTGATCGACGATCCGCGATTCGCGTCGGTCGAGTCGATCGCCGAGAACACGGCGGCGGCCGTCGAGATCCTGCGGGAGGCGATGGCCAAGCGGACGCTTCCCGAGTGGAGTGAGCGGTTCTCGACGCTGGCCGGGCCGTGGGCGCCGGTGCAGGACACACTGCAGGCCGCAGATGACGCCCAGATCCGGGCGAATGAGTACATCGTCTCCACGGGTGAGCTCGAATTGGTCGCGAATCCGGTGCAATTCGATGTCAGCGCACCGCAAACCGGCCCCGCGCCAGGCTTCGCGGAGCAAACTGACGAAATCTTGCTGGAACTCGGTTTGGACTGGGACCGCATCATCGAGCTCAAGACGGCCGGCGCCGTCACCTAGGTTCGGAGAGGTCTCAATGCCCTATGTCGCGTCGGGAGCTTTCGACGTCGCCCTGGTGATGGGTGCGGACAAGCTACGCGACACCACGTCCAAGGACATGCTGTGGAAGTGGGAGGCGATGGCCCGCGACATGGCGTGCTGCGCCCCGCAGAGCGACGGCGCGGCCGCGCTGGTGCTGGCCGCCGAGGAGGTGGTCGATCGCTTCACCGACCGCCCGGTGTGGATTCGCGGTGTCGGTCTCGGGCTCGACTCGGTGATGCACCAGCACAAGCCGGATATGACGACCTGTCCTGCCACCACGCGTGCCGCCAAGCAGGCAAGCGCAATGGCAGGTATGACACCTTCTGACGTCGACGTCGCCGAAGTTCACGATTTCTTCACGGGAATCGAGCTGATCAGCTATGAAGATCTCGGCTTTGCTGAGCGGTTCGGGGGCCACAGGCTTGTCGAGGCTGAGGTGACAAGTGTCGGCGTAGCGCTGCCGGTCAAACCCAGCGGGGGGCTGAAGGCCAAGGGTCATCCCCCAGGGGCGACGGGTGTCGCACAATGCGTGGAGTTATTCGCGCAACTCCGAGGAGAGGCGGCCAACCAGGTGGATGGCGCACGAGTTGCGTTGGCGCACAATATCGGCGGACCGACCGCGGTGTCGGCTGTCACCATCCTGGAAGGATCGGCCAATGGCGCGGGGTAGCGGGCCCGAACGGTGGTCTGCTGGACTGCCGCAGATCAAGAACCTCTCGGGGCCGATGCAGGCGGTTGGCGGGCTGTTCGCGATGTCGGCCGATGCGGTGCGCTGCATATTCCGGCGGCCGTTTCAGTGGCGTGAGTTTTTGGAGCAGTCGTGGTTCATCGCACGGGTGGCATTGGCGCCGACGCTATTGGTGGCGATCCCCTTCACCGTGTTGGTGAGCTTCACGCTCAATATCCTGCTGCGTGAACTGGGGGCCGCCGACTTGTCGGGCGCGGGTGCGGCGTTTGGTGCGGTGACCCAGATCGGACCGCTGGTCACCGTGCTCATCGTTGCGGGGGCCGGTTCGACGGCGATCTGTGCGGACCTGGGGTCACGCACGATCCGCGAAGAGATCGACGCGATGGAAGTGCTTGGGATTGATCCGGTGCAGCGACTGGTGACACCGCGCATGTTGGCCTCGGGTTTGGTGGCGCTGCTGCTCAACAGTCTGGTGGTGATCATCGGAATAATGGGTGGCTACGCGTTTTCGGTGTTTATCCAGGACGTAAACCCTGGGGCGTTCGCGGCGGGCATAACGCTGTTGACGGGAGTTCCCGAAGTCATCATCTCGTGTGTGAAGGCGGCCCTGTTCGGATTGATCGCCGGGTTGGTGGCCTGCTATCGCGGTCTGACTATCTCTGGCGGCGGTGCCAAGGCCGTCGGAAATGCCGTCAACGAGACGGTGGTGTATGCGTTCATGGCGCTGTTCGTGATCAATGTGGTGGTTACGGCCATCGGCATCCGGATGACGACGAAGTAGCCGGGGCGACTCATGGGCACAATGACAGTTCTGCGCCAGGCGTATCCCCGGTTCACTGCGGGGCTTCAGAAGCCGACCGACGTATTGGGTCGCATTGGCGACCACATGCTGTTCTACGCCCGTGCACTCGGCGGGGTGCCGCACGCGGCGGTGCATTTCCGCCGCGAGATCATCCGGCTGATCGCCGAGATTTCCATGGGTGCGGGCACATTGGCGATGATCGGCGGCACCGTGGTGATCGTCGGGTTCCTCACGTTGGCCGCGGGCGGCACCCTTGCGGTGCAGGGCTACAGCTCACTGGGGAATATCGGCATCGAAGCGCTGACGGGTTTTTTGGCGGCGTTCATCAACGTGCGCATCTCTGCCCCGGTGGTCGCCGGCATCGGGCTGGCGGCCACCTTCGGTGCCGGTGTGACCGCGCAGTTGGGCGCGATGCGGATCAATGAGGAGATCGACGCGCTGGAGTCGATGGCGATCCGGCCGGTCGAGTACCTGGTCTCGACGCGGATCGTCGCGGGCATGATCGCGATCACCCCGCTGTACTCGATCGCGGTGATCCTTTCCTTCGTCGCCTCGCAGTTCACCACCGTGGTGTTGTTCGGCCAGTCCGGTGGCCTGTACGACCACTACTTCAACACCTTCCTCAACCCGATCGATTTATTGTGGTCGTTTTTCCAGGCGGTGTTGATGGCGATCACGATCCTGTTGATACACACCTATTTTGGCTACTTCGCCTCGGGTGGCCCTTCTGGTGTGGGCGTCGCGGTCGGCAACGCGGTGCGCACCTCACTGGTGGTAGTCGTGTCGGTGACCCTGCTGGTGTCCCTGTCCATCTACGGTGCCAACGGCAACTTCAACTTGTCGGGATAGGGGGAGAAGGTGACGAGAAACCTCGGGCCTGGACCGGCACGCCGGTCCGAAACCACCAGTGCCGCAACGCCGGTGCGTCGGGGGTCCGGTCGTCACTTTGGTACGAGCTGGTATGTCCGTCCACTCGCAGGTTTGGGCACCGTCGTCGCGATCGCCGCGATAGTCGTGCTCGCCGTCACCTTGTTCAGCGGCAGCTGGACCAAAACCGAACCGGTGACCGTGATTTCGGATCGCGCCGGACTCGTGATGAACAACGACGCCAAGGTCAAGATGCGCGGCGTGCAGGTCGGCCATGTGGAGTCGATCGAGTCGAAACCCGACGGCACGGCTGCCATCCACTTGGCGATGGATCCCAATCAGCTGCATCTCATCCCGTCGAACGTGAATGTCGACATCGAATCGTCGACGGTGTTCGGTGCCAAATTCGTCAATTTGGTTCCGCCGCCCGACCCGTCGGCACAGAAACTCCGTCCTGGGCAGGTGATCGAGAGCCAGCACGTGATGGTCGAGATCAACACGGTGTTCCAGCAACTGGTGCAGGTTCTGGACAAGATCGATCCGACCAAGCTCAATCAGACGCTGGGCGCGATCGCTAAGGCGTTCAACGGACGCGGGGAGAAGATCGGCCAGTCGCTGTCAGACTTCAACGCGTTCCTGGCTAAGATCGAGCCGACCCTGCCGACGTTGAGCCACGACATCGAGATGGCAGCACCGGTGTTCAACGCATACGCCGACGCGGCACCCGACCTGATCTCGACGATCGACAGTTCGACCACGATCAGCCGCAGCATCGTCGACGAGCAGCAGAATCTCGACGCCTTCCTGCTGAGCTCGATCGGGCTTGCCGATGCCGGCAACGACGTGATCGGCAGCAACCGCCAAGCATTGACTGATGTGTTGCACCTGTTCGTGCCCACCACTGATCTTCTGCAGCGATATCACGAGGCGCTGTGGTGCGGGCTCGGCGGGCTTATCCCGTTTGCGAAGTCGATACCACAGTTTTCGAACGTGTTGGTTTCCGCGGGGCTCACTCTCGGCGTCGAACGCTATCGCTACCCACAGGACCTGCCGAAGGTGGCCGCCAAGGGCGGTCCGTATTGCAAGGAGCTCGGGCTGCCCGAGCTACCTCCTGAGTTCCGCCCGCCGCTGCTGATCACCGATAGTGGCACCAACCCGGTGAAATACGGCAATCAGGGCATTCTGCTGAACTCTGACGGACTCAAGCAGTGGCTGTTCGGGCCGATTGACGGGCCGCCCCGCAACGTGGGACAGATCGGGCAACCGGGATGAAAACGCGCGCCACAGGAACTCTCATCAAGTTCACGATCTTCGGTGTCGTGATGGCGATGCTGACCGTGTTCCTGTTCGTCATCTTCGGACAGGTGAGAACCGGCCCGACAAACGGATATTCGGCCATCTTCGCCGATGCGTCCCGCCTGAAGACGGGCGATACGGTGCGGGTAGCTGGCTTACGGGTCGGCACTGTGCAAGGGGTGTCGCTGCGGCCGGACCGCACGGTGCTGGTGAAATTCGATGCCGACCGGGGCATCCGGTTGACGACGGGAACCAAGGTCGCGATCCGCTATCTGAACCTGGTTGGCGATCGCTACCTCGAACTCGTCGACACGCCGGGCTCGACGATGCTGCTTTCTCCGGGCTCGGAGATACCGAAAGACCGCACCTCGCCCGCCCTGGACCTTGACCTGCTGCTCGGCGGCCTGAAACCTGTTATCCAGGGCCTCAATCCGCAGGATGTCAACGCGTTGTCGGCGTCGCTCATCCAGGTGCTTCAGGGTCAGGGTGGGACTTTGGACTCGCTGTTCTCGAAGACCTCGTCGTTCACGAACTCGTTGGCGGACAACAACCAGGTGATCGAGCAGTTGATCGAGGACCTGAAGACCACGCTGGCCACGTTGTCGAAGGATGGCGATGACTTCTCGGGCGCGATCGACCGCCTCGAGCAGTTGATCCATGGCCTGTCGGCTGACCGTGATCCGATCGGCACGGCGATCGAGCAGCTGGACGCCGGGACGGCGAACGTCGCGGATCTACTCAGTCAGGCGCGGCCGCCATTGGCGGGCACCGTCGACAAGTTGAACAGCCTTGCCACCAACCTCGACAACGACAAGGACCGTCTCAACGACAGCATCGGGCGCCTGCCCAGTATCTATCGCAAGCTCGCGCGCGTGGGTTCTTACGGCGCTTTCTTCCCGTACTACATCTGCGGAATCGCGTTCCGTGCCAGCGATCTTCAGGGCCGAACTGTTCAATTCCCGTGGATCAAACAAGAAACGGGAAGGTGCGCGGAGACGAGCTGATGCAGAGATATCGCGGTTCACAGCTCATCAGGGCCGGCTTCATTGGCGTCGTCCTGATCATCCTCGTGATCGCCGTTGGGTTGCAGCCCGAACGTCTGCTCCAATGGGCAACGGCGATCAGGTATCAGGCCCTGTTCTCTGAGGCCGGCGGCCTCGCCGCTGGTAACGACGTCACCGTTTCAGGCATCAAAGTCGGTTCGGTGTCGAGTGTTTCGTTGCAGAACGGGGATGCGCTCGTCGGCTTCACCATCCAAGGCAAGTACGCCCTCGGGTCGGAAACCACAGCCCACATCCGTACCGGCACCTTGCTCGGCGCGCGCGTGCTGGCGCTGGAGTCGGCAGGCGACGGATTGCTCGATCCGAAAAATGTGATTCCCACGACGCGTACGTCGTCGCCGTACTCGCTGACCGATGCCGTCAGCGACCTGACCTCCACTACCGCCGCCACCGACACCGACACGCTCAATCAGTCGTTGGACACGCTATCGACCACGCTTGACAAGATCGCGCCTGAACTGGGCCCGACGTTCGACGGCCTGACCCGGGTGTCGCAATCGCTGAACAACCGCAATCAGAGCCTGTCGGAACTGATCAAGACGGCCGGCGACGTGACGGGAATCTTGTCCGAACGCAGCCAGCAGGTGAACTCGTTGATCCTCAACGCCAACGATCTGGTCGCCGTGCTCAACGAGCGCCGGCAGGCGATCGCGAGCCTGCTCACCAACACATTCGCGGTGTCGAATCAATTGCGCGGTCTGGTACAAGACAACGAGAAGCAGTTGGCCCCCGCACTGGAGAGAATGAATCGCGTCAACGAAATGCTGGAACGCAACCGCGACAACATCGCCAAGGCACTGCCTGGTCTGGCCAAATACGAACTGACCCAGAGCGAGATCGTGGGCAACGGCGCTTACTACAACGCGCTCGTGCCCAACATCCAGCCTGCCCAGATTCTGCAGCCGTTCCTGGACTACGCCTTCGGGTTCAGGCGAGGGGTTGACGCCGGTCAGCCGCCGGACAACGCAGGACCTCGGGCCGAGTTGCCGTTCCCGGTCAACGGCATTCCGCAACCAGGAGACCTTCCGCCGCGATGAACAGACGAGGACTTGTTACTGTTGCCACGATCGCGTTGGCCTTCGCGTTGATCGCGGGCGCGGTGTTCCTGGTGCGTCACATTTTCTTCGCGCCGACGACGATCACCGCGTATTTCCCGACCGCGACGTCTATCTATCCGGGCGACGAAGTCCGCATTTCGGGTGTGAAGGTCGGCAAGATCGATTCGATCGTCCCCGAGGGCACGCAAACGAAGATGACCCTCAAGCTCGACCGCGACGTGCCGATCCCGGCTGACGCCAAGGCCGTCGTCGTCGCCCAGAACCTCGTTGCGGCACGATACGTCCAGCTCACCCCTGCCTACCGGAATGGCGCCGGGCCGAAGATGCGAGACGGCGCGGTGATTCCCAGTGACCGGACCGCGGTCCCGGTCGAGTGGGACGAGGTCAAGACCCAGTTGAACCGCCTGGCAACGGAATTAGGCCCGAAGAGTGGAGTGTCGGGTACCTCGGTATCCCGGTTCATCAACAGCGCCGCGAATGCCCTGGACGGCAACGGCGCGAAGCTTCGCCAGACGATCGCCCAATTATCGGGCGCGGCAAGGATTTTCGCCGAGGGTAGCGGCAGTATCGTCGACATCATCAAGAACCTTCAGACGTTCGTAACGGCCCTGCGTGACAGCCACGAGCAAATTGTGCTGTTTCAGAATCGGCTGGCCAGCCTGAGCAGTGTCGTCAACGACAGCAGGTCGGACCTTGACATGGCCCTCACTGACCTGTCCAAGGCGATCGTCGACGTGCAACGGTTCGTGGCAGGCAGCCGCAATCAGACAGCCGAGCAGATCAGAAGCCTGGGCGCCGTGACGCAGACTCTCGTTGATCAACACATGGCTCTTGAGAACGTCCTTCACGTCTCGCCAACCGCTATCGCGAACTACGAAAACATCTACTACCCGGCGTCCGGCGGCGTGACCGGAGCGTTCTCGTTGGTCAACTTCTCGAATCCGGTTTATTTTGTCTGCGGACTGATCGGTGGTATCGAGAACACCACCGCCCCGGAGACCGCAAAACTGTGTGAGCAATACCTGGGCCCTGCGCTGCGGCTACTCAACTTCAACAACTTGCCGTTGCCGATCAACGCGTACCTGCGGCCGGTGCCCAGCCCGGGGAAGATCCTCTACACCGACCCGAAGCTGGCACCCGGAGGCGCGGGACCAGGTGATGCGCCCGAGCCGCCGCCGACGGTGTCCGCCTACACGGGGATGGGTGACGTACCCGGACCACTGGGCTGGGGCGCTCCGCAGCCTCCGGGGCAAGGGATGTACGGCCACGACGAAGTACCAGCCATTCCATCGCCGGCATTGTTCCCCGGTGCGCCGATTCCGGGACCCCCCAACGTGAATACCGGAACGGCACCGACCGTCGACGGCATGCTGCTGCCTCAGACTGCGGCGCCGGCTGCTCCGGCGCCACCGCCTGGTCCACCATTGCCTGCGGAAGCGGGGGCGCGATGATGCGGGGAAGTCGGATGAAGCGGTTGACCGTGGTTGGCTCGTGCCTCGCATTGACGCTGACCGGCTGCTCGTTCCAGGGACTTAACTCACTGCCGCTGCCCGGCGCGGTAGGCAGAGGACCGGACGCCGTCACCTACCACGTTGAGGTGCCGAACGTTGCGACGCTGGAGTCGAATTCGCCGGTAATGATCAACGACGTGGTTGTCGGCAGCGTCGGCAAGATGACCGTCGAGGGTTGGCATGCTGACGTGCAGATCTCGGTCCAGCCCGACGTGGTCGTGCCCGCCAACAGTGTGGCCACGGTTGGACAGACCAGCCTACTGGGTTCCATGCACCTGGCACTCGATCCGCCGCTGGGTGAAAAGCCAAGCGGCCGACTGCAACCCGGTGCCACACTTGCCTTGAACCAGTCGTCGACCTTCCCGACCACGGAACAGACTCTGTCGTCGCTGTCAGCGGTCGTCAACGCGGGCGGACTCGGGCAGATCGGTGACGTCATCCACAACTTCAGCGTCGCGTTGAACGGTCGCGGCCCCGATGTCCGTGAACTGCTCACCCGGCTAGATAACTTTGTCGGAGTTCTCGATGAGCAGCGGGACAACATCGTCGCGTCCATCCAGCAACTGAATCGGGTTGCCGGCAAATTCGCGGGACAACGCGACGTCATCGACCGTGCGCTCAAGGACATTCCGCCGGCACTGGACGTTTTGAACAGGGAACGGCCCAAGTTCACGACCGCGCTCGAGAAGCTCGGTCAGTTCAGCGATACCACGTCCACGCTCGTCAATGACGCGGGTCAGGATCTGGTGACCAACCTCAAGGACCTGGAACCGGCGCTCAAGGCGCTCGCCGACATCGGTCCCGACATCACCCAGGCCCTCAACTTCGCCCTCGCCTTCCCCTACGGTCCGGCCTTCGCCGACCGAATTACCAAGGGCGACTACATCAACTTGTACGCCGTCTTCGACATCAGTTACCCGCGCCTCAAGCGGACAGTGTTCCTCGGCACGCGGTGGGGCGATGAAGACGCCAAACTGATTCCGGCCCCTGGCGACCCTTGGTACCTCAACTACTCCTACAACCCGTTGTCGCTGGGTGTCGCGCCACCGCCGGCCGAGGCGCTGCCCGCGCCGCAGGCGGCGCCGGGTGGGTCCATGCCCGTTGTGACCGAGCCGTTGTTGCCGGTGGCCCCGCCGCCCGCAATGCCCAATGCCGCACCGATGCCGGCGATTACGACCTCGCAGATCTTCGCTGGGCCCTATGGCGCTGACGCGCCGTCGGCACCCGCACCCGCACCGGGAGGTGGTGGCTGATGCTGACGCGCTTCGTCCGCAACCAGTTGATTATCTTCACCATCGCATCGGTCATCGGCGTTGCGGTGATGGTGTTCACGTACATGCAACTGCCGGCGCTGTTTGGCGTCGGCCGCCTGACGGTCACGCTGGAATTGCCTGCCGCGGGGGGTCTCTACCGGTTCAGCAACGTGACCTACCGCGGTGTGCAGATCGGCGAGGTGACGGGGGTGGAGCTGACCGCCACGGGAGCCAAGGCGACGTTGCGGCTCGCCACGTCTCCGAAGATTCCTGCCGACCTGCAGGCCGAGGTGCGCAGTGTTTCGGCGGTCGGTGAGCAGTACGTGGATCTGCGGCCGCGCACCGATTCTGGGCCGTATCTCAAGGACGGCTCGGTGATTTCGGCCAAGGACACGACGATTCCGCAACAGGTCGGTCCGATGCTGGACCAGGTCAACGAGCTGTTGAAGAGCATTCCGAAGGACAGGATTGCCAACCTGCTCGATGAGACGTTCAAGGCATTCAACGGTGCGGGTGAGGATTTCCAATCACTGGTCGACTCCTCGACGAGCATTACCAAGTACCTCAACGACGTCTCCGATCAGTCGCGCGGATTGATCGAAGATAGTGCGCCGCTTCTGGATTCGCAGGCGAAGACGACTGATGCGATCAGGACGTGGGCGCACAGCCTGGCCGGGATCTCCCAAGAAGTCGCGCAAGACGACCCCGACCTGAGGTCGATCCTGCAGAACGGGCCGGGCTTCGCGAATGAGGTCTCGGGACTGCTGAACCAGATCAAGCCGACGTTGCCAATACTGTTGGCGAACCTCACCACGCTGGGCCAGATCTTCGTCACCTACAACCCGTCGCTGGAACAGCTCCTGGTGCTGCTTCCCGGCACTGTCGCCCTGCAGCAGTCGTTCGGCATCATGAAGAACAACCCGTATGGTCTGCCGTTGAGCGACTTCGCGTTCACCATCAGCGATCCGCCCCCGTGCACTGTCGGTTTCCTACCGCCATCGCAGTGGCGTTCGCCGGCCGATACCAGCGTGATCGACACCCCCGACGGGTTGTACTGCAAGCTACCTCAGGATTCCCCGATCGGCGTCCGTGGCGCCCGCAACCTTCCGTGCATGGGCCACCCCGGCAAGCGCGCCCCGACGGTCGAACTGTGCAACGACCCCAAGGGGTTTCAGCCGATACAGATGCGGCAGCACTATCTCGGTCCGTATCCGATTGACCCCAATCTGATTGCGCAGGGCATTCCGGTCGATGACCGTGTCGACTTCAACGACCGCATCTTCGCGCCGACAGAAGGCACGCCGCTGCCGCCGGGCGCGGCTCCTGCGGGGACCCCGCCAGGGACGCCGCCAGGGCCGCCGAATCCGTTGGCAGCACTAACACCCCCGCCGGCTGCGCCGCCCGGTCCGCCGCCACCGCAGGGCAATTCACTCAACGGCGAGTCGATACCGCCTGCCGACGCTGCGCCACCACCGCAGGGTCCGCTTCCGGGGCCCGTTCCGGATGGCGGTGCAGTTCCTGCCGCCCCGAGTGCGTTCAACGAAAACGGTTCTGGCGGACCGTCAGTCGCGGTCGCACACTACGACCTTCGCACGGGCATCTACGTGGCCCCCGACGGTCAGCTGCAGCGGGTGACCAGTGCGGTGAGTGGCGCTGAACCGAAGTCGTGGAAGGATCTTCTGCCGATCTGATGGCCGAACGGCTAGGAGAGCTTCTCCAGCCGAATCGGCACCTCGATGACGAGGGGCTTGTTGATGCCGCAATTGCCGCTGTCGGCCTGTGTCCGCACGCGGCCAGCGAGGAGATCGCGAATCTTGGTGCTGCGCTGGCTGTTTATCGGGTCCCAGCCCCAAAACCAGAACCGTTGTGTACCCGGCGTGGCCGTGCCGTCGGGACAGGGTTCCCAATTGTCGATGACGCGTTCAGCGAGCCAGTAGTCACCGGTATTGGTCATCTGCGCGGTCCAGCCCTGGTCGCTTGTGACAGTGCCCGTGCAGCGGATCGGACTGGTGCACTCCGAACTCATCGTCCAGGTCTGAATCTGCGTCTGCTCGTCGATGAAGACGTCGTTGGTCTTGGCCCATTCGCCGTTCATGATCATCCGATAGCTGCCGGACAGTTCAACACCGTAATTCGAGGCATACGCCGGCGCTGCCGGACCTAGACTGCTGACCAGGGCCACAGCCGCCGACATGACGGCTGCACTGCGAACTCCATGCATAGCCCCAGAGCCTATCGCGGCTGGTAGCAATCTTCTCCAAAAGGGAGAATTTCGTTCCCGCATATGCCAAAATGCAGGGGTGCGATCCGCCGTCGCAGTGTTTGCTGCGCTGATTTTCTCTGCTACGCTCGCCGTTGCACCGTCGGCGTCCGCGGATCCGACCGACTGCAATTACCCCAGTTGCACGCCAGGCATCATGCCCAACGTCGTGCTGGGCTCCTATTGCGACAACCCCACCTACTACGCGTTCGGCGTGACGTCGTGGGGACGGCTGGTGTTCTGCGGGTCGCCCAGACGATATGAACCGCGGTGGTTCCGCGCGACCGAAATGCACGGCGTCAAGAACGAGGGCGACCCGTGTCCCGCCATGGACGGCGAGATGGCGCAGGCGCCGGACGGCCTCTTCTTGACCTGCGTGGCCGCCGAGGGCGCCAGCCGTTGGGTGCGCGGGGACACCTAGAAAAAGTTCACCCACCGCAGGGCGGAATTTATCTGCGCGCACTTCAGCGGGACACCGGGGGTGCGCATCAGCTGTAAGTCGTTGCCTGCCAAGGGTTGTTGTGCCGTGTCACCCGGGGTGAAGCAGGGCATTGTCACTTCTCGCTCACCGACCAAACGGCCGACCGCTACCCACGTGCCCTGCGGGGTGCAGATGAGGGTGCCGTCGTCGCCGTCGAGGCCGAAGACGAAAGACGGCCGAGGCGCACAGGGCGCGCCCGCGACGACGTTACGAGCGACATTCGGTACGCAGTCGGCTGAATCGCACGCGGCCGCTGACTCACCCGCGAGAGATAGCGCCGCCGCGATCAATCCGCACGCGATGGTCGAAACCGTGATGACCGTGCGCATGTGGCCCCCTTGGAGATCGGTCGACCCCCGCCGCGGCCAGCCTATCCGGCAGGCGTGAACTCGATGTTCAGTTCGGTGAGTCCGCGCAGGATGAATGTCGGCTCGTAGGTGTAGCTGCGGGCGTCGATCGAACCGTGCTTTTCCTCGCTGATCCTGATGTCGGCGAGCCGGTCGAGCAGCCGCTCGATCGAGACGCGACCCTCGACGCGCGCCAGCGGCGCCCCGGGACACGAGTGGATGCCGCGGCTGAACGCGATGTGCTCGCGGACGTTCTTGCGGTCAAGGGAGAACTCGTGCGGATTGTCGAATCGCTTCGGATCGCGGTTGGCCGCGCCGGGGCTGACCATCACCGTGGTGCCTGCAGGCACCGCGGTCTGGCCGAGCGTCGTCGACTTGCGCGCCATGCGGAACACGCTCTTCACCGGGCTGTCCATCCGCAGGCATTCCTCGATGAACACCGGAATGAGGCTGCGGTCGGCGCGCAGTTGCCGCTGGATGTCTGGCCGGTCGCCGAGCACCCGCAGCGCGGCGCCGAGCAGCTTCGCGGTGGTCTCCTGGCCGGCGGCGAACAAGAACGTCGCAGTCCGGACAACGTCGACCACCTCGGGGGTGGAGCCGTCCGGGTACTTCGCGGTGGCGATCGACGTCAGCACATCGTCGCGGGGCGACTCGCGACGCTCCTCGATGTACTGGGAAAACTTCTCGTCGGCCCAAGCCAGCGGGTTCTGCGCGATGACCTCATGGTCGAGGCCACCGATGTTGGTCCCGGGCTGCCCGGCGCCGAAAGACCCGCGGAAATCCTCGTGGTCGGATTCAGGGACGCCGAGCAGATCGGCGACGACCAAGAGCGAGAAGGGCTTTGCGTAGGCGGCGAGGAATTCGCAGCGGCCGTCGGCGATGAACTCGTCGATGTGGCGATCGGCAAGCCGCCACATGAAGTCTTCGTTCTCCTTCAACCGTTTCGGTGTGAGCAGCCGGGACAGGATCGACCGGGCGTCGGTGTGCTGTGGCGGATCCATCGTGACCATGTGCTCGAACATCGGGATCTCGGTGCGGTGCTCCTCGAGCTGCGCGCAGATGTCGTCGCCCTCAGGCGTGAAGGGGATAGGCGTGAACGGGCCCATGACCGCGACGCAGGAGGAGTAGCTCTCGGTGTCCTTGTAGACGGCGCTGGCCGCTTCCCAGCCAGTCACCGCCAGCACGCCATTGTTGATCGGACAGCACACCGGGTCCTTCGCCCTGACGTGGTCGTAGTACGGATGAGGGTCAGGCACCAGCGACGGATCCGTGAAGTAGTCGACGGCGTCGTAGTCGGTGGTCATCTGATGCGCTTCCTTCCGAAACCCGAATGTGCTGAGCACCTGCTTAGCATGCAGGTAGAGTCACGGTCAAGGTGCCACGGCGGTGTGGCGTCTAGCATCGGCGTGTTGACCTCTTAGGCAGCAGATATGGGAGGAATCGCATGGCAGCGGCGCGAAGAATCGGAGCGCCGGACGCGAAGAATCGCGGCGTGTTGCTCGACGCTGCCGAACAACTCCTTCTCGAGGAGGGCTACGCCGCGGTCACGTCGCGTCGGCTCGCTGAGCGGGCCGGCCTCAAGCCTCAGCTCGTGCACTACTACTTCCGCACCATGGAGGACCTCTTCCTCGAGGTTTTCCGCCGCAGGGCTGACGAGGGGCTCAGTGTGCTCAAGACCGCGCTGCAAGCGCCCCAGCCGCTATGGGCACTGTGGAGGTTCAGCACGATGCCGGAGGCCACGCGACTCACCATGGAGTTCATGGGCCTGGCCAACCATCGCAAGGCATTGCGGGCCGAAATCGTCTATTACGCCGAGCGTTTCCGCGACGAGCAGAACAAGGCCATCGCCGCCGCGCTGGAGCGCTACGGCGTCGCTACGTCAGATGTTCCACCGGTCGTCTGGACGGTGTTCGCGACGAGCGTGTCCCAGGGCATCGTGATGGAACGTGCCCTCGGCATGTCCACCGGGCACGCCGAGACGTTCAAGTTCTGCGAGGACTGGCTACGCAAGCTCGAGGGGGAACCTCTGCCGGCCGACGATCACCAGTTGCGCAGCGAGCAGAGCGCGCCCTTCGGCCCTTGATTGGTCTTCACGATCACGCCGTCGACTGCTAATGCGCAGTGGATGTTGGGGCTCTTCGCCGACTCTCCGCCCGTGCCCGCAACCACCATCGCCCACTCGTCGGGGTTCACCAGTCCGACGTCGAGGTTCCACTGCTGACTCGGGCCGACGTCGGCCTCGACCTTCGGGCTGAACTGATAGGGGTTGTGGCTGTAGTCGGCCCAGTTCGGCGGGTCCGTGTCGCGGTAATAGATGTTGACGGTGAAGGGCTGCTCCGCCCAGATCGTGTAGTGAACGTTGTGCAGTGGGGGTGGCGGTGGCGCGTCGTCGTCTGCGGCCGCGGTCGAAGCTGCCGAGAGCAGATAGGCAGCTGCCAGCGCCGTCGCCGACATGACGCCGAGCAACGGCCTGGTCCATCTGGGCGCAGGCGAAAACATCATTTCCGAGATCTTAGAACGTTGTTTCCGCACCGGGGTTCCGAATGAGGGATTACAGGCTCAGTATCGTTGCCGACGCGGTGCCGGGGGCGCCATAGACCTGCGCGAGTCCGACCTGCGGCTCGCCGGGCACCTGCCGATCGCCTGCCTCGCCGCGCAGTTGGCGCACGAGTTCATGCACCTGGCGCAGGCCCGAAGCGCCGATCGGCTCGCCGTTGGCGATCAGCCCACCGTCGGTGTTGATCGGCATCGACCCGTGGATCTCGGTGGCGCCGTCGGCGAGGAGCTTCTCCTGCTCACCGTCCGCGCACAGGCCGGTCTCGGCCATATGGATGACCTCGGCGCCGGCGTCGGTGTCCTGCAGCTGGGCGACGTCGACGTCCTCGGGCCCGATGCCCGCGGCCTCGTAAGCGGCCTTGGCCGCGAACACTGTCGGCGAGGGATCTTCATCGAGCGGCGCGGACGTCGCGTGCACCTCGTAGGCGCCGAACGTGCGCGTGCGGATCTCGGTGGCCCGCACATAGACCGGCTTATCGGTGAACTTGTGTGCGATGTCGCCGCGGCACATGATCACCGCCGCCGCGCCCTCGTCGGGCGCGCAGAACATGTACTGCGTCAGCGGGTAGTTCAGCACGGTCGAGTTGAGGATCTCTTCCTCGGAAATCGGCTTGCGGCGGAACGCATTAGGGTTCTTCTCACCATTGCGGAAGTTCTTGGCGGCCACCTTCGCCAGCGTCGCCTGCGAGATGCCGTGCTTGTGGATGTAGTGGTTGGCCTTCATCCCGAAGAACTTGGTGGTGACGAACTGGCCGTTTTCCGCGTACCACTGCGGCAGCGCGAGCTTCGCCGGGTCGTCGGTGAACGCGCCGCGCGGGTGCTTGTCCAATCCGATCGCGATGCCGATGTCGTACTTGCCGAGCCGGATGGTGTCCGCCGTCTGCTGGATCGCGGACGCGGCCGTGGCGCAGGCGTTGAACACATTAGTGAAAGTGATGCCGGTCAGGCCGACGAGGCGCGTGACCGCGTCGGGGTTGGAGACCTCATGGCTGCCGCCGAAGCCGAACTGGATGTCCTTCCACTGCACACCTGCGTCGGAGAGCGCGGCCTGGATCGCGTCGGCGCCCATCTCCATGGCGGTCTTGTCGAAGCGTCCGAACGGGTGTAGGCCCACGCCGATGATGGCGACGTCGTTGGTCATCGTCGGTATTCCTCTCTAGACCGGCTGGAAGGCGAACGTGACGACCTCGTTGCCATCTTCGTCGGTGGTGAACGGGATCATGGTCAGTTCGACTTCCTGACCGAATGCAAGCTTGGCTGGGTCGTTTTCGGTGAGCCGGCCCTCGACCCGGATGACGGCCTCCTCTTGCAGGCCGAGTTGCACCAACCCGACGCCGAACGGGACGAAGTCCTTACCGGTCGGACCCTTGTAGGGCGCCCCGGGCGGGAAACCCTGGGTGGTCCAGGCGACGAGGGTGCCGCGCCGCGGTAGCAACACGTCGGACATCTCACCGGCGCTGCACTTGGGGCACCACTGTTGAACGGGAAAGACGGTTGCCCCGCATTTGCCGCAGGTGCTACCGATGAGCTGAGGGTTCTCGTCGGGCCAGGTCGAGATCTCCGGCGCGAGCGCAATCTGCAATGGTGACACGTCGTTGACGATAACCGGAAATGCCATTCTCGTCTAGAGAGAACATGTCGGCGCTACGGCTGACGGTAGCCCTCGACCAGAGCCGCGATGTCGCGGCCAACGACCTCGGCGAACGGGCGCTTTCCGTATGTGCCCGCCGCCCAGTGCCGGGCGCCTTCGCTCACCATCGACTGCGCGACGTTCGCGACGTGGGCGACGTCGAAATGCTTCGGCAGCTTGCCGTCCTGCTTTGCCCGCTCGAACACCTCCGCAAAGATCAGCGACGTCCGCTCCAGGTGGTCATGGCCGGACAGGGCCTGGCGGTAGCCCTCGAGGATCGCCTCGATGACGAGCTCCGGGGTGCTGCGTCGCATGCTGTCCTCGATGGTCGCCAGTACGGCCGTGATGACGGCGGGCACCTCATACGGCTTGCCAAGCAGCTCGGTGGCCACCCCGTGTGCGACGTCCGTCGAGAGGACCCCGACTTCGAACAGCACGTCCTCTTTGCGAGGGAAATAGAAGTAGAACAACGCCTTCGAAACACCCGCAGCCCGGCAGATATCGGCCACCGTCGTGCGCGAATACCCGTTGGCCCGCCACAGCGCCATTGCGGCTTGCACCAGCGACCGTTTGGTCTCGTGCGAGCGGGCCTGCTGAAAGGAAGCACGACGCTGACCCTGGTCAGCAACCGGCGCCTTCGTTATCTCAGCCATTTGCAATCATTTTCCGTGTTCGGGCATAGTTGACCCGAGTCTAACTTATGAAATAGCCTCGCCGTGTGGACGCCGACAAAGAGCAGATCGCCGAGGTGCTGGTCCGCTACGCCACCGGGATCGATTTCAAAGACTGGGCGCTGTTGCGCACCTGCTGGACCGAGGACGTCGACGTCGATTACGGCGAGGTCGGGCGATACTCGGGCGCCGACGCGATCACCGGGTTGATGGAGCAACTGCACAACGCGATGGGCCCGACCTATCACCGACTGACCAACTTCGCGATTGCGGTCGATGCTGACCGCGCGACGGCTCGGTCATACGTGCATGCCGTATTGCAGGCGATCCCGGATGATGCGGCCAGTTGGGTTGAGGCCCTCGGTCATTACGACGACGAACTCACCCGGACGTCCGAGGGCTGGCGCATTGCCCGTCGCACCACGAACATCGCGCGGGTGCACGCAGGCGCGGCGTCGCGTTCCCCATCATGACCGACTTCACGCAGAAATACGGCCAGTGGGCGGTGATCGCCGGCGCATCCGAAGGTATCGGTGCCAGCCTGGCCGACCAATTGGGCGCGCGCGGACTGGATCTCGTGCTGATTGCGCGAAACGGCGCGCTGCTTGACAAAGTGGCCGGCCGGGCTCGCGACGCGCACGGCGTACAGACGCGCGTAGTTGTTCAGGACCTGACTGACGCCGATGTGCGCGCCAAAGTGGCCGATGCGACCGAAGGCCTCGACGTTGGTCTGTTGATTTACAACGCGGGCGCCTCGGACCGCACCACGACCTTCTTGGAGAACGAACTCGACTACTCGCTCGAGCAGATCAAGCTGGACTGCGTGGGCCCAACCACCTTGGTGCACCACTTCGGTGGCGCCATGAGAGAGCGTGGCCGCGGCGGCATCGTGCTGGTCGCGTCCCTGGCCTGCCTGGCGGGTTCGGCGACCCTCGCGATGTACTCCGCGGTCAAGGCGTTCCAGCACAACTTCGCCGAAGGACTGTGGGCTGAGCTGCGGCCGCGCGGCGTTGACGTCTGCTGCACGCCGCTCGGCATGACCTATACCCCTGCCTTTCAGCGCATGGGCATTGAATACGACCCCGCCGCGCACATGCTGTCCGAAGACGTGGCGCGCGAAATCATCGAGAACATCGGTAATGGCCCCGTCCACGTCGTCGGGGAGAACAACCGCGCGGCCTCGGCTGCGATCTGGACCATCGATCGACGCTCGCTGGTGGAGATGATGAGCGCCGCCTCAATGGATTTCGCATCACGGAGGAACACCTGACATGCGGGCGGTTGCACGACGACACGCCAAGTATCTTTACCGAGTTCCTTGCAGCCAAAGGCCCGGGCTATCACCAGTTGGCTTATTGGGCAGAGGATTTCGATGAGACGATGAAGGCCGTCGAGGGGGCAGGCTGGCCGGTGGTGTGGTCTGGTGGTGAGGGTTTTGGCGTGCGCTTCGCGTATGTCGAACCGCCGAATAGCCCGGCCACGGTCGTGGAGATCTCCGAACTCACCGAGGGGCAGGCGGCCACCGCGAAGTTCATCCGCGATACCGCGGCGAACTGGGACGGCACCGACCCGATCCGCGAAATGGGTGGCTAGCGACTTGCGTGCGATCCGGAGGGCTCACCGCTCCGAAACACGCACCCAAACCACCTACTTGCCGCGCTTCATCACTTTGTCCGCGGCGGCCCAGTGCTCGTCGGCCACCCACAGCCGCGCGAAGGCGGTGACCGCCTCCGTCGTTGAGACGCCCTTCATCACGCGCTTGATCTCGCCGGCGGGTCGGCCCGCCAGCGCCTTCGCGATACCCCGCCAGCCTTCGTCGAACGATGTCCGCGGAAAAACCTTGTCCACCAAGCCGATTCGCTCTGCATCGGGGGCGTCGAGCACCGTGCCAGCGCCTGCCAGCAGCAGCGCCTTGCTGTAGCCGACCAATGCGACCAGTCGTTCGGCGCCGCCCCACGCAGGCATGATCTCCAGCGTCACCTGATTGAAGCCGATCTTGATGTCGTCGGCGGCGATCCGGATGTCGGCCGCCACCGCGAACTCGGCCCCGCCCCCCAGTGCATGACCGTTCAGCGCCGCGATGGTGGGCGCGGGGAACGCGGCAATCCGATCGCAGATCGTGCGCATTCGGAACGCCATCGACAACGCCTCATACTCGGTGCGCAGCGCGCTGAGTTCCTTGAGATCGCCGCCGGAGACAAATGCGCGGTCGCCCGCACCCGTCAGCACCAACGCCCGCGCGCCATCGGCACCGTCGAGCGCCTTCTCCAACTGGTCCATCGTCTCCAGAGAGATTGCGTTGCGGGCATGCGGCCGGTCGATGGTGACGACCGCCAGGCCGTCGTCGAATTCGAGGTCGACCATCAAGCATTCTCCGTCTGCGGTATTGGCATTCTCTCTACAGGAGAATAGCATCGCAGCGGAGTGGAGGTGCCGCTGAACGCCATGCGAAAAATCCCTGTTGAGCTGACAAAGCGTTACCAGGAAGAAGGGTGGTGGACGGACGAGACGCTCGGCGATCTGGTCGCCGGCGGCCTCCGCGCCAACCCCGAAACCGGCTTCGTCGTGCATTCGGCCGTCCGGCCCTACGCGGGCACATTCCGTGACGTCGAACTAGAGGCACGCAGGCTCGCGGCTGGCCTGCACACTCGCGGGGTCGGGCCAGGGGACGTGATCGCGCTTCAACTCCCCAATTGGAAAGAGGCCGCGGCGACCTTCTGGGCGTCGACGTTCCTTGGCGCGGTGACAGTCCCGATCGTGCACTTCTACGGACGCAAGGAACTCACCCACATCCTCGGCACGGCCAAGCCCCGCGTCTTCATCTCGGCAGAAGAGTTCGGGCGCATGAAGTTTCAGCCCGATCTTTGTGAGGACATCCCGATCGTGGGGCTCGTCGGCGGCAACACCGGCGAGCGCTCGCGCGAGGCGCATGACTACGGCGAGCTGCTCGCGGATGAACCGATGCAAGGCACCCTGGCCACCGACCCCGCGGGCCCGGCATTGATCGCCTTCACCTCTGGCACGACGAGCAACCCGAAAGGCGTTGTGCACAGCCATCAAACGCTGGGCTGCGAGACGCGCCAACTGTTGGAGAACTACCCGGACGACCGCGGCCGCCAGCTCACGGGCACCCCGATCGGACATTTCATCGGTATGCTCGGCGCGTTTTTGATCCCGGTACTTGAAGGCGCACCGATCGATCTCTGCGATGTGTGGGATCCGGCTCAGGTGCTCAAGCTCATTGAGCGCGAAGGGCTTTCGATCGGTGGCGGACCGCCGTATTTTGTGACCAGTGTGCTGGACCATCCCGATTGCACCCCGGAACACCTGAAGCATTTCACGACCGTCGGCCTCGGCGGATCGACGGTCCCCGCAGCGGTCACCCGGCGGCTGGCCGACCTCGGCATGTTCGTCTTCCGCTCCTATGGCAGCAGCGAGCACCCATCCATCACGGGTTCGGCGCCCACCGCGCCTGAAGACAAACGGCTCTACACCGACGGCAATCCGCGACCTGGCGTGGAAATCCGGCTCGGACCCGACGGTGAGATCTTCAGCCGTGGCCCCGACCTGTGCCTCGGCTACACCGATCCGGAACTGACCGCGAAGGCCTTCGACGAGGACGGCTGGTATTCCACCGGCGATGTCGGTGTGATCGACGACGACGGCTATCTGACAATCACCGATCGCAAGGCGGACGTCATCATCCGCGGCGGCGAGAACATCAGCGCCCTTGAGGTCGAAGAGGTGCTGCTCACCATGCCCAGCGTGGTGGAGGCCGTGGTGGTCGCCGCGCCCGACGACCGGCTGGGCGAACGGACGGCCGCGGTGCTTCGCGTCAAGGCCGGGCAGCCGATGCCCACCCTGGATGAGGTGCGCGACCACTTCAAACGGGCAGGCGTCGCGACGCAGAAGTGGCCAGAGGAACTGCACAAAGTCGACGATTTTCCCCGCACCGCCAGTGGCAAGGTGCAGAAGTTCCTGGTGAGGCAGGATATTGCGACATGTCGAAACTGAGAATAAGATTCTCGTGACAAGATAAGGAGTCTTCCATGGGTCAACTGTCGCATCGGGTCGACATACCGTTCCCGCTGTTCGATGCGGACAATCACCTGTACGAGCCGCCAGAGGCGATGACCAAGTACCTGCCCAAGGAGTACAAGGACGTCGTCCAGTACGTCGAGGTAAACGGCCGGACCAAGATTGCGCTGCGCGGTGTGATCAGCAACTACATCCCGAACCCCACCTTCTCGGTGGTCGCCAAGCCTGGCGCGTGGGAGGAGTACTTCAAGTTCGGTAACCCCGACGGCAAGAGCAAGCGCGAGTTGTTCGGTGAGCCGATGAGGGCCATTCCGGCGTTCTTCGAGCCCGCTCCGCGCCTCGAAAAGATGAATGAGCTCGGTATCGAGCGCTCTCTGATGTTCCCGACGCTGGCGAGCCTGATCGAGGAGCGCCTCTCCGACGACCCGGTCGCCATCCACGTCCTCATCCACTCGCTCAACCAGTGGCTTGACGAGGTGTGGGGCTTCAACTACCAGAACCGCATCTTCACCACCCCGGTCATCACCCTGCCCATCGTCGAGAAGGCGATCGAGGAGCTGGAGTGGTGCGTCAAGCGCGGTGCTCGTGCGATCTTGATCCGCCCGGCGCCGGTGCCCGGTTTTCGTGGCCCGCGGTCGTTCGCGCTGCCCGAGTTCGACCCGTTCTGGGAGAGGGTTGTGCACCACGACGTGTTCGTCGGCATGCACTCGTCGGACAGCGGCTACTCGCGCTACACCTCCGAGTGGGACGGCGCCGCGCAGGAGATGCTGCCCTTCCAGACCAACGCGATGTCGATCCTCAACGAGTGGCGTCCGATCCAGGATGCGGTGGCCTCGTGGGTGATTCACGGCGCACTTTTCCGGCACCCGAAGCTGAAGGTGGGCATCGTCGAGGCAGGTTCGAAGTGGATGTTCCCATTGCTCGATTCGATGGCCGAGGTGTGGAAGAAGGCGCCTGAGGCGTTCCTCGGCAACCCGATCGAGGAGATCAAAAACCGCATCTACGTCAGCCCGTTCTACGAGGAAGGCATCGACGATCTGATCAACCTGATCGGCGTCGACCAGGTGCTGTACGGCTCCGACTGGCCGCACCCCGAAGGCCTGGCGGAACCGACCCACTACGTGACCGCGCTCGAGCATCTTTCGCTCGAGGACCAGGCGAAGATCATGGGCGGCAACCTGGGGCGTCTCGTCACGACGTGACCGCCCTGCGACGGTCAAGGACGGGACGTCCGCTGAGGAGCAGGGCTAGATGACGGGGCTTTGGGAGACCATCCCCGAGATGGTCTTGAGCGCGGCGGATCGCTTCGGCGACGCGGAAGCGGTCGTCGACGGTCCGCTGCGTCTCACGTTCACTGAAGTAGTCGCGCGGATCCGGTGTGCCGCAGGGGCATTCGCCGATATCGGCATCGAAAAGGGTGACCGGGTCGCGATCTGGGCGCCCAACTGCGCGGAGTGGATCATCGCGGCATTCGGATTGCTCACCGCCGGCGGCGTGCTGGTACCGGTCAACACGCGGTTCAAACCCGACGAGGCCGCCGACATCATCGGCCGCAGCGGCGCGAAGGCGGTGCTTGTCCAAAAGGGGTTCCTCGGGCTGGACTACACCGCCCCAGCAGGCGTGCCCGTCATCGGCCTCAAGTCCGAATTCCTGTCTGGCGGTTCACCGTTTCACCGCGAGGTCGCGGGCACGGACATCTCCGACATCATCTTCACCTCGGGCACGACCGGCAGGCCCAAGGGCGCCAGGATGAACCACCGTCAGACGCTGCGGATGTACGAGGAATGGGCAACGCTGGCGGATCTGCGCGAGGGCGACCGCTATCTGATGATCAACCCATACTTCCACACCTTCGGGTTGAAGGCAGGCCTGATCACGTCCTTCCTGCGCGGAGCGACGATGCTTCCGGTTGCGGCGTTCGACATCGACCGTGTCGTGGAACTGGTTGAGGCCGAACGGATCACGATGCTTCCCGGGCCGCCGACGCTGTATCACTCGCTGCTCGCCGTCGAGGCTAAGGACAAGCTCGCGACGCTGCGCGCGGGCGTGACAGGTGCGGCCGACATCCCGGTGGAATTGGTCCACCGGATCCACGAGGAACTTCCGTTCCAAACGTTGATGACGGGCTATGGCCTCACCGAGGCCGGCAATGTCACCCTCTCTCGACCCGGCGACTCGTTCGAAGACGTTGCGACGACCGCTGGATTGCCGTGCGAGGACGTCGAAGTGCGGGTTGCCGACGACGGGGAGGTGCTCGTGCGTGGCTACGGCGTCATGCAGGGCTACCTCGACGACCCTGTCGCCACGGCAGAAGCCATCGATGCCGACGGCTGGCTGCAGACCGGAGACCTCGGGAGCTTCACCGACTCGGGGCGGTTGCGAATCGTCGGCCGCAAGAAGGACATGTTCATCGTCGGCGGCTTCAATGCATACCCCGCCGAGATCGAAGGCTTTTTGCTGGAGCACCCCGCCGTCGCCCAGGCCGCCGTGATCGGGGTTCCCGATGAGCGGATGGGTCAGGTGGGCAAGGCATTCATCGTGCGCAAGGACGGCAAGACCGCCGTCAGCGGCGATGAGCTGATGGCTTGGAGCCGCGACAGAATGGCTGGATTTAAGGTTCCTCGGTTCGTTGAGTTCCTCGACCAGCTACCGTTGAACGCCACGGGCAAGGTGATGAAGGACAAATTGCGCTGAGCGCTCGCACAGCGCGTAAATAGCATTTCCGCAGCAAACGCATCGTCTGACCCCATCCGGGGATGCGGTATCGTCGCGGCAATACTCAAAAATGAATAATGCCATTCTCATTGAGTAGCAGTTTGCAGAATTAGGAGGTCGCTGTGCCGTCTTTCAGGCGCCGCGCGTCGGTGCTCGACGCTGACCGCGTCGGTGAGCCGAAGCAGGAGCCTGATCGGCCGGCCAACGCTGCCGAAGCATTGGCTCTCGCCGAAGAGGCAGAGGCCGAAGCCGCAGAAGCGGAGGCCGTCGCGGCCGCCGCCCGTGCGAAGGCTCGCGCCATCCGGTTGCGCAGGGCTGCCGCAGAAGCCGCGACCGTCGACGCCCAGACCGAGGCTGCGGAAGCAGACGTCGACTCCGAGACCGATGTCGCGGACTCTGAGCCCAGATCCCCCGAGGCGGTCGAGTTGACCGAATCGAGCGCGGATGTCAGCGATGGCGCCGAGGAGTCGCCCGCAGAACCGGTCCGCCAGCGTCGCGGGCGCGGCCGGATTCTCAAGATCGTTGCCGCCGTGCTCGCCGCTGTCGTCGCGGTTGCCGGCACGGCAGTGCTGGTCTTCGTCAGCGTGTTGATGATCAACCACCATCGCCATCAGGTCGCCGACGATCAGCGCCGCGCGGAGTACAGCGCAGCGGCCCGGCAGAGCGTCGTGACACTGATGTCGTTGGATTTCAACAAGGCGAAGGAGGACGTGCAGCGCATCATCGACAACGCCACCGGCCAGTTCAAGGACGACTTCAAGAGCCAGGCCGACGACTTCATCAAGGTTGCGCAGGACTCGAAGGTGATCACCGAGGTCACCGTCAACGCCACGGGCGTCGAGTCGATGACCGACGACACGGCCGTCGTGCTGGTGTCGGCGTCATCGCGCGTCACCAACTCCGCGGGCGCCAAGCAGGAGCCCCGGTCGTGGCGGCTGTCCGTGAACCTCAAGCGTGAGGGCGGTCAGATCAAGATGGAGAAGGTGGAGTTCGTACCGTGACCACGAAGAACAGCGCCGACGTGACCGACGTCGACGAGACTGATGCAGACCAGGTCACCGACGTCGACAAGGCCACTGACGGATCCACCGAAACCGACGACGCGACAAGCGAAACCGACGGCAAGCGGCGTCGGTCGGGACTCGCGATGGCCGGGATAATCGGTGCCATCGTGTTGACGATCGCCCTGCTCGCGTCGGCAGGCGCGGCGACCTGGCTGTATTTCGGCCAATACCGCACTGACCAGAAAACCGACGATGCCGCGGCCAAGGTTGTGCTTGACGCCGCGAAACGCGGCACGGTCGCGATGCTGTCGTACTCACCCGAGACCCTCGACAAAGACTTCGCGAATGCGAAGTCGCATCTGACCGGTGACTTCCTTTCGTACTACACGAATTTCACCCAGCAGATCGTCACACCTGCGGCCAAGCAGAAGGCAGTCAAGACCAGCGCGGCCGTCGTGCGGGCTGCGGTGTCCGAACTGCATCCGGACTCAGCCATGGTGCTGGTGTTCATCAACCAGAACACCACCAGCAAGGAGAATCCCGACGGCGCCTTTGCCGCGAGCGCGGTCAAGGTGGGACTGAAGAAAATCAACGGCACCTGGCTCATTTCGCAATTCGATCCCGTGTAGCGTCGGCGCCGTGGCGAAGCCGAAGCCTGCGGACCTGGTGTTGTCCGGCGGCGGTGTCAAAGGCATCGGTTTGGTGGGGTCCGTCGTTGCGTTGATGGACGCCGGGTACGGCGCCCAACGTGTGTCGGGAACGTCTGCCGGCTCGATCGTCGGCGCGATCGTCGCGGCCGCATCAATGGGCAACCAGCTCACCGGGGACGAAGTCAAAGAGCTTGCGCTGCAGCTGGATTACCACAAGTTCACCGACCCGGGCGCCATCGAACGCTTTCCGATTCTCGGCCCCTCGGTGGCTGTGTTGCGGGGAACGGGTATCTACAAGGGCGACTACGCGCACGACTGGATCCGCAGCCAGCTTGCGAACCTCGACGTGCGCACGTTCGGTGACCTGGCCATTGACGACGACGACTTGCCGCCTGAGCGGCGCTACAAGCTGGTCGTGACGGTCGCCGATGTGACGACTGGGCAGTTGGTGCGGCTGCCGTGGGACTATCGCCGGGTCTACGGCCTGGATGCCGACGAACAGCCCGTCGCTGATGCGGTGCGCGCGTCGATGGCGATCCCGTTCTTCTTTCGTCCCGTCACGCTAACGGCCTCCAGCGGCTTGACGTCCACGTTGGTGGACGGTGGAATCCTGTCGAACTTTCCGATCGACTCACTCGACCGCCACGACGGACGCAAACCTCGCTGGCCCAGCTTCGGTGTCACGGTTCTGCCGAACCTTCCCGAAGGCAACGACAAGGTGATTCCCGCGCTGGCGCCTCTGCGGATGCTCGGCGCGCCGCATCTGCTGGAAGGCGTCATCACCGCGGCGCTCGTCGGCCGCGATCAGGCCTACCTCAACGAGCCGTGGGTGAGTGCGAGGACCATCCGAGTGGATTCGACGGACGTCGGCTTCCTCGATTTCGATATTTCTGACAACGAGATCGAGGCGCTGTACGCGAAAGGGTATGCGGCCACGGAAAAGTTCCTGGCCACCTGGGACTGGGACGCCTACCTCGAGCGCTTCCGCCGATGAGCGATGGGCTCGCAGCGATCCTGCCGCTGCCCACGGCACTCGCGGGAAACCCCTGGGCGGTGTTGGGCCCGTTGGCGGGGGAGGCGTCACTGGTGCGCGTCGCGCGCGGAATGCCCGGCGCTGCTGTGGTCGTCGCCGCCGCGGCGCTGGCGGGCCTAGTCCGAGAAGCCCTTGCGGCTCAAGGCTTATCGGCGGTCGATGTCGTCACCGTCGAGGAGCCGGGCTCGCGGGCGCAATGCCTGGCCGCCGGACTGCAGCACTTTCGCGATTCGCCGCACCACGTCCTGATTCACGACATCCGGCGGCCGCTGGCACCAGATAGCCTGCGCGACAGGGTGATTGACGCCCTGCTAGCGGGTAGCCCCATCGTGATGCCCACGCTCGCTGTGATTGACAGTGTGAAGGCCGTCGACGAGAACGGGTCGGTGACCGACACTCTTGACCGCTCGACGCTTCAAGCCGTGCAGTATCCGCGCGGGTTCGCCGTCGACGAACTGTCCCGGCTGCTGGCCGGACGCACCTCTGAGGACTTCGACGAGCTCGACGAAGCGCTGCGCAGCGGCACGCCGATCACCATGGTCGACGGTGACGCCGCCGCGTTCGTGGTCGAATTGCCAAGGGATACCGGCTATGTCGAGGCGATCATCGCGAGTCGGCAGCATTGAGCAGACGGGCCGCGACGGCCACGTCCTGCGCGTAGGTCACCTTCAGGTTGGCCGCCTCGCCGGGGAAGGTGCGCACCTGTTCCTCGGTGTACTTCTCGATGCACGACGACGTGTCGGTGCCCTCGAATCCCTCTGCCGCGGCGGCCCGATAGGCGCGCAGCAGGGGACGTGCCCGAAATGCCTGCGGCGTCTGCACGCGCACCAATCCGCCGCCGGTCGACTCCACACCGGCGGGCCCCTGCCGCACCACGTCCGGAATGGTCAATGCCGGTATCGCCCCGCCGAACTCGCGCGCAAGCGCCAGCGCTGTGACGAACATGTCGTGGCGCGCCAGCGGTCGCGCCGCGTCGTGAATGAGCACCACACCCACCACGCCTGACTCGATGTCGTCAGCGAGATAGCGCAGCACGTTGAATTCGGACGCGTGCCTGGTGTCCCCGCCCTCGACCAGTTCCACTGCGCTGCCGGGCAGTTCCTTCGCCACGGTGTCGCGCGCGAGGCCGAGTTCGCCGCACCGGTAAACCAGCACCGTGCGGGCGATCTCGGTGACTTGCGTGACGGAGGAGAGCGACCAGGCCACCATGCTGCGGCCCGCCAGCGGCAGGTATGCCTTGTTGCCGTCGGCACCGACTCGGGTGCCAAGGCCGGCGGCCAGCACCACCCCAACGGCGTAGGGTTCCTGCGGCGTACTCACGCAATCACTCTGCCACGTTGAAGGCCTTGAGCACCTTGGTCGGCTTGATGCGCACCACGAGTTCACCGGGAACGGCGTTGCGCCTTCCATACTCCTCGGCCCGCTCGGCACCCATGTAGCGCCCGCCGGTGCGCGTTGCAATGTCGAGAACGTCCTGCGGGTCCTCGCCGACCGCGGCGATGCCCTGGACTTGGACGAACGAGTACGGCGGCCGCGAGTCGTCGACGCACATCACCACGCGCGGATCGCGCGCTAGCGCACGGCCTTTCGCGGTGTCCTTGCCGGTGTTGAAGGCCAGTTCGCCGTTGTCGACGACAAACCAAACGGGGGCGACGAGAGGACGGCCGTCGGAGGCGAGATATCCGAGCAATCCAGTGCGAGTACCTTCGGACAGGAATGCGACAACATCATCGGAGAGGTTTTCCACCGCCACCACGGTAGCCGCAGCACGGCGTGCGTCGACGGTCAATCCTCAGCGTGACGCTGGTAGTCCCAGTGCTCCAGCCGCGTCTGCAGGTCGTACAGTCCCAGTGCGGCAAGCGGTGTGCCCACGGAGATGCAGATCAGCAGTAGCGCGTTCATGGTTCTCTCGAGTCGTCCTTGGTCTTCCTGACGCTATGAAGCGTATGAAGTGAACGCATGGAACCGCACGCGTAGGTGGATACCTGTTTTTCGGAGCCGCGGCCCAACGTGTCGCGTGCTTGCTTGCGCATCGCGCGGTAGCGCTGGCGCTCGGCTGTGGCCCAGGGTTCGGACCAGCCGTCGAGAAGTTCCCCCGCGCGAAGCAGCGGAAGTAGGCCGGAGACGAATTGCGGGTCGACGGGCCCGTCGTGCTCGAGTAGTTGCTCGATCTGGTCAGCCGCGTCGAACCAGTCCACTGACACACCGGAGGCCAGGGCGAGGTACTGCGGATCGACCTCGAGAAGCGGATCGGCGCCCGCAGGCCGCAGCCGCCACATGGTGGAGCGCAGGCTAGCGATGGCACGCCGCGTCTGGGCATGCGGCCACAGCATCGCGCAGACCCACAGCCGGTGCACGGGCCGCCGCTTCAGCGCGACGAGTGCGACCAGGCGCTGGCATGCCGGAGGCAGGTCGACGGGCTGATCACCTCGGTAAACGGCGAATTGACCTAGCAGCTTCAGCGAGAATTCTTCCGACACATAGTGATGGTCGATCCGGGCTCTGCAGAAGGCATGCGTAGTTGACTACCTGTTTTTGCCGCCCAGTTCGCGTTCCGCCTTGCCCGCTCGCGCCATCACCAACTTCTTCGCACCTGCCATGGGGTGAAATGTAGCTGTGAAAGGACTGAGGCAATGACCGAGGCCCAACCGCAGCGATCTGTCGGCGCGCATCGCATCCGCCCGATGACGGGCCGCGACCCACATGAGGAACACCGGGTTGCGACGCCGCTGGAGCTGCTGTTCGACCTGACATTCGTCGTGGCGTTCGGCATCGCCGCGAACGAGTTCGCGCATCTGCTGGCCGAGAACCACGTCGGCGCGGGGCTGCTGGGGTTTTCGTTCGCCGTCTTCGCGATCTGCTGGGCCTGGATCAACTTCGCCTGGCACGCTTCGGCCTACGACACCGACGACTGGGTCTACCGGCTGATGACCATGCTGCAGATGGTCGGTGTTGTCGTGCTGGCGCTTGGCCTGCCCGCGATGTTCGCGTCGATCGAACACGGCGGCCACGTCGACAACAGGGTCATGGTGGCCGGCTACGTGGTGATGCGAATTTCGTTGGTGGGGCAGTGGTTACGCGCTGCCAAGCAGGATCCCGGCCGCCGGTCGGCCTGCCTGACATACGCTGCGGCGGTCACGGTCGCGCAGGTCGGCTGGGCCGCGACGATGTTCTTGCACACCTCGGTGCCGGTGACGTTCGTTTTCGTGGTGGTGCTCATCGGGATCGAGTTGCTTGGTCCCGTCGTGGCAGAAACGCGGATGGGCGGCACGCCGTGGCACGCGCATCACATCACCGAGCGCTACAGCCTGCTGACGATCATCGCGCTCGGAGAGGGCGTGGTCGGCACGGTGGCGTCGGTGTCGGCGGCGGTCGGCGCGCAGGGTTGGTCGTACGACGCGGTTTTCGTCGCGGTGGCGGGTATTGGACTCACCTTCGGCATGTGGTGGACGTATTTCGTAGTTCCGCAGGCGGATCTGCTGCACGCCCACCCCGAGCGATCATTCGTCTTCGGCTACTTCCACATCCTGCCGTTCGGGGCCATCGTGGCGACCGGCGCCGGTCTGCATGCGGCCGCCTATTACATCGAGCACCTTTCCAAGCTCGGGTCTGTCGAAACAGTGCTGTCGGTGGGCGTGCCGGTTGGCGTCTACATCATCTCGATCTACGTGCTTTACGCGTGGTTGGTTCGGACCATTGACGCGTTCCACCTGCTGCTGATCGCGCTGACTGCGGCTGTGCTCGGGTTGGCGGTGTGGCTGGCCGCCGCCGGCATCTCGATGGCGAACTGCTTGCTGGTCGTCACGTTGGCGCCGATGGTGAGCGTGGTCGGTTACGAAACGCTGGGGCACCGGCACGCGGCGCAGTCCATCGCGAGGAGCCTGTCAGGCGTTTAGCGGTACCACCTTCGGGTAACGCCACCTATGCAGCCGTACGAGGTTGCGCACCGGGTGCGCGGGGCGTCAAGAAAGCGACACGCGCGCAGTTGATGCCGCCTCGGCGGTGCCATTTTTTCAGTTCTTGAGGGAGCACCACAATGCCGAAGACAACGAAGAGCGGGGCGGCCCGCAAGAGTGAACTGCCGAGCACCCTGCAGAAGTCGCCCGCGAAGGCGCAGCGCACTTTCGCCAAGGTGCACGACAATGCCGTGAAGGAGTACGGCGAAGGTGAGCGGGCGCACCGGGTCGCCTACGACGCGTTGAAGCACAGCTTCGAGAAGGTCGGCGACCACTGGGAACCCAAGTCGAAGAAGGGCCCTTCGGATTCCCGTGCACGCAGCGGCGGCCCCAATCCGAGCGGCAAGTCAGCTGAGGGTGTGGACGCCAACGCGTCGAAGAAGCATCTGGTGGAAGTCGCACGCAAGCTTGATATCTCGGGTCGCTCGAAGATGAGCAAGGGCGAACTGGTATCGGCGATCAAGAAGGCCAACAGGCGGGCGACCGCCCGCAATCGCTAGCCGTCATCTCGTCGCGGACGCGGCGTCCAGAGTCTCCAGCAGCACCGCTTCTTCTTCGATGCGCATCAGTCTGCGTGCCTTGCGGCGAGTGATCAGGATGCCGACCACCGCGAGGACCCAGATCGCGTACTGCACGGTCCATGCCAGCCGGAATGAGTGAAACGAGAAATCGCCCGCGGCATCGAGGATCAGGCCCATCGCCTGCATGACCAACAGCGACGCGACGAACCCACCCATGTTGACCATGCCTTGAGCCGTGCCAAGCGTCGCGCTCGGGTTGAACGTGCGCGCGAAGTCGAAGCCAACCATCGAGCCGGGGCCGCCGACCGAGATCACGACGATGAGCGCGACGAGCAGCCACAGCGGAGCGCGGCCCGGCAACGCCAGCACCACCGTCCACGCCAGGGCATTGGCGCCGATGATGCCGAGCACCATCCGCGACCGCCGATGCGGCAGTCGGCCCGTGAAGATTCCGATGACGACGCCGGCTGAAATGGCGGCGACGACCGAGATGGCCAGCAGGGCCCCTGCCGCACTCGTCGAAAGTCCTTGGGCCTCGGTCAGATACGGCACACCCCACATCAACGCAAACGCCGTGACCGAGAACTGCGTGCCCATGTGGGTGAAGAAGCCGAGCCGGGTGCCCGGCCGTAACCACACGGTCTTGACGCTCGCCAGGGTCTCCCGGATCGACGCGCTGTGTACCGGCGTGAGGGGACCGTTGGGTGTGTCCTTGACCAGGGCGAGCGTCAGGGCCATCGACAGCACGCCCACCGCCGCAACCGATACGTACGCGGTTGTCCAACCAGCGTCGGCAAGCAGCGCGAAAAATGGAACGGCCGAAAGCACTTGGCCCAGTTGGCCGCAGATGCCAGTCAACTGCGTCACCAGGGGTACCTGTTTGGCCGAGAACCAGTGCGGCACAAGCCGAAGCACGGAGATGAACGTCACCGCGTCGCCAAGGCCGAGCAACGCACGCGCCGCGACGGCCAGGGGGAGCGAATCGGTGAATGCGAGCACAAGCTGGCCCGTCGCCATCACCGCGGCGCCCGACAGGATCAGTGCCTTGGAACCGAATCGGTCGAGCAACAGCCCGGCAGGCACCTGGGCGGCCGCGTATACCACGACCTGCAGGACCACGAACGTCGACAGCACGCTCGGGCTGGCGTTGAAACGGTCGGCCGCCGCCAGCCCCGAAACGCCGAGGGTGGTCCGGTCGAGGACGGCGACGATGTAGGCCAGTAGTCCGGTGGCCCAGACGATCCAGGGACGCACACCGAACCTTTCTCAGCAGGAAACTTTGTCTCGGCCCTTAACAACGCCGCGTAGCTACATCATGTTCCAGCGGGTTGCGCTGACGCCAATTCATTACGCGTGAAATCACTCACCGGCGACTGTGGCGAGCCGGCCCGCTTGCAATGGGAAACGAGTTGGCTGAATTCGCACAGTCACGTCGGCTTCCGACCGAAGGCGAGATCATCGTCGCAGTTAAGCGCACGTACCTCGAAGACCTAGCAAATATTGCGGCCGTCGCTACGACTTCGCTCGCAAACAAGTTTCGGCGGCTACAGTGGTCCCCATGCGTTGCAGCCGTGCAAAGCCGAAACGCGCCCGAGGCCGGGTGCGTGGCGTTGGCTGAGTACCGACTGGACGATTTGGCGCGGATCTCCGGAGTCACGGCCCGCAATATTCGCGCCTACCGCGAGCGCGGGCTCCTTGACCCACCGCGGCGGGTCGGTCGATCGGCGTACTACGACGACTATCACCTGTCTCAGCTGAAGACAATCAACCAGCTGCTGCGCCGCGGGTTCAATTCCGCTCACATCGCTGAATTCTTCGCCAGCATGCGCGAAGGCGCCGATCTGGCCGACATCCTGGGCATACAGCAGGCCATGCTGGGTCCGCGGTCCGACGAGACTGTCGAGGAGACGAGGGCACCGGTGGGCCCCACTGCCGTGCGCATCGATCCCAACGGCGACGAGGCGAGCAAGCTGATCGCCTACGACATGGCCGAACTGGTCGACGGCGAGGTGGTGTTGGACGACGCGGTGCTGGCCGCCATCGTCGCACGCAGCGGGGATCCGATCATGTACCTGCGGGCGATTCTGCGGGTGTTCGAGTCGACCAGGGACTCCATCGACACCTTGGCCGCCGACTTCGTGCATGTGATCGAGGAGCTGTACTCGGCGCAGTTCGGGCCCAACCATGTTCCCCAGCCCGAGGAGATGGCAGAGCTGAGTCGGATCGTGCTGGATTACCGCGATCTGGGTAACCGCGTGATCGCCAACCACCTTGACGTCGCCATCCGGCAACAGATGGCCGCCGCTGTTTCGGACTTCACCGCGGACATTCTGTTCAGCGGGGACTGGGGCTCGAAGTCGACGTAATCGCTAGAACCTGGTGGTGGCCGGATCCCCGCCGAACCGCTGCGCGAGCCACACCGGGATGATCGCGACAACCGTCAGCGCCGCGGCGACCACATTGATCACCGGAGCTTGATTGGGGCGGAACAGGTTTCCGAAGATCCAGATTGGCAGCGTCTGGACCGTGGGGCCGGCGGTGAACGTGGTCACGACGATCTCGTCGAAGGACAGTGCGAACGCCAGGATGGCGCCGGCCACCAGCGCGCCGCGCATCATCGGAAACGTCACGTATCGGAACGTCTGCCACGGCGACGCGCCAAGGTCGGCGGACGCGTCATCAAGATTGGTGCCCAGGCGCCGCAACCGGGCCTGAGTGTTGTTGAAGACGACCACGATGCAGAACGTCGCGTGTCCGACGATCACGGTCGCGAGGCCTAGCGTCACGCCAAGCGCTGAGGTGAACGTCGCGTTGAGCGCGATGCCGGTGACAATGCCCGGCAACGTAATCGGCAACACCACCAGGAAACTGACCACGTTTCGGCCGAAGAATGCATAGCGCTGGACCGCGAATGCGGCCATCGTGCCGAGGACAAGAGCGATCGCGGTTGCTCCGAGCCCAACGACTAACGAATTGGCCAGTGACTTCCACATGCCACTGCTGTTGGCCGCGTCGACCCACCACCGCAACGTGAATCCGCTGGGCGGGAACGCGAATGTCCGGGAGGAGTTGAACGCGTTGATGACCACCAAAAGCAGTGGTGCGTAAAGAAATATCAGCACGAGCACCACCCATGCTCGTACGAGGCGGCGCGCACCCGTCGACAGCATCACACGTTCTCCAGCGCGCCGGTTCGGCGCATCGCCAGCAGGTAAGCGACGATCGCAACGAGCGGGATGATCGACAGCGCCGCCGCCAGCGGTTGATTGTTGGCCGTGACGAGTTGGCCGTAGATGATGTTGCCGAGCATCTGGGTCTTACCGCCGACGATCGTCACGGCGATGTAGTCACCCATCGACAGCGAGAACGTGAAGATCGAACCGGCCGCGATACCGGGAAACACCAGCGGCGCAACCACCATCCGCAGCGTCGAGGAGTCCGAGGCGCCCAGGTCCGAACTGGCGTCGATGAGCGAATCGGGTACGCGTTCGAATGCCGCGAACACCGGAATCACCATGTAGGGCAACCACAAATACGTCAGCGTGACGACCGTTGCCGCCAGGCCGTAGCCCGGACTGTACCCCGTCGACCACGCCATCGGACCCTCCGGCGAGAACAGCATCCGCCAGGCGTAGGCCTTGACCAGATAGCTCGCCCACAGCGGCGTGGTCACCGCCACCACCAAGGCCAGTCGCACCCGCGGGGACGCCACCTTGGCCATGTACAACGCCAACGGCACCGCGAGCACCGCACAGATGACCGTGACCGTCAGCGCGATCAGCAGGGTACGAACCGTCGCTGTGCGGAACACCTCCTCGGTCGCCACCCGCACGACGTTGTCGGTGGTGAACGTGTGCACCACCGCACCGGTGAACGTGTTGGTGGTCCAGAACGCCGAAACCAGCAGCACCGCAAGCGAACCCAGATAGGCGACGACCAGCCATGTCATCGGCGGCACGAGCAGGACGGCCAGGGTGCTCCGGCGTCCTAGGGACGCCGAAGCGATCGGTCGCTCCGTGGCGCGCTGGGTCAGCCCTTGATCTGTTGCCACTTGTCGACCCACTCGTTGTAGGCCGTGCAGTTGTCGCCGCTGCCGTCAACGCATTGCTTCTGCGGAGTCGTCCAGTAGCGGATCTCGGACGCGAACTTCTCATCCGTTGCGTGGTAGATGTCGCAGAAGTCCTTTTGGGAGGTGTGATCACACGCCTTCGTCTGCGCAGGCGCCTCACCGAAGTACTCGGCCACCTGAGCGTTGACCTCCGGCGACGAGATCCAATTCATCCACTTGTACATGCAATTCGGATGCGCGGCCTTCGATGAGACCATCCAGGTGTCCGACCATCCCGTGGCACCCTCCTTCGGCAACACGGTGTTGACCTGAACCTTGTTGTCGGTGCCGATGGTGTTGGCGATCACCTGCCAGGTGGTGCCGATCACCGAGGTTCCCGACTCGAACGCCTGCACCTCTTTGGTGTAGTCCGACCAATATTCGCCGACGTTCTCCCGCTGCTTCTTGAGCAAATCGACTGCGGCGTCAAGCTGTTCGGTCGTCAGGGAGTAGGGGTCCTTGATGCCGAGATCCGGCTTCGTCTTGGACAGGTACAGGGCGGCGTCGGCGATGTAGATGGGGGAGTCATAGGCCGTCACCTTGCCCTTGTACTTGCCCGCGTCGTCGAACACCGCGCCCCATGAGTTCGGCGCATCGCGCACCACGTCGATGTTGTACATCAGCAAGTTGGCGCCCCAGCCGTGCGGAATGCCATACATCTGGCCTTTCACCGAATTCCACGGCTTGTCTTTGAGGAACGACGAAATCGTCGCGTAGTTGGGTACCAGGTCGGTTTTCACCGGTGCCACATCACCGGCGTATATCAGCCGCAGCGTGGCATCCCCGGAAGCAGATACTCCGTCGTATTGGCCGCTACGCATCAGCTGCACCATCTCGTCGGACGTGTTGCCGATTTTCGCGTTGACCTTGCAGCCGGTCTGTTGCTCGAACGGCGTCACCCAGTCGACACTCTTGTCGTTGGAGCCGTTTTCGGCGTAGCCGGCCCATGCGATGAGGTTCAGCTGACCCTCGCCGTTGCCGACCGCCGACAGCGGTTCGAGCTTCGGCGGAGACTGACCGTTGCCGCCGGATTGCTCCGACTTCGAGCAGGCGGTGAACGACAGCACAAGGGCAGCGCAGGCGGCCAGCGCAAGACCGACTCGCACAGGTGTGGATCTCATGGCTACTCCTCGAATTTCAGTTGGTGGACGGCTTTTTCGGGCCAGGCCAGTGTGATCGGCGTTCCGTGGTGCAGGTCGGGCGGCAGCCATGTGCTGGCCGTGAGAATTGTCGCGATGATGGTGACTTCGGGCGCGGCGATCGCGGCGATGCGCGTCGTGGGGCCGGCGTAAATGACCTCCGACACGATGGCCTCGACCGTGCGCACCCCCGGCACCGGATCAGTGCCGGGCCGGAACACGCCGATGCGCTCGGGCCGGATGACGAACATTCCGCGCCGGCCCATCAGCGCCTCGGCGGCGGCGCCGTCGAGAACGTTGGAGGTGCCGACGAAATCGGCGACGAAGCGGTTGGCCGGGTTCTCGTAGACGTCGCGGGCCTTGCCGACCTGCTCGATGCGCCCGTCGTTGAAGACGGCCAGTCGGTCGCACAAGGTCAACGCCTCGTCCTGGTCGTGCGTGACGATCACGAACGTGATGCCCACCTCGCGCTGGATCGCCTTCAGTTCGATCTGCATCTGCTCGCGCAGCTTGAGATCCAGTGCGCCAAGCGGCTCGTCGAGCAGCAGCACCCTGGGCCGTCCGACCAACGCGCGGGCCAGCGCCACGCGTTGTCGCTGGCCACCCGAGAGCTGTGCCGGGCGGCGCGGCGCATGGTCGGTCAGGCGCACCATGTCGAGCGCGTCGGCCGTACGGCGCCTGCGTTCGGCCTTCTGCACGCCCTTGACCTTCAGCCCGTACTCGACGTTCTGCGCGACGGTCATGTGCGGGAACAGCGCGTATTCCTGGAAAACCGTGTTGACGTCGCGATGGCGCGCCGGCAACGCGGTCACCTCGGCGCCGCCGAGCTTGATCACCCCCGCGGTCGGCTGCTCGAAGCCAGCGATCATCCGCAGTACCGTCGTCTTGCCGGACCCCGAGGGGCCCAGGATCGCGAACAGTTCGCCGTCCGCGACCGTCAGGTCGGCACCCTCCACAGCGGTCACGTCGCCGAACACCTTGCGGAGACCGATCAGCTCGATCTGCGGATCGTCAACGGCTGCAGCTACATTCGCGTCCGGCTGCCAGCCGACCGTCCCCGAGGGCATGGCTCATCGTAGGAATTCCACGGTCGCGGCGCAGCTTGTCTGCGGATTTCGTGATCTTGACACCGATAAACCACTGGTTCCGTACGGGCGGGCAACCCTGCGGCGAGCAGTGACCGGGCGGCTGCGCCGCTCGCGGAAGCTGACAACCTGCGCCGAGCGTCGGATGTGCCCAGTTCGTGGCCTCTGCGTCGGGTCGCCGACGACGCGCGTGAATCTTGATGCAGATGTGACCAGTGGCGTTGCGGTGAAAATTGATGCGCCTGTCATATTCTGTGGCACGTGGCAATATCCCGGCGCGACGTGCTCAAATACGCCGCCGCCGCGCCTGCCGTGCTCGGACTCGGTGCCGGCCTGCAGGCGGCGTCATCGGCGCTGGCGCCTCCAAAGGCCGCCGCGGCGCCGCTCGGGATCCTGCTGGATTACGCGGCAGGCGTTATCAAAGCTCCTGATCTGCGGGCCTCCGGCGCGCTGGGCGCGATCCGGTACGTCTCTGATCGGCGGCCGGGCGGCGCCTGGATGCTGGGCAAGCCGATCCAACTGCCCGAGGCCCGCGACCTCTATCAGAACGGGCTGAAGATCGTGTCGTGCTATCAGTACGGCAAGCAGGACACTGCGGACTGGCTGGGCGGGCAGAACGCTGGGGTCGCACACGCCAAGCGCGGCTGGGCATTGCACGTCGCGGCAGGCGGCTCGTATGGCGCGCCCATCTATGCGTCGATTGACGACGATCCCAGCTACGACCAGTACAAGAGCCAGGTCGCGCCGTATCTGCGCGGCTGGGAGGCGGTGCTCGGCCATCAGCGCGTCGGGGTGTACGCCAACGCGAAGACCATCGACTGGGCACTGAAGGATGGGCTGGGTTCGTACTTCTGGCAGCACAACTGGGGCTCACCACAAGGGTTCGTGCATCCCGCGGCGCACCTGCATCAGATCGAGATCGACAAGCGCAATGTGGGCGGCATCGGGGTCGACATCAACCACATTCTGCAGCCGCGGTTCGGGCAGTGGGACTAAACCTTACTGATCAGTAAGTATAGCTAGCAAACTCTTTCCAGTAGCCAATGGCGTTGAGCAGACAAACCGTGCCGAGTTGTCGACTCTGCGGGGCTCAAAGCGGCGGCTGGGGCAAGTCGAAATTTTTACATAACGATTGCATAACAATGCTGCTTTGATCTGCACCGTTGTGCCTACTCGACCGTAACCACCTGCATGCAGGACGTTTGTCCCGCATGAGTTCAAGGCGTGTGGGGGCGCCTGTTATCGAATGCACGGTTACCCATGCGTAGAACTCGCCAGTAACCATTTGGGACGCGAAAATGGTGTCGTCTCTTATGACACTCTTAGTAGGGCTGGAGTGGCAGAACCGTCCATTGGACTCCTAGGAGACCCGGGCTGTCCGTGCGCCGGACGTGCGTGACCCAGCCGGGATTCGACGCCGAATCGACGGCCTGCGCAGGGGAGCGCAGCGCCGTAAGAGCCCAGACCGACAGCCGCAGACGATACGCGCGACACCGCAGCGAGGGAGATAAGACGACGTGACGATCAACGAACAGAGCAGGGTGACCACCAGCCGCGAAAACGACCCCTCGGAGGTTTTGGCAGGTACTCACGCCCTGGTCGATCGTTTGAACGCCGGAGAGCCGTATGCGGTCGCGTTCGGCGGCCAGGGCGGCTCCTGGTTAGAGAATCTGGAAGAGCTGGTCAGCTCCGCGGGCATCGAGTCCGAACTGAGTGAAGTGGTCGGTGAGGCCGCGCTGCTGCTGGAGCCGGTGGCCCGCGAATTAGTGGTGGTGCGGCCGATCGGTTTCGAGCCGCTGCATTGGGTCCGGGCGCTGGCCGCCGAGGAGCCGTTGCCCAGCAGCAAGCAGCTGACCACCGCCGCAATCTCCGGCCCCGGCATCCTACTGGCCCAGATGGCCGCAATCCGCGCGGTTGCGCGCCAGGGCCTGGACCTCTACATGACACCGCCTGTCGCGATGGCCGGTCACTCGCAGGGCGTCATGGCCGCCGAATCGCTGCGGGCGAAGGGCGCCAGAGACGCCGAACTGCTCGCGCTGCTGCAGCTCATCGGCGCCGCGGGATCGCTTGTCTCCAGGCGCCGCGGCATGGTAGGCCGTGGCGACAAGTCGCCGATGGTTTCGGTGACCAACGTCGACCCCGAACGCATCGCCGAACTGCTCGAAGAGTTTTCCACCGACGTGCGCACCGTGCTGCCGCCAGTGCTGTCGATCCGCAACGGCAGGCGCTCAGTCGTCATCACCGGGACCCCCGAACAGCTCGGACGTTTCGAGCTGTACTGCAGCAACATCACCGAGAAGGAACAGGCCGAGCGCAAGAACAAGGTCCGCGGCGGTGCGGTGTTCTCGCCGGTCTTCCACGGCGTGCAGGTTGAGGTCGGATTCCACACGCCACGGCTCGCCGACGGCGTCGAGATGGTCGAGCGCTGGGCCGAGAAGTGCGGCATCGATGCGGAACTGGCGCATGAGATGACGGAGTCGATCTTCGTGCGGCCGATCGATTGGGTTGGCGAGGTCGAGCGACTGCACGACGCCGGGGCGAAGTGGATCATCGACCTCGGCCCGAGCGACACGGTCACACGCTTGACCGCTCCGATCATCCGCGGGCTGGGTGTCGGCATCGTGCCGGCCGCAACCCGGGCGGGTCAACGCAATCTGTTCACCGTCGGCGGCGAGCCCGAGGTGCCGCCAGCGTGGTCGAGCTACAAGCCGACCACCGTCAAGCTGCCCGACGGCTCGGTCAAGCTATCGACCAAGTTCACCCGGCTGACCGGACGCTCGCCGATTCTGCTGGCAGGCATGACGCCGACGACCGTCGACGCGAAGATCGTCGCCGCTGCCGCCAATGCGGGCCACTGGGCCGAGTTGGCCGGTGGCGGTCAGGTCACCGAGGAGATCTTCGAGGGCCGCATCGCCGAGCTGACCCAGCTGCTGGAGCCGGGCCGCGCCGTGCAGTTCAACACCCTGTTCCTCGACCCGTATCTGTGGAAGCTGCAGGTCGGCGGAAAGCGGTTGGTGCAGCGGGCCCGCCAGTCGGGCGCCCCGATCGACGGCGTCGTCGTGTCCGCGGGCATTCCCGACCTCGAGGAAGCCGTCGACCTGATCGACGAGCTCAACACCGTCGGTATCCGCCACGTGGTCTTCAAGCCCGGCACCATCGACCAGATCAAGTCGGTCATCAACATCGCCGCCGAGGTGCCCGGCAAGGACGTCATAGTGCACATCGAGGGCGGCCGCGCCGGTGGCCACCACTCGTGGGAGGACCTTGACGACCTGTTGCTCGCCACGTATGCCGAGCTACGCAAGCTGTCTAACATCACCGTCTGCGTCGGCGGCGGCATCGGCACCCCGGAGCGGGCGGCCGAGTACCTGTCCGGCACGTGGGCCGAGGAGTACGGCTTCCCGGCGATGCCCGTCGACGGCATCCTGGTCGGCACCGCCGCGATGGCCACCCTGGAGGCCACCACCTCGCACGCGGTCAAGCAGATGCTGGTCGAGACCACCGGCACCGATCACTGGATCAGCGCCGGGAAGGCGACGGGCGGGATGGCGTCGTCGCGCAGCCAGCTTGGCGCGGACATCCACGAGATCGACAACACTGCGTCGCGCTGCGGCCGGTTGCTCGACGAGGTGGCCGGCGACGCGGAAGCCGTCGCGGCGCGCCGCGACGAGATCATCGCCGCGATGGCCAACACCTGCAAGCCGTACTTCGGCGACATCGGTGACATGACCTATGCGCAGTGGCTGCGGCGCTACGTCGAGCTCGCGATCGGCGACGACGACAGCACCGCCGACACCAAACTGCCCGGGACTCCGTGGCTGGCCGATACGTGGCGTGACCGGTTCGAGCAGATGCTCGAGCGCGCCGAGGCCCGCCTGCACCCGCAGGACTCGGGTCCGATCGAGACGCTCTTCAATGATGTTGCGCTGCTGGACGATCCGGAGCAGGCGATCGCTTTGTTGCTGACGCGCTACCCGGAAGCCGAAACCCTCCAGTTGCACCCGGCCGACGTGCCGTGGTTCGTCACGCTGTGCAAAATGCTTGGCAAGCCGGTCAACTTCGTGCCGGTCATCGACAAGGACGTTCGCCGGTGGTGGCGCAGCGACTCGCTGTGGCAGGCCCACGACGCCCGCTACACCGCCGATCAGGTCTGCATCATTCCCGGCACGCAGTCGGTGGCGGGCATCACCCGCGTCGACGAGCCGGTCGGCGAGCTGTTGGACCGCTTCGAGCAGGCCGCCATCGACGCCGCGCTGGCCACCAACGGACAACCCGTCGCGGTGGTCTCGCGCCGCCAGGCCCGCGCCGACGTCACCGGTCCGCTTGCGGTGGTGCTGGATTCGCCCGACGTCCGTTGGGCAGGCCGCACCTCGATCAACCCGGTGCACCGCATCGGCGCGCCCGATGAGTGGCAGGTCAACGAAAACCGCAGCGCCACACACCCATCCACAGGTGCGCGACTGGAGCTGGCCGATGGCACAGTGACGCTGGCCGTCCCGCTGTCCGATATCTGGATCAACATCCGCTTCACGTTGCCGTCCTGCACGGTCGACGGCGGCATGCCGGTCGTCACGGTCGAGGACGCCTCGACCGCGATGCGCTCCGTACTGGCGATCGCGGCCGGTGTCGACGGGCCCGAGGCCCTTCCGCCGGTGCACGACGGCACCGCCAAGGTCACCGTCGGCTGGGATCCCGAAGAGGTCGCCGACCACACCGGGGTGACCGCGACGTTCGGTGCGCCGCTGGCGCCCGGCCTGGCGCTGGTGCCAGACGCTCTTGTCGGCCACTGCTGGCCCGCGGTGTTCGCCGCCATCGGCTCGGCCGTCACCGATGACGGCTTCCCCGTCGTCGAGGGCCTGCTGAGCCTGGTGCATCTGGACCACGCCGCACACCTGCTGACGGCGATGCCGAAGACCAAGGCCGAATTGACCGTCACCGCAACGGTTTCCGCGGCCACCGACACCGAATACGGCCGGGTCATCCCGGTTTCGGTGAACATCGCCTCCGCGGACGGCACTGCGCTGGCCACGCTCGAGGAGCGCTTCGCGATCCGCGGACGCACGGGTGCGGCCGAGCTGTCCGATCCGCCGCGCGCAGGCGGTGCGATGACCGACAACGCGACCGACACTCCGCGTCGTCGCCGGCGTGACGTCAAGGTCGCTGCGCCGACCGACATGAGCGCGTTCGCAGTGGTCTCGGGCGATCACAACCCGATCCACACCGACCGCGCCGCCGCACTGCTGGCCGGGCTGAAATCGCCCATCGTGCACGGCATGTGGCTGTCGGCTGCTGCACAGCACGTCGTCGCCGCAACCGACGGCAAGCCCGCGCCGCCCGCCCGCGTGGTCGGCTGGACCTCGCGGTTCCTCGGCATGGTGCTGCCCGGCGACGAGATCGACTTCCGCGTCGATCGGGTCGGAATCGACCGTGGCGCAGAGATCATCGAAGTCGCGGCCCGCGTCGGCTCCGAACTGGTGATGTCGGCGACCGCGCAGTTGGAGGCGCCGAAGACCGTCTACGCGTTCCCAGGTCAGGGCATTCAGCACAAGGGCATGGGCATGGAGGTCCGCGCCCGGTCCAAGGCTGCCCGCAAGGTGTGGGACACCGCGGACAAGTTCACCCGCGACACGCTGGGCTTCTCCGTGCTGCACGTGGTGCGGGACAATCCGACCAGCCTGATCGCCAGCGGTGTGCACTACCACCACCCGGACGGTGTGCTGTTCCTGACGCAATTCACTCAGGTCGCAATGGCGACGGTGGCTGCCGCGCAGGTGGCCGAGATGCGTGAGCAGGGCGCGTTCGTTGAGGGTGCGATCGCCTGCGGCCACTCCGTCGGTGAGTACACCGCGCTGGCCTGCGTGTCCGGCGTGTACGAGCTGGAGGCGCTGCTGGAGGTCGTGTTCCACCGCGGCAGCAAGATGCATGACATCGTGCCGCGCGATCACCTCGGCCGGTCGAACTACCGGCTGGCCGCGATCCGGCCGTCGCAGATCGATCTCGACGACGCCGACGTCAAACAGTTCGTCGCCGATATCTCCGAGCGCACAGGTGAATTCCTGGAGATCGTGAACTTCAACCTGCGGGGCTCGCAGTACGCGATCGCGGGCACCGTGCGCGGCCTGGAAGCGCTCGAGGAAGAGGTCGAACGGCGACGCGAAATCTCCGGTGGGAAGCGCTCATTCATCCTCGTGCCGGGCATCGACGTGCCGTTCCACTCGTCGGTGCTGCGGGTCGGTGTCGCCGACTTCCGCCGGTCGTTGGAGCGCGTCATGCCGCGCGACAAGGACCCGAACCTGATCATCGGCAAGTACATCCCGAACCTGGTGCCGCGGCCGTTCACGCTGGACCGTGACTTCATCCAGGAGATCCGGGATCTGGTGCCCGCCGAGCCGCTCGACGAGATCCTCGCCGACTACGACACGTGGCGGAACGAGAAGCCGGCCGAGTTGTGCCGCAAGATCGTCATCGAGTTGCTCGCGTGGCAGTTCGCCAGCCCGGTGCGCTGGATCGAGACCCAAGACCTGCTGTTCATCGAGGAGGCCGCAGGCGGGCTCGGCATCGAGCGGTTCGTCGAGATCGGCGTGAAGTCGGCTCCGACGGTCGCCGGCCTGGCCACCAATACGCTGAAGCTGCCCGAGTATTCGCACAACACAACGGAAGTGCTGAACTCCGAGCGCGATGCGGCGGTGCTGTTCGCCACGGACACCGATCCGGAGCCCGAGGACGACGTTGAGGAGACTGCACCCGCGCCTGAGGCGGCTCCGGTCGAGGCCACCGCTCCGGCGGCGCCGGCGCAAGCGGAAGGCGGGCCCCACCCGTCTGTCGCGCCCACTGGCGCTCCGAGGCCCGACGACATCGGCTACGACGCGGCGGACGCCACCATGGCGTTGATCGCGTTGTCGGCCAAGATGCGCATCGATCAGATCGAACCGCTGGACTCCATCGAGTCGATCACCGACGGTGCGTCGTCGCGACGCAACCAGCTCCTGGTCGACCTTGGCTCCGAGCTGAACCTCGGCGCCATCGACGGTGCGGCCGAGGCCGACCTGGCCGGGCTGAAAGGACAGGTCGCCAAGCTGGCCCGTACCTACAAGCCGTTCGGCCCAGTGCTTTCCGATGCGATCAACGATCAGCTGCGTACGGTGCTCGGCCCGTCCGGCAAGCGTCCGGCCTACATCGGCGAGCGGGTCAAGAAGACCTGGGAGCTCGGCGACGGCTGGGTCAAGCATGTGACGGTCGAGGTGGCGCTGGGCACCCGCGAGGGCTCCAGTGTCCGCGGCGGTGAGCTCGGCGGTCTGCACGATGGTGCGCTCGCCGATGCCGCGACCGTCGACAAGGTCATCGACGCCGCTGTGGTGGCAGTCGGTGCACGCCAAGGTGTTCCGGTGTCGTTGCCATCGGCTGCCGGTGGTGCCGGTGGTGGCGTGGTCGATTCCGCCGCGCTCGGCGAGTTCGCCGAACAGGTCACCGGCCGCAACGGCGTGCTGGCCTCGGCGGCCCGCCTGATCCTCGGCCAGCTGGGCCTTGACACGCCGGTCCCGGTTCCCGAGGCCACCGATGCCGAGCTCATCGACCTGGTCACCGCCGAACTCGGTTCGGACTGGCCACGTTTGGTGGCTCCGACGTTCGACGGCCGCAAGGCAGTGCTGTTCGACGACCGCTGGGCTAGCGCGCGCGAGGACCTGGCCAAGATCTGGGTGCTCGACGAGAGCGAGATCGACGCCGACTGGCAGCGCATTTCGACACGGTTCGAGGGCGCAGGCAATGTCGTTGGCACGCAAGCCACTTGGTGGCAGGGCAAGGCACTGGCCGCGGGCCGCAACATCCACGCCTCGCTGTATGGGCGTGCCGCGGCCGGCGCCGAGAACCCGGGCAAGGGTCGCTACACCGACGAGGTCGCTGTCGTCACGGGCGCGTCGAAGGGATCCATCGCCGCATCGGTGGTGTCTCAGTTGCTCGACGGTGGCGCGACGGTGATCGCGACGACGTCCAAGCTCGACGACGACCGGTTGGCGTTCTACCGCAACCTGTATCGCGACAACGCGCGCTTCGACGCGAAGCTGTGGGTGGTGCCGGCGAACATGGCGTCGTACACCGACATCGACAAGCTTGTCGAGTGGGTCGGCACCGAGCAGACCGAAAGCCTTGGGCCACAGTCCATTCACCTCAAGGACGCGCAGACCCCGACGCTGCTGTTCCCGTTCGCGGCGCCGCGGGTGGCCGGCGATCTGTCCGACGCCGGGTCGCGCGCCGAGATGGAGATGAAGGTTCTGCTGTGGGCCGTGCAGCGGCTGATCGGCGGGCTGTCGCACATCGGTGCCGAGCGTGACATCGCTGCACGCCTGCACGTCGTTCTGCCTGGTTCGCCGAACCGCGGCTTGTTCGGTGGTGACGGGGCGTACGGCGAAGCGAAGTCGGCACTGGACGCGGTGGTATCGCGGTGGAAGGCCGAGTCGTCGTGGGCGCAGCGAGTTTCGTTGGCGCACGCGCTGATCGGCTGGACCAAGGGCACCGGGCTGATGGGCCACAACGACGTGATCGTCGATGCGGTTGAGGAAGCCGGCGTGACGACGTACACGACGGACGAGATGGCGAGCATGCTGCTCGGCCTGTGCGACATCGAGTCCAAGGTGGCTGCCGCGCGTGAGCCGCTGCAGGTCGACCTGACCGGCGGGCTGGCAGAGGTCGACCTCGATCTCTCGGAGCTGGCCAACAAGGCCCGCGAAGAAATGCTGGGCGAGGCCGCCGTAGAGGAAACGGACGACGAGGGCACCATCCGTGCGCTGCCGTCGCCCCCGCGTGGCTACCAGCCCGCGCCCGCGCCTGCGTGGGACGACCTCGACGTCGACTCGGCCGATCTGGTCGTGATCGTCGGCGGCGCCGAACTCGGCCCCTACGGCTCGTCGCGGACCCGCTTCGAGATGGAGGTCGACAACGAGTTGTCGGCGGCCGGCGTGCTCGAACTGGCGTGGACCACTGGCCTGGTCAAGTGGGAAGACGACCCGACGCCGGGCTGGTACGACACGCAGACCGGCGATCTGGTCGACGAGGGCGAGCTGGTGGAGCGCTACCACGATGCCGTCGTCGAGCGGGTCGGCATTCGCGAGTTCGTCGACGACGGCGCGATCGACCCCGATCACGCTGCGCCGCTGCTGGTTTCGGTGTTCCTCGAGAAGGACTTCACGTTCGTGGTGTCGTCTGAGCAAGAGGCGCGTGAGTTCGTCCAGTTCGATCCGGAGCACACCGTCATCGCGCCGGTGCCGGACAGCGGCGATTGGCAGGTCACCCGCAAGGCGGGCACCGAGATTCGGGTGCCGCGCAAGACGAAGCTGTCTCGCACGGTCGGCGCGCAGATCCCCACCGGGTTCAACCCGATGGTGTACGGCGTCAGCCAGGAGATGATGAACTCGATCGACCGGCTGGCGATCTGGAACCTCGTCACCACTGTCGACGCGTTCCTGTCCGCCGGGTTCACCCCCGCCGAGCTGATGCGCTGGGTGCACCCCAGCCTGGTGGCCTGCACGCAGGGGACCGGCATGGGCGGCATGACCTCGATGCAGACGATGTACCACGGCAACCTGCTCGGCCGGAACAAGCCGAACGACATCCTTCAGGAAGTCCTGCCGAATGTCGTGGCAGGACACGTGGTTCAGTCCTATATCGGCAGCTACGGCTCGATGATCCATCCGGTCGGCGCATGTGCGACCGCGGCGATCTCGGTCGAAGAGGGCGTCGACAAGATCAGGCTGGGTAAGGCCGAGTTCGTGGTGGCCGGTGGTTACGACGACCTGACGCTCGAAGCGATCATCGGCTTCGGTGACATGGCGGCCACTGCCGACACCGAGATGATGCGCGCGAAGGGCATCAGCGACTCGAAGTTCTCCCGCGCCAACGACCGTCGCCGGCTCGGGTTCGTCGAGGGCCAGGGCGGTGGAACCATCCTGCTTGCCCGCGGGGACCTCGCGTTCAAGATGGGTCTTCCGGTGTTGGCGGTGGTCGGATACGTCTCGTCGTTCGGCGACGGTGTGCACACCTCGATCCCGGCTCCGGGGCTTGGCGCGTTGAGCGCTGGTCGTGGCGGCAGGGAATCGCAGCTGGCGCGTGCGCTGGCCAAGCTCGGCGTCGGACCTGACGACATCGCGGTGGTGTCCAAGCACGACACCTCCACGTTGGCCAACGATCCGAACGAGACGGAGCTGCACGAGCGCCTCGCCGACGCGATGGGTCGCTCACCGGGTGCACCGCTGTTCGTGGTTTCGCAGAAGAGCCTGACCGGCCACTCGAAGGGTGGCGCCGCGGCGTTCCAGATGATGGGGCTGTGCCAGATCCTGCGTGACGGCGTGATTCCGCCGAACCGCAGCCTGGACTGCGTCGACGACGAGCTGGCCCACGCCGCACACCTGGTGTGGTTGCGCGACACCCTGCGACTGGGGGAGAAGTTCCCGCTCAAGGCGGGCCTGATCACCAGCCTCGGGTTCGGTCACGTGTCCGGTCTGGTCGCGTTGGTACATCCGCAGGCGTTCATCGCCGCGCTCGATCCCGAGCAGCGCAAGGACTACCAGCAGCGGTTCGAGGCCCGGGTGCTGGCCGGTCAGCACCGGCTGGCGTCGGCGATCGCCGGTGGCCCTGCGCTGTACGAGAAGCCTGCCGATCGCCGGTTCAGCCACGAGGCGCCGGAGAAGCGGCAGGAGGCCGAGATGCTTTTGGATCCTGCGTCGCGGCTGGGCGACGGCGACGTGTATGTGCGCCCCAGCGGTGTGCGCTAGCGTTCCTCCCATGGCGGTAGTCGGGGTGGGGATCGATCTGGTCTCCATTCCCGACTTCGCCGAGCAGGTCGATCAGCCCGGCACGGTGTTCGCCGAAACGTTCACACCCGGCGAGCGCCGCGATGCCGCGGACAAGAGTTCGTCTGCGGCGCGGCATCTGGCCGCGCGGTGGGCCGCCAAAGAGGCGGTCATCAAGGCGTGGTCGGGTTCGCGGTTCTCCAAGCGGCCTATGCTGCCGGAGGGTATCCACCGCGACATCGAAGTGATCACCGACATGTGGGGCCGGCCGAAGGTGCGGCTGACCGGTGCCATCGCCGAGCACTTGAAGGACGTCACGATCCATCTGTCGCTGACGCATGAGGCCGATACCGCGGCCGCGGTGGCCATCCTCGAGGAGCGCTAAATCTCCTCCGCCGAGCAGACGCAAACTGCTCCTTTTTCTCGGCGTGTCGGGACACTTTGCGTCTGCTCGCGCAGAAAGGGTGACCCGCTAGCCTCAGTGATATGAGCGATCTCGTGGAGCGCGTGCGTGAGGTGCTGCCGTCGGTGCGGCGCGACCTGGAAGACCTGGTACGCATCGAATCGGTGTGGGCCGATCCGACCCGCAGGCCGGAAGTGCAGCGAAGCGCCGACGCAGTGGCAAATCTGTTGTCGGAGGCCGGGTTCGGCGACGTGCAGATTGTCAGCGAAGGCGGCGCGCCCGCCGTCATCGCCCGCCACCCGGCCCCGCCCGGGGCGCCGACCGTGCTGCTATACGCCCATCACGACGTGCAACCAGAAGGTGATCCCGGCCAATGGCAGTCGCCACCATTCGAACCGACCGAGCGCGACGGCCGACTGTACGGCCGCGGCGTTGCCGACGACAAGGCAGGCATCGCAACGCATTTGGCGGCTTTCCGCGCCCACGGCGGCAAGCCGCCCGTCGGCGTGACGGTGTTCGTCGAGGGCGAGGAGGAGTCGGGTTCACCGTCGCTGTCCCGGCTACTCGAGGCACACCGCGACGTGTTGGCGTCCGACGTGATCGTCATCGCCGATTCCGACAACTGGAGCACCGAAGTGCCCTCCTTGACGGTGTCGCTGCGCGGCCTGGCCGACTGCATCGTAGAGGTCGCGACACTCGACCATGGACTGCACTCGGGGCTCTGGGGCGGTGTGGCGCCCGATGCGGTGAGCGCGCTGGTGCGGCTGCTCGCCAGCTTGCACGACGACGACGGCAACGTCGCGGTCGCGGGGTTGTACGAAGGGGCGGCTGCCGACGTCGACATCTCACCGGAGCGGGTGCGTGAAGAAGCAGGCCTGCTCGACGGCGTTAGAGAGATCGGTGACGGCACAGTGCCACAACGACTTTGGGCCAAACCGGCGATCACGGTCATCGGCATCGACACCACATCGATCGACAAGTCGTCGAACACGTTGATTCCGCGGGCGCGGGCGAAGGTCAGCATGCGGGTCGCCCCGGGCGGCAACGCCAAAGAGCACTTGCAAGCACTGACCCGTCACCTCGAACAACACGCGCCGTGGGGTGCGCAGGTGAGCGTCACCCCGGGCGACCTCGGCCAGCCCTATGCCATCGACGCCAGCGGGCCGGTCTACGACGCCGCGCGGTCCGCGTTCCGCCAGGCGTGGGGCAACGAGCCCGTCGACACCGGAGTGGGTGGGTCGATCCCGTTCATCGCCGAATTCGCCGACGCGTTCCCGTCGGCCAAGATCTTGGTCACCGGTGTGGAAGACCCGCAGACACAAGCGCACAGCATCAACGAGAGCCTGCACCTTGGCGTGCTGGAACGCGCGGCCACCGCAGAAGCGCTGCTGCTGGCCAACCTCGGCTCAAACGGACAGGTCGCGCCGTAGCTTGGCGACGTGACCCGTCGCGCGCACGTTGTACGACGCCTCGGCGATCTTGCCCTTGTCGTCGACGACGAACGTCGAGCGGATTACGCCGCTGTGCTGTTTACGAACATGTACATATGCCAGCAGCAACAACAGCACTTACCTGCGGCAATCCAATGACTCGAGGGGCACAAGCACAAGCCGGCGATCGACAGCCGGTGCACGGGTGTCTCCAGCTTCGTTAAGGAGGGGGCTCGTGACGAACATCAGTCATCAGGCATCAAATGAAGGTGCTAGTGATGGCCGTTTCGAAGTAGTCCCGCCATGTTGCGATCTTGCCGTCGGCGACGTCGAAGACACCCATGATTGGCACCGATAGCGTGGCACCGTCCTTTCGGCGTAGCACATCGGTACGTTCATGCATCACGACACCGTCCCCGCTGACCTGCCGATGCACGATGAAGTCAATGCCGTCGAGCCTCGCCAAGAACTCGGCAATAAACGCTCTGATGGCGTCTCGGCCCTCAATCGGGTCCGTCGGTGGGAAATTGCGGTACACCGCGTCTTCGCTGAAGCAGCTGGCGATTTCGTCGGGATCTGGCTTGGACCACAGTGCGCAGAATCTTGTGACTACTTCGTCGGGTGAGCGCATCATGCCTATTCAGAACGCTCCGGCGCGGCTTGTTAATCCACATGCCGATCACGAACACAACAACCTCGTCGCCTAACGGCTCTACCGCGGCATGAACATTCCGTAGGGAACGGGGTGTCGTGGATGGCCGCTACACACAAAAGCGTGTTGCGCCAATGATGAACGGACACAGACTGTTACGAGCGCGCTCGTAAACGTGCACACCCACTCTGCTGCTAGATTGACAACTCGCGCGGCTTGGCCATGTGTCCCGTCGCCCCTGACGCTGACTAGGCGGACGACAACTTCGGATTGAGGAAGACGTACAGTGCCGTGATCTTGCTCTCGCGAACAACGACAACGTCGAGCCCGGTGTATTCAGGTGGCTCACCTTTAGGGCCCGAGCCCCATGCCAGTATTCCGGCGTTGTGTAGAGCCTGCGGCTCTCCATGGGGCGTGTAGACAAAACTGGGGTGAGTCGCACGCAGTTCTCCCGCGAATTTGTCCAATGCGTCGTGTCCAGCGAGGACGCCGTCCGGGACGTAGAGCGCGCAGTCGTCTGTGTAGAACTCTTCGATGGCGGCATGCCGGCGGGCTGGATCGCCCTCCCCGAAGACCTCCTGAAGGTTTCGATAGAGAAGTTCAGTAATTCGCGCAGTCGCAGTCATATTCGCGTCGTCCTTCGTCAAGGTGTCAGCCTGTCTGGCGCCTTCGGAGATGCTAAACGGACTGCGGTCCTATTTCATTCCCCTTCGGTCGAATCAATCGGCGGCCGGCGCGGCGGCTCAAACGGACAGGTCGCGCCGTAGCTTGGCGACGTGACCCGTCGCGCGCACGTTGTACTGCGCCTCGGCGATCTTGCCCTGCTCGTCGACGACGAACGTCGAGCGGATGACGCCCTGAACTGTCTTGCCGTACATAGTCTTTTCGCCGTAGGCGCCCCACGCCTCGAGCACCCTGCGGTCCGGATCGGACAACAGCGGAAACGTCAGCTTCTGATCGTCGCGAAACTTGGCGAGCTTGGCGGGCTTGTCGGGTGAGATGCCGATGACATCCAGTCCGGCGCCGTTGAGTTCGCTCAGACTGTCTCGGAAGTCGCAGGCCTGCTTGGTGCATCCCGGCGTCGATGCGGCGGGGTAGAAGTACACGATGACCCGGCGGCCCTTGTAGTCGGAAAGCTTGATGGTGTTGCCGTCGGCGTCGGGCAGGCTGAACGTGGGGGCTTTGTCGCCCACCTCGAGACGCGGGGTCTGCGGCATGCGGAAGGGTCCCTTCTTCGACCGGTGCGCTTCGATGAGCGCGAGCTCAACTAGGGTAGATCGGCAAGGCAGCGCACACGGGCTTGGAGGCAACAAGTGGCGGACCGCGATCCCGACACCATCAAGCGGGACATCGATCAGGCGCGCGATCAGTTGGCCGCGACTGTCGACACCCTCGCAGTGCGTGCCAATCCGCAGAGAATCGCCAACGACATCAAGGCCGGCGTGGTCCGGTTCTTGAAGAAGCCTGCTGTCGCGGCCTCGCTGGCAGGCGTCGGCGCCGTCGTTGTGGTTGTTGTCGTTCGCCGCGTCCGGCGGCGCTGACGGGCTAGCGCCGGTGCGCAGAGCGGAACAGGTCGGCGAACCAGAAGCTGGGCGGGTTGGCGACCCGGCCGAGGCGGTTGCAGGTGTACACCATGACGGGCAGTTGCCCGGTTACGTCGTCGGCAGAAGCTGTGCCGGACGCACCCGTGGTGAGTGGTGCGTCTATGGTGGACATCAGCTAAGACCTCGTTCCGTGGGACCCGTGGCGTCACGAGCCATGTAATTCGCTGTAGCTAACTAGAGGCTAGCACCAAGCCCCCTGGTTATGCAGCGTAAATCGCAGTGAAGTGATCTGACCGTTACCAGGAACAATGAGTGTCGATCTCGCCGCATAGGTGAACTCATGTGAGCAGTAGCACATTCAACACCTCGCTAACAGAGGATATGCATAATTTGTCGGTGACGTTAATAGGCTACTGCGGCATCGTTGCCATCGCAAGCGATGGCGGGTGCGTGCCGCGATTTGCTGAATCTGGCCGGGCGCGCGCGTAGCTCGGGTTGATGGGATGATGCCGACGTGATCGATGACCCCGACACAGCGCAGGCACGGGAGCTTCTTCAATCGCTCCACGCGCACGTCGACGCAATCTCCAAGAAGGTCGAATCGGCCGAAATCCGCACGCGTCGAGTGCAGGGTCACGCTGCCGTGGTTGCCCGGCGCCGGGTGGCCAGCCTGCGTCATGAGCTCTACGAGGCGCACCGCCTGATCGACGGATTACATCGACGCTTCCCGGACGCGCGGCCCCGCCGAATAGCCGGGCGGCGTTCCGATTGTTCGCGCTGAGTGCGCCGTCAGGGTTTCGAACCCCGGACCCGCTGATTAAGAGTCAGCTGCTCTACCAACTGAGCTAACGGCGCTGCGTGTGCGACAATAACAGGCCTCGCGGCAAGGGTGAAATCACGACCGCTCGCCGCCGCTGGGAGCGACGCTGCAGTTGCGCCCCCAGCTAAATCTGCCCTTAGACTATTGCCAAGAATCCTCAGTGTGTCGGTCATGGTGGTGAAGTGGAGCAAAGAATGGGGCAGGTCAAGCGGGCGGCCCGTCCGGGTCGTATGCGTGCCTGGCTCGTCGCCGCGGCAGTGATTCCGGGCTTGGTCCTGGGGCTAGGCGCCTGCAGCAGCAGTCAACCCACCCCGCCGCAGCAGCCCAAGGTCATCACCGACAAGGGCACGCCCTACGGCGATCTGCTGGTGCCCAAGCTCGCCGCGTCGGTCAAGGATGGCGCGGTCGGCGTGAGCGTCGAATCGCCCGTCACAGTCAGCGCCGAGGACGGCGTGCTTGGCGCCGTCACGATGGTCAACGCCGAGGACGGCACCCCGGTCGCTGGGCGGCTCAGCCCCGACGGCCTGGTGTGGTCGACGACCGATCCGCTTGGCTACAACGAGCGCTACACGCTCAGCGCGCAGGCGCTGGGCCTCGGCGGGGTCACCAGTCAGCAGATGACGTTCCAGACGCATTCACCGGCGAACCTGACGATGGCCTACGTGCTGCCGAACGACGGCGAGGTGGTCGGCGTCGGGCAACCGGTGGCGGTGCAGTTCGATGAGAACATCACCGACCGGTTGGCCGCGCAGAAGGCGATCAAGATCACGACGAACCCTTCCGTCGAAGGCGCGTTCTACTGGCTGAACAACCGCGAAGTGCGTTGGCGCCCAGCGCAATACTGGAAGCCGGGCACCACGGTCGATGTTGCGGTGAACATCTATGGTGCCGATCTCGGCGACGGGCTTTTCGGTCAGGAGAACGTCAAGACGCGCTTCACGATCGGCGATGAGGTGATCGCGACCGCCGATGACAACACGAAGATCGTGACGGTCCGGCGCAACGGTGAAGTCATCAAGACCATGCCTACGTCGATGGGCAAGGACAGCACCCCGACCAACCACGGCGTCTACATCGTCGGCGCCCGGTTCACGCACATCGTCATGGATTCGTCGACCTATGGCGTGCCGGTCAACTCGCCCAACGGCTATCGAACCGATGTGGACTGGGCGACGCAGATCAGCTACAGCGGCATCTTCGTGCATTCCGCGCCGTGGTCGGTGGGCAGCCAGGGCTACAGCAATACCAGCCACGGCTGCCTCAACGTGAGCCCGAGCAACGCTGTCTGGTTCTACAACAACACCAAGCGCGGCGACATCGTCGAGGTCGTCAACACGGTCGGTTCGACGTTGCCAGGCACCGATGGCCTTGGCGACTGGAACATTCCGTGGGAGCAATGGAAAGCGGGCAACGCCAGCACCTGAGCCGTTAGAGGCCGGCGCTGAGCGCTTCGAGAGCAGCGTCGATATTCGGCAGGACGGTTGCTCCATAGCGGGCGGCAATCTGGCCCAGCGCGCGCGCAATGTGCGGGCCTACCTCAGCGGCGGCAAGTGTGTCCTCGGCGATGACGATGCCGTGGACCAGGTGCGCTGCGCGCAAACGGCCATCCTGTGTGACCTCGTAGCGCCAGTCACCAATCTGAGTGCGTTCGGGCTCTCGCCGCAACAGGCCCCGCTTCACGGGGTGGTGGACCACTCCGGGCACTCCATCAAACACCTTGACCACCAAGGAAACTCCGCCGGGTCCGGCGAGTGCGGAAGTGATCGTGGTGCTTACACGCTCGGAATCGAAAGCAGTCATCACCCGCTCATCGGCAGCACGAACGACGGCGCGATCGTTTCCCCATTGCCGGTGCGGCGCACAGCGGTGCCGGCCACGTAGAACTCGACGGTGTGATGGCCCCACGCGTAATTCGACACGGCGAAATGCACGCCAACGACGCCATCTGCGCCGTCGCGTTCGGCCTCGGCTTGCATGCGAGACATCGCGAGTTCACGCGACTGGTAGCTGCCCTGCGTCCACTGGGGCATTTCCACGTTGCGGCCGACCTGACGCAGGGACTGCATAAGACCTTGCACGGCAACGTGAAAGACACAGTTGCCCATGACGAAGGCGACCGGTGTGTATCCACTACGCAGTAGTGTGGCCATGTCCTGACCGGAGAGATGACTGCTGAAGGCTTGTCCAGTGGCGCGCCGATACGCGCCGGGTTTGGCGGTATATCGCACGGCGGTTCCGACAGCGATGAACTCGAGATGCTCGCCCTCCCCGACGTGGCGCCATTCGAGCCGGACACCGACGACGCCATCGGCGCCAAGCGCGTCGGCCTCGGCTTGCATGCGCCCCAATGCATTCCAGCGGGCGCGGTATGTCGCCTCGGTGAGGACGGTCAACTCCGCTTGCTGCTTGAGGTTGGTGAACTGAAAGCCGACGTGGTAGACCGACGCGCCCATGACGAGTTCGATCGGTTCAAACCCGGCGCCGCGCAGGAGCGCGAACTCGTTGATTGACAAGTCCGACGTGAACAGCTTGCCCGCGTGAGACAACCGTTCGTTGGCAACTGGGTCAATCGGGTTCGGGCCAGGCTGCATCGCAAATACCCTTCTGTGTCGGTGACAGCGTATGGCGAGGCAGACATCGACCGATCGGCAGAGCGCTTGTTGACAGCAACTTCGCAGGTTCGAGAACGTCTTTGCTGCGCTCCGGTTCCATTCTCGATTGAGCTCTGAGCAGAACGGGCAAAAGCAGAACCATCAATCAGTTTGGCGGGTTGCGCGCACAACCGCGCCCCCGCGGTAGTGCTTAAGCCCGAAAGGCTCGCGAGGGCCTGGCCAAAGAAAAGGTCAGAGGACGCATTTGCCCTCTGACCCGTTCGGGGTGGCTGACGGGACTTGAACCCGCGACCCCCAGGATCACAACCTGGTGCTCTACCAACTGAACTACAGCCACCATTGCCGCATCACGCATGTGCGGCGTCGTCGATATTAGCCGCTGGGGCGCTCCGCAGCCGAATCGATATCGCCCGACTCGCCGTTCGGGGGGCCGAGTTCGGCGGCGATCTCCGCGATTTCGCTGGTCGACGGGCCCGGCGCGGGTACGAACGCCGTGCGGCGGTAGTACTGCAACTCGCGAATGGACTCGTGGATATCGGCCAGCGCCCGATGTGCCAGGCCCTTCTCCGGCTGGCCGAAGTAGATGCGCGGATACCAGCGCCGGCACAACTCCTTGATCGAGCTGACGTCGATCATCCGGTAGTGCAGATAGTCGTCGAGCTTGGGCATGTCGCGGGCGATGAAGCCGCGGTCGGTGGCAATCGAGTTGCCCGCCAACGGAGCCGTCTTCGCCTGCTTGACATGGGTGCGGATGTAGTCGAGCACCTGTTCTTCGGCCGTGCCGAGGTCGACGGTCGACGCGCGGACTTCCTCGATCAGGCCCGAGCGCGTGTGCATATCGGTGACGACGGGAATCATCGACGACAACGCGGCATCCTCGGCGTGAATCACTACGTCGATGCCCTCACCGAGGATGTTGAGGTCGGCGTCGGTGACCAGCACCGCGATCTCGATGAGCCGGTCGGTCTTGAGGTCAAGGCCGGTCATCTCACAGTCGATCCATACCAGTTCGTCACGCACAGGGAAAACAGTAAGCCGTCGGGCGACAAGCAGCCGCCTACACCCACCCAGCGGGTCCGCCTCGCAGTAATGTTCCGGCCATGCCCACCGAGTCGACAGCCACCCCCGCTCAGCAGATCGCCGCAGGTTATGCCACCGAAGGGCCCGCGTTGGAATTGGGCGCCGTCGTCGTCGACGGGGTTTGCGACCCGACCGCGCAGGTCCGCATCCCGCTGGCCACCGTCAACCGCCATGGCCTGGTCGCAGGCGCCACCGGCACCGGCAAGACCAAGTCGCTGCAGGTGATCGCCGAACAACTGTCCGCGGCGGGCGTGCCCGTGGTGATGGCCGATATCAAGGGTGACCTGTCCGGCCTCTCACAGGCGGGGGAATCCAACGACAAGGTCCAGCAGCGCAGCAAGGACACCGGCGATTCGTGGACGCCGACGGCGTTCCCGGTGGAGTTCCTCTCGCTCGGCACTTCGGGCATCGGTGTGCCGGTCCGCGCGACGATGACCAGCTTCGGGCCGATCCTGTTATCAAAAGTGTTGGGGCTCAACCCAACTCAGGAGTCCACCCTGGGCCTGATCTTTCACTGGGCCGACCAGAAGGGCCTAGCGCTGCTCGACCTCAAGGACTTGCGCGCGGTCATCCAATTCCTCACCAGCGATGAGGGCAAGGAAGAGCTCAAGGCGATCGGCGCGGTTTCCGCCGCGACGGCAGGCGTGATCCTGCGGGCGCTGATCAACCTGGAGGCCGAGGGCGCGGACACGTTCTTCGGCGAGCCGGAGCTCGAGCCCAGTGACCTGATGCGCACCGACACGCAGGGCCGCGGCGTCATCACGCTGCTGGAGCTCGGCGATCAGGCTGCCCGCCCGGTGATGTTCTCGACCTTCCTGATGTGGGTGCTTGCCGATCTGTTCACCGCGCTGCCCGAGGTCGGTGACGTCGACAAGCCCAAGCTGGTGTTCATGTTCGACGAGGCGCATTTGCTGTTCACCGACGCGTCCAAGGCGTTCCTCGAGCAGGTCGAGCAGACCGTGAAGCTGATCCGGTCGAAGGGTGTTGGCGTGTTCTTCTGCACGCAACTGCCCACCGACGTCCCCAACGACGTGCTCAGTCAGCTCGGCGCGCGTATCCAGCACGCGTTGCGCGCGTTCACACCTGACGATCAGAAGGCGCTCACCAAGACGGTGCGCACCTACCCGAAGACCGACGTGTACGACCTGGAGAAGGCGCTGACTTCGCTTGGTATCGGCGAGGCGATCGTGACGGTGCTCTCGGAAAAGGGCGCGCCGACGCCGGTGGCGTGGACGCGGATGCGCTCGCCGCGTTCGCTGATGGGTGCGATCGGCAACGACGCGATCGCTGCGGCCGCGAAAGCCAGTCCGCTGCAAGCGAAATACGGCCAGACGATCGACCCGCAATCGGCCTACGAGATCTTGCAGAACAAGGTCGCACCACCGCCCGCGGGCGCTCCCGTCGACGCCCCGCCACCGCCCGCCGGGGAACCGCCGGCCCCCGCCAGCGCCGAGGGTGAGGCCAAGAGTCGCGACGGAGTTGAGGGCAGCATGGTGCAAGAGGTCATCCAGAGCACGGCGTTCAAGAGCTTCTTGCGGTCGGCGGCGACGGTGGCTGGCCGCGAGATCACGCGCAGCATTTTCGGCACCGGCCGTCGACGCCGCTAGCCGCCGCCGAGTTTCTTGTAGACCGCGCCGACGATCGGCGTCACGATGGCTCGCGGTGTGTAGCCCGACGCCACTGACATCGCCTTCGACGTCACGCCCGGCACGACCCGCATCTTGTTGCGCTCCAAGCCATCCAGGGAAATCTTGGCCGTGTACTCCGTGGAGATCCACAGGAAATCGGGGATCAGCTTCTCGACGAGCGACTGCTCTGTCTCCGCGGGCAGCGTCTCGCGCACCGGCCCCGGCGCCAGCAGCGTGACGTGCACACCGTCCTTCTTGAGCTCGCCCCGCAGCGACTCGCTGAACGTATTCGCGAACGCCTTGGTGGCGGCGTAGGTCGCGTTGTTCGGAATCGGCGAATTCCCTGCCGCTGAACCGGAAATCAGGATACCGCCGGCCTTACCCGAAACCATGCCGGGGAGCACGGCGAGTGCAAGGTCATGTACGCCAAGAACATTCAGCTGCACCTGCGCCTTCTCCGCGTCGGCGTCCAGCGAGGCGACCGGGCCGAACGTCGCGGTGCCCGCGTTGGCGCACAGGATCGAGATGTCGCGCGCGGCAAGTTCGTCGCACAGCTTGGCGCGCTCGGCAGGGTCGGCGAGATCAACCGGACGCACCTCCACCGTCACCCCGTATTGCCGGGTGATCCGGTCCGCCAGCGCGCGCAGCACTTCCTCGCGGCGCGCCGTGATGATGAGGTGGTGTCCGCGGGCTGCCAGCTCGATGGCCAGGGCTTCGCCGATGTTCTGCGAGGCGCCGGTCACAACGGCACGGGCATCCGCGCTAGGAGCGGGTACTGGCATGGGCCGGACTATATCGTTCGAACATGAGCCGGTTGCGCGTGCTGGCGTGGGCACTGTGGGACTGCGGCTCCACCGGCGTCAGCGCGATCGTCGTGACCTTCGTCTTCTCCGTCTACCTGACCCGCTCCGTCGGAGACGATCTTCCCAGCGACACCAGCCCGGCCAGCTTGCTCGGCTGGGCCCTGTTCTTCTCCGGTGCCACCGTCGCCGTGCTCGCACCTGCCATTGGGGCTTGGGTCGACGCGCCGCACCGACGGCGACAGACGCTGGGCGTGCTCACCGCGATGGTCGTCCTGCTGACAGCAGCGATGAGCCTGATCCGAGACGACGCCCGCTACCTGTTGGCCGGCCTGCTACTGCTGGGGTTCACCGCGGCATGCAACGACTTGGCCAGCGTCCCGTACAACGCGATGCTGCGACAACTGACGACGTCGGAGACCTACGGAAAGGTGTCCGGATTCGGTTGGGCCGCAGGCTATCTCGGCACGATGGTGCTACTGGTCATCGTCTACGGCGGATTCATCAAAGGCGACGCCCCGAATGTTCCCGCAGCGATGCTCGTCACCGCCGGCTGGCTGGTCGTGTTCGCGCTACCGGTGCTCATCGTCCCGCCGCCGGCCGACCTCGAACCGCAGACCCGGTCGTCGACCGGCCTGCTCGGCGCCTATCGCAAGCTGTGGTCAGACTTGGTAGGCGAGTGGCGGCGGGATCGCAACGTCGTCTACTACCTGCTCGCCAGCGCCGTGTTCCGCGACGGACTGGCCGGCGTATTCACCTTCGGCGCGGTGCTCGGCGTCAACGTCTACGGCGTCTCGTCGGCCGATGTGCTGCTGTTCGGAATCGCCGCCAACCTGGTGGCCGCGGCAGGTGCGGTGCTCGGCGGCTTGCTCGACGACCGCGTCGGCTCGAAGGTCGTCATCCTCGGCGCGCTGGCGGCGATGATCGTCGTCGGTGTGACGCTGATGTCGTTGTCCGGCGCCGCGGCGTTTTGGGTGTGCGGACTGCTGCTGTGCCTATTCATCGGGCCGACGCAGGCCTCGGCACGCACGCTGTTGTTGCGGATGACCGCCGAAGGCAAAGAGGGCGTGGCGTTCGGCCTCTACACCATGACCGGGCGCGCGGTCGCGCCGCTGGCGCCGTTCATGTTCGCCACGTTCGTCGCAATCTTCGGCGCGGACCGGGCTGGCATCGCCGGCCTGATGCTGGTCTTGGCGACAGGCTTCCTTGCGATGCTTAGCGTGCGCGTGCCGCGACGGGCGGCGGTCTAGCCGGCCGCGGTGCAAATTGTCAGGCCTGCGCCGGTGCGCTGCTGCACTTGCACGCCGTTGACGGAGATCGAGCAGCTCACTTCGCGGCCGACGTTGATGATGCTGACGCTGGCGGAGTCCTTGGCCGGCTGACTCAACTGGACCTCCTTGCTCCACGGCAGCATCACGTTGAACTCGGTCTGCAACACCCCGCCGGTGTCGACATAGGTGATGTTGATGGCCCGACCGTCGCCGGACACGTTGTAGGCGACTGTTTCGGTGGCGCCCGGCGTGGCCGGCGTGGACGGACCCGTTGTCGACGGGATGCTCGGCAGCGTCGGCAACGGGAAGACGGGGATGGTCGGCCGCGGTGTCGTTGGCGTGGGCCTGGTCGACGTCGGCTCGGGCAGCGACGGCAGCGGCGCGACGACGGTCTCCTGCTTGGAGCTGTTCACGATCACCAGCGCGATCACCAGGCCGATCACCGTCAGGATCGACACGCCCGCGACTATCCACAGCCAGCGCGGTGACTTAGGGCCCTCGGGCTCGGGTGGGTGCGGCGGCTGACCTCCAGCGCCGTACTGCCCGGTGGCGTACGGGTCGTAGCCATACGGGGAGTAGGCGGGCAGCTGCTCGGTCGGTGCCGGAACGGCCGGTGCCTGATAGGTGGGGCCGTAGGGCGCCTGGCTCGCATACGCCGGATCGGTATATCCGGGATAGCTGCTACCGAAGGGTTCGGGCCCGTCGCGGCGCGGTGAATCGGTCATTCCCACCTCATGGCTGCAGGGTACCTGTGCAGCTCGTTGAACGGTTTTGGTCGCGACGGCCTATTCTGCCGAAAGAGCCAGCCGCGCCGGTTTACCGGTAGCAAGCAGGGTTAACACTGATGTAACTACGCGTCAATTACGGTGGCGAAGTGTGAGGCCTCATGCCGCGAACGATGGGTGTCGAGGAGGAGTTCCATCTCGTCGACCTCAAGACCAGACGGCTGACGGCCCGCGCGCCTGAGCTGCTCGGTGAGTTGTCCGACAGTTACGTCGCCGAGTTGCAGCGCTGCGTAATCGAAATGAACAGCGGCGTGGTCGATACCCTCGACGGGCTGCGCGCCGATCTCCAGGGCCACCGCAAGGTGCTTGTTGAAGCCGCCTCCAAACTCGGCATGGGCGTGGTCGCCGCCGGGGCGGTGCCGCTGTCGGTTCCCGCCGAAATTCAGGTCACGCAGACCGCCCGCTACCGGCAGATGCTCGCCGATTACCAGCTGCTGGCCCGCGAACAACTCATCTGCGGCACCCAGGTGCACGTCGGCGTTGCCGACCGCGACGAGTCGGTCGTCCTGGCCAACCGGGTGTCTGCGTATGTGCCGACACTGCTGGCGCTGTCCGCCAGTTCGCCATTTTGGTCCGACGGCTCCGACACCGGATATTCCAGCGTGCGAACCTTGGTGTGGCAGCGCTGGCCGACGACGGGGCTGGCCGCGCCCGTGTTCTCAGCCGCCGAATACGACAAACTCGTGGCAGAGCTGGTGGCAAGCGGAGCAATCACGGACGCCGGGATGGTGTACTTCGACGTGCGTCCGGCCGTCGCCGCTCCCACGCTGGAACTGCGTGTGTGCGACAGCTGCCCGTCCGTGGACACCATCGTGCTGATCGCGGGGCTGTTCCGGGCTTTGGTCGAACGCGAGGCGGAGGGGCTCCGGGCGGGCGTCCCCGCCGTCGAGGTTTCGCCGCCGCTGGGCCGCGCGGCGCTGTGGCGGGCGGCGCGCTCGGGTCTGGAGGGCAAGCTGGTCGACATCGACGGTCCGGTCAGTCGACCCGCCGGAGACGTCGTCACCGAACTCGTTCGGTCGCTGCGTCCGCAACTGGAGGCGGCAGGAGACTGGCAGATGCTCGTCGAGCTGACCCGGCAGGTGCTTTTCGCTGGCACGTCGGCGGCTCGTCAGCGACGGGCTTTGCGTCGCCGCGGCCGGCTAACCGACGTTGTCGACCAGCTGATCGCCGAAACCGCGGGCACCGGGCCGAACACGACGGCCGTAATCGAAGACCCCACACTGCTGTTCGGCTACCAACCCGACCGCGAGCAGGATCCAGCCGACAGGGCCGCCGCGGTCAGCTACGACGAGGCCGTCGAACCCACCGGGCGGCCCCGGCCCCGCTACGAAAAGATCCTGCATGCCGTCGCCGACCTCGGGGTCGCGGTGTTGCGATCCCGAGAGGGCGACATTGAGCAGGACCAGCGCGCCGAGAGCATCACGTTCAGAGTCAGCGGCCAGAACCGCGCCCAGGTGTTCCCGCTCGACCTGATGCCGAGGTTGGTCGCTGCCGACGAGTGGGCAGAACTCACCGCGGGTCTGGGTCAGCGAGCCAAGGCGCTCAACGCGTTCCTGCGTGACATCTACTCCGAGCAGGCCATCGTCGCCGACGGTGTCATCGGGATGCACACGCTGGACCGCGCACCCGGATTCCGTTCGACGGGCCGGCTGTCGCGCGACCTGGTCCGCGCCCACATCAGCGGCACCGACCTGGTTTGCGACAGGGCCGGCAACTGGATGGTGCTCGAAGACAACCTTCGTATCCCCTCCGGCACCGCATACGCGATCGCGAACCGGCGGCTGCTCACCAAGCACCTGCCCGAACTGGAGCGGCCCGCCGAGCTCGGCGACGTGGACCAGGTGCCGTCGATGCTGCTGGAGACCTTGCGCGCCGCGGCGCCGCCGCAGGCCGGGATCGAGCCGTCGGTGGCGCTGTTGTCCTCTGGCTGGGAAGACTCTGCCTGGTTCGAGCACACTTTCCTGGCCGAAGAGCTGGGCATCGCGCTTGTGCAGACCTCGGATCTGTCGGTCCGCGACGGGAAACTGTTCCGCCACTTTGGTTCTGACGTTCACCCTGTCGACGTGCTGTACGTCCGGATGGACGAGGACATGCTGCTGTCGTCCACCGGATACGACGCCAGCGCGTTGCGGCCCGGTGTTCTCGAGGCGGTCACCAACGGGACGCTGACCATCGCCAACGCGCTGGGCAACGGCGTCGCCGACGACAAGGCCATCTACGCCTACGTGCCGACGATGATCCAGTATTACCTAGGCGAAACACCGGCGCTGGCCCAAGTGCCGACCTGGATCTGTGCCGAACGGACCCAGCGCGACTACGTGCTGGACAACCTCGCCGACCTCGTGGTCAAGCCGATCGACGGGCACGGTGGCACCGGCGTGGTGATCGGGCCGGAGGCCTCCGGTGAGGCACTCGAAGTCCGCCGGCGTGAACTGCAGAACCAGCCCGAACGCTACATAGCGCAGGAGACCGTGGCGTTGTCCACCCACCCGACATTCGACGGCGAGGGGATGTATCCGCATCACGTCGACCTGCGGGCGTTCGTGCACCTGCGGCCGGGGTCCGACGATACGGTTACGGCACACGTCATGCCCGCGGGGCTGACCCGGGTGGCGGCGCGCGGATCTCGCATCGTGAACTCATCCTCGGGCGGCGGCAGCAAGGACACCTGGATCTTGACTGGTGGCCAACACGACCAAGCGGCGCCGTAGGGAACGGAAGGCAACATGTGCGGCATCTGCGGAGAAATCCGCTTCGACGGACGGTCTGCTGACGTGGCGGCGGTGACTCGGATGACCGGTGCCATGGTCTCGCGCGGCCCCGATTTCGACGGCGTCTTGGCGCACGGACCCGTCGCGCTCGGACACCGACGACTGTCGATCATCGACCTGTCCGCCCGCGGCGCCCAGCCAATGGTGGACAGCGGCCTCGGGCTGACCTTGGTCTTCAACGGCTGTATCTACAACTACAGGGATCTGCGCAACGAATTGGAAGCCACTGGCTACCAATTCTTTTCGAGTTCTGATAGCGAAGTGGTGATAAAGGCGTTCCACCGGTGGGGGACCGACTGCGTCGATCACTTCAAGGGCATGTTCGCATTCGCGATCGCCGAGCGCGAAACCGGCGTCGTTACACTCGCGCGCGATCGGCTCGGCATCAAGCCGCTGTATGTGGCCGAAACGCCGGGACGGCTGCGTTTCGCCTCGACCGTGCGCGCCCTGCTCGACGCCGGCGACGTCGACACGGAGCTCGACCGGCACGCGCTGCACCACTACATGAGCTTTCACTCGGTGGTGCCTGCTCCGCGCACCATCTATCGCGGCGTGCGAAAGGTGCCGCCGGCGACCGTACGGGTGATCCACCCGGATGGCACACAGTCAGACACCGTCTATTGGAGACCGGTTTTCGAGCGCGACCCGGCGCGGGTGTCCTGGACCCCGCGCGACTGGCAGGAGGCGCTGATGGACGCGCTGCGCACGGCGGTGGAACGGCGGATGGTCGCCGACGTTCCGGTCGGCGTCCTGCTGTCCGGCGGCATCGACTCGTCGATCGTGGTAGCGCTGCTGGCCGAGCATGGCCAGCACGGTCTGGCCACCTATTCCATAGGATTCGACTCGGTGGGGGACGAGTCCGGGGACGAGTATTTCTACTCCGACCTGATTGCAACGACTTTCGATACCGACCACCACCGCATTCATATCGACAACTCGCGGCTGCTGCCTGCGGTACCGAAAACCATTGCAGCGATGAGTGAACCGATGGTCAGTCACGACTGCGTCGCGTTTTATCTCCTGTCACAGGAGGTGAGCAAGTCGGTCAAGGTGGTGCAGTCCGGCCAGGGCGCCGACGAGATCCTGGCCGGCTACGACTGGTACCCGCCCCTGGCCAACGTGGCCCGCGATCAGACCTCCGAGGCGTACGCGAAGGTATTCTTCGACCGCGGCCACTCCGACGTGCTGGCAATTTATGCTCCAGAGTTCGCGATTGCCGACGAAGACCCGAGTCGGCAGTTCGTCATGACACACCAGTTCGCGCCGGGCGCCGAGACCGCGGTGGACGCAGCGCTGCGGATCGACACCCAAGTGATGCTTGTCGACGACCCCGTCAAGCGGGTGGACAACATGACGATGGCGTGGGGCCTGGAGGCCCGGGTGCCGTTCCTCGACCACGACTTCGTCGAGCTGGCTGCCAGCTGTCCGGCCGAGCTGAAGCTGGCATCGGGCGGCAAGGGTGTGCTTAAGGACGCGTCGCGGGCGCTGCTGCCCGCCGAGGTGATCGACCGTACCAAGGGATACTTCCCGGTCCCCGGCATCCGGCACTTGCACGGCGACGTGCTGGACATGGTCCGCGACGCGCTGACCAACAACGCCGCCCGGACCCGCGGTCTGTATCGCAGGGAAACCGTCGACGCGCTGCTCGCCGCCCCGAACGACACGCGTACGACGCTCGGCGCCAACGCGCTCTGGCAACTTGCCGTGCTCGAAATGTGGTTGCAGAGTATGGAAAATTAGTCTCGTGGGAGCGCAGGTCCGTCGGGTCTACGGAGCATCGATGTCGCCGGACGCGACCGCATTCGCCCACCTTGTCGACGACGGCGGCTTCCCGCGAGCCGTGCAGCGGTTCTTGCGCGGTTGGCGGGCGAGTTCGTCGCGCGACGTCGAGTTGCCCGTCGAGGGCGCCGTCACCCGCGTGCTGCATTCCGCCGACGGCCACTGGCTGGCATGCGAGGTCGCACCCGACGGTGCCACCCGAAGCCAGATCTGGGTAGTGACAACCGATCCCGACGACCGCGACGCACGTCGCATCGACCGCTGGCCCGCCGGAATGCAGGAAGGCACCGCTGAGCTGATCGCTTGGGACGGAACACAAGTCGCCGCGATCCTCACCGGCGAAGACGGCATCGGCAGCTCATGTCTGATCGATCCGGCTGACGGCAGCACCGTCGTGCTCGACCGCCGCTCGGGCGGCAGGCTGGTCGACGCGTGGGCGGGCGCGTCGCTGGTGCGGGTCGGCCCGCGCGGCTACCGCGATCTGATCATGCTTCGCGGCCTGACCGAAATCGCTTTGCTGCCATATGATCCCGGATCGACCACCGATGCAGGGATCATTCTCGACGACCACCACCCGCGCCGACTGCGGGCGGGGCTGGAGGGTGAACTCACCGAGCTCTACCACCCGGCCAAGACCTACGGAGTCAACAGCGCAGAAGGATATGTGCGTGCCTTGATCCGCAGCGAGAACGGCGCCGAGCACGCCCGGCTGCTGGAGGTCACCGCGATCCCCGACGGCGTGTCCTATCAGGTGCTTGCCGAGAGGCCTGGATACGAACTCGACGATTTCACCGTCAGTGACGATCTGTCGACGGTCGCGATGTTATGGAACATCAACGGCGCCAGCGAATTACAGATCCTCGAGCTCGCGGACAACACGCTGCACGAGCCGATTCCACTGCCCGGCATGGTGGCCAGCGAGTTGAGCATCAGCGCCGGCGGGTCGATGCTCGCGATGACGGTGGAGGGCCCGTCGATGCCGCCGACGGTCGAGCTGGTCGACCCGCGCACCCGCGAATGGGAGCCTGTGGACAGGGAGCCAAGCAGCGGGCCCGTCGCCGCCGACCCGACGCTCGAGGTCATGACCGCGCGCGACGGGCTGGAGTTCAGCGGTTGGTTGTTCCGCCCACCGGATGGCATCGATCCGATCGGCGCGATGATCTTCCTGCACGGCGGCCCGGAAGGGCAGGGCAGGCCCGGCTACAACGAGTTCTTCCCGCCGCTGTTGGAATTGGGCATCGCCGTGTTTCTTCCGAACGTGCGCGGTTCCGGTGGATTCGGCCGGGCGTTCATGCACGCCGACGACAAGGAGCGGCGCTTCGCGGCCATCGACGACGTCGCCGACGCGACACGCTATCTCATCGAGTCCGGCGTCGCCCCCGGTGATCGCATCGCCTGCTGCGGGTGGTCGTACGGCGGATACCTCACCCAGGCGGCACTCACCTTTCATCCCGACCTGTTTGCCGCCGGAATCAGCATCTGCGGGATGAGCGACTTGAACACCTGGTACCGCACCACCGAACCGTGGATCGCCGCAGCCGCCCACTCGAAGTACGGCCATCCGGTCGGCGACCGCGACCTGCTCGACCGCTTGTCGCCACTGCTGCGCGCGCACGCGTTGACCGCGCCGCTTCTGCTCGTGCATGGCCTGAACGACACCAATGTTCCGCCCACCGAATCGCAGCAAATGTACGACGCGTTGCGTGCGCTTGGCCGCAGCGCCGAACTGCTCGTCTTCGACGACGACGGTCACGAGATCGTCCGACGCGAGAACCGCTCTGTGCTGGTCAGGGCCATGAGCGGCTGGCTCACCGCGGCGTTCGCGCCCGCCCGGATTTCGTGATCAATCCGTAGCTGGTCGAAGGTTTGGACAAATTGTCCGCCGGGTAAACCGCTGCTGCGCGCCAGAGTTGGTGCAATACACGGATGGAGGCGGAGCATGCGAGGTGGCGGAATTCTCGGCGTCATCGTGCTCGTGTGGTTGCTGATCGGGGTGCTCGCCGCTTACCAACGCGATTACTTCAGAAATTCTGAAAACAATTGCGCGACAGCGGGGACCATTGCCCTCACGGTTGTCGTCGGTCCTTTGAACTATGCAGGGGTCAATCCGAAGGTGACGAACTGCAACCTGCCCGAGCCAAGCCAGTAATCAACTGGCAGTTAATAATTCAAAGAAATGGAGTAAGCCATGATTGTTCTGGGAGCTATTCTGCTCATCCTCGGGCTGCTGTTCGGGATGTCGGTCCTGACCTATATCGGCGTTGTGTTGATTGTCATCGGCGCGGTGTTCTGGATCCTCGGATCCGTCGGACGGCCCGTCGGCGGCAGGAGAGTCTGGTACTAACGCCCGGCACTACCGGCCGAGGTCAGCGCCGCAACCGTCATTGCCCGTAAGACGGAACGCGAGCTGGCCTCGGCCGCTTTTGCGCCACCGGGTTTCACGCTGTGTGGTGTGGAATTCAACAACCCGAATGTCGCGTGCGCCATCAGCCGGGCGTCGGCCTCGCTGAGTGTGTCGTCCAACCGCCGGAGCACGTCGACCCAGATCTCGACGTACTGCCGCTGGGCCTTACGCACCTGCCGCTTGGCCGACGGTGGCAGGTGACCCAAATCGCGATCCTGAATGCGGATCAGATCTGACTCTCCGAGCGCAAAATCCAAGTGGAAGTCGATGAGCCCCTCCAACGCATCCGCAGAGTCGGCGGCCTTTTCGACAACGGCCGTGGCACCGGCCAGGAGCCGGGTGCTGATGCCGACCAGCAGCTCAACGAGCAACGCCTCCTTGTTGGGGAAGTGTCGGTAGATCGCAGGGCCGCTCACGCCCGCGGCTGCGCCGATGTCCTCGAGGCGCACGGCGAGATAACCCCGTTCGGCGACGAGGCGTTCGGCCGCGGCGATCAGTTGGCTGCGACGATCGGATTTCGCCCGGCCGCGCCGCGTGGTCGCAGGTGCCGCCATCTGGACCCCCCGTGGACAACTCGGTTAATCGTGACTAACATACCATGAGTTAGTCGTCATTAACTCAAACGAACGGGTCCTGAATGAGGACATCGCAGCGTACTTACCGCGACGAGCACCTCGCACTGGTCGACCAGTTGCGCACCAAGCTGGCGACAGCCGCGCTGGGTGGTTCCGAGCGCGCCCGCGAGCGTCACGTCAGCCGCGGCAAGCTGCTACCCCGCGACCGGGTGGACGGTCTGCTCGACCCCGGTAGCCCCTTCCTCGAATTGGCACCGCTTGCCGCCGACGGCATTTACGACGACGAATGCCCCGGCGCCGGAATGATTGCGGGCATCGGCCGAGTCTCAGGCCGAGAATGCATGATCGTGGCCAACGACGCGACCGTGAAGGGCGGCACGTACTACCCGATCACCGTCAAGAAACACCTGCGCGCGCAGGAGATCGCCGGCCAGAACCGGCTGCCGTGCATCTACCTCGTCGACTCGGGCGGCGCCTTTCTGCCACGCCAGGACGAGGTGTTTCCCGACCGCGAGCACTTCGGCCGCATCTTCTACAACCAGGCGAACCTGAGCGCGGAGGGCATCCCGCAGATCGCGGCGGTGCTCGGCTCGTGCACTGCGGGCGGGGCCTATGTGCCTGCGATGAGCGATGAGGCCGTGATCGTGCGCAACCAGGGCACCATCTTCTTGGGTGGCCCGCCGCTGGTCAAAGCCGCCACCGGCGAGGTCGTCACGGCCGAGGAACTCGGCGGCGGTGATCTGCACTCCAAAACATCCGGTGTCACAGACCATTTGGCGCACGACGACCGCGATGCGCTGCGGATCGTGCGGCGCATCGTCGCGACGCTCGGACCACGGACCGAGCTGCCATGGGACGTGCTGGCGTCGGTCGACCCGGTCGCCGACCAGACCGAGCTCTATGACGTCGTGCCCGTCGATCCGCGGGTGCCATATGACGTGCACGAGGTCATCACCCGGATCGTCGACGGCGGCGAGTTCGCCGAATTCAAGACCGAATACGGCAGCACGCTGGTCACCGGCTTCGCGCACATCCATGGTCACCCCGTGGGCATCGTCGCCAACAACGGTGTGCTGTTCAGCGAATCCGCCTTGAAGGGTGCACATTTCATCGAGTTGTGTGACAAGCGGAACACGCCGTTGCTGTTTCTGCAGAACATCTCGGGCTTCATGGTCGGCCGTGACTATGAGGCTGGCGGCATCGCCAAAAACGGCGCCAAAATGGTGACCGCAGTCGCCTGTGCACGGGTACCGAAGCTGACTGTCGTCATCGGTGGCTCGTACGGTGCGGGCAACTACTCGATGTGCGGGCGAGCGTATTCGCCTCGCTTCCTGTGGATGTGGCCCAACGCGCGGATTTCGGTGATGGGTGGTGAACAGGCCGCCTCGGTGCTCGCGACGGTACGTGGCGAGATGACCGCCGAAGAGGAAGAGAAGTTCAAGGCGCCGATCCGTCAGCAGTACGAAGACCAGGGCAACCCCTACTATTCGACGGCCAGATTGTGGGACGACGGCGTGATCGACCCTGCCGACACCAGAACCGTTCTGGGGCTGGCGCTTTCGATCGTCGGGCGGGCGCCGCTGGAGTCGGTCTCCTACGGCGTGTTCAGGATGTGATGATGAATATCCACACCGTTCTGGTTGCCAACCGTGGCGAGATCGCGGTGCGGGTCATCCGCACGCTGCGCGCGATGGGGATTCGTTCGGTCGCGGTGTTCAGCGACGCCGACGCTGGCGCACGCCATGTCGCTGAGGCGGACGTCGCGGTGAACATCGGGCCCGCGCCTGCGCGGCAGAGCTACCTCAACATCGAAGCCGTGGTCGAGGCCGCGCAGCGCACCGGCGCGCAGGCCGTCCATCCCGGCTACGGATTTCTCTCGGAGAACGCGCAATTCGCTGGCGCGCTGCAAGCCGCGCGCATCGTGTTCATCGGGCCGCCGGCCGCGGCGATCCAGACGATGGGCGACAAGATCACCGCCAAGGCCGCGGTGTCCGCGTTCGGCGTGCCGGTCGTGCCCGGCGTATCCCGCCCCGGATTGACGGACGCCGACTTGGTCGCGGGCGCCGATGAGGTTGGCTATCCCGTGCTGGTCAAACCGTCGGCCGGCGGCGGCGGTAAGGGCATGCGGGTGGTGCACCAGCCTTCGGAGTTGGGTGCGGCGCTGGCCAGCGCACGGCGCGAGGCGGCGTCGGCGTTCGGCGATGACACGCTGTTTCTCGAGCGGTTTGTGTTGAACCCCAGACACATCGAGGTACAGGTGCTCGCCGACGGCTACGGCAACGTCGTGCACTTCGGTGAACGTGAGTGCAGCCTGCAACGGCGCCATCAGAAGGTCATCGAGGAGGCGCCGTCGCCGCTGCTCGACCCGCCGACCCGGGCACGGATCGGCGCAGCCGCGTGCGACACCGCCCGAAGTGTCGAGTACACCGGTGCAGGCACCGTCGAGTTCATCGTGTCCGCCGACCGGCCCGACGAGTTCTTCTTCATGGAGATGAACACCCGCCTTCAGGTCGAGCACCCAGTCACGGAGATGGTCACCGGCGTCGACCTGGTCGAGCTTCAGGTCCGCATCGCGGCGGGGGAGAAGCTGCCGATCACGCAGGACGAGATCGCGATGCACGGCCACGCGATCGAGGCGCGAGTGTACGCGGAGGACCCCGCGCGCGGCTTCCTGCCAACCGGCGGCGACGTGCTGGACCTCGCCGAGCCCGAGGGGCCCGGTGTCCGTGTGGATTCCGGCCTTGCGGCGGGAATGGTCATCGGCAGTGAGTACGACCCGATGCTGGCCAAGGTCATCGCGCACGCCGCTGACCGGTCCGCAGCGCTTCGTGCTCTCGACCGCGCATTGGCGGACACCGCGGTGCTCGGCGTCACCACCAACATCGATTTCCTGCGGTTCCTACTCGCCGATGCCGACGTCGCGGCTGGGCGCCTCGATACGGGGCTGCTGGACCGCCGCACCTCGGACTACGCCGCGCCCGAGCACGGCGACGACGAGTTGATCGCCGCGGCGGCCTACAAGTGGCTGCGCTTGTGGCCGACTCCGGTAAGCGATCTTTGGGAGGTGCCCTCGGGCTGGCGCGTGGGGCAGCGGGCGCCGACGATCTTTCGGCTGCACGCCGGTGAGCGCACCGATCACGTCTATCTGACCGGCACACCGAACGCGGGCACCGTGCGGGTAGAAGATGGCGAAATACGTTCGCTCACTGCGTCTCTGGATGATGATCGACTCATCGTCACGCTTGACGGCTTGCGCACCGACTACCTCGTGGCGGCGACAGATGGCCAGATCTGGCTATCGGGCAGCGGTCGCACCGCGATGCTCGAGGAAGTCCGCGAAGCACCGGTGCGGCCGGACGACGAGCACAGCGGCGACGCCGAGTTGACCAGCCCGATGCCCGGATCCGTTGTGGCCGTAGGTGTCGGAGACGGCCAAAGCGTGGCGGCAGGTACCGTCGTCGTCACCGTCGAGGCCATGAAGATGGAGCACGCACTGTCCGCGCCGGTCGACGGCGCCGTTGAACTACTCGTCGGTGTCGGCGACCAGGTCAAGGTGGGCCAGCCGTTGGCCCGCATAATCGCGAGAGAAGAAGCCAATGACTGACTTTTTGGCAACCGGGCTGCTGCCGGATCACTACGAACAGCTCGCCAAGACGGTGCGCGACTTCGCCAACAGTGTGGTCGCACCCGTCGCCGCCAAACACGACGAGGAGCATTCCTTCCCATACGAAGTGGTCTCCGGGATGGCCGACATGGGCTTGTTCGGTCTGCCGTTCCCCGAGGAGTACGGCGGTATGGGCGGCGACTACTTCGCGCTGTGCCTTGCGCTCGAGGAACTCGGCAAGGTCGACCAGAGCGTGGCGATCACGCTGGAGGCGGGCGTATCTCTGGGCGCGATGCCGGTGTACCGCTTCGGCGACGAAGAGCAGAAGCAGGAATGGTTGCCGCTGTTGGCAAGTGGCAAGGCACTCGGCGCATTCGGGTTGACTGAGGCGGGCGGCGGCACCGATGCGGGCGCTACCAAGACCACGGCCAAGCTGGACGACGGGCATTGGGTTATCAACGGGTCCAAGCAGTTCATCACGAACTCGGGTACCGACATCACCAAACTGGTGACCGTCACCGCCGTCACGGGCGATGCCGGTGGCCGCAAGGAGATTTCGTCGATCCTGGTGCCCGTTCCCACCGAGGGGTTCACCGCCGAGCCCGCGTACAACAAGGTCGGCTGGAACGCCTCGGACACCCACCCGCTGTCGTTCGACGACGTCCGGGTGCCCGCCGAGAATCTGCTCGGTGAGCGTGGCCGCGGCTACGCCAACTTCCTGCGCATCCTCGACGAGGGCCGTATCGCCATCGCGGCGTTGTCGGTCGGCGCCGCACAGGGCTGCGTCGACGAATGCGTGAAGTACGCGAAGGAGCGCGAGGCGTTCGGCGCGGCGATCGGCACTTATCAGGCCATCGCGTTCAAGATCGCTCGCATGGAGGCGCGCGCGCATGCCGCGCGCACCGCCTACTACGACGCGGCCGCACTCATGTTGGCGGGCAAGCCGTTCAAGAAAGCCGCGGCGATCGCAAAGCTGGTGGCCAGCGAGGCCGCGATGGACAATGCCCGCGACGCCACCCAGGTGTTCGGCGGCTACGGGTTCATGAACGAGTACGCCGTCGCGCGTCACTACCGAGACAGCAAGATCCTCGAGATCGGCGAGGGGACAACGGAAGTGCAACTGATGCTGATCGCGCGCGAGGCGGGTCTGTGACAGACAAACGAATCGTCGTCCAGCGCGGGCTGTGGTTCGAGGAATTCGAGACCGGTGTGTTGTATCAGCACCGACCCGGTCGCACCATCACCGAGGCCGACAACGTGCTGTTCACCACGCTCACGATGAACACCCAGGCGCTGCATCTCGACGCCGCGTTCTCCGATGCGTTGCCGCCGTTCAACCAGCGCCTGGTGAATTCGATGTTCACGCTGTCGACGCTGGTCGGGTTGTCGGTGGCGCAGCTGACGCAGGGCACGATCGTGGGCAACTTGGGCTTCGGTGAGGTCACGTTCCCCAAGCCGCTGTTCCATGGGGACACGCTGTACGCCGAGACTGAGGTGACCGACAAGCGGGAGTCCAAGAGCCGTCCCGGCGAAGGCATCGTGACGTTCGCCCACACCGGCCGCAATCAGCATGGCGATATTGTGGCGACCGCATCGCGCAAGACCATGGTGCGCAAGAAGCCGGAGGAGTAAATGGCGCTGACGCAGACCGGGCCGGCGTGGTTGTTCTGCCCGGCCGACCGGCCAGCGCGATTCGAAAAGGCCGCCGCGGCAGCCGATGTGGTGATCCTCGACCTCGAGGACGGTGTTGCGGCCAAGGATCGGGAGGCGGCTCGCAAGGCGTTGATCGAAACGCCGCTTGACCCCGAGCGCACCGTCGTGCGCATCAACCCGAGCGCCACCGCCGACCATCAACTCGACCTCGAAGCGCTGAAGAGCACGTCGTACTCCACCGTCATGCTCGCAAAGACCGAAGACCCGCAGCAGATTCGCGACCTCGCGCCACTGGATGTGGTGGTGTTGATCGAGACGCCGTTAGGCGCGCTGGCGGTCAACGAACTCGCCCGGATGGAAAACTCGCTGGCATTGATGTGGGGTGCCGAAGACCTCTTCGCAGTGCTCGGTGGTACTGCCAACCGGTATCCGGACGGCAGCTACCGCGAGGTAGCCCGGCACGTGCGGTCGCAGACGCTGCTCGCCGCCAAGGCATTCGGACGGATGGCGCTGGACTCGGTGTACCTCGACATCAAGGACCTCGACGGCCTTGCCGCGGAGGTCGACGATGCGGTGGCCGTCGGGTTCGACGCCAAGGTGGCGATTCACCCGTCGCAAGTGGCGGCCATACGCGCCGGCTACGCGCCGACCGACGAGCAGGTCGACTGGGCGCGCGCGGTCCTCGCCCGGGCAGCAGCCGAGCGGGGCGTGTTCCAGCATGACGGCTTGATGGTCGATGCCCCCGTGCTACGGCGGGCGGAACGGATCGTCGCGCTCGCGCCGCACGACGCTGACTAGTACCGACGCGACACGTCCCGCCGCGGGCACGCGTTGAGCGGGCGCGATCGGTGTTCGAGCGCATAATGGGAATTGCCCCAGTGTTGGGGCGAGCAGAGCGCATGGTCTGATCCGCTCCACACCCCGGTAGCTGTCAGACAGCCCCTCACCAGGGATTTTGCTCTGACCGCCTCCGCGCTGAGCACCTCACGGTCTAACGGCGAAACATGCCGCGACTGGGACCTGAAGGAGGCGGTATGGCTCTGTCTGCGGATGCTGCGAGCGTCGATCTCGCGCCGATCCGGCTGGTGGACCCCGACGGGTCACCGACAGCCGAAGATCGCTACAGCCGCGATCTACCCCCAGAAACACTGAGCTGGCTCTACGAGCTGATGGTCGTCACTCGCGGCCTCGACAGCGAATTCATCAACCTGCAACGCCAGGGTGAGCTGGCGCTGTTCGCGTCGTGCCGCGGCCAGGAGGCCGCGCAAATCGGGGCGGCCGCGTGCCTGCGCAAAACCGACTGGCTGTTCCCCCAGTACCGCGAGATCGGTGCATTCCTGTTGCGCGGCATCACCCCAGCCCAGATGGGCGCCGTCTGGCGGGGCAAGTGGCACGGCGGGCTCGGCTTCACCGAGCGGTGCTGCGCGCCGATCTCCATCCCCATCGGCACCCACGGGCTGCACGCAGTCGGGGCGGCGATGGGCGCCCAGCGGCTCGGCGAGGATTCCATCACGCTGGCCTTCCTCGGCGACGGCGCCACCAGCGAGGGCGACGCACACGAGGCACTGAACTTCGCGGCGGTCTTCAATGCGCCGTGCGTGTTCCTCGTCCAGAACAACGGCTGGGCCATCTCGGTGCCGGTCAGCCATCAGATGGCTGCCCCGTCGATCGCCCATAGGGCTATCGGCTATGGGATGCCAGGCATTCGTGTCGATGGCAATGACGTACTGGCGTGCTTCGCGGTGGTCGCTGAAGCCGCCCAGCGGGCCCGCGACGGCGGTGGACCAACGCTGATCGAAGCCATCACCTATCGGATGGGTCCGCACACCACGTCCGACGATCCGGCGCGCTACCGCTCCGAGGTGGAAGTCGCTCACTGGGCCGCCCTCGATCCGATCGACCGGTACCGCACCTATTTGCACGGCATCGGGGTGTGGACGGAGCGGCTGGAGGAACGCGTCGAAGCCAGATCGAAGCGAGTGCGGACCGAGTTGCGCGAATCAATGGTCGGCGCAGACGATTTCGATATCACCGAGATGTTCGACACGGTCTACCACGACATCACGCCCGACCTGATAAGGCAGCGAGAACAGCTGCGCGACGAGTTGGCGAAGGAGGCGTGACATGACACAGATCATCGAACGGCCCCCGATGCACGGCGACGATGTACCCGAGCCGCGTGGACCGGTTCTCACGCCGTTACAGACGGCGCCGACGTTGACGATGGCGCAGGCGATCAACCGCGGTCTGCACGACGCGATGGCGGCCGACGACCGGGTGCTGGTGTTCGGCGAGGACGTCGCGACACTCGGCGGTGTGTTCCGGGTGACCGAAGGACTGACCGAAACCTTCGGCGAGCAACGGTGTTTCGACACCCCGCTCGCGGAGTCGGGCATTATCGGCATCGCGATCGGATTGGCAATACGTGGCTTCCTGCCGGTTCCCGAGATCCAGTTCGACGGATTCGCCGCACCTGCGTTCGATCAGATGGTCAGCCATCTGGCCAAGTACCGGATGCGCACTCACGGTGACGTCGACATGCCGGTGACCATCCGCATTCCGTCGTTCGGCGGAATCGGCGCGGTGGAACATCATTCGGAGTCCACTGAGAGTTACTGGCTGCACACCGCGGGGCTCAAGGTGGTGGTGCCGTCAACACCGTCTGACGCGTATTGGCTACTGCGGCAGGCGATTGCGAGCCGCGACCCGGTGATCTATCTCGAGCCGAAACGGCGGTACTGGACCCGTGAGGTCGTCGACACCCGCACTCCGGCACTGCCGATCGGGCGGGCGGCAGTGCGTCGGGTCGGTACGGACGCCACGGTGGTGACGTATGGCCCGCTGGTCGCCACTGCGCTGAGCGCGGCGGAACTTGCCCACCAGCGTGGGTGGAGTCTCGAGGTGGTCGACCTGCGGTCGTTGAATCCGCTCGACTTCGATACCGTCGCCGACTCGGTGCGCAAGACCGGACGCGCGATCGTGATGCACGAAGGCCCGCGCACGCTTGGCTTCGGGGCCGAGCTGGCCGCCCGCATTCAGGAGGAGCTGTTCTACGACCTTGAGGCACCGGTCTTGCGGGCCACCGGGTTTGACACGCCCTATCCACCGGCCCGGTTGGAGAAACTGTGGCTGCCGGGCCCGGACCGAGTGTTGGACTGCGTCGAGCGGGCGATGGAGCAGCCGTGAGCACAGTCAAGGAATTCCTGGTTCCTGATTTGGGTGAGGGTCTCGAGGACGCGACGATCACCGGCTGGAGCATCGCGGTCGGTGACGATGTCGAACTGAACCAGACATTGTGCACGGTCGAGACCAACAAAGCCGAAGTCGAGATTCCCAGTCCGTATGCGGGCCGGATCGTTGAGCTTGGCGGCGCCGAGGGCGACACGCTGAACGTCGGCACGCTGCTGGTCCGCATTGCCACTGAAGCTCCGGCTGCAACGGCTTCGAAGGACGAAACCCCGAAGCGCAAACCTGTTCTGGTCGGCTATGGCGCCGACGACGAGATGGACAGCAGCAGACGCGGATCCGTCGGTGAGCGGCCGCGGGCCAAGCCGCCGGTGCGTAAGCTGGCCGCCGAGCTGAACGTCGACCTTTCGGTCGTGGCGGGCAGCGGGGCGGATGGGGTAATCACACGCGAGGATGTGCTCGCGGCCGCGGGCAGATCGGCGCCAACCCCTGAGATGGTCGCTGTGCGCGGCGTGCAGGCGGAGATGGCACACCGGATGACGTTGTCGCGCAGGCAGATACCCGATGCGCACGCCGGTGTTCAGGTCGACTGTTCAAGCCTGATCCGGATACGCGATCGCTTGCGCGACACCACCGACGACGAGTCGCCGATCACGCCGTTCGTGCTGACCTTGCGGCTCTTGACAATTGCGCTGCGACACCACCCGAACCTGAATTCGACGTGGGTGGACACCACCGGCGGGCCGCAGATCCACCTGCATTCCGCCGTGCATCTGGGTTTCGGGGTGGCCGCCCCGCGCGGGCTGCTGGTGCCCGTGGTCAGCGACGCGCAGGACAAGACCACGCGGGAACTCGCCACTGTCGTAGCGCGGCTCATCCGTGATGCGCGGGCGGGCACGCTGAAACCGTCGGAGTTGCAAAGGTCGACGTTCACGGTGTCGAACTTTGGTGCGCTCGGATTGGACGAGGGCGTTCCGGTGATCAACTATCCGGAGGCGGCCATCCTCGGGATGGGTTCGCTGAAGCCGCGCCCTGTCGTGGTCGAGGGCGAAGTGGTTGCGCGGCCGATGATGTCGCTGACGTGTGCGTTCGACCATCGCATCGTCGACGGCGCTGCTGCGGCCGCGTTCCTCGGCGAACTACGCGACCTCATCGAGGCGCCGGAGCTGGCGCTTCTTGATCTCTGATCAGCAGGGGTCGCCGTCTGGCGTGAAGTAAGGCACGCCTTCGACCGTGTAGCACGGTATTTCGCCGGGGTAGTACGGATCGGTGGCCGCCGCTATGGCAACCCCGGTCGCCACGTCACCGGCGATGTTCGTGCAGCCGCCCACCCCCACATGGCGTCCGTGTGCGCCGGCGCAGATGTCGGCGTCGGCGACCGGTGAGATGACCACCGGCACAACCGCCATTCCCATTGCTGTGAACAGCACAGCTGCCAGCTTCTTCATTTCCTGCTCCTTTGGTGACCCGGCCCGGTAGCAGCGTAGGCGGCTTTTCTGACGATCGGGTCATTTTCGCTGGGCGGCGGCGAGTCTCTTGGCGAATTCCGGCGAGGTGATCGAGGTGGCCTGCGGCCCCAGCTCGGTGTCGACGGCGATCCGGTGCTGTTCGGTGTCGAGGACGCCGGGGTTGGCGGTCGCCCGCATGGAGGCCTTGGTGGCGATCACCACGTCGCGGGGCGCGGCAGCCGGTCCGGCGGCGAGTTTCCTTGCGGCCGCAACGGGATCGTCGGCGACTTCGAGTGCCAATCCGTAGCGCACCGCGGCCTCGGCGTCGAAGCGCATGCCGAAAAGCAGTGAGGCGCGGGCGACTTGCGGGCCGACGCCGCGTTGCAGCATCCAGGTGGCACCGCCACCGGGATGGATGCCGAGCTTTTGGAACCGGGGGTCGAAAAGCGCTGCGGGACCGGCGATTCGGACGTCAGCGGCCAGCGCCAGATTCAAACCGGCGCCCACCGCCGCGCCGTTGACCGCCGCGATCGTCGGCAGTGCGCAGTTGGCTACGGCGAGGAAGCCGTCGTAGATGACGCGCAGGCCGTCCTCGGTCGCGGCGCCCAATGCGGTGAGATCGGCGCCGGCGCAGAACGCCTTGCCTGCTCCGGTGACGATCAGCGCGTGCACATCGGCGTTGGCCTCTGTGGCGTCGACCGCGGTTCGCAGGGCGGCCGAGATCTCGGCGGTGACGGCGTTACGGCGCTGCGGGTCGTTGATCGTGATGAGGGCGACGTGATCGTCGACCTGCACCAGTACTGGATCAGACACGGACTCAGCCTAGTGACCGGGTTTTCGGCCGCACGGCGACGGTGATGGTCATGGCGCAATGGCGCCTGCGGCGATGGCCGTGGCAGCGACCCAGCCGAACAAACCGACCCCTGCCGCCGGCCGCACCGACCATGAGGGCGAGGAGCCACGGCGTGCCGACGACAGTGTTGAGGCCGAGCGAGACGGCGAGCGCGCCGAATTGCGTTGACAGCACGCGCCGCGGCGAGAACCGGTCGACATGGCAGCGCGGCGACGTCCATGAAGCGATGCGCTGGCTGGGCGGCATCGCCCTGTTCGAATCACCACTTGTTGCCGAGGTCTTAATCTGGTGATCCTGGGTGTGCGGGTGGCGTCGGCCGCCGGCGAACCCGTTGTTCACGGGGGTAGCTCAACAATCTCGCGGGATACTAGAGGATGATGCCCAAGCACTCGAGGCCGCCGCGGAGTTGCTTCGGTTAGGGGTGCAACGTCGTGTTATTAGTCAGCCGCGGGCAAAAGCGGGCTGGGACAGCCTCACCGACTCCGAGCTCAGAGTGGTCAACCTGATCGCGACGGGCGCCACCAACCGGTCAGCGGCAGAGCAGCTGCACGTTACGCCTCACACGGTGAAAGCTCACTCGCAGACTGCATTCGCAAAGCTGGGGATAAGCTCCCGCGCCGAGTTGATCAAACTCATGCCCGGCGGCGACCATCCCGCGTAGCGGCCGAGGCGCTGCCCAGATCGCGCGTGCGTAGAGCACTCGACCCCGAATCGGGCCAATGACGTGGGCGGATGCGTAGAATGACCTGCACTGCAGTGGCGGCCCAGCGAACGGTAGACAGGACACCGGTGCGGCCTTCAACCAGCCGATTTGATGTCGGCGCCCAGCGGCTCGCAGCGCCGCCGATTCGGGGCCGGGCGAACGAGCTGAAGGTGATCGGCGCGCTGGTAACGGCGCTGGCGCAGGGGCGCGGGGGTGTGCTGGTCATCGAGGGGCCACCGGGCATCGGGAAGAGCCGGTTGCTGACCGAGGTGATGGCGCTGGCCGAACAGTCCGGGGTGCGCACCTTGTTCGGTGAGGCCTTCGAGTATCAGCAGTCGGCGCCGTTTTTCGCGCTGTTTATGGCGACGCTGCGCGCCGATCCCCCGGTGGGAGATGCCGAGGCGTTGCGGCGGCTGGGCGGCTCGGCTGATCTGCGCTACTGGGTGGTGCACGGTTTGGCCGACGCGATTCATGCCGCGGCGGCCCAGACCCCGTTGGCCATTGTGCTGGAAGACATCCACTGGGCCGATAACAGCACGTTGATGGCGCTGCGGTCGCTGGCCACCACCCGCCCGGCTACGCCGGTGTTGTGGGTGTTGACCGTCCGTGCCGGGGCCGGCGGGCCTGCCGTGCGGGAGACCTTGTCGGTGCTGCAAGGTGCGAATGCCGCAGTAGTGCGGGTGGCCGCGATGTCGGTGGGCGCGGTCGCCGACATGGTCTGTGATGCGGTGCGGGCCAACGCCGATGAGTCGTTGTTGACTCTGGCCGCCAAGGCGCACGGAAATCCCTTCCTGGTCAGCGAGCTGGTCGGGGGTCTGGGGGAGGAGGGCCGGCTCACCGTCAGCGGCGGGCGGGCGGTGGCCGCTGGACACGGGCTGCCACGGCGTCTGGGTGCGGGTATGCAGCAGCGCCTCGATCACCTATCCGACATTGCCGGCGAGGTGGTGCGGGTGGCCGCGGTGTTGCCCGACCGGTTTTCGGCGGGTCTGTTGGCCGCGATGCTGGAGCGCCAGCCGTCCTCGTTGATGGCGGCTGTTGAGGAGGCGGTGCGCGCGGATTTGCTCGTCGAAGACGGGGAGCGGTTGAGGTTTCGGCACGACTTGTTGCGTGAGACCACCCGGCAGTCGTTGCCGCGGTCGCTGCGCCGGGCGATGGAGCGCCAAGCGGCGTCGGTGATGCTGAATATGGGTGCCGCCCCGGCCGAGGTGGCCACCCAGCTCGGGCGAAGTGCTCAGCCGGGGGATAGAGAGGCGATCGATGCGTTGCGGCAAGCCGCACGATCAGTTGGCCACAGCGATGCTAGTGCGGCCGCGGATTTGAGCAAGCGCGCATTGGAGCTGTTGGCCGCCCACGATCCTGAGCGTGGGTCGCTGGTCGCCGAAACGGTGGAATTGCTCAACCGGGCCAGCCGCTACGAGGAGGCCGAAGACTTGGCCGTCGCGGCGCTGTCGGAGGCGGCGTCGCCCCAAGAGGAGGCCGAGATCCGCCTGCGCCTGCCGACGCTCAACAAGCACAGCACACAGCGGCGCGTGGAGGAGAACCGTCGAGCGCTGCTGCTGGGCGACATCAGCGAGGTCACCAGGGCCCGGCATCTCGCGTGGCTGGCCTACAACCTGGCGTTGCACGACCAAGGTGAGGATCGGCGCGCGGCGGCCAACGAGGCGGCCGCCGCCGCCGCATCGACCGGTGATCTTGAGGCCAGGATCCTGGCCAACGTGACCCTCGCTTTGCTCGACGATGGTGAGGGGTACGCGGGCAGCTCGGTACGCCGCCTCGAGGAGCTTTGCACGCTCGCCCGCACGAGTCCTGCGACCGCAGCTCATGACTTGGCCGCAAACCACTACGTGCGAATGCTGGCGGTGGTCGGCCGGTTGGACGACGCTGCGGCCCAGATCGCCGACGGAATGGCGCAAGCCCGCCGGGCAGGCAACGCGATGGCCCTTGATATGTGGACCACGATGGACGGGGGTGTCCATCTTGCGGCGGGCCGGTTGTCTGCTGCGCGCGCCGCGATCGAGTCCCTGCCGCCTCTACAGCCGACAGCCGTGACCGAGCCGGACATGATCCGCATGTTGATTCTAGCCGAGGTGGCGGCGCGTACGGATGACCGAACGTTGTTGCAGCAGATCGCCAATGATGCGCGTGACGCCTACTCCACCGGCTCATCAGTGGTACGTCGGGGAACGGCGCACGTGCTCGCGCTGGCGGCGTGGCAGCGTGACGACGTCCATGACGCGATGCGCTGGCTCGCCGACATCACGCTGTTCGAATCACCAATCTGGCCCCAGGTTTTAGATCAGGTGATCTTGGCGGCGCGGGTGGCGTCGGCGGGCGGCGATGCCGGCTTGCGCGCACGTGTCCTGCAGGCCATTGGCCTGCTCGAGCGGGAGCAGCCGGCGATCCCGTTGTTCGCCGGGGTGGCCGGGTACGCCCGCGGGATCCTCGAGCGCGATGCCCAGGCACTGCTGGCTGCCGCGGACATCCTGCATTCGTCGTCGCGGCCGCTTCTTTACGCCGCGGCCGCCGAGGACGCCGGCCGTGAACTCGCATCTGCCGACCGTGGTGACGAGGCGGTCAATCCACTCAATGCCGCATTCGACATGTACGTGCACCACGAAGCGCTCGCCGATGCGCGCCGGGTCGGACGCGCGCTGCGCCGGCTTGGGGTGGAACGTCGCATTGTTAGTCAGCCGCGGGCAACGGCAGGCTGGGGCAGCCTCACCGACTCCGAACTCAAAGTGGTCAACCTCATCGCGACGGGCCTGACCAACCGCTCCGTCGCAGAGCGGCTGCACGTTACGCCTCACACGGTGAAAGCCCATCTGCACACTGCATTCGCAAAACTCGGGATAAGCTCCCGCGCCGAGTTGATCAAACTCATGACCGACGGCGACCATCCCACGTAGCGGCCGAGGCGCTGCCCAGATCGCGCGTACGTCGGACGATCGACAGTAATTCGGGCCAACGACGTGGGCATATGCCTACAATGACCCGAACTGGCAGCAGCAGTCCAGTAGACGGTAGACAGGACATCCGGTGCGGCCTTCAACTGGCCGATTTGATGTCGGCGCCCAGCGGCCCGCAGCGCCGCCGATCCGGGGCCGGGCGGACGAGCTGAAGGTGATCGGCGCGCTGGTGACCGCGCTGGCGCAGGGGCGCGGGGGTGTGCTGGTCATCGAGGGGCCACCGGGCATCGGGAAGAGCCGGTTGCTGACCGAGGTGATGGCGCTGGCCGACCAGTCCGGGGTGCGCACCTTGTTCGGTGAGGCATTCGAATATCAGCAGACGGTGCCGTTCTTCTCACTGTTCATGGCGACGCTGCGCGCCGATCCCCCGGTCGGAGATGCCGACGCGCTGCGGCGGCTGGGCGGCTCGGCCGATCTGCGGTATTGGGTGGTGCACGATCTGGCCGACGCAATCGCCGCGGCGGCGGCCCAGACCCCATTGGCCATTGTGCTGGAAGACATCCACTGGGCCGATAACAGCACGCTATTGGCGCTGCGATCGCTGGCCGTGCGCCCGGGTACGCCGGTGCTGTGGGTGCTGACCGTCCGCACCGGGGCCGGCGGCCCAGCCGTGCAGGAGACCTTGTCGGTGCTGCAAGGTGCGAATGCCGCAGTAGTGCGGGTGGCCGCGATGTCGGCGGGCGCGGTCGCCGACATGGTCTGTGATGCGGTGCGGGCCAACGCCGATGAGTCGTTGTTGACTCTGGCCGCCAAGGCGCACGGAAATCCCTTCCTGGTCAGCGAGCTGGTCGGGGGTCTGGGGGAGGAGGGCCGGCTCACCGTCAGCGGCGGGCGGGCGGTGGCCGCTGGACACGGGCTGCCACGGCGTCTGAGCGCCGGTATGCAGCAGCGCCTCGATCACCTATCCGACATTGCCGGCGAGGTGGTGCGGGTGGCCGCGGTGTTGCCCGACCGGTTTTCGGCGGGTCTGTTGGCCGCGATGCTGGAGCGCCAGCCGTCCTCGTTGATGGCGGCGGTCCATGAGGCGGTGCGCGCGGATCTGCTCGTCGAAGACGGGGAGCAGCTGAGGTTTCGGCACGACTTAGTGCGCGAGGCCACCCGACAATCCTTGCCGCAGTCGCTGCGCCGGGCGATGGAGCGCCAGTCGGCGTCGATCATGCTGGGTATGGGCGCGGCACCGGCCGAGGTGGCCACCCAGCTGGCGCGCAGTGCCGAGCTCGGGGACCGGGAGGCGATCGACACGCTGCGCCAAGCCGCGCAATCGGTTGGCCACAGTGATGCCAGTGCGGCCGCGGATTTGAGCAAGCGCGCGTTGGAGCTTTTGCCCGCCCAAGACGCTGACCGCGGGCTCCTGGTTGCCGAAACTGTGGTCCTGCTCAACCGCGCGAGCCGCTATGCGGAGGCCGAAGAGTTGGCCGTTGCGGCGCTCTCGGAGGCGGCGTCGCCCCAAGAGGAGGCCGAAATCCGCCTGCGCCGCGCGACGCTCACCAAGCACAGCACCCAGCGGCGCGTGGAGGAGAATCGTCGAGCGCTGCAGTTGAACGACATCAGCGAGGTCACCAGGGCCCGGCATCTGGCCTGGCTGGCGTACAACCTGACGTTTGACCAGTCTGGGAATTGGCGCGCGGCGGCCAACGAGGCTGCTGCGGCCGCGGCAGCTACTGGTGATCTCGAGGCCGGGCTCATGGCCGATATCACCCTCGCTGTGCTCGACGAGGGGAAGGGCTACGTGGGCCGTGCCCTACGCCGCCTCGGCGAGCTTTCCGTGCTCGCCCCCCCGAGTGGGGTGGCCGCAGTACATGACTTGGCTGCAATCCGCTACACGCACCTGCTGGCGGCGGTCGGCCGGTTGGACGAGGCTGCGGCCCCGATCGCTGACGGAACAGAGCAAGCCCGCCGAGAAGGCAACGCAATGGCCCTCGCAATCTGGGCCGCGCTTGACGGGGTTGTCCACCTAGCGGCGGGCGGGTTGTCTGCTGCGCGCGTCGCAGCAGAATCCCTGCCGCCCCGACAGGCAACAAGCGCGACCCCGGGGGACATGATCCGCACGATGATTCTGGCCGAGGTGGCGGTTCGCACCGATGACCGAAACCTGTTGCAGCAGATGGCCAATGACGCGCGCGACGCCTACCCCACCGGCTCAACTCTGGTACGTCGGGGAGCGGCGCACGTGCTGGCGCTGGCCGCGTGGCAGCGCGACGACGTCCATGACGCGATGCGCTGGCTGGGCGGCGACATCACGCTGTACGAATCACCAATCTGGACCCAGGTCTTAGATCAAGTGATCTTGGCAGCGCGGGTTGCCTCGGCCGCCGGAGACGCCGGCTTGCGCGCACGTGTCCTGCAGGCCACCGAGCTGCTCGAGCGTGAGCGGCCGGCGATCCCGTTGTTCTCGGGGGTAGCTCAACACGCCCGCGGGATAGTCGAACGTGACGCCCAGGCACTGCTGGCTGCCGCGGATGTGCTTCATCCGTTGTCGCGGCCGCTGCTGTACGCCGCGGCTGCCGAGGACGCCGGCGCTGAATTCGCACGCACCGATCGGCGTGACATGGCGCTGGTTCAGCTGAATGCCGCATTCGACACCTACCTGCACCACGAAGCGCTCGCCGATGCGCGCCGGGTGGGCCGCGCGCTGCGCCGGTTAGGGGTGGAACGTCGCATTGTCAGCCATCCGCGGGTAAAAGCGGGCTGGGACAGTCTCACCGACTCCGAACTCAGGGTGGTCAACCTCATCGCACAGGGCGTGACCAACCGGTCCGTGGCAGAGCAGCTGCACGTCACGCCTCACACGGTGAAAGCCCACCTGCACAGTGCATTCGCCAAGCTGGGGACAGGCTCGCGCGCCGAGCTGATCAAACTCATGACCGACGGCGACGATCCCACCGATTAGGTTTTGGCGACTTAACCTTTACCCCACCAGGCCTGAATGATTGCCTGACCGCATCGGTTGCGACACACAGGATTCGTCGGTGGCCCCGATGACCTCGGTTACCGGTACTCATTCATGTCTGCTCAGCTCCGCGTCGGTTCCGTGGTCGGTGTGCGATAGCCAGTCGAGTGCTGCTCGATGGCTTTCGTGGATGTGTGGGGCCAGTCCGCGCTCGGTGAGATGCCCCGACAGCTTTCATGTGAATGAACGAGCTGGTCGCGAATCGGGCCGAGGCGTGGGCGGCTGCCTACAATGACTTCACTGCAAGCGGCAGTCCAGTAGACGGTAGACAGGACATCCGGTGCGGCCTTCAACTGGCCGATTTGATGTCGGCGCCCAGCGGCCCGCAGCGCCGCCGATCCGGGGCCGGGCGGACGAGCTGAAGGTGATCGGCGCGCTGGTGACCGCGCTGGGTCGGGGGCGCGGGGGTGTGCTGGTCATCGAGGGGCCACCGGGCATCGGGAAGAGCCGGTTGCTGACCGAGGTGATGGCGCTGGCCGACCAGTCCGGGGTGCGCACCTTGTTCGGTGAGGCATTCGAATATCAGCAGACGGTGCCGTTCTTCTCGCTGTTTATGGCGACGCTGCGCGCCGATCCCCCGGTCGGAGATGCCGACGCGCTGCGGCGGCTGGGCGGCTCGGCCGATCTGCGGTATTGGGTGGTGAACGATCTGGCCGACGCAATCGCCGCGGCGGCGGCCCAGACCCCGCTGGCGATTGTGCTCGAGGACGTTCACTGGGCCGATAACAGCACGCTGTTGGCGCTGCGATCGCTGGCCGTGCGTCCGGGTACGCCGGTGCTGTGGGTGCTGACCGTCCGCACCGGGGCCGGCGGCCCAGCCGTGCAGGAGACCTTGTCGGTGCTGCAAGGCGCGAATGCCGCAGTAGTGCGGGTGGCCGCGATGTCGGCGGGCGCGGTCGCCGACATGGTCTGTGATGCGGTGCGGGCCAACGCCGATGAGTCGTTGTTGACTCTGGCCGCCAAGGCGCACGGAAATCCCTTCCTGGTCAGCGAGCTGGTCGGGGGTCTGGGGGAGGAGGGCCGGCTCACCGTCAGCGGCGGGCGGGCGGTGGCCGCTGGACACGGGCTGCCACGGCGTCTGGGTGCGGGTATGCAGCAGCGCCTCGATCACCTATCCGACATTGCCGGCGAGGTGGTGCGGGTGGCCGCGGTGTTGCCCGACCGGTTTTCGGCGGGTCTGTTGGCCGCGATGCTGGAGCGCCAGCCGTCCTCGTTGATGGCGGCTGTTGAGGAGGCGGTGCGCGCGGATCTGCTCGTCGAAGACGGGGAGCAGCTGAGGTTTCGGCACGACTTGCTGCGTGAGACCACCCGGCAGTCGTTGCCGCGGTCGCTGCGCCGGGCGATGGAGCGCCAAGCGGCGTCGGTCATGCTCAGGATGGGCGCGGTCCCGGCCGAGGTGGCCACTCACCTGGCGCGCAGTGCCGAGCCCGGGGACCGGGAGGCGATCGATGCGTTGCGCCAAGCCGCACGATCGGTTGGCCACAGCGATGCTAGTGCGGCCGCGGATTTGAGCAAGCGCGCGTTGGAGCTGTTGTCCGCCGATGACGCTGAGCGTGGGTCGCTGGTCGCCGAAACGGTGGAGTTGCTCAACCGCGCGAGCCGCTATGCGGAGGCCGAAGAGTTGGCCGTTGCGGCGCTGTCGGAGGTGGCGTCGCCCCAAGAAGAGGCCGAGATCCGCCTGCGCCTCGCGACGCAGAATACGCACAGTACACAGCGGCGCGTCGCGGAGAATCGCCGAGCGCTGCTGCTGGGCGACATCAGCGAGGTCACCAGGGCCCGGCATCTCGCGTGGCTAGCCTACAACCTGATGTTTCAGAAGCAGCACGGTGGGCAACAGCGCGCGGCGGCCAACGAGGCGGCCGCCGCCGCCGCATCGACCGGTGATCTTGAGGCCAGGATCCTGGCCAACCTCACCCTCGCTTTGCTCGACTCTGGCGACGGCTACGTGGGCCGTGCCCTACGCCGGCTCGAGGAGCTTTGCACGCTCGCGCGCACGAGTGATGCGACCGCAGCTCATGACTTGGCCGCAGTCCACTACGCGATCCTGCTGGCGGTGGTCGGCCGCTTGGACGACGCTGCGGCCCAGGTCGCCGAGGGAACAGAGCTAGCCTGCCGCGAAGGCAACACGATGGCCCTCGATATCTGGGCCACGATGGGCGGGGTTGTCCACTTAACTGCGGGCCGACTGTCGGCCGCACGCCTGCCGCGCCCACAGCGGACAGTCGTGACCGAGCTCGACATGATCACCATGGTGATCCTGGCCGAGGTGGCGGCGCGTACGGATGACCGAACGTTGTTGCAGCAGATCGCCAATGATGCGCGTGACGCCTACTCCACCGGCTCATCAGTGGTACGTCGGGGAGCGGCGAATGTGCTCGCGCTGGCGGCGTGGCAGCGCGACGACGTCCATGACGCGATGCGCTGGCTGGGCGGCGACATCACGCTGTTCGAATCGCCAATCTGGCCCCAGGTCTTAGATCGGGTGATCTTCAGTGCGCGGGTGGCGTCGGCGGGCGGCGATGCCGGCTTGCGCGCACGTGTCCTGCAGGCCATTGGCCTGCTCGAGCGGGAGCAGCCGGCGATCCCGTTGTTCGCCGGGGTGGCCGGGTACGCCCGCGGGATCCTCGAACGCGATGCCCAGGCACTGCTGGCTGCCGCGGACATCCTGCATTCGTCGTCGCGGCCGCTTCTTTACGCCGCGGCCGCCGAGGACGCCGGCCGTGAACTCGCATCTACCGACCGTGGTGACGAGGCGGTCAATCCACTCAATGCCGCATTCGACATGTACGTGCACCACGAAGCGCTCGCCGATGCGCGCCGGGTCGGCCGCGCGCTGCGCCGGCTTGGGGTGGAACGTCGCATTGTTAGTCAGCCGCGGGCAAAGGCAGGCTGGGGCAGTCTCACCGACTCCGAACTCAGGGTGGTCAACCTCATCGCACAGGGCGTGACCAACCGGTCAGTGGCAGAGCGGCTGCACGTTACGCCTCACACGGTGAAAGCCCACCTGCACAGTGCATTCGCCAAGCTCGGGATAAGTTCCCGCGCCGAGTTGATCAAGCTCATGACCGACGGCGACCATCCCGCCGATTAGGTTGTGGCGACTTAGTCATTACCCCATCCGGCCTTAAAGATTACCCGCCAGGCAATGGTGCCGTGCTGCCAGCGCGGCGAACGTAGTAGTCGTCAACTAATTGCGTTCTCACTCGAACGACGGCCGAGGCTCGGCCGACACCGCGCTCGTGAGCACACGAGGAAAAGAGCGAATGATGCTGAGTGCAACCCCTGAACTGATCGCCGAATCAGCAAACAGCACTCCCGATCCCGATGCGCAGGTAAGACGCGCGAACGGCGGCGCTCGCAGCGCAGGATTTCAATCTGAACCGACGTTCGATGCTGATGTAGTGGACCGACTCTTAACCGCCGCGACCCTTTCTGCCGAATTTGGGGGGTCTCTCCACGATGACACGTTGTACGCCGAGTATCGCTGGCTCGCCGCCGAGCAGGACGCGTTGCGGCGGTTGGCGGCGTTGGTGGCGGGCGGGGTGGGGCCGTGTGAGGTGTTTGGCGCGGTGGCCGATGAGATGTGTCGGTATGCCGGCGGGGAGTGCGCGGGACTGTACCGCTATGAGAGCAGCGGGGAGATTACGTTGATGGCCGGTGCTTACCATGCCGCTGCCAGCCCGGTGCAGTGGCCGGTGGGCACGCGGACACCGATCGCGGGCAACACCTTGGCCTCGACGGTGCTGGCCACCGGTGGCCCGGCGCGGATGGACAGCTATGAAAATGTCGGCGGGGCGCTGGCGGCCCAGGTGCGTGCGATCGGGGTGCGTGCGGCCGTCGGGGTGCCGGTCATCGTCGATGGCCGGGTGTGGGGACTGGCCACCGTCGGGACGCATCGACCCGGCCCGATGCCCGCCGACGCCGAGGTGCGCATCACCTGTTTTGCTGAGCTGGCCGCCACTGCGGTGGTGGCCGGGCATCGCGACGAGCAGAAACAACAGCTGCTGGCCGAGGCCTCTCAACGGTTGCATCGGGCCGCCGATGGTGAGCGCCGACGCATCGAACGCGATCTGCACGACGGCGCCCAGCAGCACCTGGTCACCCTGGCGCTGCACGCGCTGGAAGCCGAAGCCTGCGCACCGGCCGAACTGGGCCAGCTCAAGAACCAATTGTCGCGCCTCGTGTCGGGATTGGCCGAGGTGTCGCTGGAGCTGCAGGAAATCTCGCGCGGCATCCCGCCGGCGATTCTGACCAAGGGCGGACTGGGCGCCGCGCTGGCGCAGTTGGCGCGCCGCTGCCCGGTGCCCGTCCAGCTTGACGTCAACCTGACCGCCACGCTGCCCCAACCCCTCCAGATCGCGGCCTACTATTTGGTGGCCGAGGCGCTGACCAACACCGCCAAACACGCCCACGCCCACACCATCGAGGTCCACCTCCACACCGACCACACCGACACCGGCACCGGGCAATCCGGTGATCCGGTGCTGCGGGTCTGGGTGACCGACGACGGCCGCGGCGGCGCGAACCCCCACGGCGGCTCCGGGCTGGACGGGCTCAACGACCGGATACACGCCCTGGGCGGACGACTGTGGCTGCACAGCCCCCCCGAAGCCGGCACCACCATCCGCGCCGAACTCCCACTCACCCCGGCACCGCGCCACAGGCTGGTTTGACTAGTCCGGCCACTCCGCCGCCTAACCCCTATCACAGGCCAACGACGTTGGCGGGGTACACCATTCACCCACTCCCTACCGAGGGATAGCCAGCGTCTGGGTCGGTCTCGACTCCGCATCTTCGTCGATAAAGTGGACGGCGTTCGGCGGTACCGCATTCGGTGCAGCCGGCGACTTCGTCAGCCACTAGACATTGCGCGCGCCAGCAATCACGAGTAAGACACCGGCTACGCCGACGACAACAGCGAGGATGGTGTGGCGGCGAGCGCGTACCCAATCGTGCAGCCGCAGGACGACGATCACCGTTTTCGCCGGCATCACGAGATAGCTGATCAGTGGGATCTCAGCGACGGTAAACGCTACAAAGGTGAACATCAGCGCCGCGCTCAATTGGGCAGCCGTAGCCGCTCGCGACGCCAGAATTGCGATGATCGCCGCGAGGTACTCGACGGGGGGCGTCGCCCACCCAACGCCGGCGACGACCGCCACCAGCAGTGTTTCGCCTTCAAGCTTGCGGCGGATGGATAGTCGGCGGGATCCAGCCGGTGTGCCTGTCTTTAGCAACAAAGTTGAGTGATCACCGCCGGTCACCCCTGCTCGCGCGCGCTCGCGCGCCAGCAGACGCGCCCCGATCACCACCGCGATGACACCGACCGCGACTTGGATTGGCGCAACAACTGAGCTACTGATAACTGAACCCACGACTCGCATAACGGAAAGCATGAGGTCGCGATGAACCAGTAGCAGGAGCAGCGCGGCCGCAATGCCCGCTGTTACGCCGGCGAACCAGAAGACAAACAGATTGAGCATGGGCCGTGGGCGTGAAATCAAGAGCGCCACGATCCCGATCCGAACCGGGTCGATTGCTGCCACAAGTGCAAGCATGAGAACTGCGGTATACACTGCCGACACCTATTCTTCAACGAATGCCGCTGTGCTACAGCAAAAATGGTTCATCATGACCGTTAGCCAGAGTAGGACCGCTCTTTGACCGGCGTGGTCGGTGGACGCGGGGGTTCGTTCATCGGGAGCTTGTTGTGCAGCCAACCAAGCAATCTCGTTGACCACCAATTGAACCGGCCCATGATGTGCATGAACGCCGGAACCAGCAGCATGCGCACAAGCGTTGCATCTCCCAGCACCGCCAGGGTCAACCCGAGACCGAACATGCGCATGAACGACACCTGGGCGGCGATCATTGCGGCGAACGAGATCGACATGATCAGTGCGGCGGCGGTGATCACCTTGCCGGTGCGGGCCACTCCGAGCGCCACGCTTTCGTCGTTGGCGGCTGCCGTGCGGTTGGATACGAGCCAATATTCGTGGATCCGCGACACCAGGATCACCTCGTAGTCCATCGACAACCCGAACGCGATGCAGAACAGCAGCGCTGGCATGGTGACGACGAGCGTGCCGGTGGCGGTGGTACCCAGTGCGCCCAGGTGCCCGTCCTGGAAGATCCACACGAGCGCGCCGAAAGCAGCGGTCAACGATAAGATGCTGAGCGTCAACGACTTCAGCGGTAACACCACGCTGCCGGTCAGCACGAACAACAGCACGAACGTGATCGCGGCGATGATCGCGAGGACGATCGGCAGTCGCGACGTGACGGCATGGGTGGTGTCACGGTTGATTGGCGCGCTCCCCGTCAGAAGCGTATGGCGGCCTCCGGGGCCGGGCACGGCCTGCAGCCCGTCGAGCTGCGTCCGGGAAGCTTGCGAGTACAGCGGTGTGCGGCTGGTAACGGTCAGAAAGGCACTGCCATCCCTGACTGCGGTTGCGGCCGAGGGTGATCCGACACGCGCACCGGCGACGAACGTGCCATCCGGTGCAGACACCGACTCCACATCGGTCACCTCTGAGAGCTGGGCTGCGTAGCGACCCAAGTCCGTTGACGTGAGTCCGGATACATCCGGGATGACGGCGGTGACGTTGGTCGCCATGTCGTCAGAAAAGCCGGTGCGCAGCTGATCGCCCACCTGGTGCGACGAGGTCGATACTGGCAGTACACGATCGTCGGGCAGGCCCCACTTACCGCTCAAGAACGGTATTCCAAGTGTGCTCAGCAGTGTGACAACCGTGAGCAGGATCGGAATGGCATGGCTCATCACGAATTTGGCTAACCGGTAGAAATATGTCTGCTCGACCGGACGGTGGACGGGCTCCGGCCGCCGCAGCATTAGCCGTACCAGCCGGCGCACATCCAAAGAATCTAGTCGCGCGCCCAGCAGCGCGATGACGGCCGGGGTCACCACGATCGCGGCGACGGCCACGAACGCCACCGTCGCCAAACCGCCGTAGGCGAACGACTTCAGGAAGTACATCGGAAACAGCATCATCGCCGACATCGACAGCGCCACCGTCGCCGCCGAGAACAGCACGGTGCGCCCGGCGGTGCCCATCGCGTGGATCAGGGCATCGTCGCGGCTGGCCCCCTTGGCAAGTTCGTCACGGAACCGGCTGACGATCAGCAGTGTGTAGTCGATCGCCAACGCCATCCCCATCGCGACGCATAGATTCAGCGCGAAGATCGAAACGTCCGTCGCAAACGTGATCGCACGCAGCATGGCCATCGAACCGAAGATCGCGAAGCCGCCGACTGCCAACGGCAGTGTCGCCGCGGCTAACCCACCGAAGACCCACACCAGCACGACGAAGCTCAGCGGGATCGCTATGGATTCCATCAGCTTCAGATCTTTTTGGGTCTGGAGGTTGATCTGGGCGCCGGTGATGGCCTCGCCACCCGCGCGTACGGTCACCCCGTCACGGTCGTGCACCAATTCGTCGCTCAGCGCCTCGGCATGCTTCGGTGCGCTGTTCTGATCGCCGACGATGCCCGCGACAATCAGCCCGGCGTTGCCATCCTTACTGACCAGCGACCCCGACGTGGAGGCAGGTGCCGTCCAGGGCGAGATCACTTGCGCCACATAGGGCGAGTTGTGCAGCTGACGCACGATGTCTGTGCCCACCGCCCGGCTGGCACTGCTCGCGGCGCCGTCGCTGGAACTGACGGTGATCAGCATCTGCATGTCACCCTGATCGAACTTGCCTGCCAATAGCTGTGCGGCCTTCGCCGAGTCTGCGGTGGGATCCTCAAAGCCGCCCGCCGACAGGGTGTTCGCCGCCGGTATCCCGAAGATCGCCGCGCCGAGCACGATGAACAAAGCGATTGCGATGATTCGGCGCGGCGCACGTATGGCCAGCCGAGCGATTCCCTCTAACACGTTTCCTCCGAACCGATCCCGCGATCTGTGCTTCCCGCGATGGGCGCTTTGTACGGCTTGCATGGTTGAAGCGACGGGTACCGATTCTGGTTCAGAACCGAACGACTGCGCCCTCGATCGTGAGCCCCGGGCCGAACGTCAATAGGACCCCATACTCTCCCCGGCGGGGGTTGTCGACGCGCAGAATGTTTTCCAGCACCAGAAGCACCGTGGCTGAGGCGCAGTTGCCGGCGTTGGCCAGGACATCCCAGCTGGCGCGTAGTTGAGCTGGCTGCAACGCCAACTGCTTTCCCAGCACCCGCAGGATCTTCGGGCCGCCCGGGTGAATTCCCCAGTGACCGACATCGCCAGCGGACAGTCCCAGCGGCTCTAGGAGCTTGACCAGAAAGCCGGCGATGTTCTCCTGCAGCACCGCCGGTACGCCCGCGGCCAGCGTCATCCAAAACGACTGGTTGCCGACGTTCAAACTCATCATCGTGTGGTGGTCGTAGAGTTGCTCGGTGTGGGTGCGCAGGAACTGGATTCCTGCGCCGTCGGGTGCCGAGCCCATCAGCATCGACACGCTGGCATCGCCGAACAGCGCCTGGGTGATCAGCGATTCCACCGGATCTTCGCCGGGCATCGGGCTGCTGCGGGCGTGGGCCGAACTGAGCTCGGTGCAGTTGCAGAGCACCAGCTCCTCGGGCCTGGCCGCCACGCTGTCCATGGCGACTTTGATGACGTTGAGCGCCGCATAGCAGCCCATGTGGCCGATGAACGTGCGCCGCAGATCCGAGCGGAGACCGAGCTCCTTGGCAAGCAGCAGATCGGGTCCCGGATTGACATAGCCTGTCGAGCACGCCATCACGAAGCTGCCGACGCGGCTGGTGTTGCGTCCGCCGATCGTTTGCTTGATCGAACGCGAGGCGACATCCATGACCGCCTCGGCATGCGCGGCCATCCGGTCGCCGGTAAGCATGGCGCAGACTTGCGGCAGCACATCGGGGTCCCACATGATGTAGCGCTTGTTCACCCCCGTCGACTCGACGATTCGCTTCGCGAATGGAACCGGCGGCGACATGTGAACAAACAAGCGCTCCCAGCTCTCCTGCATCGTGACCTCAAAGGGCGGATGCGCAGATGAGAGTCCCAGAAGGGTAGGCCGCAACCGCACCGAGCCTGCCGTCCGCTGACTCGGCGAGGGTGCACCCCCCGAGACCGTCTGGATGGTGGTTTCTGTCCGAAGCATGCCTATCGTTTCCTATTGCTCGGTGGTAACCGACGGCGCGTTTGCCGCCCGTCGTGCCAGTCTCGCGCGGGTATGGCGCAGTTCCCCGCGGGCGGCCGCCACCAATAGCCTTGCGGCAGAAACCTTCTTGGGAGGCGACAGGGTGCCTGACAGCCACTGGGTGCGCGCCTCGCGCCGTCGGAGCTTTCCGCTGCTTGTGCGTGGCAGCGTGCCCGGTGCCACCAATTCCACATGCGCAGGCCGGATTTGCGTGCGCTCCTGCACTCGCAGCGCTACCTCATCTGCCAGTGTCGCGGCCGCGTCTGTAGTGGTCTCGACGAGCATGGCCAGCGCCTCGTCGTCCTCGCCGACAGGGACGAATCCCACGGCGACGGCACATCCGATCCGCACACCGGGCAGCCCATCCAGCGCTGCCTCGAATTCCTCGGGCGCGTGGTTGGCGCCGCGTACGACGACGATGTCCTTATGTCGTCCGCACAAAAAGAGCTCGCCTTCGTGGGTGAACCCGAGATCGCCGGAGTCCAGCCAACCGTCGTGTAGCGCCTGATCCGTCAGGTCGGTCCGGCCGAAGTAGCCCACCATCACGCTGGGCCCGCGAACAAAGACGTGACCAGTGCGGCCGGAAGGCAGTGCCACCCCGGCCGCGTCACGGATCTCGACCTGCACACCGGCCAGCGGGCGGCCCACACTTACCAGCTCTTTATTTCCTGGCGCCACAATGCCTTCCACAGCCAATTTGTCGGCGTCCACGCCAAGGGTGCGAAACACGGTGCCCGCGGGTTTGAACGTCACCCCCAATGAGGCCTCGGCCATCCCGTAGCAAGGCGTAAGCGCCGAAGCGCGCAGGCCCCAGCGCTCGAATCGTTCATTGAATCGTCGCTGCAGCCCCGCGCTGACCGCCTCGGCTCCATTGAGCGAGACCGTCCACGACGACAGGTCGACGCCCTGGAGCTCCTCGTCGCGGATACGTTTGAGGCATAGGCCGAACGCGAAATTGGGTGCCGCCGAGACGGTTCCCTGATGTCGCGAGATGGCCCGCAGCCACGCACCGGGCACCGCGACAAACAGCTCGGGCGCAAGTAGCACGAGCGGACCAGGAAGGTAGAACGCGGACAACAGATTGCCGATCAACCCCATATCGTGGTACAGAGGCAGCCACGTGACGCCGACCGGCCTCGGCGCGCCATTGTCGGTGAGGTAGTGGTTGATCGCCGCGAGGTTGGACAGCAGATTCGCATGGGTCAGGGCCACCGGCTTGGGATCATTCGTCGTGCCCGACGAGAATTGGATTAACGCCAAGTCGTCGGCCGCGACCTCGACCTCGACGGAGTTGGTGCCCCCCAGACTGGACGCGGTCACACAACCCAGGCGCGGTTCTGAAATGTCAACGGCGACACCGAGGAACCGGCGGATGCGTTCGTCTGTCACCACCATGGCCGCGTTCACCGCCCGCAGCATGGCCGCGGTGCTGCGGTGATACTCGTCGAGCCGGCCGAGCCGCATGGGCGGATATAGCGGAACTGGGACGGCGCCGGCGCACAGCACGCCGAATAAACACTCCACGAACTCTGGACAGGTCGGCAGCACGAGCGCCACGCGATCGCCCTTGCGTACCCCACGGCTCCGCAGATCCGCAGCGATCGAGAGCGCACGCTCCCGGATACGAGCCATCGGGACGTGCAGGTCTTGCTCTTTGCGGTTGACGAAGACCAGGCTGACGCGAGTCTGTGCAGCCGCGGCGAGCATGTCGTTCAGCGTCTGGTGCTTGACCCGGACCGGGGGAGCGCCTCTCACGGTCGCTCCTGAATGCGGCGGAGCGCTAATGCTGCTAGATCGCCAACGGTGCGCAGATCGTCTGCGTCCTGCTCATCGAGGATGATGCCGTAACGCTCCTCGATCTTGAACACGAGTGACATGACTTTGAGCGAATCCAGGCCCCAGCTCTGTAGAGCCGCTTCGGCGGTGACATCCACAGCTCCCACTTCCGCGGCGACGAGGTCGATGATCTCCTGCGTCACGGCCTCAAGCGCTACGGCAGAGTTTTTCGGCGACATGCGGTCTAGTGTTGCGGGTCAGCGCCTCCCTGTCGGCAACACTGGCAAGCAACATGCGTTGCGTGCTAGCACTACCCACTAGACGCGACGATCCCCACACGAGCAGCGAAAGCCGTTGTCATGCAAGCTACATTGCGCCCTCTGGTGTTGATCGGGGATAGCAGTTGAGCTGCACAAGACACGTACCTAAGTCATCCAGACATTGGTGTTCGACAGCGCGACGCAGCGCCGCGCGGCACCAATCCCCGCCGCGGAGCGAGAGCCCACGCTGAAACGGTCGGTATTGCAACGGCTTTCTCGTCGTCTTCGTGGTGGGTAGTGCTAGCACGCAACGCGGTTGCTTGCCTGTGTTGACGACACGGACGCGTTCGTAGGCAACGATGTGAGACGCGACATGCTCACCCCGCCACCGAGAATATGTGAGAACAATGGCAAAGATCCTGGTTTACACTTCGCCGGCACTGGGCCATCTATTCCCTTTCAGCGCACTGCTGTTGGAATTGTCGGGCCGCGGCCACAACATCCATCTACGCACGCTGTCCGGGGGTGTGGAGATGAGCCGAAGCCTGGGTTTTACCACCGACAGCATCGATCCGCGAATTGAGACGATTGTCCACGATGATTGGAAGGCCTCAAACCCCCGTGCCGCACTCAAGAGGGCGGTTGACGTGTTCTGCCGACGCGCCGCATACGAAGTCGCCGACTTTAACGATGCGATCACGCGAACGCGCCCCGACGCGTTGATTGTCGACATCAATTGCTGGGGCGCCCTGTCGGTCGCCGACGCGCGTGACATCCCGTGGACATGTTTCTCCCCCTACACGCCGCCTCTGCAGTCACCTGGAGTACCGCCCTTCGGGCTGGGTCTGGCACCACTACCCGGCACGTTGGGCCGAGTCCGGGACGCCCTGCTGCGGCCCATCGTGATGGGCCTGCTGGAAAAGGCAGTGTTGCCGCTGGGCAACAATATTCGCGCGAGCGCCGGGGCGCCGCCGGTCGCGTCGGTGGATGAGTTCATGCGACGAGCGCCGCTGATGCTGGTGGCAAGCGGCAAGCCGTTCGAGTATCCGCAGACGGAGTGGGGCGATGCGGTACAGATGATCGGTCCATGCATGTTTGAACCCGCCATGGATACAGTTCCTGACTGGCTCACGGCGATTGACCGTCCGATCGTCCTGGTCACAACGTCATCGCAAAGGCAGGCCGATGCCAAGCTGGTCACAACCGCGATGACCGCGCTCGCAGATAAACCGGTACATGTGGTCGCGACACTGCCTGCCGGCCTGCCCCGCGACGTTCCAATCGCACCGAACGCGACGGTGTGCGAATTTGTACCGCACGGCCCGGTATTGGACCGCGCGGTGTGCGCTATAACCCATGGCGGAATGGGCGCGACCCAAAAGGCGCTCGCCCGAGGCGTTCCGGTATGTGTCGTCCCATTTGGGCGCGACCAATTCGAGGTCGCACGGCGGGTTGCGCTGGCCCGCTGCGGCACCCGGTTGCCAGCGAAAAAGCTGACCGCCGATCGGCTGTCGGACAACGTTCGACAAGCGATCACCATGACAGCAGGCGCGGCGCGTGTGGCGGCGGGTTTCGCAAGTACCGGCGGCGTCGCCCGTGGCGCCGACCTCATCGAGCAACGTGTGCTCGCAACCGCACCCAGCTCCGCTGTTGAGGACCTCGAGAGCGGTTCGCGGCCTCGCTACTGAGAGGTGTCGGTCAACGTGTGGCCGACCGGTTCAGCGGACACATTCTGGGCTGCATCGGTTCGCGCGGGTCTGCCTCATGCCGGCTGCGGACCCGCGTACCGGATCGACGCGATCACATCCTCGCTGCCTAAAGCGTTCTGCGACAACGCATCTGCGATCCGATCCGGGCCGCCGAAGAAGACAGGACCGAAGATGCGTTGTCGCACATCCCCGCCGGCGCGCCCGCGATCTGCAGCCGCAGCTGCTCTATTCCGGCTAGCCGGGCACCGCAGATACGGGCTGGCAAGTACACGTACTTCACCGTTATGCAGCGGTCTTGGGCGTTAGCGATGACGACATCGCCTGGGGTGAACCGCGAATGTGGTTACCACGCGTAATCAATCATGTCGAAAGGAATTAATCGATGGCAGAGACAACCAACGCGGGGCCGAAGGCCGGGGTGCGGTTGATCGAGTTGGCTCCCGCAGTGATAGCCCCGTCTGCGGCCCACACCGCCGAGGTTCTGGCTGAGCTACCAGCAACGACGCCGACAGGAAGGCAGACAGCATGAGCAGCACTGAAGTATCGACCGAAGTACGCACCGAGCGAATCGGTTCGAGCTTGCTGATCACCATCGACCGGCCCAAGGCGCGCAACGCGGTTAACGCCGCGGTGGCCGCCGGGGTGACCGCCGCGCTGGATGAGCTGGAAGCCGACGCCGGGCTGCGGGTGGGCGTGCTCACCGGCGCGGAGGGCACCTTCTGCACCGGCATGGACCTCAAGGCGGCCCTCAAGGGCGAGACCCCCGAGGTGCCCGGCCGCGGATTCGCTGGATTGACAGAGGCTCAGATCAGCAAGCCGCTGATCGCCGCGGTGGAGGGTTACGCGCTTGGCGGTGGCTTCGAGCTGGCATTGGGTTGCGATCTGATCGTCGCCGCCGAGGACGCCAAATTCGGCCTGCCCGAAGTCACACGGGGGCTCATCGCAGCCGGTGGCGGAGTTATCCGGCTGCCCAAGCGGATCCCGTATCACCTGGCGATGGAGTTTCTGCTGACCGGCCAGCCGGTCACCGGGCGCCAGGGTGCGGAGCTGGGCGTCGTCAACCGGGTCACTGCCCCCGGTGAAGCCGTCGCCGCCGCCCTCGAGCTGGCCGACCAGCTCACGCTGAACGCCCCGCTGGCGTTGACCGCGGTCAAGAAGATGGTGCGCTCGGCCGACGGGGTGCCCGAGGCCGACGCATTCGCCTTGCAGCGCAAGGTATTCGCCGACCTGATGGCCTCGGCCGACGTCCGCGAAGGGATGACCGCCTTCGCCGAGCGTCGCGCGCCGCAATGGAAAGGCAAATGACGTGAAGCATGACGGTGCGCCGCGGGTCCAGGAGCTGGTGCGCACTCAGACAACAGATTTGACCCCAGCTCCGGTCCAACCGGTTTTTGACTATCTGAAAGAGAGCATGAAATGACACAGCAATTCCGCACCGCCGTGGTGATCGGGGCGGGCACCATCGGGTTGTCCTGGACGGCACTATTTGCCGCCTATGGGATGAACGTCCGGGTCAGCGACCCCCGCCCGGATTTGGCGGACGCCCTGGCCGAGGCGTTGGGGGAGTTTGGTCCACAGTTGGCCGCTGTGGGGCTGAACGTCGACGGACTGGCCGACCGGGTGCAGGTGGCCGGCGACCTTAGCGACGCGGTGCGAGACGCCGACGTCGTGCAGGAAAATGGTCCCGAGAGCGTTGAGTTCAAAAAGGATTTGTTCGCCAGGCTGGTGCGTGATGCCCCCAAGCATGCGCTGCTTGCGAGCTCCTCCTCGGCGCTGCCGGCCACCACGTTCACCGACGGGATCGAGGACGCCGGCCGCATCCTGATCGGGCATCCGTTCAACCCGCCGCATCTGATGCCGCTGGTCGAAATCGTGCCCGGCGAACACACCACCGAAGACGCCGTCTCCGCCGCGGTGGACTTCTACACCTTCCTGGGGCGGACCCCGGTCGTCGTGCGCAAGGAAATGCCCGGATTCGTCGGCAACCGGTTGCAGAACGCAATCAGCCGTGAAGCCAGCTACCTCGTCCAGCAGGGCGTGGTCACCCCCGAAGACCTCGACAAGGTGGTCACCAACTCGCTGGGCATCCGCTACGCGACCATCGGGCCGTTCCTCAGCGGACACCTGGGCGGGGGACCCGGCGGCTATCGCCACCTCGCCGATCACATCGGCAAAGAGATGGACAAGATGCAACTCGGCGAAGTCACCCAAGACCCGAAGGTGCGGGAGCGGCTCATCGAGGCCGTGGAGAAGACCTACGGGGCTTCGTCATACACCGAACTCGCCGCGGAGCGCGACCGCAAGCAACTCGCGGTGCTAGCCGCGCTGGCCAGTGTTAACCACAACAAGAAAGAGAAGTGATATGACCACCACCGTTAACGGCGTCGAACCCGGGCTTGTCGGCGACTTCTACAACTTCGAGGGCCTGCTCTCCGACGAAGAACGCAAGATCTTGCGCAAGGCCCGTACCTTCCTGCGCGATGAGATCAAGCCGCTGGTCAACGAAGCCTGGGCCAAGGCCGAGTTCCCGTTCGAGTTGATCGATAAGTTCGCCACAAGTGGGCTGGGCGGGCTTGCCTACGACGGCTACGGCGACCACAAGCCGGCAGTCACCAACATGCTCAGTGGGATGCTGGCAGTCGAGCTGGCCCGCCTCGACCCGTCGGTGTCGGTGTTCTTTGGTGTGCACAATGGGCTCGCGGGCGACTCGATCTATGACGGCGGCAACAAGGAGCAGCGCGACAGGTTCCTGCCTGCGATGACCTCGTTCAAGAAAATCGGCGCGTTCGGATTGACCGAGCCGCTGAGCGGGTCCGATGCCTCCGGCGGCTTGCGCACCACCGCCAAGCGCGAAGGCGACACCTGGGTGCTCAACGGAGCCAAGCGCTGGATCGGCAACGCCACCTTCGCCGACTATGTGGTGATCTATGCTCGCGACCTCGCCGACAACAACGTCAAAGGGTTCGTTGTGGAGAAGGGCACCCCGGGGTTCAGCCCGGTGAAAATCGAAAACAAGGTGTCGTTGCGGACCGTGCAGAACGCCGAGATCACCCTGACCAATGTGCGGGTGCCCGAGGCCAATCGGCTGCAAAACATCAACTCATTCAAGGATGTTGCCAAGATCCTGCGCTTCACGCGCACCGCGGTGAGTTGGATGGCGGTCGGCGTGATGGTCGGCGCCTACGAACACGCCCTGGAGTACGCAAAGAAGCGTGAGCAGTTTGGGAGGCCGATCGCCAAGTTCCAAATGATCCAGGATCTGCTCGTCAAGAGCCTGGCCAACATCACCGCTTCATGGGGCATGGTGGCGCAGCTGGCCCGGCAACAAGACGCCGGTGTCTTCGATGACGCGCAGGCGTCGCTGGCCAAGTTGTACGCCACCGCCCGGATGCGCGAGGTGGTGACCTGGTGCCGCGAGATCTGCGGCGGCAATGGGATCGTGCTCGACTACGACGTCGCGCGGTACATGGCCGATTCGGAAGCCATCTACTCCTTCGAGGGCACCTACCAGATGCAAACCCTGATCGTCGGCAAAGCGATCACAGGGCACAGCGCCTTCGTGTGAGTCGAACAGGACCGGTCCCGGCGTCCACGCCGGGGCCGGTTCTGCGTTCGGCTACCGAATTCTGCGTCAACGCCACAGCCGGCTGGATCGCCCAACGTTCCCTGCGGAACGACACCCTGCCTAACGCCGACCGAGACCAGACAAGGGCTCAGATCGGAAAAAAAGGAGCAATCTCGAATGCGAACCCAAGGTAATGAGCCAAAAGCCTGGCCACAGGGCCGGATTGGGCATAGCTTGGCCGGCGGTCGATTCGTCGATGCGCAGGACTCACTAGATGCTGCGGCAGTGAGCGGGTGGCAACCGGGCCGTCCGTCGCCTCGCGCTCGCCGTTGAAGCGCCGGCCACGATGCACGTCACAGACGATTTGCTCAGGTTGTCGACCGCGGCGGTTCCGCTCATCGCCTCGGCGGTGACCGGTACGTTCTTGTTCGTCAATCGCAGCGGCCGGCGCATCGAGCGGCTCAGGGCTCTGGTTGAAGTTCATACTAGTCTGCCTGCGCGCCTAAACCCGAATCACGCTCTGCAGCGGGCGATTCTGTGGCAGCTGTGTCAGGTCGAACTATGGGCCTCGGCGTGGTTCCGACTGGTGAAACTGTATCTGTATTTGACGGGCGGGCTGTTCCTCTTGCTGTGTGTGGAAGCCGCGTTCCCAAAAGCCTTGGGAATTCCCGACGATTTGGTCGCCGCGATACGCTGGGTCTGCGTCGGTCTGACCATCGTCGGCCCGATACCGCCGTATGCCGCCTACCGACGGCACAGGCGTAAAGCGACACTTCCCTACCGGGACGCCATTAAGAATTTGGACGCCGGGGATGAGCCGCAGCGCGCACACGTTGAGGGGCACGCCGGCCCCGACGCGAACCAGCTGGAACAAAGCGTGATCGCAGCGACGATCAAGGCTTTCGAGGCCGACCGTCCTGGGCGCCCAACGGCTAAGCCGGCTGAGTCACCGGCGAAACACGCCACATATCGCAATACCGACTAGACCAAGCAAGAGTAGGCGCATCTATGCCGGCGCCTGATATTGCAGACGGTGCAGCCGAGCATAGACGCCGCCGAGTGCCAATAGTTGCTCGTGCGTGCCGTCTTCGGCCACGACGCCGTCCTTGACGACGATTATCTTGTCGACGTTGCGTAATGTGCTGAGGCGATGGGCGACGGTGATGACGGTGCGGCCCGTCATGAGCCTCTCGAGGGCCTCGATCACGAGGTGTTCGGACTCAGAATCGAGCGCTGCTGTGGGCTCGTCGAGTATCAAGATGGGGCTGTCGCGGATCAGGGCCCTGGCGATCCCGATGCGCTGGCGTTGACCACCCGAGAGGGTAAGACCTCGGTCTCCGATCATGCTGTCGTAGCCCACAGGCATCCGGGTGATGAACTCGTGGGCGCTGGCGCTTTTAGCCGCTTCCACGATCTCCTTCTCGGTGGCATCCGGTCGCCCGAAGGCGATGTTGTCGCGCACCGTCCCGCGCAATAGCACGGTGTCCTGCAGCACAAAGCCGATCTGGGAGCGAAGGTCGCGCAGCTTATAGTCTCGGATGTCCACTCCGTCGATCGTGATGCGGCCGGCGTCGGGGTCGCGGAAGCGCGCGATGTGGCTGATGATGGTGGATTTGCCGCTACCCGTGGGACCGACGATGCCCACCATCTGGCCAGGCTTGATTGCAAAGGTGATATCACGTAGCACCGGCACCGCCGGGTCATAGCCGAACTGCACATGCTCGAAGGTCACCTCACCGCGAAACCGTGGGGGATTCTTCGGGACCGGCCGCTCGGGAATGACCTCGTCGGCATCACCGACCGCAAGCACCCGCTGAAAAGCCACCGACACATGCGCGATCGTGTTGGTCATCTCTGCGAGCGCGCGCACTGGCTGAAAAAACTTGGCCAGGTAAGCGAGAAATACGGTCAGCGTGCCCAAGGTCATCGTGCCTGCCAAGATCAGCAACGAGCCCCGCCACAGCACCAGACCCGTACACACCGCGATCACCAGACTGACCACCGGCGAAAGCAGCGTGGACATCTTGTACGCGCGCAGCCACGCGGTCACATTGGCAATGTTGGCCTTACGCACCCGGTGCTCTTGGCGCTCCTCGGCGGAAAAAGCTTGCACCACCACCATCGACTGGAGGCCTTCCTGAAGGGTGGACACCAGTTCGGACTGGTGGATTCGCAACTCGCGCACCGCGGTCCGGACGGCCTTGCTGACGTGCAAGACGACGACGGCTAACGGCGGTGCGACCGCAAGCGCGATAAGCGCGAAATCCCAGCGCAGCCAGAACATCACGACAACCATGCCGACCAGTGTGAGGGTGTCGGTGAAAATGTTGAGCGTAGAAGCCGACGCGAAGCGCTGAATCGTCTCCACATCTCCAGTCAGCGTGCTCAGGATCGTACCGACCCGAGTGGTGTCGTAATAGGCCAGTGACAGCTTCTGCAGATGGTGATATAGCCGCACCCGCAAATCGCTGCCGATGCGCTGACCCATACTTTCGGTGAAGTAACTGGCCGCATACATTGCCGCGCCGGCCACCACCGCGATCAGCACCGTCACGATCCCCGCCGCCTCGGCGATGTGGACCTTGCCATCACCGCCCAGCAGCGGAAGTAGCCAATCAATCCATTTGGGAGGACGTTGATTTCCTGCCACGTCGTCGATGATGGCCTTCAACGGCCACGGCGCCGCCAGGCTCATCACGGTCTCCACCAGCATCGCGGCCACAATCACCGAGAGTTTCTTGCGGTGCGGACGAAGCAGGTCACGAACAAGCGGCCGCATAGCAGGGGACTTGCGAGTCACACTTTCTGGACTGTTGCCAGGGCGGCCCACTGCCGTCATCGAACGGCGCCCCGCGCCGGATTACCGCATTCCATCGTCGGCGTGAACCGCGTCATTGGTGTACCTCCTGGGCATGGATCGAACCAGCGCCCTTAGGTTTGGCTCCGCTTCTCTGTTTGGGTTAGCCGCAGTAGGTAGCCAAACGCCGGCAGCACGAATACGACCGCGAGCCCGACGACAACGAGCAGTCCGCCCAGGGTGGCGCCGGCACCTGCGGCCTGGGCGATGGTGAGCTGATCCACCAGGATCCACGGATACTGTGCCACACCCCACGCGGCGACGACAGCGCCGACCGCGGTGACCGCGAAAGCCCGTGCAATGGAATACATTCGGCGATAGAGCAGCACAATCGTGGTAATACCGGCGGCCGCAGCGAGCACCACTAGCGGCAGGCCGGCACCGAGCAGCCCCCGGCTCAGCGTCGGTGCGTCGTGCAGGATCGGAAAAAGTCCGGTGAACACGATGAGGCCCGCGGCAACGCCTACGACGAGCGTGCGTCGTCGCAGCCGTTGGGCCAATTCCGGGTGGCCGGTGCGGGCGGCGTCGGCAGTGAGGAACACCCCGGCCAGGAAAATGCAGGTGGTGACCGCGAGACAGCCGCCGACAAGTGATGTCGGGTTGATCCAGGAGCCGACCGGGTCGCCGTACCCGCTCGCCGGTACCCGTCCGGATGCGATCGCCCCGGCCACTGTACCCAGGAAGAACGGTGTGATAACCGACGACGCAGCGAATATCACGCCGAAAAACCGTGCCTGCCCGAAGGTTTCGGCGTGCTTACGGAAGGCGAAATTGGCTCCCCGCAACACGATCCCCGCTAAGGCCAGCATGAGCGGGATGAAGAGAGTGGTTGTCGCGGCGGCGAAGGTGGCCGGAAAACCGGTCCACCATGTCACCAGCACGTAGATCAGCCAGACATGGTTGGCTTCCCACACCGGTCCTATGCTGTGGTCCACCAGTGTCCGCATTTCCGCACCGCGGATACCGCTGCCAGCGGTCAAATCATAGAAACCAGAGCCAAAGTCGGCCCCGGCGAAGAGAGCATAGGCAAGGACGCCGACGAACATGGCGACAGAGACAGCGCTGGCCAGGGTCATTGGACCGGCACCGATTGCGGTCCATGCGACGGGGCGGCCACGACGGCCGGGGCATACGGGCTTGGCAGGTCCTCATCGCCGGCGCGCCAGCGCCCGGCCATCGACCGCAGCACCACGTAAGCCGCGATGGTCATGCCGGTGTAGAGGATGAGCACCCCAGCGTAGCTCCACCAGATTCCGGTGCTCTTGCTGGCCGCATCGGTAGTGCGCAGCACGTGCCATACAACCCACGGCTGACGGCCCACTTCCGTTGTCACCCAGCCTAGTTCGAGTGCAGCGATGGCCAGCGGTCCCGCGATGACGCAGAACCGTAAGAACCAGCGGTTGCCCAGCAGGTCGCGGTCGCGACGGCGAGCCACCCAGAACAGCAGAACACCCAACGCGAGCAGGGTGCCGATCCCCACCATCGACTGAAACGACCAGTGCGTGAGGTTGACCGGCGGCCAATCGGCTCGTGGCACCCTGTCGAGACCCGGAACCGCCGCGTCATATGAGCCACGCGAGATGAGCGAACCAATCTTCGGAATGACCAATGCCCATCGCACCTGGCCATCGATCAGAAACCCACCGAATTTCAGTGGTGCGGGCCCTGGCTCGGTGATGGCCGCGAGCTCCCACGCCGCGAGTTTGGCCGGCTGGTGCGCGCCGGCCTGCAGGCCCAGCACGTGCCCGATGAGTGGTTGCACGAGGGTGGCCACGCTGGCGAACGCGAATGGCACGGTGAAGCCCAGGCGGTGATGGGCGTCGCTGCGCCCCCGCAGAAACCCAGCTGCATATACCCCGGACACCACCAGCCCGACCACCATGAACGCGCCGACCCACATGTGCAGAAACTGCAGCCACACACTGTCGTTGAACATCACCGCCCAAGGGTTGATGTCGTCGACCACCCCGTCGCGGAGCGTGAACCCGGTGGGGTTGTTCATCCAGGCGTTCACCGACACGACACAAAAAGTGCCGACGATGCCCGCGGTCGCGATCGGAACCAGCATGAGCAAATGCAGTCGAGGGCGCATGCGGTCCCAGCCATACAGGAAGATGCCCAAGAAGATGGCCTCAACGAAGAAGGACAATCCTTCAAACGCAAACGGTAGACCCAGGACGTCGCCGAAACGGCCCATCAACCCTGGCCACAACAGACCCATCTCGAAACTGAGCACCGTTCCCGACACCGCGCCGATCGCGAACAACACCGCCGTGACCTTCGACCACCGCTTGGCCAGCCGCAGCGCGACCTTGTCGTTGCGCACGATCCCGCGCCGGTACATCACAAAAATCATCATCGGGAACGCCACCCCGAAACATGCCAGGATGATGTGCCATCCCAGCGACACCGCCATCTGCTCACGGGCAGGGAACAGTCCCGGCGGCGCGTCGGCCGCCAGCCTCATGATGGAGTCGTTGAATGTCATTCCGCTCCGGCGGCTTTCGGTAGCTCAATGCCTTCGCTCGCCGTGAATTGAGCGGCAGCCTCCGAAACCAACCCCATCGACAGCACGGTGCGGGGGAAAAAGACGTCGGTGAGGTAGGCGAGCGCCACCGCCCAGCGGTTGACGAATCTGGGCAGGGCATAGAGGTGATAGCCGCGGGCGACGAGCTTGGCGGGATAGCCCGACAGCTGCACTCCCAGCGGGTTGGCGACGGCGTGACGGGGGCCCAGGTCGACGACCAATCCCTTGTCGCTGTGGCGGTAGTCCTTTGGTTTGCCGTAACCGAGACTGGCGGCGACGTTGCGGGCCAACACCTTACCCTGCCGGATCGCGTGCTGAGCGGTGGGCGGAGTGATCTTGCCGGGCTGGGTCAGGTCGGGAACAGCGGCGGCGTCACCGGCGGCGAACACGCGGGGATGGCCCGGTACCTGTAGGCTGCCTTGTACTTTCAGTCGGCCCCGCTCGGTTTCCAAGCCCAGCGTGTCGATCAACGGTGACGGGGTTACGCCCGTCACCCACGCCACGGTGTGGGTGTCAAGACGGGAACCGTCGCTGAGCACAACGTGATCGGCGTACACCTCCTTGAGCGTCGTGCCCATCCGGACTTCGATGCCGCGACGGCGCAGCCCACGCGCCGCCGCAGCACCGAGTTTCAGTCCCAGCTCGGGCATCACGTGGTCGGCCAGGTCCAGCAGCACAAACCGCACCGAGTCACGATCGAAGCCCCTCTGCTTCGCGGCGGCATCGGCAAGGGCGCGCAGCTGCGCCGCCAACTCGGAACCGGAATACGATGCGCCGACAACAACAATCGTGCGCCGCGCGGCCGCCCGCGCCTCGTCGTCGTCGATTTGCGCCAGTTCCAACTGCTCCAGCACATGATCACGCAGATACAGCGCCTCGGCCGTCGACTTCAGGCCCCGCGCATGGGTGGCCAACCCGGGTATATCGAACAACCGGGTCACCGACCCTGGCGTCAGTACCAGCCGATCCCACGACAGCGTCCGCACCCCGCCCTCCGGATCGGTGAACGTCAACGCGTGCCGATCCACGTCAACAGTGTCCACCCGGCCGCGTATCGCCTGGACGCCCTTGAGGGTTCCGGCGAGTGGGATGCAGACAAACCGCGGGTCGATCAGCCCGCCGGCCACATCGGCCAGCAGGGGCGAGTACTGCATATAGTCGACCGGCGAAACAATCGTCACCTTCACGTGCGAGGCATGCGCCCTGCGTAGCCGTCGAGCCAGCCGGCGCGCGCACTCGAAGCCGGCGAACCCGCTACCGACAATCACTACCGAGGTGGCGGGCGTCGCGTTTTGCGGGTTACTTTGTTGCGCGGTCGCGGTCATATCTCTTCTCCAGCTTGATATTCGGGTACCCACATGGTGTTGAGGATCGCCCGCACGAGGTCGTGGTGTTTCTTCGTAGCCACGCCGTCTTCGACGGCGGCGTGATAGACCGCCGCGGCGACCGCCGTGGAGGTCGCCCGTAGATCCTTGATGTCGGGCAGTAGCGACGCGCCCGGTTCCATCGGGTCAGCCTTGCCGGCAACGGCTTTCGCGGCCGCGTCGAGCATCCTCTTGGTGACCCGCTGTGCGCCGGCGATGATGATGCCGCGTCCAATCCCTGGGAATACCAGCACGTTGTTGGCTTGGCCAATTCGGTAGGAGGTGCCGTCGTGTTCCACCGGCGCGATTGGACTGCCTGTGGCCACCAGCGCCTTGCCGTCCGACCAGGCCAGCAAGTCTGCCGGCATGGCTTCCAGCAGAGATATCGGGTTGGACAGCGGCATGATCACCGGCCGCGGGGTTGAAGCGACCATCGCCTCGACGACCTCCCGGGTGAAGGCGCCGTGCACAGCGGAGCATCCCAGCAGGATGGTGGGTGAGACCATCTTGATGGCGTCGAGCAGCCCCACCCGCTCTGCGGCGCCCACACCCAGCTTCGCGCGGTTCTTTGTATAGGGCTTCTGAAATTCATGTAGGTCGTCCATATCGTCAAACAGCAAGCCGGGCTTGTCGATTGGCCAGATCCGCGCATAGGCCTGCTCGACGGTTGCGCCATTCGACACCATGACGTCGCGAATCTGGTCGGCGATACCCAGCCCGGCGGTGCCGGCGCCGAACACAACCACCTGCTGGTCGCTCATTGCGATGCCGGTGACCTTCTCCGCCGAATACAGGGCGGCCATCACCACCGCGCCGGTGCCCTGCACATCATCGTTGAACACGCAGTAGTCTGCGACATACATGTCGAGGATGGCACGCGCATTCGTCGGACCGAAGTCCTCGAAATGCAGTATCGCGTTGGGAAACAACCGATCTGCGGTTTGAATGTAGTTCTCGAGGAACTCGTCGTATGCGGCTCCACGCCGCCGGAGATGCCGATTGCCCAGGTAGAACGGGTCGTTCAGCAATTGCTCGTTGTCGGTGCCGACATCCAGGGACACCGCGATCGTGCGCCGCGGGTCGATGCCGCCGCCGGCAGTGTAGAGCGCCAGCTTGCCGACCGCGATCTCGATGCCATTGACCCCCCAGTCGCCTATGCCCGAGATCGCTTCGGCGTCGGTGCACACGATTAGATCGACGTCGTCGGGCGCGAGCCCCAATGTCTGGAAGGCTTCGGCGATTTCGTCGGGTTGGTCGATGGACAGATAGAGGCCCCGCTGACCGCGGCACTCGTCGGAGAATTCCTGGATCGCCTCCCCGACCGTCGGCGTGTACACCACCGGCATCAACTCCGTCAGATGATCCGACAGCACCTTGAAATACAGCACCTCATGACGGCTGCGCAGCTGATCGAGAAGCAGATTGCGGTCCAAATCGGTGCCAAGCCTTTGCAGCTGCTGCCACACCCGTTCTGCTTGCTGCTCCAGGGACAGCACTCCGGAGGGAAGCCGGCCGGTCAGACCGAGCTCGCGGCGCTGCTCATGAGTGAACCCGACGCCGCGATTGACGCTAGGCGTGGCCAATGCATCAGGTAAATGTGGAAATACGGTGGTCACGATCCTTGCCTCTCTTGCCTCATCCGGAGGGCATTCCCTTGAAGAAATTCAGCGTTGGGCCGGGACAGGGGCGAATCCATATGTCTCCTTGAACGTTCATTGCGCGGCCGCTCAGGCACTCAATAGGGGGGAGCCGGCCAATCATGGGCATGGCTCCTAGATTCGCGTTTCAAGCGGCAGCAGTCGTCCCCGCTGACGGCCAACGCCGCTGACATTAGGAGGCGTAACCGGCCGGGGCAGCTTGCATCTCGCATACCCTGCTAGCTTTAGTTGGAAGAACGCGAGCGTCGTCAACGGCGGTCGACGGGGATGCTAACGGACAGCGATGTCCCCACTTCGGGTGGACTGACGACGTCGAGACGCCCGTCAAGCGCCTCGACGCGATCTGTCAGGCCGATAAGCCCGGATCCGTTGCTGAAGTCGGCTCCGCCGATACCGTTGTCGCAAATGGAGATTTCGAGGGTGTCGCCGTTATCTACTGCACGCACGGTTATCTCGGATGCCTGGGCGTGTTTGGCGGCATTCGCCAGCGCTTCAGCCACAACGTAATACGCCGCAACTTCGACAGATTCGGGCAACCGTCTATCGAGACCGAGATCGAGAGTCACCGAATCGATGCCGCAGCGGCGCACCATCGTCTTGAGTGCCGGACCCAATCCGCCCCTGGCCAGGATGGCCGGCCGAATCCCGTGGGAGAGAACGCTAACTTCTTCTGAAACGTCGATCACACCCGACACGATTCTGGACAGCCTGTTCGTGAGGTCATCGAGTTCGGGGGGCACCAGCGCTTTCGCCGTGCCCGCTTCAATCGCCAGCGCGACCAGCCGCTGCTGGGCGCCATCGTGCAGGTCGCGTTCCAGCTGGCGCCGTGCGTCATCGGCGGCCGTGACGACCCGCTGGCGCGACGCGTGCAGTTCGGCGCGCACGGCAGTGTTGCGGATCGCGGTGGCGGCCAGATCCGCGAAGCCACCGATGTGGTCCTCTGTGGTGGGGGGCAACGGCTGTGAGGCTGCGGAGGCAACGACGGCCAATCCCCATACTCGACCATCTACAACAATCGGCGCCGCGACCGCGTGTCTGTTGTGGCTCTCGACGCGCGCCGGCTGACCAGTGGCCAACACCACCGCGGCGATGTGGTCGACCTCGGGCGAGTACCGCTCAGCCGCGGCTGCCGCCGTTTGCGGGTCGTTGCGGCACACTATCGTGGCCGCGCCATCGGCTCCGTAACGTAGTACCGCCGCGTTCTGGACCCGCATACACCGGGCCATTTCCTCGGCCACCGCGGCGAACACCTGAGTCGGGGCCAGCTCACAGGCCACTATTGTCGCCACCCGCCGCAATGCCGCCTGCTGCTCGGCGAGCAAACTGATCCGGTCCAGGCTGGCCTCCAATGCGGCGCGGGTGGTCGCAGCCGCGATCGCGGTCGCCACCAGATCGGCGAACTCGCCGATACGCGCCTCCGTATCCAGCGGCAGGGGTTGCGGCAATGGCGACCCGACTACCGCCAGCCCCCATATCCGTCCATTCACAACGATCGGCGCACCTACCCGCCACGGCAGCCCGAGCTCGCGGACCCAGCCTGCAACGGAACCTGGGGTGTGGTCGCGAATTTCGATTCGTGCGGGGCGACCGTTGCTCAGCACCCGCGTTGCGATGCTGTCGCCGTCCAACGCAAGGCGTTCTCCCAGCCGGAGCTTCGCCGGGCGATCCTCGTCGTACGCGCCGACGATGGTCAGTGCATCGTCGGGCTCGAAAGCGCATACCACCGCGTGACGTACGTCAAGGCATCGCGCCATTTCCGCGGCGACTGTCGGAAACAGTTCCGACGGGCTGACGCCGCGCGCAACCAGCGTGGCGACCCGCCGCAACGCCGCTTGCTGCGTAGCCAGCGCCCTGAAGTATGGCGCTTCGCCAGCACGCTGCTGATTCACGCGATCAGCCTTGTCTCTTTCCATCACACCTTGCCTTCTCGAGACTGAGGCTCGCGGGTTGCCGAGCCCATATCTTCCGCGCTATCGCTTAACATCACTGCGCGGCAACGGCATTACTGCCCCCGGCTAGCTTCAATTGGCCTCTTGTTGGCCGCTGATGACCCCAAGCCCACGTCGTTACCTGTGTACGTCCCTCGTTGGCTGGCCTCTTACGGCTGGCAAGGCAACGCAAGTTCCAGCTAGCGCCCCCAGTTGCGCCGCCGCGATACAACGCCAAAGGCTGTTAGCACTCACGACATGTTCAGTCAAGGACTGCAACTCTGGAAGCTGCGGTCGGCGTAGCCGTTCCTCCCGTCGAGGGCCTTAGGCGGCCGCACAGATCGATGCCTTTCGAGGAGACAAATGGATTCGCGCCGAGGAGAGGTCAGCGATGACTACCGTCACTGATCCCGATTACCACGAAATTGCGCCCATTGAGGGCGCGAGGCTGACGGCGCGGCCGGCGCGGGCAGCCCAACACGATGGGCCCAGGATTCATGCTTTAGGGCCGCATGGATCTAGTAGTAGCGAGCTTCCTCATTCAGAAGCTGGCTCGATTTGACCTCGGCCGTAGCTCGTCCCGAACCAGACAGAAGGCAGGATCGCTGTCGACGGCGCCGCTTACTTCCTGTCGAGCATCGAGCTAGTCGTGGGTGCGGTGTCGACGATGTCCCCGTGGCGCAAGCATATGTTGGTCCCACGTCCCACGTCCCACGTCCCACGTCACCGACGTCGCCGAACATTTCGGCCTGCGAGTCATCGCACCGTGATCATTGGTTCGCGCATCGAGGTGGCCGGCTGGCCAGTGGCGGTTGTCATCGACTACAGCGATCGATGTTTGACGTTGTCACGAAGTACATCGACAGCGTCTCAGATCTACGTGGTGTCAATTGCTCATCATGACAACGCGTTTCGATGCTCGACGAACGAAAGGAAGATTGACTGATGTCAACAGTGAAGACCATCCAGGATGTGACCTATGACCTGCTTCGTGCGCTTGGTTTGACGACGGTGTTCGGTAATCCCGGGTCCACCGAAGAGACCTTCTTGAAGAACTTTCCCGACGATTTCAGTTATGTCTTGGGATTGCAGGAAGCGTCGGTGCTGGCAATGGCCGACGGGTTCGCACAATCGACCGGCAGGCCCGCATTGGTCAACGTGCACACCAGTGCGGGACTCGGCAATGCGATGGGCAGCCTGGTAGCAGCCTACAAGGGCAACATCCCGCTAATCGTCACAGCGGGTCAGCAGACGCGTGAAATGGTCTTGTGCGAACCGTATTTGACAAACCGCGATGAAACCGTGTTTCCGCAGCCGTGGGTCAAGTGGGCCTATCAACCGGCACGTGCCGAGGATGTGCCTGCGGCGTTCATGCGCGCATATGCGGTGGCGCTTCAGCCACCGGCGGGGCCGGTGTTCCTGTCGATCCCACTTGACGATTGGGAGAAACCCGCGTTGGGTCCTGCCGTCGTCCGCGCGGTGAGCCACCGGGTCGGCCCCGACACCCAGCGACTGTGCTGTTTCGCCGACCGCATCAACCGCGCGGAACGACCCTTGCTGGTGTTCGGTCCCGAGGTCGACCGAAGCGACGCCTGGGAGGCCGGCGTGCGGTTCGCGGAAAAGGTCGGGGCGCCCGTATACGGCAGCCCGCTTCCCGACCGGGTGTCGTTTCCGGAGGATCACCGGCTATATCAGGGACAGTTGCCGATGACGATCGCCGGAGTGACAGAGCTTGTGCGGGGCCACGACCTCGTCGTTGTGATCGGCGCGCAGGTCTTTCGTTACTACCCCTATGTGGCTGGCGAGTACCTACCCGAGGGGACCGAACTAATCCAGATCACTGCCGATCCGGAGTTGGCGGGCGCCGCGCCGGTCGGCGACAGCCTGCTCGGTGATCCCCTGCTGGCATTACAGGACATCGTCGGCATGGTGGAGGACCACAGTGACCGGTCGGTCCCGGCTAGGCAGATACCCACCTCAGTGGTTGACGTGACGGGATCGGCACCCCTCGACCCCGACGCGGTGTGGTCGACGTTGAGCACTGTCAAACCCGCCGATTCGCCGTTGGTGACGGAATCGACATCGACCATGGCCCAACAACTCCGATTCCTGCCTACCACCCGTCCGGCTTCGTTCTTCGCCACTGCCAGTGGTGGTATCGGATGGGGAGTTCCCGGTGCGGTGGGCATCGCGCTGGGAGACCGCGCCCGGGGAGTCAAGCGCACCGTGTTGGCCACCATCGGCGACGGATCGTTCCAATACTCGGTGCAGGCCATATGGACCGCCGCCCAACATCGTCTGCCGGTCGTGTTCGTCGTGATGCGCAACGGCGAGTACTCAATCCTCAAGTCGTTTGCGGAATTGGAGAAAACTCCAGGCGTGCCGGGACTGGATCTGCCCGACCTCGACATCGCCTCTATTGCAGCGGGTTTCGGGTGTCGGGCGGTCAATGTGGACAGTACCGACGAGCTCGTGCGTGAGTTCACCACCGCCCTAGAGGCCGACGGGCCGACCGTCATCGTGGTGCCGACCAAACCGCAACCCGCACACCTTGGCTGACCCGAGAGTTGGGAGGAAGGATGCCGATCTACACCTGCACCACGACCGAATCGACGCTCACCACTGACACCAGGACTGCGCTGGCCGGCGAGATCACGCGCCTTCACTCGGCGATCAACCACGTGCCAAGCACCTACGTCAACGTCGTATTCCACGAACTGCCTGCCGACGCCATCTACACCGACGGCCGCCCAGCCGCCCCGGTACTCGTCAGTGGATGGACGCGTGCCGGCCACCCAGACGCCGAAACCACCCGTCTCGCCACCGAGATCGCCGCGGCCGTCACACGGATCGCCGGTATTCCGGCCGAACGAGTAATGGTCGTGTTCGTCAGCAGCCCGGCGCATTACGCCGTCGAGGGCGGTCGTGTCCTACCTGAACCCGGTCACGAACAAGCCTGGATCGCAGGCTCGGGCTAGTCGGAACGATACACAGCCACGCACGGAGGAGTCCTCGTGTCCAATAACTTTGGAGACTTTCAACTCGGCGTCTATGCCGATGCATTGAAGGGCATCAACTCACGCTATCCGTTCGACTTCGAGTCGATCGAGCGGAAGGCATCCGAGGCCCTGCCCGACTGGGTGTACCGGTATGTTTCGTCGGCATGCGGGGACGGGCGGACCCAGCGGGCGAATGTTGACGCATTCTCGCACTACGGAATCGTGCCCAGGATGATGGTCAGCCCTCCCCAGCGTGATCTCTCGATCGAATTGTTCGGCAAGCGTCTCGACTCTCCCATTTTCATGTGCCCAGTCGGGATGGCCGGCTTGTGTGCACCTGATTTTCAGGGTGACGTGGCCGCCGCGCGTGCATCGGCCGCTACAGGTGTGCCGTTCACGCTATCGACGTTCTCGCAGGCGCCGATGGAGGATGTCATCAAACAGACTGGCACCACCCCAAGCTTCTTTCAGTTGTACCTACCCGGGGACCGGGAACTGGCGGCCAGCTTCATCAATCGTGCTGAGGCCAGTGGCTATTCCGGCTTAGTGCTCACCGTTGATACCTGGGCTCTTGGCTTCCGGCCTGCCGATCTGGAGCGCGGAAACTTTCCGCAGTTCCGCGGCTTCTGCATGCAGAACTATTACTCCGATGAGAATTTCACCAAGCATCTGGCGAAGCCACCGCACGAGGATCAGTCCGCTGCTCTTGAGCACTACGGCAAGATCTTTCAGCACCCGGTGACCTGGGAGGATCTGCGTTGGATCCGGACCCAAACCCAGCTTCCCATCGCGGTGAAGGGAATACAGCACCCCGACGATGCCCGCATTGCGATTGATTGCGGCGCCGATGTGTTGTACTGCACCAACCATGGTGGCCGTCAGGCGAATTCGGCGATACCCGCGATACAGCTACTGCCGCGAGTCGTTGCCGCCGCCGGCTCCACCCCAGTCATGTTCGACTCCGGGGTACGCGACGCGACAGACGCCGTCATCGCGTTGGCTCTGGGAGCGACCGCCGTGGGGATCGGCCGCCCTTACGTTTACGCCCTGTCGTACGGCGGAACGGAGAGCTTGGCTCACTACCTGAAATCCTTCCTTGCCGAGCTGGATCTATGTTTGGCGGTCTGCGGATTCAAGGACGTCGCCAGCCTCAAAGAAGCGGGCTGCGAACAGGTGACTTCCGCTAGCTAACGGATAGCCCCATTCCGGAAGGGAAGTCAATTGCGATGAAGATCAAGGATGTTCAGCTGTCCATCCTGCGCACCGAACTCGACGAGACCGTGATTCCCACGCAGGGAGCGGTGGACACGATGCCCCAACTGGTACTCGTCTCGATCTCGACCGAAGAAGGCATTGACGGACACTACGTGAGCTATCTGATCCCGGCCAAGGCGGTCGAACACGCTGCCGAGGTCGCGAGGACGATCCTCGTCGGAAGGGACACCTATGATGTCGCGGCCCTAAGCCATGAGATGACAAATGCCCTGCCGCCGTATTCGAATCCACCTGCCCTTGCCGCAGCCGACGCCTGTCTATGGGACATCAACGCGAAAGCGGCCGATTTACCGCTGTACAAATACCTTGGCGCGCATCGCCACAAGATCCGGGCGTACGCCAGCACCGTCGCCTATTCGACGATCGAGGGCTACCTCGACGCTATCCGCGCCGCTGTTGCGGAAGGATTCACCGCGGTGAAGTTTCACCCCTTCCGCGAGGCCCGACGGGATATCGAACTGGCCCAGGCGATCAGGCAGGAGTTCCCACATATCGACCTGATGATCGACCCAGTGTGCGCGTACTCGGTGCCCGACGCGCTGGCGGTGGGCAAGGTTCTGGAGGGTCTCAACTTCTATTGGTTTGAGAACCCGATCTCGGACCTCGATCTGAAAGGGCTGGCGGTCCTTGCGAGCAAGCTCAGCGTGCCACTGGCCGTTGGAGAGCAGAACTTCGCCGGATTCCCTGCGCTGCGTGAGTATTTGACAACTGGTGTCGGTTTCTATGTCCGTACCCTCGCCGAATACTCGGGTGGCGTCACGCAGCTGATGAAGGCAGCCCATGCGTGCGAGGCCTTCGGCCTCAACTATGAGATTCACAGTTATGGACCCACGCTCAATCTGGCCATGTACCTGAATGTGGCTCTTGCCGTGCGAAACTGCGAGTTCGCAGAGATCATGGTGCCGCAGAACATGTTGAGTATGGGTATGGCCGACGCGGACCTTCCCGTCGTCGACGGCGAGGGCTTCATCGCCGCTCCTCGCAAGCCGGGCCTTGGCTACGCCATCGACCGTGACAAGGTCGAGAATCTGACCATCCAGAGATTCTGAAAGCGTAAGGCTTAGACGAATTGCGCGCCGAGCGCTGCCACCGCGTCGTCGCCAGGAATAGCACACTACTGCAAGGCTTTCTCGTAGATGAACGCGGTTGGATGCAGACGCACTCTGCGGGAGGCGACTCTGGACTGCGGCGCCGCTCAGCGGCACAGGACATCGGGTGAATCGTGGACCCCGTCATCATGGTTAGCCTGATCTAGTCGGGTCAGTGTTGGTTGCACGTCTCACTTGAGCAGCCGAACCGGCCGGGGGTGTGGGGGGTTGGGTGAGTGGGAGTTCGGCGCGGATGGTGGTGCCGGCGCCGGGGGTGCTGTGTAGCCACAGCTGTCCGCCCAGGGCTTGTATCCGGTCGGTGAGCCCGACCAACCCGGAGCCGCCGTGGGGGTCCGCGCCGCCGCGGCCGTCGTCGGTCACCACCACCCGCAGCACCGGATCACCGGATTGCCCGGTGTCGGTGTGGAGGTTTACCTCGATGGTGTCGGCGTGGGCGTGTTTGGCGGTGTTGGTCAGCGCCTCGGCCACCAAGTAGTAGGCGGCGATCTGGAGGGGTTGGGGCAGCGTGGCCGTCAGCGCGATGTCCAGGTCCACCGGCACCGGGCAGCGGCGCGCCAACTGCGCCAGCGCGGCGGCCAGTCCACCGTGGGTCAGAATCGCCGGCGGGATGCCGCGCGAGATTTCCTGCAGCTCCAGCGACACCTCGGCCAATCCCGACACGATGCGCGACAGTTGATCTTTGAGCTCGCCCAGTTCGGCCGGTGCGCAGGCTTCGGCTTCCAGCGCGTGCAGCGCCAGGGTGACCAGGTGCTGCTGGGCGCCGTCGTGCAGATCGCGTTCGATGCGCCGACGCTCACGATCGGCGGCCCGATGCAACCGTTGAGACGCCTGGGCCAGCAGCTGTTGTTTCTGCTCGTCGCGGTAACCGGCTACTAGAGCACTGGCGGCCAGTTCGGCGAAGCGGGTGATGCGGACCTCGGTGTCGGCGGGCATCGGGCCGCGTCGAGCCGTTCCGACGGTGGCCAGTCCCCACACCCGGCCGTCAACGATGACCGGCACCCCCACCGCCGCGCGCACGCCGACCGCTCGGACTCGTGCGGCGATCGGCCCGGCGACGTTGTCGTAGCTGTCCATCCGCGCCGGGCGACCGGTGCGCAGCATCGTCGAGGCCAGGGTGTTGCCCGCGATCGGTGTGCGGGTGCCCACCGGCCACTGCGCTGGGGCCGCCGCGGCATGGTAAGCACCGGCCATCAACGTAATTTCGCCGGTGCTGGTCTCGTAGCGGTACAGACCGGCGCACTGCCCGCCGGCATACCGACACATCTCATCAGCCACCGCGTCGAACACCTCACACGGCCCCACCCCCCCAGCCACCAACGCCGCCAACCGCCGCAACGCGTCCTGCTCGGCGACCAGCCGGCGATACTCGGTGTACAGCTTGGCGGGGGGGTTCTCGTCGAGTTCGGCAGGGAAGTCCTCGGCGGTTAGTCCGTCCACCGCATCCTCATCAAATGTCAGGTCAGCTCGACGCCCTGCGTTCGGTTCGCCGTCGTTGGCGCGTCTTGCCCGTACATCGGGATCGATAGTGCTACTTGGTGATTCGGCGACCGAGCTAGGCGAATATGGAGTCATCGGCGCACCATCGCGTACCCGGCGACACCAAAGACCACCGGCAGCATCGCCAGCATCCCAAGCGTTGCACTCAACATCTTTCGCTCTTCTCCTCGTGTGCTCACCAGCGCGGTATCGGGCCTAGCCTCGGCCGTCGTTCGAGTGGGAACGCAATTGGTTGGTGACTACTACGGTCGCCGCGCGGGCAGCCCAGCACCATGGGCCGAGGATTCATGTTTAGGGCCGCATGGATCTAGTAGTAGCGAGCTTCCCCATTCAGAAGCTGGCTTGAATTGACCTCGGCCGTAGCTCGAGGTGCTGATAGCGAGGGATCGCCGTGTGTGGAGATCGTGTGTGGAGATTATGAACTTCACCCCGACCAAGCAACGCTAAGCGGATCCTGTGTGTGATGGGCTGGTCAATCTGGCGCGGGCATGAGCTGCGGCAATTGGGCGCGGGAGTTGATGCCCAGCTTGGCGAACGCATTGTGGACGTGGTTTTTCACCGTATGCAGGGAAAGGTGCAGCTGCGCGGCGACGTCGCGGTTGGTGACGCCCTGGGCGATCAGGTTGAGAACTGTGAGCTCGGAGTCGGTGAGACTGTCCCAGCCCGTTTTGGCTCGCGGGTGGCTGACGATGCGCCGTTGCACACCGAGCCGGCGCAACTGGCGGCCCACCCGGCGCGCATCGGTGAGCGCTTGGTGGTGCAGGTAGGTGTCGAATGCGGCATTGAGCTGGTCCAGCGCCTCGTCACGACGACCGGTGTGTGCGAGTTCAGCGCCGGCGTCCTCGGCAGCCGCGGCGTACAGAAGCGGCCGCGACGCCGCCCGAAGCAGGTCCGCGGCAGCCACCAATGTTGCGGCGTCATGTTCGAGTATCCCGCGGGCATATCCGGCCACCCCGGCGAACAACGGGATCGCCGGGTCCTCTCGCTCGAGCAGGTCCGTGGCGTGTAGGACACGCGCGCGCAAGCCGGCATCACCGGCCGCCGACGCCACCCGCGCACCCAAGATCACCTGATCTAGGACCTGGGGCCAGAGTGGTGAGTCGAACAGCGTGATGTCGCCGAGCCAGCGCATCGCGTCATGGACGTCGTCGCGCATCCATGCCGCCAGCGCCAGCACATGCGCCGCTCCCCGACCTACGAAAGACGTGCCGCTGGAGTAGGCGTCGCGCGCGTCATTGACCTTCTGCTGCAACAAGTTTCGGTCATCGGTGCGCACCGCCACCTCGGCGAGAATGGCCATCCGCAGCAGGTATAGTTGGGTCGCGGCTGTCCGTTCTGGGCGCGACGGGGATTCGGCCGCGGCGCGCGCGGCAGACAACCGGCCAGCAGCGAGGTGGACAAACCCGTCAATCAAGGTCCACATATCAAGGACCATCGCGTTGCCTGCCCGGCGGGCTTGCTCCATTCCGTCGGCGACTTGGGCCGCAGCATCGTCCAACCGGCCGACCACCACCAGCAGGATCGCGAAGTTGATTGCGGCCAAGTCATGAGCGGCGGTCGCATCACTCGTGCGGGCGAGCGCGCAAAGCTCCTCGAGGCGGCGTAGCGAGCGGCCCACGTACCCGTCGCCACCGTCGACCAAAGCGAAGGTGAGGTCGGCCACGATTTTCGATTCGAGATCACCGGTCGATGCCGCGGCCGCGGCGGCCTCCTTGGCCGCCTCGCGCCGTTCCCCACCTCGGTCGTTCACCATCAGGTTGTAGGCCAGCCACGCCAGATGCCGCGCCCGGGTCACCTCGCTGATCTCGCCCAACTGCAACGCTCGACGATTCTCCTCGACGCGCCGCTGTGCACTGTGCACTGTGAACGTGGCCAGGCGCAGGCGAATCTCGGCCTCCTCCTGTTGGGGCGACGCCGCCGAGAGCGCCGCAACGGCCAACTCCTCGGCCTCCTCATAGCGGCTGGCCTGGTTGAGCAACCCCACCGTTTCGGCGACCAGCGACCCATGCTCAGGGTCTTCGGCAGGCAACAGCTCCAACGCGCGCTTGCTCAAGTCCGCGGCCGCGCTCGCATCAGTGTGGCCAACTGATTGCGCGGCCTGCCGCAGGGCGCCGATCGCCTCCACGTCTCCGGGCTCGGCGCTGCGCGCCAGCTGGGTGGCCACCTCGGCCGGTGCCGCGCCCATACTGAGCATGATCGACGCCGCTTGGCGCTCCATGGCGCGCCGCAGCGACTGCGGCAACGACTGCCGGGCGGACTCACGCAGCAAGTCGTGCCGAAACCTCAGCCGCTCACCGTCTTCGACGAGCAGATCCGCGCGCACCGCTTCCCCGACCGCGGAGAGCAACGACGTAGGCTGACGGTCCAGCATCTTGGCCAGCAGGCCAGCCGAGAACCGGTCCGGCAACACTGAAGCCACCTGCACTACCTCGCCAGCATCGCTGGAGAGCCGGTCAAGTCGCTGCTGCATACTGGCGCCCAGCCGCCGCGGCAGCTCGTCTCCGGTGACCACCGCACGGCCACCGCTGATATTGAGCCGGCCCTCCTCGCCCAGACCCCCGACGAGCTCCATAAGCAGGAATGGGTTTCCGTGCGCCTTGGCGGCCAGATTCAGCAGCGACCAATCCGCCCTCGCCCGCACCGCGTCCTCCACCATGTCGGCGACCCCTTCCTGCTTCATGGCCGCCAGTCGCACGAATGTCGCGTTTGCGCGGTCGAGCACCGACAGGGTTTCCTGCACCGCCGGCCCGCCGGCCCCGGTGCGGGCGGTCAGAACCCACAGCACCGGCGCGTCCGGGCGCGTAGTGGCCAGCGATCGCAGCGCCAACAGCGTGGAGTTATCGGCCCAGTGGATGTCCTCGAGCACAATCGCCAGCGGAGTTTGCGCCGCCGCCGCATGAATCGCGTCGGCCAAATCGTGCACCACCCAATAGCGCAGATCGGACGACCCGCCCAGCCGCCGCAGCGCGTCGGCATCTCCGACCGGGGGATCGGCGCGCAGCGTCGCCATAAACAGCGAGAAAAACGGCACCGTCTGCTGATATTCGAATGCCTCACCCAACAAAGTGCGCACCCCGGACTGGTCGGCCAGCGCCATCACCTCGGTCAGCAACCGGCTCTTCCCGATGCCCGGTGGCCCCTCGATGACCAGAATGCCCCCATGGCCCTGGACCAGCCTTGCCAGCAGCGCATTGATCACCTTCAACTCGCGCGCCCGGCCCCGAATCGGCGGAGTTGCGAGCCGGTGGCCGCCGAGATCAAAGACGCCGGTTGAAGGCCCCACGGGGTGTCCCGCCTACCGTTGCTGGACTGCGGCTGCAGTGCCGTAATTGTACGCATCCGCCAATCTATGCGGAATACATGTCGATGGTGCCCAGCGTGCACGCGATCCGGGGCAGCGCCTCGGCCGCCGACAGCCGAACCTCGGCGACGACGACCACGAACGCCGGTTGATCGCGCGGGCAACAGAATTGTGAATCATGCGCTCCGCCAACGTGGTTGGCGGGGTTCTGGTGGGCCGGTGTTTGGGGTGCGGCGGGTGATTAGCCGAACCGGCCTGGGGGTGCGGAGGGTTGGGTGAGTGGGAGTTCGGCGCGGATGGTGGTGCCGGCTTCGGGGGGGCTGTGTAGCCAGAGTCGTCCGCCTAGGGCGTGTATCCGGTCGTTGAGCCCGTCCAGCCCGGAGCCGCCGTGGGGGTTCGCGCCGCCGCGGCCGTCGTCGGTCACCCAGACCCGCAGCACCGGATCACCGGATTGCCCGGTGCCGGTGTCGGTGTGGTCGGTGTGGAGGTGGACCTCGATGGTGTGGGCGTGGGCGTGTTTGGCGGTGTTGGTCAGCGCCTCGGCCACCAAATAGTAGGCCGCGATCTGCAGGGGTTGGGGCAGCGTGGCGGTCAGGTTGACGTCAAGCTGGACGGGCACCGGTGAGCGGCGCGCCAACTGCGCCAGCGCGGCGCCCAGTCCGCCCTTGGTCAGAATCGCCGGCGGGATGCCGCGCGAGATTTCCTGCAGCTCCAGCGACACCTCGGCCAATCCCGACACGAGGCGCGACAATTGGTTCTTGAGCTCGCCCAGTTCGGCCGGTGCGCAGGCTTCGGCTTCCAGCGCGTGCAGCGCCAGGGTGACCAGGTGCTGCTGGGCGCCGTCGTGCAGATCGCGTTCGATGCGTCGGCGCTCACCATCGGCGGCCCGATGCAACCGTTGAGAGGCCTCGGCGAGCAGCTGTTGTTTCTGCTCGTCGCGATACCCGGCCACCACCGCAGTGGCGGCCAGCTCAGCAAAACAGGTGATGCGCACCTCGGCGTCGGCGGGCATCGGGCCGGGTCGATGCGTCCCGACAGTGGCCAGTCCCCACACCCGGCCATCGACGATGACCGGCACCCCGACGGCCGCGCGCACCCCGATCGCACGGACCTGCGCCGCCAGCGCCCCGGCGACATTTTCATAGCTGTCCATCCGCGCCGGGCGACCGGTGGCCAGCACCGTCGAGGCCAGGGTGTTGCCCGCGATCGGTGTCCGCGTGCCCACCGGCCACTGCACCGGGCTGGCAGCGGCATGGTAAGCACCGGCCATCAACGTAATCTCCCCGCTGCTCTCATAGCGGTACAGTCCCGCGCACTCCCCGCCGGCATATCGACACATCTCATCAGCCACCGCGCCAAACACCTCACACGGCCCCACCCCGCCAGCCACCAACCCCGCCAACCGCCGCAACGCCGCCCGCTGGGCAATCAGCCGACGACACTCGGCGCGCAAGTGTCCACCATCGAGAGACCCGCCAAATTGGCTGGCAGGACGGGTCTTGAGGTTTAGAAGTTCACTCATGGCTTCCTCCAAAACCGATGCTGGCGTAATAGCACGTCGGTGTTGTTGGTCATCGTGAGCCAAGTGGGGATGCATTCGCACCGGCCAGCGGCCAGTGAGATTGGACAATCGCGTTCTGGTCGGAGCCGTTTGGCCGCTCAGCTCGGTGATACACGGTCGAGCTGGCTGCGCGAGCTGATGCCGAGCTTGGTATATATGTTCGTCAGGTGATATTTGACGGTGCGCGCGCTGATGAACAGCCGGACGCCTATCTCTGGATTCGAAAGCCCCTCGCGGGCCAGCCGCGCGATCTGGGCCTCCTGGGCCGTGAGCTGCTGATGGCCGCTGGCGATCGTGCGTTTGCGGGCCGTTTCACCGGTGGCCTGTAGCTCACGCCTGGCCCGCTGCGCGAAAGCTTCCATTCCAATTAACTCGAACATGTCGTGGGCGATGCGAAGCTGTGCCCGCGCATCAATACGGCGGCGCTCCCTGCGCAGCCATTCGCCATAGAGCAGGTGAGCCCGGGCGAGATCCACCCGCATGCGAGTGCAGCCCAGACGCTCGATCGACTCGAGATAGAGGCTTTCCGCGGCGTCACCCTCCCTCAACAGCGCGCGCGAACGGGCCTCGACGCCGCGCGCCCAATCAGTGCCGCTGGGTGTGGTCCTCTCGGCCAGCAGGCGCAGTGCGTCGTCGGCGACTGGACGGTGTCCGCTGCGCACTGCCGCCTCGACGAGCTCGACCGCCGCCCAGCCCCGCACCACCAGTTCGACCGACTGGGCGGCGGCGCGCTGCGCGGCCTGCATCGCGCGCTCGTAGCTACCGAGGCCATTGTTCAGCACGGCGTTCGCCCACTCGGCCAGGACGATCCCGATGCCTTCACCTCGAAGGCTCGCCTCCCTGATGGCTGCGTCGATCAGCCCGGCCGCCTCGACTTGTCGGCCCCGCAAAGCCGCCAAAACTACTTCAGCGGGGTTGGAGACGTAGTTGTTGGTTGCATCGATCGCGACCTGATGCTCCCCGATGAGTAAGGCTGCCCCGGTCATATTCCCCGTGAACACCATCATGACCGCGCGCAGACTGAGGGCCAGAGGCAGTTCGCTCAGCGCACCGACGCCGCGCGCGAGTTGGATGTGCCGCTCAGAAAGCACTTCCCAGCGATCGTCATCCCAAAGGTGCGGCGCCACGACGCCGGCTATCCAATGGCAGCGCAGCTGCTCGTCGACCGACATGCGAATACCGAAGGCGTCCAGTGCCTTCCGCAGTATCGGCAGGCCCGCCTCATATCCTCGGTCGAAGTGCACTGTGAGACCTTCCAGGAGAAGGTCGGGCGCACGTGCTGCGCGGCGCGGCGGCGGTGCGGCCCCAGCGGCGCGCGCCACCTCGTGCACACCACCGCCGAGCGCCAGATGACCGGCCAAGATCGCAGCCGTAAACGCCTGAAGGTAAGTCGCGCGTGAAAGGTCTACGTCGATTGGTTCGAGTCGGCCCGCGGCCTTCAGCAGAAGTGACGGCGCGTCGCTGCCCCGGTTGGTGACGAATGCGAGGTCGGCTCCAATCAGGTCGATACGAGCCTGCTCCATGTCAGTGGTCGCTCCGGCCTCCGCGATGGACAGCAATTGGCGCACCGTGTCGAAAGCGCCAGCCCGCAGATTCGCACCCGCGGCACCCAGCGCTCGCTCCGTGCGACGCGCGGGGTCCAAAGTCAGCATCGTGGCGCGCTCGAGGAACGCCGCCGCGGCAGCCACGCCGCCGCGCGCTTGCGCCCGTCCCGCCGACCGTTGCAGTTCCGCCGCCACGGCCTCGTCCGGTCCGGGCGCGGCATGGGCCCGGTGCCAGGCCCGCCGATCGGGATCTCGCTGCGGATCGGTGACCGCGGCAAGAGCCGCATGTGCCTCTTGCCGCTCCCGCGGGGACGCAAAACCGTATACCGCCGAGCGCGCGAGGGGATGCCGAAACTGAACACGCGTCCCGAAGTCGATCAGGCCCGCCGCGACCGCCGGCGTGGTCGCCTCTGCGTCGATTCCCAGACGCGCCGCGGCCCCCCACATCCGTGCGAGGTCGCCGACCGGTTCGGCCGCCGCGATCACCAGCAGGCGCCGGGTGTTCTCCGGTAGAGCCTCGACCCGCCGGTGGAAGTTCTCCTCGATGGCGCCCGCCAACCGCACCGCGCTGGGAACCCCGAATCCGCCGGCCAGCTGCTGGGGAGTCAAACCCCGAGGCAGTTCCAGCAATGCCAGCGGGTTGCCTTGGGTCTCAGCCAGGATCTGATCGCGTACCCGCGAATCGAGCGGCCCAGTCAGCACAGAGTCCAGGAGCGCTCGCGCGTCCGCCTCCCGCAGCCCCTCGATCCTCAGCTCCGCCAACCCCTGCAGGTCGCTGCTCACCGTCCGGACCGCGAAGACCATGCCAACCGATTCCGCCATCAAACGGCGGGCAACGAAGCCAAGGACTTGCGCAGAGGCGCGGTCGAGCCACTGCTCGTCATCGACCAAACAGATAAGCGGCCGCTCCTCGGCGATCGCAGAAAGCAGGCTCAACACCCCCAGCCCGACCAAAAACCGGTCGGGTACCGGCCCGGAACTCATACCGAGGGCGGTGCTCACGGCATCACGCTGCGGCGGCGGCAAAAGCTGCAGGGAATCCAGCATCGGCGCACACAGCTGGTGCAATGCGGAGAATGCCAATTCCATTTCGGACTGCACACCCGCGGCGCGCGCTAGCCGGCATCCCGGCGCATTCGCAGCCAGATAGTCAAGCAACGCGGTCTTGCCCACCCCCGCTTCGCCAGACACCACCAAGGCCTGACTCTGACCCGCGCGAATTGCCGCCATGAGCCGGTCGAGCGTGTCGCGCTCGGCGTGACGGTCAATCAGCTCCATCGTGCCGCCCCGCACCGTGAAGTCCGTCGCCATCTACGCCGGAACTGGCAACAACCTTAGCGTCGTAATCGCATCACTTCGGCGAGATCGCGGCATTATGTCCGTGGCTGCGCAACGTCAAGATCCAGTGGCGCTGAACCATTTCGCAGACGAGGCTTGCCGATCGCGGTTCCGATCTTGCCCCGCGACATGGCGATCACCGCTAGCGCCTTATGCCCGAAAGGGAGTTCGTTTCATGGCACATCTGCAGCCGAACGGCTCGCCGGTCGCTAGTGAAGCACGTATCGGTCAAGAATGTGATCGGCGTTGTCCGCAGACCGGTATCGGCGGGGACACCCTCGATATCGTCGGCCCCCTCGGCATTGGGCCCGTAGATGGTCACCCATCCGAGAACGTTTGTCGTATCGACATGAACAACCAGCACGGTATCTGCGCCCCGCATCTGGTCCAGCACAGTCCCGACGGCGTCGTAGGGTTCGAGGATGACGACGACGGGCGCGGATCCTTGATCCGTTGCCGCACGCTGTAGGTCCGCCCGTATCGCGTCCTGAGACGGGCCCGTCGACAGCAGCGTTTGCAGCAACATCCGATCGTTGAGTGGGTCGCGGTGCACCGCACCCATCTCCGTGCGCACCCACATATCAGCGACAGCTGCCTCCAAGTGCTCCACCACTGGCGGCAGTTCGTGCCGCGTCACGCCCAACAAGCCAGACATCATCGAGCGATACATCTTGCGCGCACCGTCGAGAGTCTGCGCGCCGCCGGCACACGGGTGCGGCAACGAATAAAAAGTGATAGAGGGAACGTTTCGGGGGTCGTAGCGGAACAACACGTGCTCGGTCGAGCCTTGCACACCGAGCCCAGCCGAGCGGGAATGCCTAAGGGGTTCAAGGGGTTCGACGCCACGACTGCTAGGGGACGCCGCCGTTACTTCAGTCATTGAAAGTGCTCCTCGTTGAGAATCGCGTCGGCTCCCACGCCCTGCCAAAATGTGCCGACGGGCGGTTGGTCTCCCGCAGCGGGCGGATTGCCGCGCTCACCGGTCAACGCCACAACGTGCCTCCGCGATAGGAGCACGAGTTCCCATGCGTCGCGGTCGTCGCGCTCCACCGTCAACGCGCCCGGGTGAACCGCTGTCACCCGCCCACAGAACCCGCGCGGGCTGGCGTCCGAAACATGAACGCGCGAGCCCTTAACCAGAGGGCTGTGCGAAACATCCGGCTCGACTGCTGGCAGCGGTGGAATATCCATAAGAAGCAAAGCATGTCGCTCGCGCCAGTCGCCGTCGTCAACGCTGGCGCCCATAAGTGCGCAGACCAAGGGCAGTAGATATACGTGCCAGCTGCAACAACGACGTCCGTCCGATTCTGACGACATTTGCTGTCGAACAATGGATTCTCAAAACAATAGAGACGTTGAGCGCCACGGAAATTTGGTGCACGAACGGAGTCCGCCCGCTCGCGAGGTTACGAGCGATGCGCACCCACGGCCAACACGGTGTCGCGGAGATACATCGGTAGCGTCAGCCCGACCGCCATGCCGACAACCACCAGCATTGCGACCGCTCCGTTTGACGCCGTCGCAGCCAACAAGTTGGGCGAAGCGTTGCCGGGCAGCTGAATGAGGCCGCTGAGCATGCGGAATAGGTAAGAGCCCGGCATGAATGAAACCACCGAGGCGAAGCCTATGGCTACAGCGAGCGTCATCCGCAACCAGTGAGCGACGGCGACCAGCAGCGTGCCGACCAGAAGACACGCCGCAAATGCAGCCGCCGCCAGATTCATTCCCCACGAAGTCATCAGCCACCAATGTGCCGCGTGCGCAAGCATTCCAGCGGCGACTGGCCAGCCGATCAGGCGGTAGGGCATGGAAAAGTAGACGGCGAAGCACGCAGACGCGACACCGGCGGCCAACACATCGACGGATAGCGGAACGTACGCGACCGCGGCAGACACCGACAATGTCTGCCTTGCCGCGTGCAACCCTAGAATCAGCCCGGCAGCAATTGCAGCAAGCACGAGACTGGCGTAGCCCAGGCGGGCGATACCCAGTGTGATCCTCAGCGACAGCAGATCCAGCGCGCCGTTGAGGATGTGCGGCCCCGGCACCAGGACCATCCCCGCGCATACAGCAATCAATTCCGTTGTACCGCCCAGGTGCAGATGCACGGAGAGTGCACCGATGAGCCCGGCCAGCGTCGCGGCCGCGAACGCCTGCGGAAGCAAACCGAATCCGAAGTGACCTAGCCCGCGACGTATCAACCCGCCGGCCGCGGCGCTCACCACGGCCAGGGACACCACCCACGGGTTGGTGGCGCCAAAGGCCACGGCCAGCGCTCCGGCACCGAGTGCACATGCAAGCGTGAACACCCATGTGTTCGAGAACTTCTCGCTCGCTGCCGCGTTCAGCTCGTGGTCAACCGCATCGAGGCCGACCAGCCCGTTCTTTGCACGATCGATGGTCCGCATAGCGGAGGAGATTCGGCGCATATTGACCGCGACTGGAGCGGCTGCCGCCACCCGCATCGATGCCGGCGTGTCGTCGCCGATCAACAGCAGTGAAGCCGACGACGGGATGAGCATGCTGCGGATGCCGAGGCCCTGGTTCAGCCGGTCAACCGCGATCAGCGTCATAATCGTCGACTGTCCGTTTTCGTACAGCAACACAGCGGCTTTCATCACTATGGTGAGTGGGTCGGCGGTGCCGTGACGTCCGGTTTCCGAGCTGAGTGCGGCTCCCACATCAACTCCGGGCGGCGTTAGTGCCTTGTTGAACGTGCAGAGGTCTTGGCCACAGTGCTCCATCAAGAGATGCCTCCGGGCATGAAATGCGCTGTTTCGTCACTGACTCCAAGCATTGCGGGCCAGAAACGTGATGTCTGCCCTGCTGACGCCATCACCGACTACGCGCGCGAGCAGCCAGCTGTGCCTGCTGGCCCGCATGGAAGAGATTGTTGGACAACCGATGTCCCTGGTCGGCGTTGTCGGACCCGGTTCCCCTTTGGTGCGCAGTGGCGTCGCGGCGTGTAACGGGACTTCTGATGTGCAGCCAACGCTGGCGGCCAGCAGGGATGGGACTCGGTCAGCACGGACTACTGCTAGCTGCACAGAAGCACGCAGAAGCAACGTTGTTGCCAGAACCACTCTGCCCTGCTCAGCATGAATAGTCAGGACATTACGCGCTAGCCCGTAACACCGATTAACGCTGGCACTCAGCGCTGTGGGGGGTTAGCCGGGGCGACAATGGCTGGCCGAAACGCCATCGTGTCTAGTGCACAGTCGTATGCAAGGGATTGGTGCAAAACGATGTGACCCGCGTGATCGGAGATTCGAATGACCGTTAGTCCGGAGGCGACCGACTTCAGTGGGATGCTGCCAGGTGGGTCCTGTGCCATCTGTCCTCGACCGCAGCTACGCCCAACCATCCGCGAGTACCGCGACGGTGACATCGTCGGCTGGGGCGCGCGAAGCGAAGCCGACGATAAGATCCTGGCCCGGGCACCCATCTTTCGGGGAGTTGAACCCGACGCAATGGCTGCGTTCCGAAAGCAACTGCGGCCCATACATTTCCCCCGTGCTGAGGTCATCTTCGCTGAGGGCGAGCCAGCCCGCTGCCTGTATATCATCCTCTCGGGGAAGGTCAAGATAGGGCGCTACTCGCCAGATGGTCGGGAGAACTTGCTGAGCGTCTTGGGCCCGGCGGAAATGCTCGGTGAGTTGTCGATCTTTGACCCAGCCGCGTATGACGTCAACGCTACCGCCGTTACCGAAGTGCGAGCGGTGTCGATGGATCGCGATACGTTGCATGCCTGGATCGAGAAACGCCCCGACATCGCCGGGCAGCTGCTGGCGGAAATGGCTGCGCGACTGCGGCATACAAGCAACGACTTCACCGACTACATGTTCACCGACGTGCCGGGACGGGTCGCCAAGCAGTTGCTGCGGCTGGGGCGGCAGTTCGGCGTGCGGGAACGCGGCAGGCTCCGGGTCGTCCACGACCTGACGCAGGACGAGATCGCCGGACTGACCGGGTCGTCTCGCGAAACGGTCAACAAGGTGCTGGCCGTTTTCGCCCGCCGCCGCTTGATCCGCGTGGAGGGCAAAAGCGTGGTAATCATCGACGCCGACCAACTCGCGCGCCGCGCCAACGAACTACCGCCGAACGTTGGGCAAGCTGGGGGACTGGCCAATCGCGTCCCGACCGACCGGACTGTCCATTTGCGGTCACACCACCCACAGAGCGCCGTGGCGCTGCTTCGTATGCTGGGCATCCATGATGTTCCCGTCGGGCAACAAAAGCCAGTGCTGAGCAAATGGCTCACCGCTAATCCGCCGAGTATGGAGTTGCGAATTAGCCTGCGAAGCAATGGCTATGGCTCATTGCTCGAGCACATAGGCGTCCTACCGTAGCCTCGTTCGCCGCTTGTGCCGGGATCCCGCCACATCGACCGATACTCAGTGCCACTTCGCGACGGCGGGATTTCCCGCCGTCGGCCTGAGTGGCGTTCAGGCCGCGTTGATTTGGCGCGTTTTTAGCTCGGGATCGCCGACTTGAGCCGCCGCGATGGTGGGATTTAGGCACAGCCGGATGTAGGAGATCCGATCGACCGCGACTTCGTACACGGCCATGTATTCGACATCGACGGAACCGCCGACGCGGGTCCAACCAAAGGTCGAAAACTCGCTCACGAGCGTTCCGGTCATCCGGCCGTGCACAGCGCATCGCGGCGCGCCGTCGGCCAGAAATGGATCATGCATCTCCGTGAATCTCAGATCGGGCACTGCTTTCCAAAGGTCTTCGAACGCCGCCCTGAATTCACCTGAGCCACGGATGATGTGGTCGACGAAGAGGTCGTCGTGAACGATCACATCATCAGTGACAACGTCTGCGATCCCGCCGATGTCGTGGCGATTCATAACGGCGTAATATTCGTCAAGCACGACGAGTACCACTTGGGAGACCATGCTTTCCACGCTAATGGTGCGGCGTGGCGACGCATACCGGGCTAGCCGGGCTCACTGGTACAAGCCAGCGGTGTGTCCGATCCAGGACGGAATCCTTCTGAAATGTTCTCGAGCACGACAGATTCCGGCTGGCAGGCAGAAGTTGGTCCGCCCAGATGCAGCGGTGTTGGTTGCCAGCACCAACGACAATCAGTCGTTTGGCCGCGAAGGTGGAAGCGACCGAGCAATTCAGCACAACGCGGAGAAACTCAGCGATGGCGATGCTCGGCGTAAATGTCCGCATCACACGGTCTCACTAAGAAGGATTGCCGATAGTCGACGATCGCCCGACCCAACTGGAAGACAACCGCCGGCGCCATCTCGATGGACAGCTGTGCGAGTACCGGCAGGTCGGCGACACCCAACGCATAACAATCACTAAAGGAGTGGAGAAGTAATGTCGTCTAAAGTGGATGTCGTTGTTATAGGCGCGGGGCCGGCGGGCGCGATGGCCGCGGCCCGAGCTGTTGAACTAGGTGCTTCTACGGCTTTGGTCACGCAGAACGACTTCGGCGGTATGGCCGCCAACGATGGGCCAGTTCCTGTACGCACGCTGGCGCATACCGCACGGCTCATGCGCGACGCGCGACAATTGGGTCGCTACGGTGTGACGATTGATGAACCCGTACTGGATTACTCGCGGATGCTTGAACGAGTCGGTGAAGTTGTCACCGACGTTCGTACGGTCTCGTCCTTGCCGAAGCAAATTGAGTCACGCGGAGCGACTGTCTACGAAAACGCCGGGCGCGCGAGCTTTGTCGACTCACACACGATCGTTACTGAGACGGGGCTGCATCTTCAGGGTGATAAGATTATCCTCTGCACCGGCGGGGTGAGTAAAAGCCTTCCAATCCCGGGCTTCGAATGTACAAGCACCCACAGTGACGCGTGGGGATTGACCAGTGTCCCACCGTCGATCATAATCGTTGGCGCTGGGGCGACGGGGGCTCAAGTGGCCTCGATCTTCAACACCTTCGGTTCACATATCGACCTGTTTGAAGCGACCCCTCATATCCTGCCAACCGAGGACGACGATGTCGCGGCCGCAGTAGCAGACGCCTTCCGGCAGGGGGGCATCGAGGTGCACGAGAAGTTCGGCGCCATCGAGTCTTTCGAAAAAACACCCAACGGTGTGCGGATGACGTTCAGTAAAGACGATCAGCGTCATACGGTCGAGGCGACACTTGCCGTCGTGGCGGTCGGCTGGGCGGCCGACACCCAGACGCTGAACCTGGCAGCTGCCGGCGTCGACGTCACGGAGCGTGGCTTTTTGAAGGTGAACGGGTATCTACAGACGACGGTGCCTCATATTTTCGCCGCCGGCGATGTGACGGGACGTGTCATGCTCGCGTCGGAGGGGCTTCGGGACGGCTTCGTCGCCGCTACCAATGCCTTGCAGGACTCGGTATTGCCGGTATCCGACCACGTGATTCCAGCTGGCAGCTTCACAGATCCCGAATATGCGTCGGTGGGTCTTACGGAAAGGAAGGCGCGCGAATCTCACGACGTCGTAACAGCGGTCGTGGATTTCGGCACCGTCACGCGAGCTATTATTGACGGGCAAACCTTCGGATTTTGCAAGCTGATTGTCGACCGCAAGACGACGGAGATATTGGGCTGCCACGTCGTTGGCGAGCGAGCTGTTGACATTGTGCAGGTCGCGTCCGTCGCGCTTGCAGCGGGAATGCGCCGAGTCGATGATCTTGCCCGCGTTGCGATCTCGTTTCCCAGTTACGCTCACATACTGATCAACGCGGCGGTCAAGGCAGCACTGCAGCTGAACCTGGACGTAGGGTGGCATGCTCACGAGGCGTCGTGATATTTAGTCGGCCTCCTCGATGGCGTGCCAGGGCTTTCGGGGTCATATGCGGTCGAACCTGCACCTGCCATTGACTATCTCAGCCTGTGCGTTTCCGCCGGGCTGCGTCGCCCGTAACCCCGGCTCGGCTCAAATGCATTGCGGAACAGGATATTACGGAAGAACTCAAAACTTGGTCAGCCTGAATGCGTCCCGATTCACCGAGCACCGAGGGCGCAAGGCGGACGCCAGTGGCATTCATCCGGCACATCGTCTGGTGCCCGGACCAGCGACAATCGTTGGCGGATCGGGGATCTTCGCCGGGAAACGTCGACTCGAACAACGCATTTGATTCGCCATCCATCGCCAGCGGCGACATGCCATGGCAGTCTCAGCCGGCTTTGAGGTAGGTGATTACCGCACAAACCCGGCGGTGGTCGTCGTCAGCTAACGGTAGTTCCAGCTTGGTCAAAATGTTGCGGATGTGCTTCTCGACGGTGGCTTCAGCGAGCCAGAGCCGGCGCGCGATACCGGCGTTCGAACGACCCTCGGCCATCAAAGCAAGAACCTGCTGTTCGCGCGGGCTCAACGCTTCGAGCGGGTCTTCATGTTGACGCCGGTTTACCAGCTGCCTCACCAATGATGGATCCACGACCGAGGCACCCTTGGCGATCCGCTCGAGAGCATCGATGAAATCGCTGACGTCGGCGACGCGGCTCTTGAGCAGATAGCCCATCCCGGATCCATTGGCCATCAATTCCATCGCACGGTCTACGTCGACGTGCGCCGAGAGCACCAGGATGCCGGTCTTGGGCAGCTCATCGCGGATGATCCGAGCCGCATCGAGGCCCTCCGTCGTTTCAGTCGGCGGCATCCGGATGTCAACAACCACGACGTCGGGTTTGAGCGCATTCACCTGCGATAGCAGTTCCGGTTTGCTGCCCGCCCGGCCAACAACGTCGAAACCTGAACGCACGAGCAAGCTGCACAACCCCTCGCGGAGCAGCACTTCGTCCTCGGCCACGACAACGCGCAGCGCTCGCACGTTCGATTTTCCGGTGGTGTCCCGGGGGTTGGTCGTTTCGACATGCATGACGGCTCCTTCGACTTGCGCACAAACGCGGTGGAGCCATCTTGCACCCCTGACAGCTGTCAATACAGCCATCAGAGAGGAGTTTTACCGCTGACCGGTATGCCAAATTGCAGTTGGCAGCAGTGGGCATGGGTGCCAGCACAACCTACACCGTGGGCGGGCCGCCCAGTGCGCGGTCAAGACAACGTGCCGTCCGCAAGCGTACTGATGCATTCAAGTCAGGTCCACCCTCGCCGGGATGCCGACTTTGTTCGTCGACAGCACGCGGGTGGTTTCACATGTGCGGCCCGCGGCGGCAGTGGCGTTGCTGCTACCGCCAAATCTCGCTGCACCTTGGCGCAGTAGCTTTCCCGGTCAGCCGCCATGGCACGGAGAGCGCCGAGTTCTACGGTGAAGCCAGGACAGATGCCGATTCCAGCACCAAGTTAGGAACATGACGTGACCATTCGGATCGACGAACCCTCGGACGGCGTGCGACTGCTGACCATCGATCGGCCGAAGCGCCGCAATGCCATCGACTTCGCGACCTACCGCGCGTTGACCGTCGCGATTGACGACGCCGATCACGATCCCAATGTTCGCTGCTGTGTGCTCACCGGCGCCGGCAACGTGTTCACCAGTGGCAACGACCTTTCGGACTTTCAGCAACCCCAGGGATCGGGTCCCGGCGAGGACGCCGCTGTTTTCCTGCACACGTTGGTTGGCGTCGCCAAGCCACTCGTCGCCGCCGTCGAGGGATTCGCGGTTGGCGTCGGTTCGACGATGCTGCTGCATTTTGACCTGGCATTCGCCGGTAGAAGTACTCAGTTCCGGCTGCCTTTCGTCGATTTGGGGCTCTGCCCGGAGGGTGGTTCGAGTTACTTGCTTCCCCAGGTTGCAGGACTCAAACGTGCGAGCGAACTGCTGATGCTGTCGGAGAAATTCGATGCCCAGACCGCCGCCGACGCCGGGCTGGTCAACGCCGTCGTCGATGATGGCGGCGCCTTGGACGCCGCACTGGACCGAGCCCGCGCGCTGGCCGCAGCGCCGCCCGAATCGGTGCGGCTGGCGAAAATGCTGCTTCGGCAACCGCATCGAGAGGCTGTCGCGCGGGCCATCGACACCGAGGCGGATCACTTCATCGAGCGATTAGGGTCAACGGAGGCACAGGCCGCGTTCGGCCGTTTCTTCGCCGCCAAATGACCGGCGCCAGGAGTCAATACCTGTTGGTGGGCAACAAAGCTGGGTGTCATCCGTCATGACACGGCGGAGATAGCGCGCGATTCTGGAATTACCACGAAGAGACGCATTTCGCGCGAGGGGGCATCATGACCGGTCGCTACGTCGCACTCGGAAGCGCGATGGCGGCTGGACCCGGCATTGCGCCCCGCGTCACCGGCTCGCCATTCCTGGCGTTTCGTTCGGCACGCAATTACCCCCACCTGTTGGCAGAATCGCTCAGCCTTGATCTGGTGGACGTGACTTACGCCGGTGCGACAACGGCCCATGTGCTGTACGAAAAGCAGAACGGCACACCGCCGCAGACAACGGTGCTCAACGGGTCCGAATCATTGGTAACGGTGACAATCGGCCACAATGATGTGGGCTACATGCAGCTGTTGACCTCCGCATACTTCCCGCATGCCGTGCGCAGCATGCCGATCATCGGCGACCGGTTGCGGGACCTGCACGACTATCGTGCCCGCAACCGGGCGCTGGCCATGGTGGCTGAAGCACTCATCGAGGTCGGAAGCATGCTTCGGCGATTGGCGCCACAGGCCCGCATATTCTTCATCGACTGTCTAACGCTCTTGCCCGACCGCGGCTTCGACGCGCCACCGCTGTCGCGATCCGACGTCGACCTGGGTCGCCACGTCGCCGAAACTCTCGAACGCCACACCGCCGAAGCTGCGGCGGAAACGGGATGTGAGATCGTCAGAGCGGGTGCGGCAAGCCGTAGTCATCACGCCTGGTCGCCGGATCCATGGACGACGAAAGGCGCTGTGCCGCTGCCTGGTCGGCTATCCCCATTTCAACCCAACGCCGCCGGGCTGAGAGCCATCGCCGATCTTGTCGTAGCGCAGGTCGGCAAGCAGGCGCCGTCATGGTCCGGCCAATCCGAGCGGCGTGCGTCGTCATGATGACAGCGCCGCAAGGCGTTTGACCACTGCGGGATGCACACCCGTGAACCTACAGATGGTGTGATCATGCCTGCACATCAAGGCAGCAGTCACCGCTGTCGGGGGCATCCGAACACGAAATGGCGGCGACTTTACACGGTCGTGTCGTGGGTTTCCTCGGCCACGTCGAATCCTCGCTCCCTGGCGAGGTCGGCCAGTCGGCGGCGCAGTTGCCGTCGACCTCGGTGCAGCCGGGACATCACCGTTCCCAGAGGCGCATCGGTGAGGTCGGCGATCTGGCTGCAACCGTAACCCACGACATCGGCGTAATAGACCGCGGTACGGAACTTGTCGGGAAGGGCCTGCATTGCCGATCTGATGTCCTCATCGGGCAGCAGCTCCAGTAGCTGGTCCTCCGCCGATCGCCGGCCCGTCGGGGACCGTTGAGCCGCGACAGCCAGCTGCACCTCGGTGAATTGGTCGATCGGATACAGGGCCGGTTGCCGCTGCTTGGCGCGGTAGCCGTTGATATGGGTGTTGGTCATAATCCGGTGTAGCCATGCGTTCAGGTAACTGCCCTCGTGGAACGTGCGAAACGCCCTGTACGCCTTGAACATAGTCTCCTGTATAAGGTCCTCCGCGTCTGCGCGACTATTCGTGATCCGCAGCGCTCGCTGGTAAAGCCCGGGGATCAATGGAGTTACGTCGCGTTCAAAGCGCAGACACAGCTTCCCATCGGTCGCATCGCCAACGGTAGCGGTCATGATTGGACTCCGCCGCTGGCATACCCACTAACTGAGCCATCGCGTCCAAGCACGGCAGAAATGCAGAAGTCGTGATTCATCTTCGCCACCGATTCCCTTCATGAGCAAAAGCATTAATTGCATTGGCCGAGTGCGGGTTTAGGACGCACGCCGCTGTGGTCATGCTCCTAGGTTCGCTGTTCAACTGAGCACGTGTCGTCGGCGCTACTGCCCAATATGGCTGCCTATAAACGCATTAAGTTGTCTGGCCAGCGTGACTGCGGCTCGCCTGGTTGGCACTCAAGACGGGCGCGCGAAGAAAGCAGCGCTGTGTCGGCACCCTTCCGCCCGCGGGCATTGCCGGTTAGCCGGTACTTCCGCCTTCCTGCGGCCCGGAGGGTAGTTGAGGGGTTTAGGCAGTACTGTTAGGGGTTAGCAACGGCGACACGGGGCTCCCCGAACGATCATGGTGGTAAACGTGATCGGACAATTCGGATGACCGTCGACCGGAATCGTCACTGATGGCGCTTTCGTTGCGAGATGATCCGATAGCCACCCGTCCGCTGACTGAGGACGCGGGGCCGCCGACCATCGTGGCTTTACGACGACCCGACAACCGGGCGGACGAATATGCGTAATATCCGTGCGCGACTGGTGATCTGGATCGCGACGAGGATCGTCTTGATGATCGATCGCAGTCTCGAACTGCCTCAGCAACTCGACGAGATCTGATAGTGGTAGAGAAAGGACACGCGGCGGCTCGCCGTGGTCGACGGCAACGAGCACGGCGCGGCGCGGGCGATCAACTGAGAGAAGAGATCCTCGATGCCGCGACTGATCTGCTCCTACAAACAGGCAGCGAGAAAGCGGTCTCCATCCGGTCGGTGGCCCAACGCGTGAGGGTCACCCCTCCGTCGGTCTATCTGCACTTCCCGGCCAAAGACGAGTTATTAAACGCCGTGTGCGCCAGACAACTGGAACGCCTCGGCGAAGTGATGCTGCGGGCCGCCACCGGGCACGCGTCGGCAATTGAGGGGTTAAGCGCCCAAGGGCGGGCCTATGTGCGGTGGGCTGTGGACAACCCCGAGCTGTATCGCATCGCCCTCATGGGCAGAGGCCGACCCGGCAACGACGTCGACAGAGCCTTGACGAGTTGCGTTTTTGCATACCTGTGCACCGAGGTCCAAAAGCTGATGACCGAAGGCACCTACCCGCAAGGCGATCCCGCGGCTATCGCCCTCGAGCTGTGGGCCGCAGCGCACGGGGCCGCATCTCTTCTTGTATCGCGACCCTACTTGCCATGCGGTGACATCGACGATTTCGCTGACCGCGTCATGACGGCCGCATGCTGGGGTCACATCATGACGCCAGGTGCGGCGTCGCACACGACCCGACATGGCTGGGGCTTGCCGAGCATCGGCGAAGGCACCCAAGCGCGGTCACCGCATTGGGAGACGTAAAGCTAGATGCAACACTGTATTTAAGCCACAGCAGATGTACGGGTGAAGCACCCAAACGCCCCGTGCTGAAGAAGGTTAGCAGTTCGGCTTCTCGCACGGGGCGGCCTGGTCCTATCTCGCCGGACGGCGGGGTTCTACTTGACCCAGATGAGAAGGTCTTGAACTCCGTCGTTGTACACGACGCTGTTGGGGTCGGTTGCCGTCACGTCGAAGTACAGCTTGCCGGTCGTGCTGCCACCCTGGGCCAGCGTCGACGGGTTTACGCCCTTCTCCAGCGCGACGTTCCAGATAACCCGATAGTTGTCCCCGTTGGCCGCACGGGAGTTCATGTCGGGAATGATGGGCGTGACAGTGCCCCTGATGGCCGTGTCGGTAGCGGATGCCTCCCATAGCCGGCCTTGCACTGGAAACGGGATGACGTCGCTGCTCGGCCGCAGATTGGTGACCGTCCAACCCTGCACGACCGCGCCACCCGCATCCACCAGTGTTCCCTGGCTGCCGAACTTCCCGACGGTGGGACCTTGGCCATCGAAGGGCCACCACGCCGACGCCGTCGGTGCACTGATAGAGGCTGTCGCCACCAACGCTGCGGCGGCCACGCCGGCCGCTCGGCGGTTCGTTACTCTCATGATTTTCCTCGCTGTCTTTCCTTCGGGGCCGCGGTGGCCGTCACAGCAAACGGCGCACCGTAGCCAGATTCAATGGCGTAGGCCCTCCTGACGGACGGCCGGTTGACGATCCCAAATTTAATGGCCAATCAAACCGATGTCGGTAACGCTGGCCACCAACAATGCCTGCGCTCGAATTACCAATTGTTATGGCCTGCAGGTACTGTCGGGTTGTCTATTTGGCTGCACGCTTCGGGTAAGGGCAGAGAGTAGCTACGGCTATCGATCTGCCATGCAACGAAGAACACTGGTTTATCGCGCGCAGTCATTTCAGCCGCGCGAGCCTACGTAGCCGAGCGACGAATTCGGCGACCGACCTTGTGCATTCGACACATGGACAGCTCGTCCTCTGTAGAGGACGAATACTGGTAGAGATTCGGGAGGCGGGGTGCAGGAGGGCCACCGCACGTCAACGAAGACGAATAACCGCCGTAGCCAGGACACACGCTGCACACGCAGCCAGGGCGGACTTGCCCATCACAACTATTGCCGATGGTTGGCTTTCCTCGGATCTTGTAGTGGAGCCCAAAGGTCATGCCCGCCAGGGTATTTACTACGTCTACGACGAAAAAGGCGTCGCGGGAGAGGGATTCGCCACTGCCATCGTTACGTTTCGTTTCAGAGTGTGGGGTGCTTGTAGAAGCCTTCTCCGGTCTTCACACCGAGCTTGCCGACGTCGACGTAGGTGTGCAGCAGCTCCCGCGGCCCAGTGGGTAGGTGTGGGTTGTCTTCGGCGTAGTGGTTTTCGATGTCGAGGACCACGTCCAGGCCCACCTGGTCCATCATCTGGAAAGGCCCAACGGGCATGTGCCAGTTGAGCTTGAACATTGCGTCGACGTCCTGCGGGCGGGCCACACCTTCGGCGACTACGGCCAGCGACTCGCGTTTGATGGCTGCCCAGATACGGTTGAAGATGAATCCGACACTTTCACGTCGTGCTTCAAAGGGATGGATGTCGAATTCGGGCAGCACGGTGAGCAGGGTGTCGAGCGCATCCCGGTCGGTTTGGCCGTCAGACATCAGATCCACGGCGTTGGACTCCGGCGGCATGTAGAAGTGCACGTTGCAGAGGCGAGACTTGTCCCGAACCTCGTCGGTCATCAGCCGTGACGGATACGACGATGAGTTGGTGGCGAAGATGGTGTCCGCCGGAGCAGCGTCATCAATCTGCCCCCAGAGCGGAATTTTTATCTCCAGTTTTTCCGGGACCGCCTCGACGACGAGCCAGGCGTCGTCGAGCGCCTCGGTGACGGATGCCGCGGGTTTGACGACACCCACGTCGCCAGACCCCCGCTTGTCCACCACCTCCGGCAGAGCCTGAGCCACGTATTCGACTGCGGCCGTTACCTGCTGGGCGCTTGGGTCGTGCATCCGCACCGTCCCGCCGCGGGACGCGAACATCAGCGCGATGCGCCGGCCCAGGGTCCCCGCCCCGATCACCGCCACGGGACGATTCCTGATGTCGGCGAAGGTATGCGCGTACGACATCGTGCCTCAGCTCGCCTCGTCAGTCAGCCCGGCCAGCCCGGAAAGTTTCTCGCCCAAATCGACGAACACGCGGGGACCGTCGAAACCAACCGCCGCCTCAGAGATCGGAACTGCGTGGATGTGCCCGCCGAGGTCCCCGACATACGCCACGCCGGCGTCGCAGTCCACGGCCATGCCGATGGCTTCCTCGAAACCGTCGGCGAGGATCTCCGGCGCGGCACCGGTGGCCCCGGCAGCGGGGATCGGCGCGCGGTTGAGCGTGTTACCGGCCGGCGGGTCTCCGCGGTCGGTCCAATACACCCAGTCGCCCTTGATTTCCAGATCGATCGGCTCCGGAAGACCGTCCCACAGCACCTCGATGTCCGTACGGTTAGCGGCTGTCTGGCCGGCCGGAATCTCGAGGCCGGCGCGGAAGATCCTGCCCTTACCGCCGTTCGCCGGCCCCTTCTGCGTCCAGTACAGGTGGCCGCGGGCGGGGTCTACCGCGACGCCCACGCACTCCTGCAGCCAAGTGTCGTCGGGGGTATTCACTACCAGGTCGGTCAGGCCGGTGCCGTCGACGCGGACCCGGCTCACCCGGCAGCCCTCCCGGTCGCCCCAGTACAGCGTCCCGGCACCGTCGGACGTCAACTGCTTGCCGGTGGTGATCGCCCCGGTCGGGACCACATCGTGGGCGCCCGAACCGTCGAGCCCCACCGCATGCAAGCCGCCGTTGCGGGCCGAGAAGTCGTAGCCATCGTCGGCGGTTGGGTCAGGCGTGGGCACGCCCATCGTGGTCCAGTAGACGATGCCGTTCTCCACGACCACACCGTCCGGTTCCGGTCCCGCCTTTTCGCATAGCTTCTCCACGTGACCGCCCGGAATATCGACCCGGTAGATCTTGCCGGACAAGAGACCCAGCACTATCAGTTGCTTGAACATCATGCTCCTATCTGCTGTTTGAGGGTGGACCGATGGCGCCGCCACCGGCGCTCCAATCGGCCAGGCACAGGGCCGCCAATACAACGATCGCTGCTCGCGGCGGTGTTGTCGTCACCGCTAGCGACCAACCTCACTACTGACTACCGCGTAGCTGTTGTGACCATGGGGCGCAATAAACACGACGCCGCTGCCGCTGCGTGGTTGGACGCATCGGAGATCATCGAGGCCAGTCTCGGGTTGGTGCGCTCGCCCACCCAAGCGGAAGCCGGTAACGGCCGGCGGCGTACCGGCCGCGTGGGTGACGCGTTGCCCACACGCGGGGAAGGGCGGGGTGTAGCCCGATAGCCGGAACTTCGTCGGTTCAGCCGGCCGCCGAGTCGGCAGCTTCGAAAACGATTGGAACTCTGGAAACTTCGGCTGCGAGCCGACATACCAGTTCCCCAAGGTCAGCGACTGCGATCTTCTCGATGACATGCGAAGCGTTGCGGCCCGTAGGATGTGACCACACCCCAACGAATCCGCCGACTGCGCCGCCAACCACCGCAACTGGCTTATCCTGCAGTTCGCCGGTACCAGGCTGGGTCAGCCAGTCGATAGCATTGCGCAATGCAGCGCTGCGGGTGCCGTACACCGACGATACGATCAGCACCGCGTGGGCCTCGGCAGCGGCGGCCCGCAGGGCGGCAACCGAGTCCGGCAACTCGGCGCTATCGATGTCCTCGCGGTAGATCGGGATGCAGCCAAGTTCACCGACCATCAGCTTGATTCCGTTCGCCGCCATCTGGACTGGCAGCTTCAGCAGCTGCCGGTGTACGGTCCCTGTCCGGTTGCCGACCAACGCCAGTACCTTGATGTCCGCTCCATTCGAGAACACATTCATGGCATTCAACACTCGTGCATTCGCAAGCCGATGTCGCCAGGGCTGACCTCTAAATTTCCCACCCGGGTGCCCGGTAATCTTGTTGCGGGGCAAGAAGCGTTCAGTATCCCCGTCGAGTGTCAATAGCGCGCTGGCCGGTTCCCTTGCGCGCCAAGGGCATTAACACGCCGATCTGGCATCAGCCGGACCGCGACACCCGGGTCGAGATGGTCCTGCGTGGTCAGCTCGCTTGACTGTCAGGCGTCAGCACCGTGTGAGCACGGGACACGAATACCCCGAACGCTTCGATGAATTCGCGTAAGAACTGCTCGGTTCCTTTGTCGGTGACCGCGCCGTCCTCGGTGATCAAGCCGGGCGTGAACTGGAGGTAGCCTTCGGGCGCCTTCATCGATGGCGAGTTGCAGAAGCTGAGCACATTTTGCAGATTCTGCTGGCCGACAGCGGTTCCGATCTTGCCCGGCGAGGTGCCGATCACTGCTGAGGGCTTATCTGTCAATGAGTTCGTCCCGTATGGGCGGCTGGCCCAGTCGATAGCGTTCTTCAAGCCACCGGGGATACCTCGGTTGTACTCAGGGGTCACAAACAGCACCGCATCCACCGCCGCGATCGCATCCTTGAGTGCCCGGCCCTGCGGGGGGTAATCGGTGTCGAAGTCGTAGTTATACAACGGAAGGTCCCGTATCGGGATCTCCACGAATGTCAGATTCTGTGGCGCCAATCTGATCAGCGCCTTGGCCAGCAAGCGATTGATCGACTTGGTCGAAAGGCTGCCCACGATGTAGCCAACCCGGTAGCCGCTCATAGGATTACCCGCTTCCGCTCAGTCAACATGGTTATTGCGAACCTTCTGTACCTCGGTAGGACTTCAAGTTTCGCGGTGTTACACGAAGGTGTCATGACGGTTGACCCTCCCAACACCCCCCGGCTATCCGTCAGTCCGAGGTGTCGGTGAGACGGCGGAAATGGTGTGAATCGCATACCGGAACGTGCCCGATAGGCCGGCCGGCATTTGGCTTGTCCTGGGTATGCGCAGTCGACCAGTCCAGCCGGACTGCACTGGGGCCACGCGTTACAGTGCGAAATACGTTGTGCCCATGGAGGTTAGAGCGACTGTGACGCACAGCGGCCGAAATGGATACGAGTGTTGGCTGCGGGCCACCACGTAGGTGGGGTCACGTGTCTGCCGTCATACCAGATGACCGCTGGCGCTGAGGACAGCGGCCGCCCAACCCGCCACCCTCGAAGGGGCATGGATCGCGAAAGAGGGTGGGAGATGTCCAAACCGCAGCCGACGAGCAGGCAGCAAGACGAACCGGTGCACGGCTCGTCGAGGCGCGCAGAGCTGATGGCGGCCATGCGCGTACTTGTCGGCGCTCGCGCGGTGGTTGAGACTGCGGCGCGTGCCGCCCTGGTGCAGGCGACCGAGGTGGCGATGATGATGTCGGCTGCTGCCAATACATCACGATGCCTAGTCGGCGGCGGCTTGGAGCGAGCAAGCAGTCTTTCGCCGCAGATGCAGCCGTGCACCGCACCGTGGACATGTCCTGTGCTGCTCGTCCACGGCTTCGGCGGCACCAGGTCAAGCTGGTCGGTGGTGGCCCAAACCCTAAGTGCGCGAGGCCTGAGTGTGTACGCAGTGGCCTATGCGCCGTTCGGAGTGTCCGTGGCGCGGCTCGCTGACGAGCTTGTCGCCGAGGTGGGGGAGATCCTGTCTCGGACCGGTGCAGCCAAGGTGCATCTGGTCGGACATAGTCTGGGCGGGGTCGTCATCGCGCAGGCAATCGCAGACGGTGGACTCGACGGGCTGGTCGATACGGTGGTTACCCTGGGTTCGCCGTTCGGCGGGTCACCCTTGGCGGACCTGCTTCCGTTCGGGGAAATCGTGCGGGCGCTCCGTCCGGGTTCGCAACTGTTGCAGCGGCTCGCATCCGCGCCGATGCCTGACGGTGTGCGGTGGCTGGCAGTGACGGCAGCGCTCGACATCATCGTGCCGGGCCTGCGGTCGGTGCCGAACCACGCCCAGGCGGAAACGATGAGGGTAACCGGCGTCGGCCACCTCGGGATGCTGCGAAGCAGCGAGGTCATCGAGCGCATAAGTGCTGCGTTATCCGCACGCGAGTCGGCCGCTGTCACAGAGATGCACAGCGCCTCTTGACAGTTCGCGGCGGCGGTAACCGACGAGGCCGAATCGTGTCGGTAGGTTTATCACGGTGGGCGCGTATGCATTCCACATGCTCACTGATCTGAATCGCTTGCCCGAAAAGGATGCAACCGGACTTCTCGGTTGCGAACGTGTCAAACGCGCTGGCTATTGGGGCGGGACGCCCGGTCCAGACGCCGGGCGCGGCACCAGCGTGTGCCAAATGAACTGCTTGCACACCCTGTGCGCGGCGACGAGGTCGACACAGTCCGGATTCACCAGGAATTGACTACCAATTCCGCGCAGCATGCCTACCAGCGCGGTCGCCACACCTTCGGGATCTACGTTGGACTTGATTGTCGCGCTGCGCTGTCCGGCCCGCACGATGCTCTGGATTCCTGTTCGAAAGGTGGCATCGATGCCGACGACCACCGGACGAAGTTCCGCGTCCGCAGTCAGGCCGGAGCTGCACAGTACGAAATAGGCGCGCGCCCTCTCCTCGTTTCGGCTTATCCACACGAAGTACGCGTCGACTGCACCGACCAAGGCGTCGAGCTCGTTTCCACCGTCAGTGGCTTCGGCGACGAAAAGGAATTCATGCAGATTACGCCGAAGCAAGCGGTCGGCCAGCGCAGCCTTCGAGCCGAAGTGGTGGGTGATCAGGCGGGGGCTGTAGCCGGCATCCCGGGAGATGTCGGCAAGAGAGGTTCGGTCGATGCCGCGGCGTGCGAACAACCGCGTGGCGGCCTCCAGCAACGCCTCTTCGGCCTGACTCCGTCGCTGCCGTTGACTTCGCCGCCCCGCGCCCGCCGACGGCGCCGCCCTCGTTGAGCCTTCTGGGAGTCCTACACCAGCCATTGCCACACCCTACGACTATCCAGGCGTGGTTGTAACCAGTGCATCCAGCCTCAGCTGCTGGTTTACAGCTGGCCGGGCACCACAGATTCCGGCTGGCAAGCAAACCTACTTCACCGATATGCAGCGGAGATGGGCGTCAGCGATCACGACATCGGATGGCCCTGGCAGCGAGTGTGGGAACCACGCGCAACCAACATGTCGGAAGGGATCAATCGATGGCGGAGATAACCCGTTCCGGTCCGTCGACCTGGGCACGATCGATCGAATCCGCGACCGTGCTGACGAGACCGCATGCCGCGGAGATCTTCTGAGCCATACACCGAAGTCAGCGGGAAGTGCAGCTGCAAACACCTCCCGTATTAACGGCACCAACCTGTGCCAATCACCACCACAACAACGAAGGAAAGACTTATGCCAAATGACAACATCTTCTCCGGTTTGAAGGTCGTCGATTTCGCGAGCTTCATCGCGGGTCCCGCCGCCGCCGTGATCTTGTCCGACTTTGGTGCCGACGTGGTCAAAGTGGAGCCGCCGTCTGGCGACATGTGGAGAATTGGGCATAAGCTGCCGCCCCAGCCGCAGTCGAACGACCCGTATACCTACCACATGGCCAATCGCAACAAGCGCGGCATCGCGCTTGATTTGAAATCTCCCGGCGCACAGCTGGTTCTGGAGCGGCTGGTCAAGTGGGCCGACGTTTTCATTGTCAACACGCCGCATCCCGCGCGCAAGCGGTTGAAACTCGAATACGACGATGTCGCGCAGTGGAATCCGAGTCTGATCTATGCCGATCTGACGGGCTATGGCGAACACGGCCCCGACGCTGACCTTCCAGGGTTCGACATCACGGCCTACTGGGCGCGTAGCGGGTTGTTGTCCATGACGCGCGACGCTGGCAACCCGCCGACGTGGCCGGCAGCTGGTAGCGGTGACAATGCGACCGCGATGGGGCTGTTTGCCGCGATTGTCACAGCGCTTTATCGTCGTGAGCGCACCGGCAAAGGGTCCTACGTCACGACGTCGCTGCTCGCCCAAGGTGTCTGGTCGGCAAGCGTTTTCATCCAGGCCGCACTGAACGAAGCGAAGTTCTATGGGCTGCACGACCGAAGCCACCCGGCCAACGCGGCTTTGAACGTGTACCGCGCGTCTGACGGCGCCTGGTTCGTTCTGATCATCACGCCGGACAAGCTGCCCGCGGTGGCCAAAGCAATTGGCCGTGAGGATCTCCTCACCGATCCGCGGTTCTCCGAGCCGGCTAAGCTGGCAGAGAACATGCCACAGCTGACCGGCATTCTCGATGAGATCTTCGGTTCGCAACCGATGCCGCATTGGCACGAAGTCTTCAGCGGTGTCCACGTCACGTTTGGCGCCGTACGGGATCCGCAGGAAGCCATCGCCGATCCGCAACTGCGGTTGAATGACATCATCGTTCCACTCGATGGCGCCGGAGATAATCTGAAATTGACAGTCAGCAGTCCGATACAAGTCCATGGCGTCACCAAGATCGCGGCCAGGCGCGCTAATGAAATCGGTGAACACAACGAAGAGGTGTTGACCGAAATCGGGTTCGGCGCAAAGGAGATTGACGGCTTGCGCGCGGAAGGCGTCATACCGGGGCAGGCAGAAGAGGTAGCGAAGAAACGCCGTCCTGCGTGATCAACGCGCGCCGGTCACACGACGATGCGCTTGGCGAGTAACTCGATTAGTCAGACGACAGCTGGAGATCGCGGGCTGTAGCGGTCTTCGGCGTCCCTTCGTACCGCGGAGATATCGCGTTGCAGGAAGCGATGGCTCGTTGCGGGCGACCCAACACTAAGGGCCGGAGTGATCCATGAGCGACCGCGTTGATGAACTCCCCATTGTCGAACAGCGAGCTGAAGGGCGTTCCGATGAGTGCATCTTCAGTGGTCATCTGTGCGCCGAGTATCGCCGGCTCATCGCCGAACAGGCGGCATTGCGTCGCCTCGCCGTGTTGGTCGCGCAGGGTGTAGAACCTGCGGGCGTGTTTGGCGCGGTGGCCGAGGAGATGCGACGATGCGTGCCCGCCGAGACCGCTGGATTGTGGCGCTTCGAGGCAGACGGCGACATGACGGTCGTGGCCGCCGCTGCGGATCCTGAGGCGGTAGCTCAATGGCCAGTGGGCACCCGAACTCCGATGGAAGGCAACACTTTGGCGTCAATGGTGCTGCGCACTGGTCGTCCGGCGCGGATGGACAGCTACGAGGACGTCGCCGGGGCCCTGGCGGCGCAAGTGCGTGCGGTGGGCGTGCGCGCGGCTGTCGGGGTGCCAATCGTCGTCGATGGCCGGGTGCGGGGACTCGCGGCCGTCGGTTCCACGTGTGGTGCCATGTCCGCCGACACCGAGGTGCGCATCACCCGTTTCGCTGAGCTGGCCGCCGCTGCGGTGGTGGCGGGGTATCGCGACGAGGAGAAACGACAGCTGCTGGCCGAGGCCTCCCAACGGTTGCATCGGGCCGCCGATCGTGAGCGCCGGCGCATCGAACGCGATGTGCATGACGGGGTCCAGCAGCATCTGGTCACCCTGACGCTGTCCGCGCTGGCCGCCGAAGCCTGCGCGCCGGCCGAACTGGGCGAGCTCAAAGATCAACTGTCGCGCATCGTGTCGGGATTGGCCGAGGTGTCGGTGGAGTTGCAGGAGATCTCGCGCGGCATCCCGCCGGCGATTCTGGCCAAGGGCGGACTGCCCGCCGCGCTGGCGCAGTTGGCGCGCCGCTGCCCGGTGCCGGTGGACCTGGACATCGCGCTGACGGCTACGCTGCCCCAACCCGTCCAGATCGCGGCCTACTATTTGGTGGCCGAGGCGCTGACCAACACCGCCAAACACGCCCACGCCGACACCATCGAGGTCCACCTCCACATCGACACCGACACTGGGGAATCCGGTGATGCGGTGCTGCGGGTGGTGGTGGTCGATGACGGCCGCGGCGGCGCGGACCCCCACGGTGGCTCCGGGTTGGTCGGGCTCAACGACCGGATACAAGCCCTGGGCGGGCGGCTGTGGCTGCACAGCCCCCCCGGCGCCGGCACCACCATCGACGCTGAACTCCCACTCACCCAACCCCCCACACCCCCGGGCTGGTCCGGCTAAGCACCCCGCTCCGCTACCCAAACAACACTCAACCCCACGCCAACCACGTTGGCCGGGAACACGACTCACGATCAACCGTGCGCCCAGCTATAGCCGGGGTAGTCCGCGTCTCCGCATCGCCATCGATGAAGTGAACGGCCGTCGACCGTACCGCGTTGGTGACGACCGCTACTCCGTTAGCCAAGAGGTTTTCCCGGTGTCCGAAAGGTATGAGGTGTAACCCATTTCGCGTAGTACGAGCCGCAGTGCTCGTAGTGCGTAGTGCAGCCTCGACTTCACAGTTCCATCGGCAATCCGGAGGTCCGCGGCGATCTGGGCCGTCGTCCAACCCTGAAGGTACGCGCGTCTAACCACGGTGCGGTGATCCGGCGTCAGCCGCGCCAGCGCTTCACCGACCAGCACTCGGTCCAGCGTTGCATTCACATTGTCTGGGCAGGTGCGCTCAGGTGTACCCGAGCTGTTCAGCGCACTCACCTCGCGACGGGACCGTAGACTGCGACTTTCGTCGATGATCATGTTTCGGGCGACGGTGAATAGCCACGAACGTGCCGACCGCTCGGTGTCGTTGGCAACCTCCGGGTGCTGCCATGCGCGCAGCAGCGTCTCCTGCACGACATCCTGAGCGCGGGCCGGGTCACCGGTCAACCGACAGGCGTAACACCACAAAGCGGCGGCGTGCCCGTCGTAGAGTCCCTTGACGGTGGCGGCCTCGCGATCCTTCTCGGTCTTCGCCGCTGCGCGGTCGTGCCGGAGCTTGCGCTCAGATCTCACCGTGAGATTGCTGCAGCCGGCGAAATCGGCTGCAGTAATCTCTGTTTCCGTGCTCGCCATCATGTCCTCCACTCATTCCGATGCGTTGGTACGACGTCCGGTCAGCTAAACGGCTGCGACAGTTCAGCGTTCGGCCAGACGGGGTCGGCCGCGGTCATCGACTACACCTTCTGCGGCGGAGGCCGCGCAGTAATACGCTAGGCAGCCCGGAAGGTGACGATTCCTAACACCACGATGGCATTCGCGAGCAGCCAAGTGCAGGTAGCGACCACGCTAGTAGTGGCGCTACTAGCCTGTGTGTCGGCGCATCCCGCGCACTCCGGTATGCCGTCGATCAGGCCAAAGAGCCCCAGATAGCTCCGAGAGTCAGGCACCGATGCCAGCTAGCGGGGATGCAATGTTGGGTGCCAGCCAGGGCGAAAAGTTCTGGCAGACAAGCAAATGTGGAGGTAGCGACGGGACACCAGCAGTTGGGTTCAAACAGATATGAGCTCGGAGCGAGGACACATGACACTGAGTTCGCCCGAGTTCGCCGCATCGACGAGCCCGGCATGGCAGGTCACACCAGCGTCCGACGGAAACCGCTGAAGCGCCACAATGAAGCACAGCACTGCCATGGGCCAATTCCTTAGAAGCCGCCGAAATCAGCTCGTACGCGCCGACTTCGGGCTGCCCCCAATCGCCGGCCGAATGAGGTCCGGGCTGCGTCGTGAGGAAGTGGCCTACCTGGCGGGTGTCAGTGTCACCTGGTACACGTGGCTCGAACAGGGGCGCGACGTGACCCCGTCGCGGCAAGTCGTCGATTCGCTCGCACGGACCCTGCGGTTGTCCCACGCCGAACACATCCACCTATTGGCGTTGTCCGGGTACAGCGCGCCACCTCCCGCCGAAAACCCGAGTCCCAGCTCCGCCCCCGCTCACGTGCAGCGGCTGCTCGATGCGCTCGCGGACTGCCCGGCCTTAGCGATCGCCCCCGACTGGCACATATTGGCATGGAATGCCGCATACGCCGCCCTGTACCCGAACGTGGCAACAGTCGCCGCGGCGGACCGCAACTTCCTATGGCTGCTTTTCACCGACCCCTACCTGCGCGCGCTGATGCCGGACTGGGAATCCACCGGCATGTACAACGTCGCGTCGTTTCGGGCTGAGGCCGGCACCCGGCTTGGCGAGCCGCCGTTCGCCGACCTCGTCAGTCGGCTTCTCCAGACGAGCGAAGCATTTCGGACCGCGTGGGAAGGCCACCGCATCGAAGCCCTGCCCTCTCGTGAGCGCCTGTTCCGGCACCCGAAGGTCGGCGACCTTCACGTGGAGCAACACAACCTGGCGCCGTCGGGCGATCAGCGTTTGCAGGTGGTGATATTCACCCCCATCCCGGCCACCGATACGGCTGCGCAGCTACGCCTGCGCGAAATGCAGTCCCTACGTCGGTCGGGTGCGTGAATTCACCCGCGGGGGTGATCCCGCGTTGACCAGTTGAACCACGCGCGGTTCCACCTCGTGTTAGTGGGGGAGATCGGTGACGACGCAGTCATACCGCTTTGTTTGAGCAATAGGTGCGGGGAGTGAGTCTGTCAAAATCGATTGCAGGTGCGCTGCCCTCGGCTGCACCGCTGGTGCTGCTGCATCCGTTGGGCTCGACGGGCGCAATGTCATGGGTACCGCTAGCGGAATCCCTTCGGGGAGATGGCTATCGAGTCGCCACACCAGACCTGCCTGGGCATGGCTCCGCCTGCGGGACCTCGTTTACGTGGGAGAGCGCCAGGGCGACGGTGCACGCCGCCGCCGAGCTGATCGGGCCCGAGAAACCGGTTCTGGTCGGCCTTTCCCTCGGGGCGGCCACGGCCTTGTACACCGCACAGCGCGACTCGGGCAGCTTCGCCGGTCTGGTGCTCGCCGGTGCAGGGGCGTGCTGGAACGACCGTTACCTCAGGACTGGGCTAACCGCGGCCGCTGCCGTGGGCGCACTCTGTGCAGCGGTTGGTCGCCGCGAACCACTCGCACACGCCGCGGGCGCACGCGGCCATGAAATCGTGACTGCCGCGCGAGCCGCCGCCGTCCGGCCGGGACAACTGTGGCACGCGGCAAGGCAATTGGCGCAATTCGACGTGCGCAACACCTCGGCGCCACCAATACCCTGCGCCGTCATCGTGTTGACCGCTGACCGGCGGATGCCGCCTGGGCTGCAGCGGGCGCTCGCGAGATACTTGAGCTGCCCGCATGTCGACGTCGCGGCCGACCATGACGCACCGCTTCGCCAGACCGCGCGGTTGCGCGACGGTGTGCGCACTGCGCTCACCCTACTTGGGCACCTGGAACAGAAAGATTCCTATGACGACGCAGGTCCATGACATGCTCGACGCTGCTGTCATCGGCGCGGGTCCAGCGGGTCTCGCTGTTGCACGTGAGCTCGAGCATCGGCACGGTATCGAGACGCTCGTGATCGACCGTGCAGCCGCACCTGCCATGTCGTGGCGTACCCGTTACGACAACTTCCGCCTGAACACCACCGGGAGCTTGTCACATCTTCCCGGGCAGCGGATTCCGTGGACCGCCGGACGTTGGCCAACCCGCGACGACATGGTTCGCTACTTCGACGACTACGTGCGGCGGCAGAACATCTCGCTTGAGCTGGGCTGTGAGGTCATCGGTGTCGACCGCACCCAAAGCGGCTGGCGACTCGCGACCTCTTCGGGCGAGATCCGAACGCGGGCAGTCATCCTGGCCACCGGCAACTACCGCACCCCCACCACCCCCGCATGGCCGGGCCTATATCAGTTCACCGGAGAGCTCCTCCATTCCGACGACTTCAGAAACGCATACCCGTTTCGCGACCGCGACGTCCTCGTGGTCGGCGCCGGCAATTCGGCCGCCGACATCGCCGTGCAGCTCGCCAACAACGGTGCGCGCCGGATCTGGCTTGCCGTGCGCACACCGCCACATCTGGTGCGCCGCGCTATCGCAGGGTTTCCCTCCGACATCTTCCTTGAGCTCTTCGCCTGGGCGCCCGCGAGCGCCGTCGATCCGATCATCGGGCTCTTGGAGCGCGTGATGTGGGGTGACCTGTCGGCCTACGGCTTCAACCGGCCGCCGCTCGGGCTGAAGGCGACAGTCGAACAGACCGGCCGCATTCCCACCCTGGCCGATGAGCTCATCGCCGCGGTTCGAGCCGGTCGCGTCGAGGTCGTTCCCGCGGTGGAGGCGGTCGAAGCCGACAGTGTGAACCTCGCCGACGGCAGCACCGTATCGCCGGGTGTAATCATCGCTGCCACCGGTTTCAGCACGGATCTCAAGGGTTTGCTGGGCCACCTCGGCGCCCTTGACGAACGCGGAAAGCCACACGGCGGATTCGCCGCCCACCTCGGCGACGGAATGTTTGCGATCGGCTACGGCATCCCGCCCAACGGCCCGCTGCGCGCCATCCGCCTCGCCGCCACGCCCCTGGCCCGTGAGATCGCCGCCCATCTTGCGACGGCTCGCGCGTCACAGCAGGTTACATACCACAGCTGACTTCCAGCCGGGCGGCAGGCCGAATCACCGTGATTTGACCGAGTTTCGAGCGACGCGCCATCAGCTTTAGCCGGGGACTCTGTGACGTCGAGCACTGCCGATGAACAGGATGTGCTCGCACGTCGTGTCCTTAGTAGTCGCAGGTTGCGGCCAAGGCACGCATTGAGTGGTGCCGTGATCATCCGAACGGCGCTGGCGCCGCTGTGCGAAATCAAGGGGACGCGATGGTTTTGCTTTCCGTCGACAAGTATTACTTCCGCGACGCCGAAGGATACGAGGCGGCTCGTCGGGCGACGGTCTGGAACGGTCTTGTGCCCGACCGCTTTCCCAACGTGATCGTGCAGGCTCACGATACCGACGACGTGGTCGCCGCGATCCGATATGCGCGCGCCAACGACCAAAAGGTGGGCGTGCGTTCCGGCGGACACAGCTGGGCGGCCAGTCATCTACGCGACGGCGGGCTGCTGCTCGACGTCAGTCGCCTGGACCACTGCACCGTCGACGCCCACCGGATGATCGCTCAAGTCGGACCGGGCAAGATCGCCAACATCTTTGCGGCCGAACTTGATTCGCAAGGACTCTTCTTCCCAACCGGTCACTGCGAAGGCATCCGGCTCGGCGGGTATCTGTTGCAGGGCGGGTACGGCTGGAACAGCAAGGTGCTCGGACCGGCATGTGAAAATGTGCTTGGACTCGAGGTTGTCACTGGCGACGGCGAGCAGATCTACTGCGACGCGCAGAACCACCCCGACCTGTACTGGGCCGCGCGCGGTTCGGGCCCCGGCTTCTTCGGTGTTGTCACCTCGTTCACACTGCGGATTCACCGGCGCCCGGCCGTCTTGGGCACCTGTCTGTACATGTACCCGATCGAGCTCGCCGACGAGGTGTTCACCTGGGGGCGCTCCATCAGTGCCGAGGTCGACAACCGCGTCGAACTGCAAATTCTCACCACGCGTTCTTTCCCCGCAGCTGGGGTCGACCACCCCGCCATCACCATCGCCTCGCCAGTGTTCGCCGAATCAGAACAGGAGGCGACCAAAGCACTTGCCCTACTTGGCACCTGCCCGGTCGTCGATCAGGCGACGATCAGCGTCCCGTATGCGCCGACCAACCTGGCCAGCTGGTACAGGGCGGTGATGACCAATTACCCTAAGGGCCACCGGTATATCGCCGACAACATGTGGACGTCGGCTTCAGCCGAAGAACTGCTGCCAGGCATCCGCAACGTCATCGAGACGATGCCACCGCACCCGTCGCACTTCATCTTTACTGGGTGGAACCCGTCCCCGCACCGCCCTGACATGGCGTTCAGCCTGGAGGACGACATCTACATGGCGCTGTACACGGTCTGGGACGATCCGGCCGACGACGAACGGTACCGCCACTGGTCATCGTCCAACATGGCGGCGATGTCGCACCTGGCGACCGGCATCGCGCTCGCCGACGAGAATCTCGGCAGGCGCCCGGCCAAGTTCATCGCCGACCCGAACATGGCACGCCTTGAGAAGGTGCGCGCGGCCTACGATCCGGACCGCCGCTTCCACAGCTGGATGGGCTGCGGATGAAAATAACTGTGCCGGAACCGCATTCGGACGCCACCCGCGGGGAGCGCAAGCAGACACCGCGCGCGCTGCGGATCGTCGTCGTCGGGGCCGGGGTCGCCGGCATCTCCCTGGCGCGCGGATTGCTGCGAGACGGACATGACGCCACCGTCTACGAACAGCGACCGGATATGCGGCCCGGCGGCGGTGCGGTGACCATCTGGCCCAACGGCTCGACGGTTTTGGAACAGCTGGGCGTCGACATGGATGGGGCTGGTCAGCAGCTGTCCACCGTGCGGATCGCGACATCGACCGGTCACCGATTGGTCAACATCGACCTGAACGCGCTCGCGGATCGCCTCGGCGGATCTGTTCGGATGGTCCCGCGTCGCGTCCTGCTTGACCGGCTCGCCGAAGGCTTCCCAGCAGAACGCGTCCGATTCAGTGCCCGTGCGGTCGGGGTCCGCAGCACCCAAGACGGGGTGTGCGTCGAGTTCGCAGACGGCAGCGTCGCGGAAACGGACCTGCTGATCGGTGCCGACGGTCTGCACTCGCAAATCCGACACATCACCGGGGCCAAACCCGCAAAGCCGACCGGTTGGTGCAGCTGGCAGGGACTGATTGCCCTGCCCGACATCGCCGACAAGGAGGTGGCCGTGCAGATCATCGGCGCGCACGGAAACCTCGGCTTGTGGCCGGCGGGCGGCACCGACTTGCAGTGGTGGTTCGACTTGCGGTGCTCGCCCGACTACGTCAGGCCCCAACGTCCGATCGAGATGATCCGGTCCAACTTCACGGGATGGTCGGACATGGTCGATCACGTGCTCGCTACATTGACCGATGAGGATCTGGCGGCATCGCCGTTCCCGCATTTTCGGCATCCGATTCCGCGCTTGCCACGGCGAAGCGCGGTCACGTTGCTCGGTGATGCGGCGCACACGATGCCGCCAATCCTCGCGCAGGGGACCAACCAGGCGCTACTCGACACAATGGTGTTGTGCAAGGCACTGACGGATTTCCGCAAGGCACCCAACGGCCGTGGCGGTGATCTCGCGAGCGCACTGCGGTGGTACGAGAAGACCAGACGACACAGGCTCAGCGCAGTGTCTTGGCTGACGTCTCGCCAGATATCTCAAAGCGAGTCGGTGCTGAAACCGGCCGCCATGATGTCGGACAAGTTCGGCATGTGGGCGATGACGACGTTTCTGCGTTCGACAAGCCACCGCCGGATATCCGCCGAAGTCGGCCGAGACTTGTCCGGACGCATCATCCACGCGCCCAGAAAGGGGTGAGCGATGTCGACGGCTGCCAAAGTGCCACCGGTCAAGCTGGCCCGCGTTGTCGAGCGGACGCGCCATCACCTGTATCGCATCCATCAACGACTGGTCCCTCCACCGGCGGCGATGATGGAGATGATCACCGCCACCTGGGCGTCGCAAGCGATCACAGTGGCAGCGCAACTCGGTGTCGCCGATGCCCTGGCGGGTGGCCCGTTGACGATCGACGAGTTGGCCGCGCGGGTGGACGCCGACGCGGACGCCCTGAGTCGGCTGCTGCGGGCGTTGATTAGCCGCGGCATTTTCCGTCGGCGTCGCGACGGTCGCTACCAGCTGAACTCCCTGGCCGACACGCTGCGTTCCGACGCGCCGGTGTCGACGAGATCGGCGGCGCGGTTCTACGGGTCGAAGGAACAACGCGAACGCTGGACGCTGATGATCGACGCTGTGCGTACCGGGAATTCGGTCGTCCCGGCATTGCGCGGCCGGTCGAGCTTCGACTATTTCGCCGACCAGCCTGAGCTCGCCGAACTCTTCAACCAGACCATGACGAGTGTTTCGCAGATGACGGATACGGCCGTCGTCGCCGGCTACGACTTCGGCGTCTACCCCACGATCGTCGATGTGGGAGGCGGGCATGGCCCTCTGCTGGCCGCCATCCTCGCGGCGGCGCCGGGTACGCGCGGTGTCCTGTACGACCTGCCGTCGGTGGTTGCGAACGCTTCGGGTGTGTTGCGCGAGCAGGGCGTCGCCGGCCGGGTTCTGATCGCCGAGGGGTCGTTCTTCGACAGCGTCCCCAGCGGCGGCGACGCCTACCTTCTCAAAAACATCATCCACGACTGGCCCGACGAGAAGGCGCTGCAAATCCTGCGCAACGTTCGGGCGGCAACCGGCCCCCAAGCCACGGTATTGCTGGTCGAATTCGTCATCCCCAAGCACGACCGTGAATTCCCCGGCAAATGGGTGGATCTGGAAATGCTGCTGAACCTGGGCGCCCGTGAACGCAACGAAACTGAATACCGAGATCTACTGAGCCAAGCCGGATTCCGGCTGACGCGGGTGATCGAAACGGCATCCCCGCTCAGCGTTGTCGAGGCCAGGGCTGCTTGAGGACGGTTGTGAGCGCTGATGATGCGCAATTGATAACAGAGAGCTCCAGGATGTCGGTACCGGTTAGCCGACGTTGCCCCAACGGGACCCTCTGACACGCGTATCAAACGCCGAGAGCAGCTTGGCCACAACGTCATATGGCCTGCGAGGTACCTTAAGTGGCGGCACAAAGGAGCCACGGCGCCGTGAGCGTCAGCGCGATTTCCGGCGGTCCGTCGCGATATCTCGCCGAAACTTTTCGCCAGCGTTGATTTGGATGGCTGAATCACGTTCCATTGAACCAACTCTCGGGGCAATGCGTGTACACGGGCAGGGGTCACCCTTGCGGCAGCAGTCCGGGCCACGGCACGACGCGCCCAGTCACGCAGCACCGCCCAACTCCAGCGACCCACGCCCGACTCGCATCGGGCACGGGTGGGTCAGACCCCCGCGATCAGCAACGGAACCAGAGAGTAGATCCTCGACGCGCCGATTACGTTCGAAATGCGTTCGGAAATCGGTTAATTGATTTGCATCGTGAAACGGCTAACTGACCGTGTCGTCATTCGCGGGGATTAGCCAAAGGGTGCCGCGCACGCCAAAAGCGCTCTGCCGCTGCATCCGCCGGCAACCGCAGCGGGCAATCGGCGCCCGGCTGATCAAGCCACTGCATGCCAGAACTCGCGGATTTGGCTGCCATTGCGGCGGCGGGACCGCCGCGGCGCGTATTGAACCTCCGGGCGGCCCCGTTCGTGAACAGAAACGAAGCCGCTGCTGCGGGTGCCGCAATGGTGTGGGTCGGGGAGGAAGACGGGGCGGGTTATGTCGTGGGAGGGCTGGGGAAGGACACACCCGGGAGCCGATCTGTTGGCGGCGGTTCGGGCGCCCCGTGGGCGTGTCATCACCCATCCGCTCTACGCCAGCCTCAACACCCGCGCGGCGATCCTCACGTTTATGGAGCATCACGTGTTCGCGGTGTGGGACTTTATGTCGCTGCTGAAGTCCCTCCAATCCAACCTGACATGCGTGACAGTGCCGTGGGTCCCCACCGGGCCGGCCGGCAGCCGCCGCCTTATCAACGACATCGTGCTGGCAGAGGAAAGCGACGTGTTCCAGCGCGGTCATATCAGCCATTTCGAGTGGTACGTCGCCGGCATGGCTGAAGCCGGGGCCGACCATTCTGTCGTCGACCGTTTCATCGATCTGATTCGTGCCAAAGCGCCGGTGCCGTGCGCGCTGGAGGATGCCGGCGTACCGCGTGCGGCGGCGGAGTTCGTCACAGCCACATGGGGCTTGATCGCGTCCGCTCCGGTCCACTGCCAGGCCGCCGGTGCGGCGCTGGCCGCGCGTTCTCGGCTGTGGGACGGCATCCTCACAGCTATCACCACTGAGCGCGTTATCGCTCCCACGCGCAACCAGATGTCTGAACCTGCTTCCTAGCTCGAGACTCTAGGGCAGTCTGGCGATCAGCTGGTCGACCGATACTGGGGCCGGCGATGAACGGGACCTCCTCGCGTACATGTTGGGGGGCCTTCGTGGCGCGCAGTTCGCGCATCAGGTCGACGATTCGGTGATTTGAGTGGGCTCGTACTGAGGGTAATGATTGGCGAGATTGCCGCGATGTAATCCGCCCAACGCGTGAAGCGGTGCCACAGGGATTGTCTTGCGTCGGTGAGGAATCCGTGCTCAGCAGACAACGGAATGTCGCCGAACGCGAGAATTACAGCCGCGACGACATCGGGTTACCCGGTGCAGCCGAAACTGGGATGCACGCTCGCGGATGCGCACCAGAACGGGACGAGACCCTCGTGGGTATCGTCCCGTTCCGTTCAGATCCGTTGTCGCCGAGTTCCTTAACCCGGTGGCGGTGGCAGCAGCGGTGGCGCACCGGGCGCCGGAGGTGGCGGAGCCGCGCCATCCGGCGGTGGCGGCGGGTCGGGTTGGAACTGCACCAACCCCGGCGGGATGTTCGTCCCCGGCGGAGGCGCAGTTCCCGGCAGCGGTTCACCGAGCTGTTCCTGCGGCACCTGGCCCAGCAATCCACCCTTGAGCATTCCTGCGCGGTACATGTCGATGTACCTGCCGAACCACTGGCGGCGGTTGACGTCGTTGTTCTCGTCGCCGGGGGCCACACCGAACTCCACACCCTTACCGGGTGCCGACGGTTGCTCGTACTGCTGGACGCCGTAAGCGTTGTTGAACACGTTGAGGTTAGGAACAACGCCGGGGTTCGGACCCGGCACGGAGGGCAGTGGATTCTGGCCCAGAACAGAATCCCGGTCGAGGCCGATCGTCGTCGACGGTGCCCCCTGCGCGCCGGGCACGCCATCCTGCCCGGTTTGCGCGAGCACATTGAACCCAGCCGGGCCGAGCGGTTCGCCGATCATCGGCACGATCGGACCGGCCGGCGGAGGCGGCGGGGCGGGTTCGCCGGGTACAGGCAACGGCACCGGATCCGGCGGCGGAGGGTCCGCCGCGGCGGTCGCCGAGAAGGCGACCGCCGCTCCGAGCATGGCGAGACCAGCTGTTGTGGCTTTGGCGGCTGCAGTTCGCCGTCGGTGCAGTGTGTTCTTACGATGCCGACCCATCCGCGGCGTCAGACTGCTTTGGTAACGCCGTAGTACGCGACGATGTCATCGGTGTCCGCCGTAGAGCTGGTCAGCGTCGCGTACGACCGGATGAAGGACTGACCGACGCAGCCGTCGACCTTGATATGGGTGTCCTTGAGCGTCACGCGGACCGGCGCGGACTTGTAGTCCTTCTTGTCCACGGTGACAGTGGAAACCGTACCCGGCTTCGGGTGGATCTCGATCGTGCCCGAGATCGGGAACGTGAGGCCCGTCGGAACCAGACCGCCGCTGAAACGCGATCCCGAGGTGCTGACGCCGACCTGACCGATGAGACGAACCTGACCGAGCTCGATGCCGCAGCCGATCTGGTAGCCGGCTTCGAGCGTGCCACCGTTGAGGCTGGTCTTGCCCTTGCCGGTGACGGTCCCGGTGAATGTGCCGCCGACGAGGTATTCGCGCGACGAGACGGCGGTGGTCAGGGGCGCTACCGGCAGCTGAGTCTCGTCCTTGGCCGTGACTGTCAGCACCCAACCATCGGGTGTGGTTACAACTCCGGGTTCCGCGGAGGCAACGACGCCGTTGTCCGGCGGCGGCCCGGGGTCATCGGCCGGCGGGTCGGCCAATGCAACGGGTGCGGCGCTCAGAGGGATCAGCGAGCAAGCGGCCAGTGCGGCAAAACGATTGAACATATTTGTCTTCCGTTCGAGTTCGCAGGGGATTAGACGGCCTTGGTGACGCCGAGGTAGGTGATGACGTCATCGGTGTTGTCGGTCGAGCTCGTCAACGTGGCGTATGAGCGGATGAACGACTGGCCGGCGCACTGGTCGGTCTTGATCCGCACGCCGGTGATCGTGATGCGCGTCGTCGTGCCCTTGAACTTCTTCTTGTCGATCGCGACTGTCGTCACCGTGCCGGGCTTCAGGTAGACCTTGCCCTGGAGGCTGATGCCGAAACCGAAGACGGGATCGTTGGTCGCCAGCGGTATGCCGATGCCGGGAGTGAAGCTGGCACCCGGGTTGATCTCGGTCTCGTCGGAGATTATGCCGCAACCGATCTGCTCGCCGGCTTCGAACGATCCGCCGGTCAGCTTGGTCTTGCCGCCGCCAGTGATCTTGCCGGTGAACGTGCCTGCCACCAGGTACTCACGCGATGAGATCGCGGTGGTCAGCGGAGCGACCGGCAGCTGGGTCTCATTGCTTCCGACTACCTCGAGGTGCCAGCCGTCCGGGGTGTCGAGCACTCCGGGAGGCCCCGAGGGGACGGCGCCTTCAGGTGGAAGCGGGTTAGTGGCGTTCACCGGCACCGCGGGATCCGGAGGCGGGGGCGGATCGGCGTGCGCGAGGGGCGCGACGGCCGCGACCGGAATCGCGACGCAGACGGATGCCAGCATGGCAAAGCGGTTCAACATAGTTGTATTGGCGCCTCTCGTGGTCGGAATACAACGGATCTGTAACGGATCTGTCGCCAGGGAGCCTCTAATGGTGGGGTTTCCAAACGGTGAACGCACTGCAAACAGTTCGGGTGACGTTTCCATCGAATCGGCGTCTTGTGACATGCACTCTTGTCCGGACCTCAGACAGACGTAATGCTCTCCACAGGGTTACGAAAGCCGATGGACCGCAACTAGATATCTTCCATTCGTCGTTAGTTCACCATTTGGACACCTGATCGGCCGACCGTAGTGCGCGTTACGAAGCGCCCTCGAGACCGGACGGGGCTCGTCGACATTGGTACGGCTGGCCGCTGGAACACGTGCCAGCGGGTCATTGCAAACACCGGGCCGACCTGCGGGACCGACTACCTTGGAGGAAACATTGAAGGCATTGCACGCAGGTGAACGCACCTTTGTTGCGTCGGCAATCGCATTGGGCATCAGTTTGACCGTCGCCCCCGCCGCCTTAGCCGACGACGTCGGCGGCGACGGATCGGGCGCTGGCCCGGTTCAGGTGTCCGCCGCAGACCCCTCGGACGCGGCCACTGCCCCCGCGGTCCAGGCGTGCGGAGCTTTCGCTCAGGTGCTCGATACCTCCGCGAGCTATTACGGTGACTTCGCCGACAGCTTCGAGGGATCCGACTACGCCGATCCAGCCGTCGACAGCAGCAATGCGACCGGTCGTACGGCGCTGCGGCAGTCCGCCGCGGTCGCCATGCAGGCGGCGCAGACGCCGGGACTGGATCCGTCGATCGCAGACCCGATGCGGTTCTGGTCGCTCGGCGCCAGCAAGCTGCTGGTCAAGATGGGGCTGAGGATCCCCGGCGACAGCCTGAACAGTACCGCCAACGAGATGAACACCCAAGCCGAGCTGGTTCAGCAGGCTTGCGCCAACGCCGGGACGCACGCGTAAATCAGTGAACCGCTTTGTCTTTGGGGCGTTCGTGCTCAGCTTTGTCCTTGCCGGTTGCGGTGGGGCCACCTCGGGCGCGTCGGAAACGAAGTTGGTTCCCGACACCGTGCTCACCGCGTCGCTCGCGACTGCCGACGAGTTGGACGCGATCATGGGTACGACGGGCATGACCGCGCACACGCCGGTGTCGCAGATGGGTGATCATCGCAACCTGCTGCCGAACCTGAACTGCCTAGGCGTCTGGCAGGTGAACGAGGCGCCGATCTACGAGTCCAGTCACTGGAAATCGGTGCGCCAACAACTGGTTCGGGCGCCGGATATCGACGACTGGAACTTCCTCGTCGTGCAATCGGTCGTGTCGTATCGCACCGCCGATGGGGCGCGGCAGTTCCTCACCGAGTCGACGGACCGATGGTCGAAGTGCAGCAACCACACGCTGAACATTCAACTCAACGGCCAGGCATTGCCCGGCTGGCGAAGTGGCGACCTGACCAAGACCGACACCCGGCTCGCGCTGCCGTACACCCGGACCAGCGGCGACCAGGTCCGGTCGTGCCAGCGTGTGCTTCAGCTCGCCGCGAACGTGATCCTCGACATTCAGGCCTGCAAGCCGCGGCAGCAGGCTCCGGTCACATCGGCAGCCGAGATCGCCGACAAGATCGTGTCGAAATTCCCTAAATAACACCGGGTTTCGTCCCTGGGCCTGGCTGCACCCACGGGTCGGGCAGCGCTCACCACCATGGTTAGGATTTCCCGGCTTCGGAGTCCTTGTCCGCGTTCGGCCTCTCTTTGTCGGGGGACTGCGTTGTGTCCTTCGGCTCGTCCTTGGCCGACTTGTCAACGGTCACTACAGGATCCGAGGTATGGGTTACTTCCTCGGTCTTGGTCTGCGGCTCAGCCTTTTCACTGTCGCGCACCACGTTGAGTCAACGGCTTGGTATCGCCGATGGCTTGGGTGGTCGCGAGCTTCTTCTTGTCGGACGGCTTGGTCGTCGTTTCCGTCTTCAAGGTGGACTCGGTAGTCGAGGTGATCCCTTGCTGAAGGGCGCCCGGAAGTGTCGTGGTGAGCTGAGACAGGGACGAGAGCGGTGTGGCGGGTTGGTACTTGCTCGGGTCAGCTGGGATCGGATTGCCGTTCGGGTAGGCCGAATTCACGATCGCGGTCAGCACCGGCTCGGTGAGGTCGGCGATGACGTTGCCGACTACTGGCACAACGCGGATGAGATTGGTCAGCGGCAGCCCATTGCTGGTGTAGGTGACGTACGTGGTCTTGCCGCGCTGCGTGACGTAGGCGGCGACGCGGTCGTACCGCACATAAGAATCGTGCCCTCGGCGTAGTCGGCTGCGAAACCCGCGGAATCTTGCACGAGGTCACGCGCAAACGCGCGTACGGGGTCAGGCCCGTCGTCCGGTTCGGGATTCTCGGTGATCAATTTCGCCCAGCCCCCGGCTTCCGCCCAGCCAATCGCAGCTTCTTCTAGGTCGTCAATCGTCAGGTCGACCTCTCTGACCATGAGGGTTGTGGTCGCGGTGTGGGAATTGAGGCCGCTGAAAGACCTGTCGCATCCACAGTTCGGGCTGTCACACACCATCGCGGGCACGACGATCTCGCCCTCGATACCGTTGCAGAAGTCGTCTTCACGGTCCGCGCCCTGTGCCGTGGCGGTCAAGATCTTCATCGTTAGTTGCCTCCTTGAGTTGCACGCAACTGCTGGTCGATCGTCTCTAGTTTGGCGTCGAGCTCTCGGAGCGATTCGGTAAGGGCTGTCAGCCCCTCGGCGAGTGCCCGGGTCGTCGGGTTCTCAGTTGACCGTGCGACGTCGCGGAATTTGTTGCCTGCGGTCGAGGCCCAGGGCGCTGCATTGCTCATGGACGAAGACGGTATCGGCGGTCACCGACGAAGGGGGGTGATCATGATGACTGCGTGTCTAGCCTAAGACGCGGATGGCAGACCTGCCGCCGTCTCATGTGTCGGCGGCGCGACGCATGGGGGAACGACAAAAGCGCCGCAATTGGTGGTTCGCAGTGGATGCTCCCGGCCTAGACCTCTACGAGCGGCAGGCGCTGCCAGCAACTAGCTTGCTCGACTCGCTTTATGCCCAGCTTGTCGGCGAACTCGACCAAGAGAATGGGGCTTTTGCGTGGTGGTCTGGTCATAGTGACTGGAAGACGCTCACCATGCTCGCGGACTATCTGCTTCAATCCATCCTCGGCTCGTCCGAGGCGCTAGTGGCCGCATCGTTCGCCGCGCAGGAACACAGAGAGCAGACGTACGCCGAAACGGATGCGGCGAAAAGGCTTTGGCGCGAATTCGTGAAGGCAGGCCAGAAGAACTCACGGCGATTCGCCGAAGCGCATACAAGCAGTGACCGAACTCGGCGCCGCACTCAGCGGATCATTCAATCTGCGGAATCTTGCTTTTTTCACCTCATGCAGACGTTGGATCGACTCGCTGTGGCGGTGATCATCGTCGGTGGTTTCGAGGTCGACGTGTCAGGCGACGTTTACTGGACAACACTTGAAAGCATTGCGACCGAGGCCCACAGCCAAAAACCGAAAGCCAGCGTCCTGGGCAAGGGGCGCGTCGAGCCGCTAGGGACAGCTGGACGTGACCTGCAACTCAAGCTGTTGACTGCGGTAAAGGACTGGCAGAGCTTCGGGGAAACTGACTGGCTTACGTGGCTGCGCCACACGCGCAATGCAATGACGCACCGTTCGCCAGCTAAACGGCTAAACGTCATCATCGATGATCAGATGGTCTGGCCCTTCTACAAACAGCCGAAATGGAGCGAGCTTCAGTCTCTGGTCTTTGGAGTGGGGGAAACCGGGACGAGCATGCTAGACGCGTTCATCATGCGAAGCAGTGTTGATGTGCTTGATGGCTTGTGCGCTTCCACGACGAAAGTGGTTGTGGCTCTTACTGAAGCTATGAAGAGTTGTTGGGAGGCAAGGCGTTCCGACCCTGCGACGATCATCCAGCAGGGTAAGCAGTGGCCGACCATAGAGCCGACGAAGAGCGCTCTCGCGTTCCCGGAGTACGGAAAGGCGCTAACGCCTCCAGTCGATGGACATGGGCACACAAACGACCTTGATGGAATCCGCTGGACGGCGGCCCGAGTGGATGACAGTCGTCGTCGTGATTGGTATAAGTAACGCGCGTCTCATTCAGAGCGCCGTCAGGCGCGCCTTAACCCACCCCCCTGGGCGCCCGACGGGACGGGTACGTTCCTCGCACGGGGGGTGCTAAACAGGATCATCCCGGCCCGCCACCAAGGGAGCGGGTGGCGGGCCGAACCCCTTGGCTTACCTGGCGGATAGGAAATCCTTCCCGTTCAGGGAGCGGAATCTGGCCTGCCGGGTGATTACGAAGCCACCTGCGTGATCGCGACAATCTCCTGACTAGCGGCCCAACTCCGGGCGCCGCGATTCCATATCAGGAGATGAAATGACAAGTAGTATCGCGCGTTCGACCCGGTTGCGACGCCTCGCACCCTCCATCCTCATCGCCGCGGCCGCGTTCGGGGCCGTAGCGGGCGTGTCGATGGAGGCAGCTGGTGTTGCCTCGGCGAGGCCGAACCAATGCGCCGACGGGCAGTGCCCTCCACCGCATCCGCCGAACGAATCCACTCACCCCGCGGGGTCGCAGCCGAACTTCCCCGCGCCGCCTCCACCGCCGCCGGGCCCTACTCAAACGTTCGTGTGTGATGACACCGGGTGCTCCCAGATCACAGGGCCGGGGATGCTTTACGGTCCCAACGATCACTAAGCAATCGGCCCGCCACCTAGGGAGCGGGTGGCGGGCCGAAGGGGGTGTCCATTGAAGTGGACACCCCTTTGCGACGCTAGTGCCCCCGGTTCCGGATGCCTCGACGCACCAATTGCAACACCGGCGCCGGGCGGTCCCGACGCTCGATCGCGCCCTTGACGATCGCCGACATCATCTGCAACTCCTCATCTGTGAAATCGTCCTCGGTGACGTAGTGGAGTAAGTGGACGTACTCGGCTCGGAACTGCGGTGTGCGGGAGGTCGGCACGATCGAGGTCATTTGGCTGACCACCGATCAACCTCGTCGGCTGTCTCAACGAGTACGGCGGCCAGGGCGCGGGCCTGTCCGCTTGTCAGGTTCTCATCGCCAAGATAGACGTGCGGCGGCTCATGCACGCTGCCGTCATCGATCCGCCCATCGGTGTACTGGACCGCGGTGGCCTGAACACTCACGGTCGACATCGAGGCCGTCGATGCGTCGGAGTTCGCCGATGAGAATGCGGTACGGCTTCGGGGAATCGTCCTGCCATTCATCGGCGCTGAAACCGGCCGGGATCGGCGCATCAGGTAGGTCGTGAACGGATCGGAAGATGGTCATGGTGCGCTCCAAATTCAGTTGGAGCCACGCCGACAGCGCCCAGTTGCACGTACCTTGCACGGACAGCCGTCTGCGCTGGTCAGACAGCACCCCCGGCAGGACTTGAACCTGCGACCTACCGCTTAGAAGGCGGCTGCTCTGTCCGCTGAGCTACGGGGGCAGCGTCGGTGAGTGTATCTCGCGGGTACCGGGAACCCTGGGCTCGCAACAGCTATATAAGGGCACACCGTGCCGGGCGGCGGACTAGCGTAGTGGCAGCAATTGGGCGTTAAGGAGGGGAGCGACGAGCATGAGCGACATGCCGGAACTCGACGCGGACGGACTTCCGGAGGAACTCAGCGCGTTCGACCAGATACTGCATCGTGGCGAGGCCCATCCGCGCACCCGCTCGGGCATCATGACCGTCGAGCTGCTGGACACGACCCCGGACTGGGAGAGCTACCGCTCGCGATTCGACTCCGCGTCGCGCAAGGTCTTGCGGCTTCGGCAGAAGGTCGTCATGCCGACGCTGCCGACCGTGGCGCCGCGGTGGGTGATCGACCCGGATTTCAATCTCGACTTCCATGTGCGCCGGATGCGGGTCCCCGAGCCCGGCACCATGCGCGAGGTGTTCGACCTTGCCGAGATTGCGGCGCAGTCGCCGCTCGACATCTCCCGGCCGCTCTGGACCGCGAGCCTCGTCGAGGGCCTCGAAGGTGGCCGTGCCGCCCAGTTGGTGCATCTCAGTCACGCCGTGACCGACGGCGTCGGCGGCGTCGAGATGTTCGCCAACCTCTACGACCTCGAGCGCGATCCACCACCACAGGCACCTCCGCCGCTGCCGGTTCCCCAGGATCTGTCGCCCAATGATTTGATGCGCCAGGGCATTAACCGGCTGCCCGGCACCATCGCGGGCCGGGTGCGCGGCGTGCTGTTCGGCGCGGCGCACGTGGTCGGCGAGATGGTCCGCGACCCGATAACGCGGATGGGCGACGTCGTCGAGTACGCAATGTCCGGCGCCCGCGTCGTCGGGCCCGTCGCCCCACCGTCACCGGTGCTGCGGCGCCGCAGTCTCTCGTCGCGAAGCGATGCCATCGACATCGAATTCGGCGCGCTGCACAAGGCCGCCAAAGCGGGTGGCGGGTCCATCAACGATGCATATCTGGCCGGGCTGTGCGGTGCCCTGCGCTTGTACCACCAAGCCAAGGGCGTGCCGATCGACGCGCTGCCCATGGCGGTGCCGGTCAACCTGCGCTCGGAGGCAGATCCGGCCGGCGGCAACCGATTTGCCGGTGTCAACCTCGCCGCCCCCATCGGCTTGCAGGACCCGCAGGTGCGCATCAAGAACATCCGCTCGCAGATGACCCGCAAGCGCGAGGAGCGTGCGATCGACATGGTCGGCGCCATCGCGCCGGTACTCACGCTGATGCCGGACTCGGTGCTCGAGTCGATGGCCGGATCGATCGTCAACTCCGACGTCCAAGCCAGCAACGTGCCTGTCTATGCCGGCGACACGTTCATCGCGGGTGCGAAGGTGTTGCGGCAGTACGGCATTGGCCCGCTTCCGGGAGTCGCCATGATGGTCGTGCTGATCTCGCGCGCCGGCTACTGCACCATCAGCACGCGCTATGACCGCGCGTCGATCGTCGACTCCGACCTGTGGGCCCGCTGCCTGCTGGCCGGCTTCGACGAGGTGCTCGCCCTCGGCGGCGACGGTCGGGCCGTGCCCGCGACGTTCACCGTCGACACCGCTGAACCCATCCCAGTGTCACCCAACGGAAGTGCGGCGCAATGACTTCGGCCAACGGTCAGCCCAATCCACGATCGATGCGGCTGCCAGGGTCGGTCGCCGAGATCGAGGCCAGCCCGCCGGGTCCCGAGGTCGGGGCCTTCTTCGATCTTGACGGCACCCTGGTCGCCGGGTTCACCGGCGTCATCATGACGCAGGATCGGCTGCGTCGACGGCAGATGTCCGTCGGCGAGTTCATCGGCATGGTTCAGGCAGGCCTCAACCACCAACTCGGCCGCTCCGAGTTCGAGGACCTCATCGGCAAGGGCGCCCGCATGCTGCGGGGGAACTCGTTGGCGGACATCGACGAACTCGCCGAACGGCTCTTCGTGCAGAAGATCGTCGGTCGCATCTACCCGGAGATGCGTGAACTGGTCCGCGCCCACATGGCCCGCGGCCACACCGTCGTGCTCAGTTCCTCGGCGTTGACGGTGCAGGTGGAGCCCGTCGCGCGGTTCCTTGGCATCGAGAACGTGTTGAGCAACAAGTTCGAGGTCGACGAGAACGGTTGCCTGACTGGCGAAGTGCTGACGCCGATCATCTGGGGTCCCGGAAAGGCAAGGGCGGTACAGGCATTCGCCGCCAAGAACGGTGTCGACTTGGCGAAAAGCTACTTCTACGCCGACGGCGACGAGGACGTCGCGCTGATGTACCTCGTCGGCAATCCACGACCGACCAACCCCGCGGGCAAGCTCGCCGCCGTGGCCGACAAGCGCGGCTGGCCGGTGCTGCGGTTCACCAGCCGCAGTGGTGCCAACCCGGTTTCGCAGCTGCGGACGGTCGCGGGCATCGCGTCGATGGTGCCGATCGCTGCCGGAGCGCTCGGGCTTGGTCTGCTGACCCGCAACAAACGCACCGGGGTCAATTTCTTCACATCGACGTTTGGCCGCACATTATTGACCGCAACCGGGATCAGCCTCAACGTGCTCGGCAAGGAGAACTTGACAGCCCAGCGACCGGCAGTCTTCATCTTCAACCACCGCAACCAGGCCGACCCGATGATCGCCGGCACGCTGGTCAGCGACAACTTCACGTCGGTCGGCAAAAAAGAGCTGGAGAACGATCCGATCGTCGGCACCATGGGCAAGATCATGGACGCCGCATTCATCGACCGTGACGATCCCAAGAAGGCTGTCGAAGGCCTGAAGAAGGTCGAGGATCTGGCGCGCAAAGGGCTGTCGATCCTCATTGCCCCTGAGGGCACGCGTCTGGACACCACTGAAGTCGGTGAGTTCAAGAAAGGACCATTCCGCATCGCGATGTCGGCCGGAATACCGATCGTGCCCATCGTGATTCGCAACGCGGAGGTCATCGCGGCGCGCGACTCGAGCACGTTCAACCCCGGCACCGTCGACGTCGTCGTCTACCCGCCGATCCCCATCGACGACTGGACCCATGACAACCTTGCCGAGCGCATCGCGGAGGTCCGTCAGCTGTATCTGGACACTCTGAAGGACTGGCCGCACGACGAGGTGCCGACGCCGGCGTTGTACAGGCGAAAGAAGTCACCAGCCAAAAAGGCTGCGGCGAAGAAGACTCCGGCCAAGAAGACACCGGCGAAGAACGCGGCCGCCAAGACTGCCACGAAGACCGTCACGAAAGCCACCACCAAGGCTGCCGAGAAGAAACCCGCGAAGAAAACAGCGGCCAAGAAGACGACGAAAAGGGCTGCCGCAAAGGGCCGGCCGTGAAAATCTCCGCCGATGAGTTCGCGCCGTTCACCGCGACTGACGACGCGCTTGTGCTCGCATCGGTGTCGTCACCGGCCGAAGAGGCGCTACTGAACGACTGGCTGGCGCTCCAACGGCGCGAGCACCCGGATTCCAATGTGGACGTGCTGCGGTTACCGGCCGACGACGACCCGCCGCCGGGAACGCTGGCGTCGCTGGTCGAGGAGTTGGACGCCGACGAGGATCGATCGGTTGTTCCGGTGCGTGTCTTCTGGGTCCCTGGTGGCCTGCCAACGCGATCCAAGATCGTCGCGTTTCTGTCGGGTCGCGACACCTACCGCCCGCCCGAGATGCTGCAGCAGCGGATTCTGCGGAAGGACCCGTCGCGTGCCAGGGTGGTGGCCGGTGAGCCCGCGAAGGTCTCCGAGCTGCGTCAGCAGTGGCACGAGACCACCGTCGCTGAAAATCCAAGGGAATTCGCGAGATTCGTTATCCGCCGCGCGATTCTGGCCATCGAGCGCGTGGAGCTGCGCCTGCTGGGCCCCGAGTACAAGTCGCCGCGGCTGATCAAGCCCGAGCTGCTGGCGTCGGCGCGGTTTCGCGATGGCCTCGAAAAGATTCCCGGCGCCACCGTCGACAAAGCCGGTGAGATGCTCGACGAGCTGTCCACCGGCTGGAGTCGGTTCTCGGTCGACTTGATCCCGTCGCTGGGCCGTGCCATCTTCAGCCGCGGCTTCGACCCCAACATCGACTACGACCGGGCGCAAGTCGAAGCGATGCGACGCGGTTTGGAACACCATCCCGCGGTGCTGTTGTTCTCGCATCGGTCCTACCTCGACGGCGTGATCGTGCCGGTGGCGATGCAGGAGAACCGCCTGCCACCCGTGCACACCTTCGCCGGCATCAACCTGTCGTTCGGATTCATGGGCCCGCTGATGCGCCACTCAGGCGTCATCTTCCTACGGCGCAAGCTCGACGACCCGCTGTACAAATACGTGCTGCGGCAGTTCGTCGGCTACATCGTCGAGAAGCGGTTCAACCTCAGCTGGTCGATCGAGGGCACCCGGTCACGCACCGGAAAGATGTTGCCGCCCAAGCTCGGACTGCTCGCATACGTCGCCGACGCCTACCTCGACGGTCGCAGCGACGACATCCTGCTACAGCCGGTGTCGATCAGCTTCGATCAGTTGCACGAGACCGCCGAATACGCCGCGTATGCGCGCGGGGGCGAGAAGACGCCCGAAAGCCTGTCGTGGATGTACAAGTTCATCAAGGCCCAGGGCGAGCGTAATTACGGCAAGATCTACGTTCGCTTCCCCGAAGCGGTGTCGATGCGCGAGTACCTCGGCGAACCACAGGGGCCGATGACCACCGATGAAGCCGCCAAACGGCTTGCGCTGCAAAAGATGGCGTTCGAGGTGTCGTGGCGGATTCTGCGGGCGACACCCGTGAACGCGACCGCATTGGTGTCGGCTCTATTGCTGGCCGCACGCCGTGTGGCGCTGACGCTCGACCAGCTTCACCACACCCTCCAGGATTCGTTGGACTACCTGGAGCGTAAGCAAGCCCCAATGACCAACAGCGCGTTGCGGCTTCGCACGGCGGACGGCGTTCGCGCAGCGCTGGATGCGTTGTCCAACGGTCACCCCGTCACGTGCGTCGAGGGCGGCAGGGAGCCGGTGTGGCGGATCGTGCCGGAAAACGAGCACGAGGCCGCGTTTTACCGGAATACGCTGATCGATGCGTTCCTGGAGACGTCCATCGTCGAGCTGGCGCTTGCCTATGCCGCTCGGGCGGAATCCGAACGGCTGGAAGCCTTTTGGTCGCAGGCGATGCGGCTGCGGGATCTGTTGAAGTTCGACTTCTACTTCGCGGATTCGGCGGCGTTTCGCGAGCATGTGGCCGAGGAGATGTCCTGGCACAAAGACTGGGAGAGCCAGATCACGGCCGGCGGTGCCGAAATCGACGCGTTGTTGCGCGCAAAGAAGCCGCTGATCGCCGGTGCGATGCTGCGGCCGTTCTTCGAGGCTTACGAAATCGTGGCCGACGCGTTGCGTGACGCGCCCGCCGAGATCGGCGAAAAAGAACTGACGAAAAAGGCCCTCGGCCTCGGAAACCAGTACGTCGCGCAGAACCGCGTGCGCACCAACGAGGCGGTGTCCGCGCTGCTGTTCGCGACGGCGCGCCAAGTCGTGGCTGACCAGCATCTGCTGGAACCCGCCGCCGATTTGGTTGACCGGCGGACCGCGTTCCGTGACGAACTGCGCGGCATCCTCGGCGACATGGAAAGGGTCGAGCAGCTCGCACGCGAGCAGTTCTACGCGCGCGAGGTGGGACGGCGGGCACTGCGCCGCGAGGGCGCCTAGCCCGACGCCATACGCTGGTCGGATGACCACCACGGCGGCCCCGAGCGTGCGCAGCAGTGCTGTGTGGCCTGTGCTGCTTGGTGTCGCCGTGCTGGCCGGCGCCGTCGCCGCGGGCATTGGTGCGCTGTCGTTGGCCGATGCGCTGACCGCGACGGGGCTGCCGAACCCGGGTCCCGCGACCACGTATGGCCTGCCTTTCGTACGGGCGGCTGGGGAGATTGCCGCCGTGCTGGCGGTCGGATCGTTTCTGTTCGCGGCATTTCTGGTGCCGCCGCAGCCCAACGGGGTGCTCGACGCCAGCGGCTACCGCGCACTGCGGCTCGGAACGGCCGCATCGGCCGTGTGGACGGTGTGCGCCGCGCTGCTGGTGCCGCTGACCGTGTCGGACGTCTCGGGGCACCCGCTGGGCGAGAACCTCAATCCGCTCGAGATCTGGTCGGCGGCCAGCGTCGTCGACACCGCCACCGCCTGGCGCTGGACGGCGTTCATCGCGGCGGCGGTGACGCTGGCCAGCATGCCGGTGCTGCGGTGGGGGTGGACGCCGGCGCTGCTCGCGGGCGCGTTGGCCAGTCTCGTGCCGCTGGGGCTGACGGGCCACTCGTCGGCCGGTGGCGCGCACGATCTGGCCACCAACAGCCTGCTGATCCACCTGATCGCGGGCGCGCTGTGGGCGGGCGGCCTGCTGGCGCTGCTGGCCCACATGTTGCGCGCAGGGGAGCATGCCGATCTCGCGGCCCGACGATTTTCCGCGCTGGCGCTATGGTGCTTTGTGGCGATGGCGTTCAGCGGTGTCGTCAACGCGCTGGTGCGGATCCCGCTCTCGGACCTGTTCCGCAGTGACTATGGCTGGTTGGTGATCGGCAAGGTCATCGCGTTGGGTGTACTCGGTGTCATCGGTTGGCGTCAGCGACGCAGTGGGCTTACCGCACTTCAGGCCGATCCGCAGAGCCGCGGGCCGCTGATTCGGCTGGCGCTGGTCGAGGCGGCCGTCTTCGGCGCGACGTTCGGCATCGCGGTCGGGTTGGGCCGCACACCGCCACCACCGCTGCTGACACAGCCGAGTCCCGTCGAGGTGGCCATCGGCTACGGCCTCGACGGGCCGCCGACGCTGGCGCGGGTGCTGTTCGACTGGCGGTTCGACCTCATCTTCGGCACGGCAGCGATCATCATGGCCGGGCTGTACGTGTTCGGCGTTCGCCGATTGCGTGGACGCGGTGACGCGTGGCCGGCTGGGCGCACGGCGGCGTGGCTGTGTGGTTGTGCGGCACTGTTGTTCACCACGTCGTCGGGCCTGGGCCGCTATATGCCCGCGATGTTTTCGATGCACATGGTGGCGCACATGATGCTGTCCATGCTGGTGCCGATCCTGTTGGTGTTGGGCGCACCGGTGACGCTGGCGCTGCGCGCGTTACCGACCGCGGGGCGGGGCGAGCCGCCGGGTCCGCGGGAATGGCTGCTGGCGGCGCTGCATTCGCGGGCCTCGCGGTTCCTCACCCATCCGATCGTGGCCACCACAGTGTTCGTCGCGGGCTTCTACGGGCTGTATTTCGGCGGACTTTTCGACGCTGCGGTGAGCAATCACGCCGCGCACATGCTGATGAACGTGCACTTCCTGGTCAGCGGATATCTCTTCTACTGGGTGGTGATAGGCATCGACCCGACGCCTCGACAGATACCTCAGCTGGGCAAGGTCGCGATGGTGTTCGCATCGTTGCCGCTGCACGCGTTCTTCGGCGTGGTGCTGATGGGCATGCAGACCGTTCTGGGCGAGACGTTCTATCGGTCGCTGGGACTGAGCTGGCACACCGACCTGCTCGGCGACCAGCGGCTGGGAGGTGGAATCGCTTGGGCGGCAGGCGAAGTCCCGCTTGTCCTGGTGATGATCGCGTTGTTGATCCAGTGGCGGCGCAGCGATCAGCGCACCGCCAGGCGGCTTGACCGGGCCGCCGACCGCGACGACGACGCGGAGTTGACCGCCTACAACGCGATGCTGGCAGAGCTGGCCAAGCGGGACACCCGTTCGACGTGACCGCATCCCTGAGCGCTCGAGCGTGGGGTTAATGCACGTTTTTTCGCGAGGAGCGTGTGATAAGTCCACACTCGAGCTCCAAGCTAGACGGCGCCCGCCGCGATCGCTGCCGGCCAGCTTCCGTACTCGCTTATGTCCCGCCCGGTGGCCGCCGCGGCGTCGCAGCCGAACGCGGTTCGCCATGTGCCGTCGTCGAATTCGACCTTGCCGAGCTGCATCGGCGACGGCAACGCAGCCAAGAACCGGCCCAACCCGGTGGGGGACAGCAGCCAGCGATGTCCAAGCAACGCGGCGCCGCCATCGGGCGCCCGCGTCACCGCCGGCTTGGCAGGCACGGTCGGCAGCACGGACATCCGGTATCGCGGCGCCGTCGTCAGCTCGCCGGCCCACCGCGCGCCGAGATCTGTCAGCTGGTGCACCAGCGCGCCACCTCGAAGGTGCGCACCGAACACCACCAACTCGACAGAATCCGCAACACTCAGCGGCCAAACATCCACGGGCGCTTGCTCTCCCGACAGCAATGCAGCGATATCCAGCGCCACCGCATCCTCGAAGGCCCGCGCTAGCACGGTCACACCAAACTGCGCCTGCCCGGCCGTGCCAGCGGGCACGGCCACCGCGCACATGTCGAACAGATTGCAGAAGTTGGTGTAGGTGCCCATCCGGGAGTTGGCGCCGACGGGATCAGCGGCCACCTCGTCGATGCGTGGATGCATTGGCGCAGTCGGCACCAGCAGCGCATCGACACCGTCCAATTCGGCCATCGCCACCCTGCGCAACCGATCGACCTCGCGACGGTCGCGCACCAGCCGATGCGCGGGGATGTCGCGCGCCGCGGTGATGATCCGGCGCACCGTCGGGTCCAGGGAGGCGTCTGGGTGTGCATCGATGAATTCGCCTACCGCAGCGTATCGTTCGCTTACCAACGCGCCGTCGTACAGCAGCTTCGCCGCGGCCAGGAACGGTGCGATGTCTACGGTGACGACACGCGCACCCCCGTCGGTCAGCTTGCCGACGGCCGCGTCGAACGCGGCACGCCACTCCCGGTCCAGCCCGGGCAACTCGGCAGGCACCGCGACGACAGGATTCGGCGGAGCTGCCAACCGGACGTCGGCAGGCCACGGTCGATCGGCAGCGCCCGCTGCCATCACACCCATCGCACGGTTCGCCAAACCGAGGTCGGCCGCGAGAATCGTTACACAGTCATAGGATTCGCACGCCGGCACCACGCCTTGGGTCGACACCACGCCGAACGTGGGTTTGATTCCGACGATGCCCTGTAACCCCGCCGGCACGCGGCCAGAGCCCGCGGTGTCGGTGCCGATCGCGATGTCGGCCTCGCCCGTCGCGACGGCGACCGCCGAGCCCGAACTGGAACCGCCGCTGATGTAGTCGGGCCTGCGGCTGTCGGGCACCGCGCCGTACGGCGAACGGGTGCCGACGAGGCCGGTCGCGAACTGGTCCAGATTCGTCTTGCCGACAACCACCGCGCCGGCCGCTTGCAGCGCCGCCACTGCAGCCGCGTCACGTTCGGGTTGATACGCGAACTCCGGGCACGCCGCGGTGGTGGGCAGCCCGGCGGCGTCGACGTTGTCCTTCACCGCGAGCCGCATCCCCGCCAGTGGGCCCTGGCTTTCGTCCAGCTCTGCCGCCACCTCGGCGTCAGGCCTACGCGTGATCCACACCGTCATGTCGATCAACCTAAGGCCGATTCATCCACAGCGCGCAACTCATCCACAGGGGCCGCAACCCACGGACTCCGCCTGATCCCGTTGTCGGACCCGCGGAGGGAAATGGGTGTGCGACGCGCGTCGCAGCTCAGATGAATGAGAGGAATAGCAATGTTCGAGACACCGATTACCGTCGTCGGCAACAATGTCGGTATAGGGGGGTATGCTCACCTGCATGAATGCCCCTTTGAACGCAGTTATCTACACCCGCGTGTCGGATGACAGGAATGAGGGTCGGTCCGTGGAGGACCAGGAGCGCGAGTGCCGCGCCGAATGCGAGCGCCAGAAATGGCCCGTTCGGAAAGTCTTTAGTGACAACAATCTCAGCGCCAGTCGCTACGGCAAGGCGCGTCCCGAGTGGGAAAGGCTGAAGAAGAATCTTCGAACGGGCGACGTTCTGGTGATGTGGGAGGCGTCCCGTGCCAGCCGTGACCTTGAAGAGTTCGTCAGGCTCCGGAACCAATGCGCGGAGTTGAGTGTTCCGCTGTCCTACAGCGGCAGGGTCATGGACCTCACCCTCGGTGACGACCGTTTCGTTGGCGGTCTGGACGCGCTGATCGCCGAACGTGAGTCGGAGCAGATCCGTGTGCGGACGCTGAGGGGCAAGCGGGCAGGCGCGAAGGCGGGGAGGCCAGCGGGGCGCGTCCCGTGGGGGTACCGCGTCGCATCGCCAGGTGTCTGGGAACCAGACCCCGCAGAGGCCCCACGCATCCGCGAGTGCGTAGAGCGCATCCTCGCGGGGGAATCCCACAACGCCGTCTACAAGTGGCTGCAGACCACGGAGGGCTACGTACCTCCGTCGCTCACGGTTATGTGTCGAAGTCTGCGCAAGCCCTCCCTGGCGGGAATCAGGGTCCACCAAGGCGAAGTTGTCGGCAAAGGAAACTGGACCCCAATCATCACCGAGCAACAGCACACCCGCCTAGTCGCCCGCATGGAAAGGGTCAGAAAAGCCCACAACGGGCGGAATGCCAACCCCGGCCCAGAACCCAAGCATCTGCTCAGCCTCATAGCCAGGTGCGGGAAGTGCGGCGAACCAATGGCATGGCGACGCAACCGGCACGGTGTCCCCATCTATGGCTGCTCAAAAGGGGACTCCAGCCGTCTCGCCGAACCGCTGGACAAGGCCGTGGAGAAAGCCCTCTTTGACCTGCTCGCTGGAATCAACCCCAAAGAGTTTGAGGACGACGACCCGGCTATAGCTGCGCTGTGGGCCGAGGTAGAGCGATTGGAAACTGAGCTAGAGGAGTGGACAGAGAAGGCCATCGCGGGCGACGTCACCCCCACCTCATTCGGCAAGATTGAGAAGGGCCTGCTTCAGCGAATCGAAGACCTCAAAGAGAAGGCCATCCGCGATGATCGCGAGCAGATCGATCTAGCTGACCTTCTGGCCAACTGGGAGGACACGCCGATGCGCGAGAAGCGCAGCATCATCCGTGCGTTCTTCAGCATTACGGTCAAGCCGCTGCGGCAGGGAACTAAGGCCACTCCCGATGACGTTGACATCGTGCCGCTTTGAGAACAGCCTTCGGACTAAAAGCCATTGCTCGTAACTGATTTCAGGTTGCTCATGTGTGTTCATCAAGTGCGCAGTTGCGCTGCGCTGTGCAGGTGGTCCCGTTCATAGTTTCGTATTCAACCGCTACCCGTTCGACCGAAGCGCTCCCGTTCGACGCCCCGATGCAACCTCTAGTGTGTGAGTACCCGAAAGCAGCACTGGTCGAAGCCGATTTCGCCAGAAGTCCTGTAGAATGGAGGATAGGGAGAGATGGCAGAAGCTAAGAGCTTCTACAGGCATCACCGTCCCACCGACTTCCGCCCATGCGGGCGATCACGCAAGCCGAACACTTGGCGTCGCAAGCCATCTCGGCGACCCTAAGGCAGTAAAAGAGCGGGCAGGCCCGGCGCTATAACTGGGCGTGGTGGATAACCGGGTGCCTATCGTCCCAGACCTAAGCAGCGTGAGCTGTGAGCGACCACTAGGCCGATCTCTTCTCTTGAAGAGATCAATCCCGTTAGGACGCATGTATGCCCACGAGCGAACGGCGAAGCCCCAAGGCGCTCAACCAATTCGGCCGACAACAAAATGCACAGCGCCGCAATGACAAGGGATGCACCCTCCCTCCGCAGCCCTGCTTATGCACCCGCACAACATATTCGGAGCAGAACATGACTCACACTGACGAGAACCTGACCATTGAACAGGCAGCCGCCTACCTCGGTGTGTCCACTTCCTGGCTCTACGAACTCCGTCACCAGCGACGCGGGCCGACCAGTTGGCGAGACGGTCACCGCCTGGTCTATCCGCGTTCCGAGCTGGACCTGTTCCGGGCACGACGCCGCGAGCGAACGCTACGGGGAGAGGGTGTTAGCGCGTGAAGGCAGCGTGACCGCGTCCACCCCGTGGGCTACCGGTACTGCCAGGCTGATCTCAGTCAAGCACGGCAACGCCCTCGTGGCCTGCCCCTTCTGCCAAGGCTGCCATCTCCATGGTTCACATTCAGTCGGCTCCGCCGAAGTGCTCGCCGGATGCCACGCACCGCACCGGCGGCGCCGCTACTCCATTCCAAAAGGCCCGCCTAACAAGAGGAACCGATGAGCGACCACGTAGACGTAAAGATCCCCGGAGTCAGCAGCCTGACTGGTTGCCTCGTCCAGGCCCTAGAGACCGACAACGAGGAACGCGGATACCTCATCCGCCTCGGCAAGCCGGATGGCACTAGCGCCAACTTTTTGGCCTCCGTCGCCGAGCTGGAGAACCTCCGCCAACAGATCGAGAAGGCCACACTCACTGGCATGTTCGGCGGCTAGTGCCCAAGCCGTGCCTGTCGTGCGGCCAGCCAACTGAGGCCAGCAGATGTCAGGACTGCCGACCGAAGGACACGCGCAACCGAGGCAGGCGGGGCCGAGATGCCGCCTGGGATCGCCTCTCTCGGACCTGCAGGGCCAGACAACCCTTCTGCTCAGACTGTGGCTTGACTGCCGCTCAGACGCCGCTTGAGCTGGATCACCATCCGTCGGCGTGGATTCGCAAAGCCAAGGGACTACCCATCAGACCGGGACTGGACGTTTCTGTCTGTTGTCCTCGATGCAACCGCCTCCGTGGCGCAGCCCGTGGGCCAAACGCGAGGACTCGCTAGGCATCCTTCTTCGTCCGTATTGCAGCGCAACCCATCACGGTAATGACACCAACGCCGAACAGCCCCGCCTGCAGGAACGTTAGGACCTCGCCCTTGTCGCGGCACATGCCCGCGAGGTCAGTTTGAACACCCTGCATCACGTTCCTGTTGTCCATCACTTGTGGGGCTCCCTGAGCGCCGTGTTTTTCGCACTGCACCGAGTAGCCCTGGTCCGAAACGGTGGGTTGGTAGAGGTAGACCGCGAACCCGGCAACTATCAACAGAACACCGAGAATGGCGACGAACGCTCGTGGACTCATATGACCCCTTAAGTAGGGACGTCACGGTACGCGACTACAACCGTCCGTAGGCCTAGCTACACGCCGGGCCCGCAGACGACGCCAAAAGGCGATGTAACTGCACCCTCCCGTTTCCGCAGCTCAGGGCGGTGCAAGTCCACACCATCCGGACTGGGGGAGTGCCCCCGACCTGCGGCTGGCCCGGACCCCCTCTTGCACACCGCGCCGCTTAAATATCTCTGCCGCCCAGGAGAACCGAAACGCATGCCGCCACCAATGAGGCGCGGACCACGCCCGCCAGTGGATGAGTCCCCGTTGCCGTGGCGACGTAAGCGTGGTGAGTCGGAGTCGGAAGCGTTCGGGCGTTTCTGCCGGAAGTATTTGCGGCTCTCTGGTGGCAAGGTGTTCGATCCGCGCCCGTGGCAGTTGGATCTTGTTGCGTCCGTTTGGGATCCGGTGCCGCGCCCACGGCTAGCGGCCTGGGCCCTCGCTAGAGGAAATGCGAAATCCACGCTGGCAGCGGCGATGGCTTGTTACGTCCTGCTCACCGGAGGCGATGACGTTTCCGTTGATGTTGTTGCGGTTGACCAGAATCAGGCGGGCATCGTCTTCGGGATCGCGGCGAAGTTCATTGCGCGTCACTCCGAGCTTGAGACGCGGGTTCAGGTGTACCGGGAGCGGCTGGTGATTCCGGCCCGTGGTGCTGAGCTGGTGTGTCTTCCCGGCAGTGCACCCGCGCTGGAGGGACGCTCGCCGGACTTCTGCGTCGTGGATGAGGGTGGACGCGTGGACCAGGAGGTCTACGAAGTCGTGGCCCTCGCGAGCGGTAAGAAGCCGACCAGCCTGATTCTGCTGATCGGTACGCCTGGCCCGCGACCGGACAACGTACTCGCACAGTTCCGCCAGCACGCCCTAGACAACCCTGACGACCCTTCGCAGGTGTACCGGGAGATCAGCGCGGCACAGTGGCCCGACCACCCGACCGACTGCGACGACCACGGCGACGGACCAGGGAGCGGCTGTCTTTCTGCGGCCAACCCAGGTCTGGACGATTTCCTGTTTCGAGACGCGTTGATGGCTCTGCAGCCACCGAAGATGTCCGAATCACATTTTCGCCGGGCACGTCTCGTGCAGTGGGTCAGCTCCACCGACGACTCCGCTTTGCCTCCTGGTCTGTGGGAGTCGCTCTCGACGGGCGAGATTGTGCCGCCGGGCAGCAAGGTCGTGTTGTCGTTCGATGGATCCTATTCCGGCACGGATGCAACGGTTTTGACAGTGGCCACGGTTTCGCGTACGCCGCATATCGACGTGGTGCAGGCATGGCAGCGGCCAGACTACTCCCAAACCGATTGGCGGGTACCGATCTTGGAGGTCGAGCAAGCCATCCGGAACGCTTGCCAGCACTGGCAGGTGGCCGAGATCTGCGCGGATACTTATCGATGGCAGCGATCACTCGCGGTGCTCCAGGCCGAGGGGTTGCCGATAGTGGAGTTTCCCCAGACGGTTTCGCGGATGAGCGCTGCCACAGCGGAGTTCTTGACCGCCTGTCGAAATGACCAGCTCACCCACTCCGGGCATCCGATCATGGCCGAGCACATCGGCAATGCCGTTCTGACAGAAGACAACCGTGGCGGGCGCATGGTGAAGGCCAGTCGGTCGCGCCACGCCGGTCGAATCGACGCGGCGATCACAGCAGTCATGGCGTACTCCAGGGCCTCATGGCTGGCCACCCACCCTAAGAAGAAGAATCGAGCGTGGAGTTTCCCGTCATGAGCAGCCCACTACTGATCGAGATGTTGCAGCGCATCGACGCTGGTGTACATCGCCGCACGGAGAACACCGCCTACTGGCGCGGTAAGCAGCCCTTGGCGTTTCTGTCTCCGGAGTCCCGCGCCGCTCTTGGTAACCGTATGGGCGTGTTGGCGGTGAACTTCCCACGCGTACAGATCACCTCTCTAACCGAGCGGCTGCGCGTGGCGGGGTTTAGCGGCAGTGTCGATCCGTGGCCGGATTTCATCTCTAACGATCTCGACCAGCTCGCCGACGTTATCCACAAAGAGGCCCTGTTGCAGGGCCAGTCCTTCTGTTTGGTGTGGTCCGATGAGCAGGGCAACCCTCGGGCCACTGTCGAGTCTGCCGAAAACGTGGCCGTGAAGCGCGATCCGGTGACCCGTGAGGTGGTCGTCGGCTGTAAGCGCATCCGCGTGAAGACCACACCGACGACAGTGGGCTACACCGAAGCTTGGATTTACTTGCCTGATGAGGTGCAGCACTGGAGGTCTAATTCGCCTGGCGGCTCAGGCGAGTTCGAGCTACTTGAGGTGGTACCTAATCCGCTTGGTTTGGTGCCGGTCGTCCCGTTCGTGAATGCCGACCTACTTCCGTTGATGAACATGGACCCGGTGTACTTGGAAGAGTCGGGCGCGTCGGAGATCGACCCGCTGAAGTGTCTGGTGGATGGTCTGAATAAGACTTTGGCCGATCTGGCTGTCGCACAGGAGTTTACCGCACGCCCTCGCAGGTGGGCGACAGGAATTGAAGCAACTGAACAGCCGGTGCTCGACGCAGACGGCAACCCCGTTCTAGTCGATGGCGAACCGATCATGGAGGCAGTCTCGCCGATCCCTGAGGGGAACAGGGCGATGCTGGCGTCTAACGATGCTGCGAAGTTCGGCCAGCTCGATGGCGCTAATCTCGCCGGATTCCGTACGGCTGTGGATGTTTGGATTCAGGCCGTTATGGCTGTGTCCGCACTGCCTGCCCATATGTGTGGGATCACAACCGCGAATCCGTCGACAGCGGACGCGATCCGGGCAGCCGAAGCGGGATTGACTTCGCGGGCAGAGTCCAAGCAACTCATGTTCGGCAGGTCATGGGAAGCGGTCGCACGCCTCCTGGCCGCGATCCGGGCGGGTGTAAACCCGTCAACGGTCGCGGTGAAGGTGGCCTGGTCGCCAGCCGATACCCGCTCGCAGGCCGCTGAAGCAGACGCCGCCCAGAAGCTGTACAGCAGTGGCATTTTAAGCCGCACCGCCATTCTGCGGAGGCTTGGCCTGACCGATGGGGAGATCGCCGAGGAGTTGGACAACGTCCAGCGCGACGCCTCCATCGGTGCCGACATTTCGATTGGCCGCTACGTCCGCGACGCCGTCAAGCCATCCCCTAACCCTGCCCACCAGTAGAACGTGCGCCCACGGGCCACACAGGCCCCTGCACGGCGCATCACAGTCGAGAGGAACAACGCCATGGAAGGCGCAGAAGTGACAGCCACCGACGCCGAGGTGACGACGGAGGCAACCGAAACCACCGAGGAGCAGACGGAAGACACCACCGAGGCCGACGAGAACGCCGACCAGTTCCCGCGAGATTACGTGGAACGGATCCGCCGCGAGAGCGCCGGTTACCGTGACAAGGCTAAGGCAGCCGAGACCCGCGCCGAAGACCTTGCCCGCCAACTGTTCACCGCGAGGGTATCCGCTACCGGCAAGCTGGCTGACGCCACCGATCTGGAGTGGAGCGCCGACCTTGACGACGCCGACAAGGTCAACGCCGCCGTGGATGAATTGCTCACCGCCAAGCCTCATCTAGCCTCGCGCACGCCACGGGGAAATGTGGGCCAAGGCGCGAAGGATTCCGGCGCAACGTTTTCCATGCTGTCACATCTAAAGTCACTGGTGTGACGTATAATTGGTTGTAGGAGTCTGGTACTCCGCACACTTTCGGGCCTGGTGCCCAATCCACTTACCGAAGCCTGGCGCTGGCGTAAATCCGTTCTCTACGAAAGACACTCATGACTATCGCCACGCCTTCGGGCAATCCGGCGCTCATCGCCTCCCAGGTCGCCAGCTTCCTAGTCGGGCCCCTGCAGGAGCGTTCCACGTTCCTGTCCGCAGGCCCCGTAATCGTTGACACTGCGACCCCGTTGCGCATCCCAGTGGCTGCCAGCACTTCGCCTGCCGCCGCTTTCACCGCACCAGGTGCCACAATCGCCGACTCCGCTGTTGCAACCTCGGAAATCGACGTCATGCCGTCGAGCCTCCAGGCCCTCAAGGTTCTCGTGAAGGTCTCCAATGAACTGGTGCGCATGTCGGCGCTGTCGCTGGAGTCCGTCATTCAGCAGCGTGTCGTGGAAGACACCGCGTTGGTTCTCGACGGGAGCCTCTGGCAGGGGTCAGGGGCCTCGAACACGATCAAGGGCATTCTGCAGGTAAGCGGAATCGCGGGCGGGGCCACCCTCGACCTTACCGACCCTGACACGATCATCGACGGCCTGACTGTGGCCCGCCAGAACTTCGTTCAGCCCACCCATCTCGCGATGCAGGCTGCCACGTTCTCGGCGCTGCGCAAGTTGCGCGTCAGCACCACTGACCACCGATACATCTTCAACGCGGACAACGCCTTCGTCGCCGCTGGCGAGAATCTGTTCGGCCTGCCGGTCATCATCACTTCGCATGTCCCGGCGAACGCGGTTGCCATCGTGGACTTCTCGCGTGTCATCGTCGCCCGCGACGTGGACGCTTCGGTGACCATTCTGGACCAGACCTTTGGCGCAGAGGATTCGATTGGCATCAGGGCCGTAACCCGTTACGACGTGTGCCTGACTAATCCGCACGCGGTAACGCTTCTGACTGTCGCGGGCTGATCGTGGCGGCACCGACGAGTGCCGATCTCGCTACGTTGCTTGGCCGTACCGTCACCTCGGAGCAGGGTGGCGCGGTCATCAGCGTGGTAAGCGCCATGGCCAAGAGCTATACGCGTGGGGTCGGCTGGACCGACACGGGCCCCAACGATGAGATCCGCGCCGTCATCCTCACCGCCAGCGCCCGACTGTTGAGTAACCCTCGCGGTCTGCTGATGGACGAGACTAAGGGACCGGAGTCGGTCTCGTACCGCTCGTCCTTCACCGGCTGGACTCTCGCAGAACTGTTCGTACTTAACAGGTATCGAGTGACCGCGCTGTGATCGGCACCGTGTTTCGTGCACCCGCACGCAATGCCAACGGTGACCCGGTAGACGCGGACGGCAACGTCATTCGCATCACGGACAACGGCGCGAACCTCGGCACGTTGTCTGGCCTGATTTTCGGGACGCCGCAGTCCGATCAGCCGGTCTCCACCCGAGGCAACGTTGTCGACACCCAGGGTCTGGTCGGCGCACCGATTGACGCCGCGATCACCTTGCAGCACGGCGACGTGCTGGCCGTCGACGGCGTGCGTTACGCGATCACTGGCCCCCGCCTGTGGGGTGATGTCGGCTACTTCGGCATGCAGCCAACGCATTATTGGGTCACCGCAACGTCATTCGTGAACTAAAGACTTGCTCTCCGCCATCTGGTTGTCGCCAGTGGGGAGCGACCAAGCAACACCACCGGGCTTCCTTCCTTAGGCCTTGTGGTGGGTGCGGGATGAGATCCGCGCCACCGTTGTGGGGTAATCGTCAACCCCACCCGTGCGCCCGATGGGCTGCACCCGAAACCCTCTCGCTGGTAAGCCTTTCCCGGCGAGGGGGTTTCGTCGTACCGGTGCCCTATGCGCATCTACAAGTGCCTATACGCTTTGGCACGCCTATCGAGGCGGGCCACAACGGATTACAGTTCGCTTCATGACAACAGCACTGCAACTCGCGGCCGACCCGCTCTGGACGTCGGTCAAAGCGCTGGAGTGGCCGCGTGTCACCCGCTGAGCACGACAGGGAGCACGCCCTCGTCTTCGCCGAGTACCGTCAGACCGTTGAGCAGCTTCGGCATAGGCCGACCGAGGAGCTGCGGGAACGCCTGGTCGCACAGTGCGACATGTTGAATTACTCCGATCAGGTCAGGGCCAGCCTCGGTGGCTGGCCGCGCTTTTACCGGGTCACAGGCGGGAAGGTCCACACCGATCTCCGATGCCGTGGTCTGTCTGGTCGTAACGACCGCGCCGTGGTCGAGATGCTGCCGTCACTTTCTGGCCTGGCCATGGTGGACGTGACCATCTGTGGCCATTGCAAGGCGCGGCGCGGCGTCTCCTCGTGAATGAGTGCGGGCCGCCCGAGGCAGCACCCCGCCACGACCTCGCTGATCCCTTCCGTTCCCACGTAACATGGTCGGATGCCGACCGAGGGGGAAGAAGCATTGATCGATCCGGTAACCGCTGCTGCAGGTAAGGCGATTCAGTCAGCGACAGAAGGTCTTTCGAAAGCTGCCGGTGAACTTCTAGTGCGCGTGTTCGGCAGGGCGGCAGACCAGATTGGCCTGTATCTGGAGCAGAAGGCTTACTACCGCTTCAACAACGCGCAGCGCATCGCGGAGAAGGCGCAACGCAAGGCCGAAAAGCTAGGCCGCGAAGATGGCATCGTAGCTCCGCGACTCGCCTATACGATGCTTGAAGACGGTACGTACAGCGATGACGAACTCATGGCCGAGTATCTCGGTGGTGTGCTTGCGGCCGGACGGACACCGGCGGGCAAGGACGACAGGGGCGTCACCTGGACGAAAGTCATCACCACCATGAGCGCACTGCAGATACGGGCGCATTTCATTCTCTATAGAGAATGGGCGATTGCGTTGCACGGCAGCGGCTTTAGTCTCAATATGGACGACGGGCGAAACCGTGCCGTGATGTACGTGGACTTAAGTGACTTCGTCAGCCTTCTCCTTGAGACTGATCCGGACGTAGATGCCGAATCTGCGTTGACGCACGTATTGAGCAACCTTCATAGGCTGAACCTGATTGAAGGTGCGTACAGGTATGGCAGCCCCGGCCCGGGCGGAGGGGATCGACCCGTCTTCGAAGCTCGACCCTCCCTCGCCGGTATGGAGCTATACGGATGGGCTTGCGGCTTGAGCGGTGTTACGCCATCCCAGTTCATTACCGCACCTGAACTTGTGCAGGTAGAAGAAATTGAGGTGGCCAGACCCAGGGCCGTGTTACCGGGGATTCCCGCCACCGCAGACACACCGGCACAGCAGCCGAGCGAGTGACCGGCTGATTCATCGAAGCTATGCCTAGCCGACCTCTGGTGCCCTCGCTGTAAGACTCCCTCAAACCAACTCTAGTGGGCAACATCGTCAACGACCCGCATGGCCGCAGAGTCGGCGACCAGGAGGTCATGAAGTTTCGAGTCGCCAGCAACTCTCGCCGCCGCACCGCCGACGGCAAGTGGGAGCCGGGCAATTCACTGTTCGTCACGGTCAACTGTTGGGGCAAGCTGGTCACCGGGGTCGGTGCGGCCCTTCGCAAAGGGGATCCGGTGATCGTCGTCGGACACGTCTACACCAGCGAATACGAGGATCGCGACGGCAATCGTCGGTCGACTCTTGAGATGCGCGCCACATCCGTCGGCCCCGACCTGTCACGGTCGATCGTGCGCATCATCGAAAAGACGGCCTCCGCCAGGGACGCGGGCCCGACTGCAGACGAACCGCTGGTCGAGCCCGAATCCGACGAAACGGCCGACGCCGCCGAGGTCGACGACGGTAGGGCGCTGCCGCTGTCCGCGTAGCGGGTTCCGGCCACGCCTAGGATGGGCCCGGGTAATTCGCGAATTACGAAAGGCAACACAACGGCAATGGCCGAATTCATCTATTCGATGCGGAAGGTCCGCAAGGCGCACGGCGACAAGGTGATCCTTGACGACGTCAGTCTGAACTTCCTTCCAGGCGCGAAGATCGGCGTCGTCGGCCCGAACGGGGCCGGTAAGTCAAGCGTCTTGCGGATCATGGCCGGGCTGGACACTCCCAACAACGGTGACGCTCTTCTTCAGCCGGGCGCGAGCGTCGGCATCCTGCAGCAGGAGCCACAGCTCGACGAGACCAAGACGGTGCGTGAAAACGTCGAAGACGGCGTGGCCATCAAGGCCAAGCTCAACCGCTACAACGAGGTCGCCGAGCTGATGGCTACCGACTACACCGATGAGCTCATGGAGGAGATGGGCCATCTGCAGGAGGAGCTGGACGCTGCCGACGCATGGGATATCGACTCCCAGCTGGAGCAGGCGATGGACGCGCTGCGCTGCCCGCCACCCGACGAGCCCGTCACGCACCTGTCCGGCGGTGAGAAGCGCCGCGTCGCGCTCTGCAAGCTGCTGCTGTCCAAGCCGGACCTTCTGCTGCTCGACGAGCCCACCAACCACCTCGACGCAGAAAGCGTGCTGTGGCTCGAACAGCACCTCGCCCAGTACAAGGGCGCGATCCTCGCCGTAACCCACGACCGGTACTTCCTGGACAACGTCGCCGAGTGGATCCTCGAGCTCGACCGTGGCCGCGCCTACCCGTACGAGGGCAATTACTCGACGTACCTGGAGAAGAAGGCCGAGCGCGTCGCGGTGCAGGGCCGCAAGGACGCCAAGCTGCAGAAGCGCCTGCAGGAGGAACTCGCCTGGGTGCGGTCGGGCGCCAAGGCTCGGCAGGCCAAGAGCAAGGCCAGGCTCGGGCGCTACGAGGAGATGGTCGCTGAGGCGGAGAAGACCCGGAAGCTCGATTTCGAGGAGATCCAGATCCCGGTCGGCCCGCGGCTGGGCAACGTGGTGGTCGAGGTCGAGCACCTCGACAAGGGCTTCGAGGGCCGGCAGCTGATCAAGGATCTGTCGTTCACGCTGCCGCGCAACGGCATCGTCGGCGTCATCGGCCCGAACGGCGTCGGAAAGACGACGCTGTTCAAGACGATCGTCGGTCTCGAGCAGCCGGACAGCGGAATAGTCCGCGTCGGCGAAACGGTCAAGCTCAGCTACGTCGACCAGAGCCGTGCCGGCATCGACCCGAAGAAGACGGTCTGGGAGGTCGTCTCCGACAAGCTCGACTACATCGAGGTCGGCCAGAACGAGATCCCGTCCCGTGCCTACGTGTCGGCGTTCGGGTTCAAGGGACCCGACCAGCAGAAGCCGGCCGGCGTGCTGTCCGGCGGTGAACGCAACCGGCTCAACCTGGCGCTCACCCTCAAAGAGGGCGGCAACCTGATCCTGCTCGACGAGCCGACCAACGACCTCGACGTGGAGACGCTGAGTTCGCTGGAGAACGCACTGGAGAAGTTCCCCGGCTGCGCGGTCGTGATTTCTCACGACCGGTGGTTCCTCGACCGCACCTGCACGCACATCCTGGCGTGGGAGGGCGACGACGACAACGAGGCCAAATGGTTCTGGTTCGAGGGCAACTTCGCCGCCTACGAGGAGAACAAGGTGGAACGACTCGGTATCGATGCGGCCCGTCCGCACAGGGTGATCCACCGCCGGCTCACGCGCGACTAGTGTCGATTTGCGTACCACGGAGCCGCTTTGGCGGCGACATCCAACGTTGGACGGTATGCGGGCGTAGCTAGGAGCGACGATGACGGTCAATCCGGGGACTGGCACAGGCGTCGGCGGATCGACCGCACCGCCGCTGAGCCAGGACACCATCACCCGGCTCGCACGGGCCTACATGGCGACCTACCGCGGCCCGCACGGTGACGCGCCCGGCGCCGATTCGGCGGTCACCGCGCCGGTGGACCGCAGCGCGGTCAAGATGCTGCTGTCGCCGCCTCTGATTGAGTCCCACTACCGACTCGGCGCGCACCGCGCGTTCGGCGACACCCGGGTCGCGGTGTATGCCGAGGACGATCCGGGAGGGTTCGGTCCGGCGCTGCAGATCGTCACGGACAACGCGTCGATGCTGATGGACTCCGTGACCGTGCTGCTGCACCGGCTCGGGGTGGCCTACAAGGCCATCATGAATCCCGTCTTCCGGGTACGGCGCGGGCCCAGCGGTGACCTGCTGGCCATCGCGCCGGCATCGGGCGCCCCGTTCGGTGACGGGATCGACGAGACATGGATCCACGTCCAGCTGACGGAGTCGGCCGACCCCAAATCGGTCGAGGAAGTCAGGCGCCTGCTGCCCAGCGTGCTCGCCGACGCCCGCCAGGTGGCGTTGGACTCCACGTCGATGGCGGCCATGCTGCGCAGTTTGTCGGCCGAACTCGACTCCGACTACCAGGGCCGGTTCCCGGGCTCCGACCGCAAGGACGTCGCCGCGCTGCTGCGGTGGCTGGCCGACGGGCACTTCGTGCTGCTGGGCTACCAACGCTGCCAGGTCAGCAATGGTCGGGCCGCGGTCGACCCGTCCAGCCGTCTCGGCGTACTTCGGTTGCGCACCGACGTGCTTCCGCAACTCACCTCGAGCGACGATCTGCTGGTGCTGGCGCAGGCCACCATGCCAAGCTTCCTGCGCTATGGCGCGTACCCCTACATCGTCGTGGTCCGCGAGAACGCGGCGGGGGAAGCCATCGAGCACCGGTTCGTCGGGTTGTTCACCGTCGCCGCGATGAACGCCAATGTCCTTGAAATACCGCTGATTTCACGACGGGTAAACGACGCGCTGGCGATGGCGTACCGCGACCCCAGCCATCCGGGACAGCTGCTGCTGGACATCATCCAGACCATCCCGCGTTCGGAGCTCTTCGCGCTGTCCGCCCGAGAACTGCTCGACATGGCGATGGCTGTGGTCGACCTCGGCTCGCGGCGGCGCGCGCTGCTCTTCCTGCGTGCCGATCAACTCGCTCACTTCGTGTCGTGCCTGGTGTATCTGCCCCGCGACCGGTACACCACCGCGGTCCGACTGGAGATGCAGGACATCCTGGTCCGCGAGATGGGCGGCGTCAGCATCGATTACGCCGCGCGCGTCAGTGAATCACCTTGGGCCGTCGTACATTTCACAGTGCGGCTGCCCGAAGGACGTCGTCCTCAAGACATCGACGTCTCGCTCGACAACGAATCGCGAATCCAGGACCTGCTCACCGAGGCCGCCAGGACCTGGGGCGACCGGTTGATGGGCGCGGTGAAGACCGGCTCCATCACCCAGGCCATGGCTGAGCACTACTCGGCGGCCTTTCCCGAGGTTTACAAGCAGGCCATCGCGCCATTGAACGCGATCAAGGACATCGCGATCATCGAAGGGCTGCAGGACAATTCGGTCAAGCTAGTGCTCGGTGATCGCGGCCCGGACGGGATCGCACAGCTCACCTGGTACCTCGGCGGCCGGTCGGCGTCACTGAGCCAACTGCTGCCGATGCTGCAATCGATGGGCGTCGTCGTCCTCGAGGAGCGTCCGTTCACGGTGACGCGGCCCGACGGCTTGCCCGTGTGGATCTACCAGTTCAAGATTTCGCCGCACCCCGACATTCCGACCGCGCCGGCCGGCCCGGACCGCGCTGCGATGGCCGACCGGTTCGCCGACGCCGTCAGCGCTATCTGGCACGGCCGCGCCGAGATCGACCGCTTCAACGAATTGGTATTGCGGGCGGGGCTGACCTGGCAGCAGGTTACGGTGCTGCGCACTTACGCGAAATACCTGCGGCAGGCTGGGTTTCCGTACAGCCAGTCCCATATCGAAGGGGTGATCAACGGCAACGCGCGCACCGCGCGGTCGCTGGTCCAGTTGTTCGAGGCGCTGTTCGACCCGAAGCCATCGGACGAGACGCGGCGCCGTGATGCGCAGACGGCCGCGGCCGCCGTGGCAGCCGATATCGACGCACTGGTCAGCCTCGACACCGACCGCGTACTGCGCGCGTTTGCGTCGATGATCCAGGCCACGCTGCGCACCAATTACTTTGTCACCAAAGCGAGTTCGGCTCGCCAACAGAACGTGCTGTCCGTCAAACTCAATCCCGGTCTTATCGACGAGGTACCGCTGCCGCGGCCCCGGTTCGAGATCTTCGTGTACTCACCGCGGGTCGAGGGCGTGCACTTGCGGTTCGGCTTTGTGGCGCGCGGTGGCCTGCGCTGGTCGGATCGGCGCGAGGACTTCCGCACCGAAATCCTCGGCCTCGTCAAGGCGCAGGCGGTGAAGAACGCCGTCATCGTGCCCGTCGGTGCCAAGGGCGGCTTCGTCGTCAAGAACCCGCCTCCCGCCAACGATCGTGACGCGTTCCGCAACGAGGGCGTGGCCTGCTACAAGCTGTTCATCGCCGGGCTGCTCGACCTCACCGACAACGTCGACAAGTCAACCGGCAACGTCGTCACCCCGATAGATGTGGTGCGCCGCGACGGCGACGATGCCTACCTCGTGGTGGCCGCCGACAAGGGCACGGCCACCTTCTCCGACATCGCCAACGAGGTGGCCGCGTCGTACGGCTTCTGGCTCGGCGATGCGTTCGCGTCCGGCGGTTCGGTCGGCTACGACCACAAGGCGATGGGCATCACCGCCAAGGGTGCGTGGGAGGCGGTCAAGCGCCATTTCCGCGAAATGGGCGTCGACACCCAGACTGAGGACTTCACGGTTGTCGGCATCGGCGACATGAGCGGCGACGTGTTCGGCAACGGCATGCTGCTGTCGAAACACATCCGGTTGCTGGCCGCCTTCGACCATCGGCACATCTTCGTAGACCCCAATCCCGACGCCTCGACGTCGTGGGATGAGCGCAAGAGGCTCTTCGATCTGCCGCGGTCGTCGTGGCAGGACTACAACCAGTCGCTGATCAGCGAGGGCGGCGGTGTCTACAGCCGCGAACAGAAGTCCATCCCGATCAGCCCGCAGGTCCGGGCGGCCCTTGGCATCGCCGACAGCATTGCAGAGTTGACACCGCCTGCGCTGATCAAGACGATCCTCAAGGCGCCTGCCGACCTGCTGTTCAACGGCGGAATCGGCACCTACATCAAGGCCGAGACGGAGTCAGACGCCGACGTCGGCGATCGCGCCAACGATCCCGTGCGGGTGAACGGAAACCAGGTGCGCGCCAAGGTGATTGGCGAGGGGGGCAACCTTGGTGTGACCTCGCTCGGCCGCATCGAGTTCTGTCTGGCCGGCGGCCGCTGCAACACCGATGCGTTGGACAACTCGGCTGGCGTCGATTGCTCCGACCATGAGGTCAACATCAAGATTCTGGTCGACTCACTCGTGACTGCGGACAAGGTGCGCGCCGAGGACCGCACCCAGCTACTGACCTCGATGACCGACGAGGTGGGCCGGCTTGTGTTGGTCGACAACGAGGATCAGAACGATCTGATGGGCACCAGTCGCGCCAACGCGGCGAGCCTGCTGCCGGTGCATGCGCGGATGATCAAGGACTTCGTCGCCGAACACGGAATGAACCGCGAGCTGGAGGCCTTGCCGTCGGAGAAGGAGATCGGGCGACGGACCGAAGCTGGAATCGGGCTGACCTCACCGGAACTCGCGACACTGATGGCTCACGTCAAGCTGGCCCTGAAGGACCAGGTGCTCAAGAGCGACCTGCCGGATCAGGAGGTGTTCGCCTCGCGGCTGCCGTTGTACTTCCCGAGCAATCTGAGAGACCAGTTCGCCGGCGAGATCAGGCAACATCAACTGCGCCGCGAGATCGTCACCACGATGCTGGTCAACGATCTCGTCGACACCAGCGGAATCACCTACGCCTACCGGGTTTCCGAGGACGTGGGTGTCGGGCCCGTCGACGCGGTGCGGTCTTATGTGGCCACGAATGCGATCTTCCGCGTCGGTGAGGTGTGGCGGCAGATCCGTGCCGCCGATGTGTCGGTGGCGGTGTCGGACCGAATGACGCTGGACCTGCGTCGGCTCATCGACCGCGCCGGACGCTGGTTGCTCAACTACCGGCCGCAGCCGCTGGCGGTGGGCGCCGAGATCAACCGGTTCGCCGAGAAAGTCCGGGTGCTCACACCGCGGATGTCGGAGTGGCTGCGCGGCGACGACAAGATCATCTGCGAAAAGGAAGCCCGCGAGTTCAGCGCGCAGGGCGTCTCGCAGGAACTGGCATACATGGTGGCGACGGGGCTGTACCAGTACAGCCTGCTGGACGTCATCGACATCGCCGACATCGTCGACCGCGATCCGGCCGAGGTCGCCGACACGTACTTCGCGCTAATGGAGCGCCTGGGCACCGACGGCCTGTTGACCGCGGTGTCCCGGCTGGTGCGCGACGACCGTTGGCATTCGTTGGCCCGCTTGGCGATTCGCGACGACATCTACGGCTCTATCAGGGCCTTGTGCTTCGACGTGCTGGCAGTGGGGGAGCCGGATGAGACCGGCGAGGAGAAGATCGTCGAGTGGGAGGCGACCAACAGTTCGCGGGTGAGCCGGGCTCAGCGCACGCTGACCGAGATTTACAAGAGTGGCGAACTCGACCTGGCGACGCTGTCGGTGGCGGCGCGCCAGCTGCGCAGCATGACACGAACGAGTGGAACGGGACAGACTGGGTGACAGCCGACGAGCGGCTCGCGCGAGGAGAATCCAACCAAGGTTTTGTGGCGCCGGTGCATGTGCGGTGGTCCGACATCGATATGTATCAGCACATCAACCACGCCACGATGGTCACCATCCTCGAAGAGGCCAGAATTCCTTTTCTGCGTGAGCCATTCGAGGCGGTGATCGAAGAGATCGGTCTGCTGATCCACGAGGTCAAGATCCTGTACAAGGGTCAACTGCGGCTCAGGGATTCGCCGTTGCAGGTGACGATGTTCTCGAAGCGGGTGCGCGCCGTCGACTTCACGATCGGCTACGAGGTGCGCTCAGTGCGGCGTCCGGATGCCAAGCCGTCGGTGATCGCCGAGACCCAGTTGGCCGCGGTGCACATCAAGGAGCAACGGCTGGAACGGCTTTCGCCCGCGCAGCGCGATTATCTGCAGCGCTATCTTCGATGAACTCACCTGAACGCGGTATCTGGCTCGACGACGCCACGCATCGCGAGGACTTGCAGACGTTCACCGAACGGGCGTTGCGGCTCGACGATGCCGCCGTTATCAGGCTTCGAGAGCGTTCGGGCGGGCTCGTGGTTGCTTGGGTGGCAACGGGTTTCGATGTGTTGGCCAGCCGGGTGGTCCAGGGGAGTCTGAAGCCGGCGGACCTGAGCGCAGGCGCCGACGCGCTGGCGGCGGGCCTGGCGGGGATGGACCGCGACGGGTACGTCGACCCCGGATTCCCGATGGATTCCGCGTGGCGCGGCGCACTTCCGCCGGAGACCGGCTTTGTGCACCTCGACGACGTGCCGGCGCGCGCGGTTCTCGATCTTGCGCAGCGCGGCGTCGCCTTGGCGAAGGAACACTCGAGCTCCCACGGCCCGCCGGCGTCGCTGCTGGATCAGGAGGTCGTGGCGGTCAGTTCGGGTGAAGAGAATGTCGGCATCCCGATGCGCTGCGTATTCGCCTTGACCGCAATGGGTTTCCTACCGCAATCGGCGGAGCAACTGGATCCGGGTACCGTCGCCGCCGACGAGATCGTCCGCGTGCGCGCGCTGCCGACGTGGTTGCGCATCGACGCCCGCTTCGGTTCGGTGTACCGCCGCCGCGGCGACCCCGCGTTGGTCTTGCGCTAACCTTCTTCCCGCGAGCGTGCGCGTCTGCACATTGACACGCCGGTAAACCCGTACATTCTGCGCACGCTCGCGGCGGGGTGAAGGTGCGCAAACTGCCATCGCTGGGCGGCGTGTCGCGGAGCAGACGCGCCCGCTCGCGGTAGTTAGACCAGCCAGGCGGCGGTGTTCGGCGGCAGCTTGCCGCCCGTCAACGGGCCACTGGCCAACACCAGTTCGCCGTCGGGCAGGGCCATCGCGCGGACGCCGGTGTTGACCACGCAGGCCAGCCCGCCGCTATTCCGGAACGCCACACTGTCGGCAGGGGAGTCCAGCCACTCGACCGCAGTCCCGCCGAACTCTGTTCGGCTGCGGCGCAATTCGATCGCTCGACGGAAGAACGACAGCGTCGAATCCGGGTCGGCGAGCTGCTTCTCTACCGTCAACTCCGCCCATTCCGGCGGCAGCGGCAGCCACGTGTCGGGACTCGACGAGAAGCCGAACGGCGGAGCGTCGCCCTCCCACGGCATCGGCACCCGCGAGGCGTCGCGGCCGCGACGAGTGTGCCCGGACCGCTCCCACACCGGGTCGCGCAGCGCCTCGTCGGGCAGCTCGACGTTCGGCAGGCCGAGTTCCTCGCCGTTGTAGATGAACACCGCGCCCGGCAGGGCGAGCATCGCCAGCGCCATCGCCCGCGCGCGGGCCAACCCGATAGGCCCGTCACCGTAGCGCGTCGGCTCGCGGTCGACGTCATGATTGGCCAGCGTCCAGGTCGGCACGGCATCCGCCAAAGCAGTTGCGGCAAGCGAGTTCTCGATGGCCCCGCGGATGTCGGCGGCGTCGAACTTCGCGCGCAGCAGCCGAAAATTGAAGCCGAGGTGCAGCTCGTCCTCGCGCACATAGCGGGAGAACTGCTCGTTGTCGTACACCCACACTTCGCCGATCGCGACGGCGTCCGGGTAGTCGTTGAACACCCGACGGATCTGGCGGTGGATCTCGTGGACACCCTCGTTGTTGAACCGCGGGTCGTCGTCCATATCGGCCAGCAGCACCTCGGCCTTGATGACTTCCATGTCCGGTAGCCCCGGGGGCTTGGCCATGCCGTGCGCGACGTCGATACGGAATCCGTCGACGCCGCGCTCCAGCCAGAACCGCAGCGTCTTCTCGAGGTCGTCGAAGACCTCGGGGTTGTCCCAGTTCAGGTCTGGCTGCTCGCGGTCGAACAGATGCAGATACCACTGGCCGGGATTGCCGTCTGCCTCGATGACGCGCGTCCACGCGGGGCCGCCGAAGATCGACACCCAGTTATTCGGCGGCGCCTCGCCGCGGGGCCCGGTGCCGTCGCGGAAGATGTAGCGCTCGCGTTGGTCGCTGCCGGGGCTGGCCGCCAGTGCCGCCTGAAACCACGGATGTGCAGAGCTGGTGTGGTTGGGCACCAGATCCATGGTCACCTTCATGCCCAACCGGTGGGCGGCGTCCGTCAGTCGGTCCAGCGCCTCGATGCCGCCGAACAGCGGGTCGACGTCGCGCGGATCCGCCACGTCGTAGCCGTTGTCGGCCATCGGCGAGACCATCACCGGGTTCAGCCAGATCGCGTCGACGCCGAGCGCCTTGAGGTAGTCCAGCTTGGCGGTGACGCCGTCGAGATCACCGACGCCGTCCCCGTCATCGTCCCGAAACGACCGGGGATAGACCTGATAGAACAGCGCGTTGCGCCACCACGACTGGGGGGACGGATCAGTCATCAGAAGGGTGAATTCACCATCGAGTGTGCCGCCATTTCCAGGTAGCTGAGAAGTTCCTGTCGATGCTCATCGTCGAGCGTCTGCGAGTCGATCTCCGCAACGGCACTGTGCATGCAGCGCAGCCACGCGTCGCGCTCAACGTAGCCGATCTTGAATGGGGCGTGCCGCATCCGCAGCCGGGGATGGCCGCGCCGATCCGAGTAGGTGCGCGGGCCGCCCCAATACTGCTCGAGGAACATCCGCAACCGCTCCTCGGCGGCGTCGAGCTCGTCGGGCGGATACAGCGGAAGCAGAACCTCGTCCTCGCGGACCAGCTGATAGAACCGCGACACCAGTGTGTGGAAGGTGTCGTGGCCACCGACTTCGTCGTAGAACGAGCGCTGCGCCTGGGTCACGCGCTCCATTGTCCAGATGCCGGGTTGCGGGCCGCCAGCCGGTGACGTCACCGAGAGTTCACTGGGGCGACCAGCGAACACGGGCAGAATTGTCGTGCGATTGTCCCCAATCCGTGGTGAACTGTCGATCGGAGGACGTATGGCGCAGCGCAAGAAGAGTCGCGGCCACCGGCACCACCCGGCCGCGGCGGGCTTATCCGGGCCCGCGATAGCTCACGCGCAGTCGCGCGTCTTGCACAGCGTCGACACCCATCCGCCCAGTACGAACGAGGCCTCCATCTGGGGCCGCCGGCGCGTATTGCTCCTGAATTCCACCTACGAACCGTTGACCGCTCTGCCCATGCGGCGGGCGGTCATCATGCTGATGTGCGGCAAAGCCAGCGTGGTGCACGACGACCCGAACGGTCCCGTGATCCACTCCGCGACCAGGTCGATCGTGGTGCCGTCGGTGATCAGGCTGCATTCCTACGTGCGGGTGCCCTACCGGGCGCGCATCCCGATGACCCGGGCGGCGCTGATGCACCGCGACCGGTTCCGCTGCGCCTACTGCGGAGGCAAGGCGGACACCGTCGACCATGTCGTGCCGCGCAGCCGCGGCGGTGAACACACGTGGGAGAACTGCGTGGCGGCCTGCTCGACCTGCAATCACCGCAAGGCCGATCGGCTGCTCGCCGAGCTGGGCTGGACGCTGCGCGCAGTGCCGGTGCCGCCGAAGGGTCAGCACTGGCGGTTGCTGTCGTCGGTCAAGGAACTCGACCCGGCGTGGGTGCGATACCTGGGTGAGGGCGCGGCCTAGTTGTGATGTCGGCTCCTCCCGCGAGCGCTCGTCGCAGGCTGCGATAGGGTTTGCGACGTGAGCATCGCATTGACTCATTCCCTCCTCGGGGGCGTTCCGCTGCTTGTGCTGCTGGTGTTGGTCGCGCTCATCTACGGCGTCGGCAAGAACCGCAAGGGCCCGCACCCGGCGACCTACAAGCTGACCGAAGAGTGGACCCACGAGCCGATTCTGTGGGCCTCTGACGAACCCGCCGACCACGGCCACGGTGGCCATGGCTCGCACGTGACGGTAGGAGGCGGCGCAAGTGGCAAGTGGTGAAGTCGCTGTCGTCGACCATGCCCTTCCGGCCGAGCTGCCGCGCGGATTCGTCGTAACCACCAGCGGCCGGATCTCGGGTGTCACCGAGCCCGGCGACGTGTCGGTGACGTATCCGTTCCCGGTGAAGGATCTGGTCGTCCTCGATGACGCGCTGCAGTACGGCTCCCGCTACGCCGGGGCTCGCTTCGCGGTCTACCTGGGCGACCTCGGTGCGGACACCGCTGCGACGGCCCGCGAGATCCTCGCCAAGGTGCCGACACCCAATAACGCTGTGCTGCTTGCGGTTTCGCCCAACCAGCGTGCGATCGAGGTGGTTTACGGCGCCGACGTTCAGGGCCGCGGCATCGAGGAGTCTGCTCCGCTTGGCGTCTCGGCGGCCGCCGCGTCGTTCAAAGAGGGCAATCTGATGGACGGCCTGATCAGCGCGGTTCGCGTGCTGAGTGCCGGCGTCTCACCCCGCTGACGTAAATACCGCGAGTGTGCGAGTCTGCACACGACACGCCGGAGTTCTGTGGCAGTTTGCGCACGCTCGCGATGCATACGCTTTGTGAATGGCGGTCAGTCGCAGTCGCAAAGCACGGGCTTCCCGTAAACGAAAGCGTCGGCTCAGCGCCGTTATCAACGATCTCACCGCCGCCCAGTGGGCGGCGATCCAGGCCGCATGGAACGGCTGCGCGTACTGCGGTGCGACTGGTACGCCGCTGCAACGCGACTGCGTCATGGCGATCTCGCGAGGCGGGCGGTACACGATCGACAACGTCGTGCCCGCCTGCGCGTCCTGTAATACGAGCAAGTGCAACGAAGAAGTCACCGCATGGCTGCGTCGGAAGCGCCTCGACGAGCGCGCCTTCTTGACGCGCTACATAGAAATCCGTGCAGCGCTAGCGGTGTAGACCCGCGACGAGCGTGCGCGAAATGTACGTCAGACACGGCGTGTCGGCGTACAGACGCGCACGCTCGGCGTAGTTAGGTGACGTCGAAGGCGCGGGCGCGCAGAGCGCGCTCGACGCCGGCACGGCCTTCGAGCACCAGCCGCCGCAGCGCCGGCGGGACGTCAGGGTCGTCCAAGAACCGCGTGGCGGCGTCGAGACCGGCCTGGCTGACATCCCAAGCCGGATACAGCCCGATCACCACCGTCTGCGCTACTTCACTGGACCGCCGCTCCCACACGCCCGAAATCACGTCGAAGTACTTGGCGCTGAACGGCTTCAGCACGTCTTCCTGTCCTGGCCGGACGAATCCGCCGATGATCGCCCGCGCGGTGATGTTGGCCAAGGTGTCATCCTCGATGACCTGCTCCCACGCCGCCTCCTTCACCGCGGCCTGTGGCCGCGCGGCCGCCGCCGCAGCCGCGTGACGCTTGCCCGCTGCGGTCGGGTCGCGTTCGGCCTCGGCGTCGATGAACGGGGTTTCCGGGCCGTCGGCGTCGACGACGCCCGCGGCGGCCAGCGCCGTGACGATGCGCCAGCGCAGATCCGTGTCGATCACCAGGCCCGGCATGTTCACCTCACCGGGCTCGTTGTCCAACAACGTCGACAGCACGGCGACGTGGTTCGGTGACAGCACGGACGCGCACAGCGCGTTGACGAACGCCAGCTGATGATCTGAACCCGGCGCCGACTCACGAGCCAAGTCCAGCAGCGCATCGCCGAACGCCGGCCAACCGTTTTCGGTCGCCCACTCACGATCGGTATAGGCGCTCAGCGCCGTCTGCGCCTGCAACAGCAGCCGCTGGGCAACGCCCACTTCGGTTTCGGCGTGTACACCGCTGATGACCAGCGCGACGAAGTCGCGAGCCTTCAGCTCGGCTTCGCGAGTCATCTCCCACGCCGCCGACCAGGCCAGCGTGCGGGGGAGCGGGTCGGCGATGTCGGCGATGCGGGTGAGCGCCGCGTGCAACGACTCGGGGTCGAGCCGCAGTGAGCAGTACGTCAGGTCGTCGTCATTGACCAGGATCAGCTTGCCGCGTGAAACACCTTGCAGCGCAGGTACATCGGTGGTCGAGCCTTCGACGTCGAGCTCCTCGCGGTGGGTGCGGACAAGCTTGCCGCTGCCGTCGTCGTCGTAGATGCCGACTGCAAGCCGATGCACTCTGGTCTCGCCGGCGCCGGGCTGCGCTCCGCTCTGCGTGATCGTGAAGCGGGTGAATCGCCCGTCAGCGTCCAGATCGAACTCGGGCCGCAGCGTGTTGAGCCCGGTGGTCTTGAGCCATTGCTGCCCCCAGCCGGACAGGTCACGGCCCGACGCCTTCTCCAGTGCCCCAAGCAGATCGCCGAACGTGGCGTTGGCGAAGGCGTGGTCGCGGAAGTAATCCCTCAGGCCCGATAAGAACTCCTCCAGTCCGACGTACGCGACGAGCTGCTTGAGCACGCTTGCGCCTTTGGCATAGGTGATGCCGTCGAAGTTCACCTCGACGGCGGCCAGGTCGGGAATATCGGCGGCCACCGGATGCGTCGACGGCAGCTGGTCCTGCCGGTAGGCCCACGACTTCTCGACGTTCGCGAAAGTTGTCCACGCCTCGGCGAATTCGGTCGCCTCGGCCTGGCACAGCACCGAGGCGAATGTCGCGAACGACTCGTTGAGCCACAGGTCGTCCCACCACTGCATGGTGACGAGATCGCCGAACCACATGTGGGCCATCTCGTGCAGCACCGTCTCGGCGCGCCGTTCATACGACGCACGGGTGACCTTGCTGCGGAAGACGTAGTCCTCGAGGAACGTCACCGCGCCCGCGTTTTCCATTGCGCCCGCATTGAATTCGGGAACGAACAGCTGGTCGTACTTACCGAACGCGTAGGTCACGCCAAAGTTGTTGTGGTAGAAGCCAAATCCTTGCTTTGTCTGGGTAAAGAGCCGGTCGGCATCCATGAATTCGGCGAGCGACTTGCGGCAGTACAGGCCGAGTGGAATGTCGCCGTGGTCGTCGCTGTAGGTGTCGGTCCAGTGCGCGTACGGCCCGGCGATCAGCGCGACGAGGTAGGTGCTCATTCTCGGCGTGGTGACGAAGGTGTGCTCATGTGCATCGCCGACGCCATGCACGTGTCCGCTGGCACCGTTCGAGATGACTCGCCAATGCTTTGGCGCGGTCACCATGACGTCGAAGGTGGCCTTGAGGTCCGGTTGGTCGAAGCACGCGAACATCCGCTTGGCGTCGGCGGTTTCGAATTGGGAGTACAGATAGACCTCGCCGTCGACCGGGTCGACGAAGCGGTGCAGGCCCTCGCCGGTGTTGGAGTAGCGGCAGTCGGCGTCAACCACCAGCACGTTGCGTTCGGCGAGCCCTTCCAGCGGGATACCGGTGGACTCGTCATACCCCGACACGTCGATGCTGCGCCCGTTGAGCGTGGCGCTGCGAATCGCGTCGGCGGCGATGTCGATGTAGGTGTCGGCGCCAGGCAACGCGTCGAACTCGACCGTCGTCACCGACCGGAAGGTGCGCTCGCTCGGTTTCCCCTCGCCGTCGGTGAGGTCAAGGGTGATGCGATAGCTGTCGACGGTGACGAGGGCGGCGCGTTCGACGGCCTGCTCGCGGGTCAGATTGGGAAGTGCCACGAGTCCAACTTAGTGGCCGCCGTGACTGGGCGGCGGCCGAGCGACGTGTGACTAGATTCCCGGTATCCCGGACATGCCAGGGATTCCCAGGCCGCCCAGTTGATTCAGGAACGTCCCATTGCCGATCGAGGACATCGCCGACGGGCAGTACATCTGGATCGCGATGCCGGTGAAGAACGCCGCCATCGCGGGGTTGATGCCGTTGTTGGTGACAGTCGAGTAGATCGACGCCATGTTCTTACCCGGCTCGACCAGCATCGGACAGATCGACTGTCCAAGCTGCTCGGTGCTGGCTGGGTCGTTGTAGCCGATGCCGGCATTGGTCAGCGCACCGAGGAAATTGTTGTCGGTGAGCGGGTCGGCGTGTGCCGGCGCCGCGACGCTCATCGCCGTCGCGACCCCGACCAAAGTCACGGTCAAATATCGTTTCGATTTATTCACGGGAGTAACACTGGTTCACAGCGGTCACATCGACAACACAGTTATATAACCGTTTGCACACTATGCGTGTCCTATGCGGCGATCACTCGAACGATGTTTAGTCCACGGCCTGCTTCCAGCCGCCGTCTATCGATCGGTGCGCTCCGGGATGACGCCTGCGAGTTCGAGGATCCTGGTCGGTGGGAGATGCTGTTCTGTAATCCGGACGCCGAGGTCGGCGAGGGCATCCTCCACCGCATTGGTGATCGCCGCCGGTGCGCCGATCATGCCCCCTTCACCGACGCCCCGATAGTTGTAGGGGATATCCGTCGGCGTCTCGATGTGGTGGATCTCGATATCGGGGATCTCCATCGTGGTCGGGATCAGGTAGTCCATGAACGTCCCCGACCGGGGCTGCCCGTCCTCCCCGTACGTCGTCTTCTCGTAGAACACGGCGCCCACGCCCTGTGCGACGCCACCGCGGATCTGGCCCTCGACTATGGCCGGGTTGATCATCTCGCCGCAGTCCTCCACGACCACATAGCGAGGAATCTTCACAAGCCCGGTTTCGAGATCGACCTCGACCCAGCACACATGCGTCGACTGCGCCCACCCGCCTTCGCCGCCGTCCCATTCCCGGTGCACCCGGATGGCCTCACCACGGCCGAGCCGGTCACTGTTGCCGACCCCGCCACGCCGCATCGCCTCCTCAGCGACTTCGCGGAACGTCAGCGACATCGTGGGTACGCCCGCGACGTGAATGGCACCGTCTTCGATGACGATGTCAGCCGGCGATGCCTCCAACAGGTCCTCGGCGATGTCGACAATGTGCTCGCGCAGCGTGTGCGACGCCATCCCGACCGCACCGCCCGCCATCGCCGCCGACCGGCTTCCCCCGGTCCCCGCGAGGCCGAACGGCGCGAAGTTCGTGTCGCCGTATCTGATTCGGACGGCCTCTACAGGAAGGCCGAGCTCGTCGGCGGCCACCTGGGCGAGGGTCGTCTCGTGGCCTTGACCATGGGGCACCTGCCGGGTGTGGACCGTGACGCTGCCATCCCCTTCGAGGACTACGTGGATCGGCTCGGCGCCCATGATCGCGGAGAAGCCTGGCATGACCGCATCGAAGAACCCGGGCGGTCCCGGAGCCGCTTCGATGTAGGTTGCGAACCCGAGTCCGAGGCGGCGACCCTGCTTGCGAGCCGCCGCCTGCTCCTCTGCCCAATGGTCGAAGTCGGCGACGTCGAGAGCCTTCTCTAGGGTGGTCTTGGCCGACATGCGCACATCGAGGATCGGACCGGTGATCATCGCCCTCGGGAGCATGTCGGGACCGACGATGTTGCGCATCCGGATCTCGGCGCGGCTGATCCCCAGCTCGCGCGCTATGACGTCGAATAGCCGTTCGCGGACAAAGGTCTCGACCGCCCAGGGACCCCGGTAGGCGACATACGTCGGTTTGTTGGACGAGACCAGCTCGATGTCGAACTGCATGGCATCGAACCGGTACGGGCCGGGAAACATCGTCTGGATGATGCGGGAGAACAGAGATGCCCCGGACGGGAAGCCCGGATAGGCCCCGGCGTCCATGGTGAGCTTGGCCCGCAGCCCCCGCACCGTTCCGTCGTCCATCACCGCAGCCTCGACGGCGACCTGTTCGTCACGGGCCTGGCCGCCGAGCACGAGGTGCTCGTTGCGGTCCTCGATCCACTTGATCGACCGACCGAGGCGCAGTGCGGCAGCGCACAGGGCGACGTCCTCACGCAGCACCGTCGTCTTCGCTCCGAACGCACCGCCGATGTCGCCCGTCACGACGCGCGGGAGCCGTTCCTTTGGCGTTGCCATCAACCCGAGCAGCGCTCTGTTGAGGTGGACCATCCGCATCGGATCCCTGGCGATCTGACGCAGCATGACCGGCACCATCGGCAGCGAGTCCTTCATCATCGCCGGGTTGCTGCGAACGAAGTCGCGGACTCCGGCGAATATGGCCTTCGTCTGTTCGCGTTGGCGGACCATGTCGCGCACCGACATCCACGTCGGTTGCCGGGCCAGGCACATCGCCATCGCCCACTTGAGGCCGTGCGCCGCCTGGTGGGCTGCGTGCAACGTGAGAGTGCCGTCGGCGCCGACCTCGGCCACCGTGCCTCTGGTCTCCATCGGTTGGTTGGCGTACCGGTGCTGGCGGAACGTTTCGCTGATGATTCGATAGGCCCCGGCGAACGCAGCATCGACGTCGCCGAACGACTCCGACGCCGCGTAGACGACATTGCCGTGGGCCTTCGGCCAGATCGCCGGCCGACTGGGATCGTGGGCGTGCGCCAACGTCGCGATCGGTTCCAGCTCCTCGTACTCCACCTCGACTGTCTCTGCCGCGTCCTCGGCCACCGCGCGCGACGTCGCTATCACGATGGCAACCGGATCTCCGACCAGGCGAACGCGGTCGACCGCCAGGGCCCAGTGCCACGGGTCGTAAAGACCTGGCAGGGCGAACATCCCGATGAGCGGGTTCGTGATCGCGGCAATGTCAGGACCGGTGAAGATGGCGTGCACGCCGGGAACCGCTAGGGCGCGAGTGGTGTCGATACCGCGAATCAGGGCGTGGGGCCATGGGCTTCGGACGAATGCGGCGTGCGCCATGTTTGGGACGACGACATCATCGACGTATCGACCGCGCCCGCTCAGCAGGCGGCCGTCTTCGACCCTCCTCACGCGGGCGCCGACGAATCGCCCCATGATCTGTTCACGCATCGTTCGCCCCTCCCGCGGTGGAGGCCAACTTGGCCACGGCTTCGGCGACGCCCGCGAGGATGGATGCGTATCCCGTGCAACGACACAGGTTCCCGGAGAGCTCTTCTTTGATCTGCGCTGTCGTCGGCGTCGGGTTGTCCGCGAGCAGGCACCGCACCGTCATGAGGAATCCCGGTGCGCAGAACGCGCACTGGAATGCGTGCCGCTCCCACATCGCTTGCTGGATGAGCCCCAGTCCATCACCGTCGCCGAGCGACTCGACGGTCTCGACGATCGCTCCCTCCGCCTGCATCGCCAGCATCAGGCAGGAACGGACGGGCTGACCGTCGACCGCCACCGTGCACGCACCACACACACCGTGCTCGCACCCGAGATGCGTGCCGGTGAGCCCGAAGTGGTCGCGAAGCAATTCGGCGAGGGTCGTGCGACCCTCGACCACCGCGCGCTCGTCCCGACCGTTGACCCGAAGAGTGATCTCCTGCATCAGACATCCGCCCGTTCCGTGGTCTCGGTGAGCCCGCGGCGAGTGAGCACCCCCGCAACGTGCGCCCTGTACTCCGACGATGCGTGGTCGTCATCGGGAGGCTCCAACGCACCCGACACGACATTCGCCGCTTCCGCAAAGAGCGCGGGATCGGGAGCGTTTCCGTCGAGCAAATTCTCGGCCTGGGCGACGCGCACCGGCGTGCTGGCTACACCGAAGAACGACAACGCTGGTCGCCGCAGCAACCCGGCCTCGTCGATCTCGAGGGTCGTCACCAGCCCGACCAGCGCGAAGTCCCCGTGTCGCCTGCTCACCTCCAGCACCGACCATCGCGCGCGGGGGGGCCACGCGGGGAAGCGCACTCCGAGGAGCAACTCGTCTTCCCTCAGCGCGGATGAAAAATATCCCTGGAAGAAGTCACCCGCACTCATCGTCCGCTGTCCCGCCGGGCCCTGCACGATCATCTCCGCGCCGACCGCCACGGCGACTGCCGGCAGTTCCGCCGCCGGATCGGCATGAGCCAAGCTTCCGCACACCGTCCCCCGACTCCGGATCGCCCGATGACCGACGTGCGGCATGGCGCCGGCTACCGCGGGCGCGGCGGCGGCCATGACATCAGACCTCTCGACCTGTGCGTGTGTCACTGTCGCTCCGACTGAGACAGTGCCGTCGTCATCCACCTCGATCGACTGCAAGCCTTGCACTCGGCCGATGTCGATGAGATGCCCGAGATGGGTCAGTCGCAGGGCGAGCACCGGAAGAAGGCTCTGCCCACCGGCAAGCACCTTGCCGTCCTCGCCGTACGTTTCGAGCTGTGCGACCGCCTCGTCGACCGTGTCCGGTCGGTGGTAGTCGAACGGCGACATCTTCACTGCGCGCCTCCCCCCGACCGACCTGGATTTTACGTGTTGGGCGACGGCGGGTCCTCCGATTCACCGACAGCGCGAGACCGCCTCGAGAAGGTCGTAGCGAAAACATGACATGACATCGGAAGTGGGATCCCACAGCAGTGGGAACACGTCGGTTGGATGCGCCGTTGTGCTGAACGGACGTCTGACCTACTCCCGAAAGGACCATGTAGTAATGGCTGAAAAGTCGGTTGCGGATTTCTGGTTCGACCCGCTGTGCCCGTGGTGCTGGATCACCTCGCGCTGGATCCTCGAGGTCGAGAAGGTCCGCGATATCGAGGTCAACTTCCACGTGATGAGCCTGGCCGTGCTCAACGAGAACAAGGACGTGCCCGAGGAATATCGCGAAGGCCTGAAGCAGGCCTGGAAGCCCGTCCGCGTCGCGATAGCCGCCGAGCAGGCCAAGGGCTCGGAGATCCTGGCGCCGCTGTACGCCGCGATGGGCACCCGGATTCACAACCAAGACAACAAGGATTTCGACGTCGTCATCAAGGAGGCGCTCGAAGAGGTCGGCCTGCCTGCCGAACTGGCCGAGGCCGCCGGCACCGACAAGTACGACGAGGCGCTGCGCAAGAGCCACCACGCGGGCATGGACGCCGTCGGCGAGGATGTCGGCACCCCGACCATCCACGTCAACGGTGTCGCGTTCTTCGGCCCGGTGCTCTCGCGGATCCCGCGCGGCGAGGAAGCCGGCAGGCTGTGGGACGCCTCGGTGACGTTCGCGTCCTATCCGCACTTCTGGGAGCTCAAGCGCACCCGCACCGAGCCGCCGCAGTTCGACTGAGCGGACTGTGCGGTTTTCTGCACCAGGGTCGTTGTCGCCCGAAAATCACGACCCTGGCGCAGAAATCGGCGAACGTCCGCGGATTGCTGGGGTCGCGCACGATCTCGCCGTGGGCGACCAACCCGCTCTCGGGCCAGATTGTTTCCGGCGCGTTTACTCCGGTTGCGAGCAAGGGTCGCGGGGATGAATGTATGACGGTGACACTGACCGAACCGACCGTCCAGACTGACGGCTCGTACCGCGACCAAGTCGCCGCTGTCGAACCGGGCGGCAACGAATACATCGCCGAGGCCGACCGCCACGGCAAACCCAGCCAGTTGCTCTGGACCTGGACCTCACCCAATCTGGAGTTCGCCACGGTCTTCGTCGGCGTGCTTTCCGTCGCCGTCTTCGGCATGACCTTCTGGCAGGCGGTGCTCGGCATCGTCATCGGCACCGGTCTCGGTGCGATTGCGCATTACTTCCTGTCCGCGCGCGGACCGCTGCATGGTGTGCCGCAGATGGTACTGGGCCGACTTGCGTTCGGCTTCAAGGGAAATGCGCTGCCGGCCGTGCTGATGTCGGTGACCGCGGGCGTCGGCTGGTTCGCTACCAACAGCGTCAGCGGCGCCTACGCGTTGGCCACGCTGTTCGGGTTCGGGCCGCTGGTGGGGCTGCTGATCATCGTGCTGCTGCAGACGGGCCTCGCGTTCTTCGGGCACAACCTGGTGCAGGCGTTCGAGAAGTGGACGTTCCCGGTGCTCGCGGTGATCTTCGCGGTCGCGTCGGTGGTCATTCTGTCGAAGTCGCATTTCGGCGCGCCGCCCACCGACGGTGGTGTCGGCGGCATGGGCGGATTCCTGCTCACCGTCGGCACGGCATTCGGCTACGCCGCGGGATGGACGCCGTACGCGGCGGACTACACCCGCTACCTGCCTGCGACGGTGTCGACCGCGCGCACCGGGTTCTTCGCGGCGGCAGGCTTATTCGTGTCGTGCGTCTTCTTGGAGGTCGTCGGCGCCGCATCGGTCACCATCGGCGGCGACACGCTGGACAATCCGACCGCGTCGTTCACCAGCCAGCTTGCCTCGCCGCTGGCCAAGGCGACACTCCTGGCGATCGCGATCGGCGCAATTGCGGCCAACGCGATCAACATCTATTCCGGCGCAATGGCTTTCGTGACGCTGGGCATCAAGCTGCCCCACCACATCGCCCGGGCATTGGTCACCGTCTTCTTCGGCATGGCCGGGTTCCTGGTGGCCTGGTGGGCCTTGCCCGACGCCGCGCAAAGCTACGAGGCGTTCCTGTTGATCATCGCGTACTGGATCGGCCCGTGGCTGGGCGTGATGTTCGCCGACCAATACCTGCGCCAAGGCCAGACCGTCGCGCGATTCCTTTACGACCGCTCGTATGCGAATTGGAACGGGCTGCTGTCGTTCGCCATCGGACTGGTGGCGTCGGTGGCGTTGTTCTCCAACCAGGAAAAATTCGTCGGGTTCGTGGCCAAGGCATATCCGGCACTCGGTGATGTCACGTTCTTCGTCGGATTCCTGTTGTCCGCCGCCGCGTATCTGGTGCTGTGTCGGTCGAAGATCGCCGCGGAGCGAGTCGCCGTCTAGATGGACGTCGACTCTATGCTCGAGGTCGCCTACCAGGAGGCCCGAAAAGGCTTGGCGGAGGGCGGCATTCCGATCGGCGCCGCGTTGTTCAGTACCGACGGAGTGCTGCTCGGTGCCGGTCACAATCGGCGGGTCCAGCATGACGACCCGTCGGTGCATGCCGAAACCGACGCCTTCCGCGCGGCCGGCCGACAACGCGACTACCGCTCCACGGTGATGGTGACGACCCTGTCGCCGTGCTGGTACTGCAGTGGGCTGGTGCGTCAATTCAACATCGGCGCGGTGGTGATAGGGGAGAGCCGTACGTTCACCGGTGGGCATGACTGGCTCGCCGAACACGGTGTGTCGGTCACGGTGGTTGACGACCAGCGGTGCGTGACAATGATGGCGGAGTTCATCGCGGCCAACCCGAAGTTGTGGAATGAAGACATTGGGGTAAGTGAGTGATTGCGACCGTTGACATCTCGCACTGGCAGGAGGGTGGCGCGACGGCCGCCAAGGTAGCTGCGGCCGTCGACGGAGGTCTGCAACAAGCGGGCTTCCTCCTTGTCACCGGGCACGGAGTAGACCCGGCGTTGGGCCGCAATGTGCGCGCAGCCGCACGAGAGTTCTTCGGCCTCCCCGACGACGTCAAGCGGCGCTACTCGGTCCCCGTCGCGGGCCACGGCTGGCTGCCGCCCGGAGTCGAGGCGAATGCGTACGCCGAGGGCACCGAGACGCCGCCGGACCTCAAGGAGAGCTACAGCCTGGGTGCCGAGACCACAACCGGCGATCCGGAGGTGGATCGAATCTGGTTCGCGCCCAACGTCTGGCCCGCCGAAGTGCCGTCATTGCAGCCGCTGGTCAACGAATACACCGCGGCCATGCGTGGCCTCGCCGACGATCTGCTGGCGCTGTTCGCGTATGCGCTCGGGCTGCCGGAGAACCCGTTCGCGGCGTTGGCCAGCCGGCCGACCTGGACGATGAACATCAACCACTACCCGCCGGTGAGCGTGGTCGGTGAACCCGAGCCGGGCCAATTCCGCATAGGCCCGCACACCGACTTCGGCACGGTGACGATCCTCGACCGCGAGCAGGGTGCCGGTGGCCTGCAGGTGTATTCGGATGACGACGGATGGAGCGACGCCCCCTACGACCCCGACGCGCTGACGGTCAACATCGGCGACCTGTTGGAGTACTGGAGCGGGCGGCGCTGGCCATCGGGCCGGCATCGGGTGCTGCCACCGCAACCGCATGCGCCCGAGGAGGACCTGGTCTCGCTCATCTACTTCTACGAGGCCAACCATGACGCGGTCGTCGAGCCCTTGGCGCCGCCGATCGGGCGGGTGTCGGGGCTGGAGCCGGTCATGTCCTCGGATTTCATCAAGGAGCGGCTCGACGCCATCACCGTCGGTTGACGCTGGACCCGCTAGACCTCCGCGCGAACGACCGCGAAATGCCAACTTCCCTCGGCGTGTCGTGTACAAACACGGGCGCTCGCGACGGAGGTCGGTGCACCCTCTGCCAGAATGACCGCCATGCGCGTCTACCTGGGAGCTGACCACGCCGGCTTCGAACTCAAGCAGGCTGTCATCGAGCACCTCCGCAAGAGCGGCCACGAGCCGATCGATTGCGGGGCCTTCGTCTACGACGCGGAGGATGACTATCCGGCCTTCTGCATCGCCGCCGCCGAGAGAACCGTCGCCGACCCCGAGAGCCTCGGCATCGTAATCGGCGGCTCCGGCAACGGCGAACAGATCGCCGCGAACAAGGTGCCGGGCGTGCGTTGCGCGCTGGCGTGGAGCGTCGAGACCGCGACGTTGGCTCGCGAACACAACAACGCTCAGGTGATGGGTATCGGCGGCCGCATGCATACCGTCGAGCAGGCGTTGGAGATCATCGACGCGTTCCTGGCCGCCCAGTGGTCGAACGCCGAACGGCACCAACGTCGTATCGACATCCTCGCCGAGTACGAGAAGACCCACGTCGCGCCGCCGGTACCGGGCGCCCCCGCGTAGGGATGCCGGAAGGTCACACGCTGCACCGGCTGGCCCGGTTGCATCAGCGTCGGTTCGGCCGGGCGCCGGTGATGGTGTCCAGCCCGCAGGGCAGGTTCGTCGACGGCGCTTCCTCGGTCAACGGAAGGGTGCTGAAGAAGGCCACCGCCTGGGGCAAACACCTTTTTCACCACTATGAGGGTGGCCGAGTGGTGCACGTTCACCTCGGCCTGTACGGCACATTCACCGAAGTGCCATTACCGATGCCGCTACCCGTCGGCCAGGTACGCATGCGGATGATCGGCACCGAATTCGGCACCGATCTGCGCGGGCCGACGGTGTGCGAGGTGATCGAGGAACCGGAGGTCGCCGACGTGGTGGCCAAGCTCGGGCCCGACCCGTTGCGACGCGAGGCCGACGGCGGGTCGGCGTGGAAGCGAATTACCAAGTCCCGCAGGCCGATTGGTGCGCTGTTAATGGATCAGACGGTGCTCGCCGGGGTTGGCAATGTCTATCGCAACGAGCTGCTGTACCGGCACCGTATCGATCCGTACCGCATCGGTACACGCATCGACGAGGCGGAATTCGACGCGATGTGGACCGATCTTGTCGAGCTGATGAAGGTCGGCTTGCGCCGCGGAAAGATCATGGTCGTCCGGCCCGAAGACGACCACGGAATGCCGTCCTACGCTCCGAACCGGCCACGCACCTACGTGTACCGCAGGGCCGGCGAACCGTGCCGGGTATGCGGCACAACGATCCGCAGCGCCGAACTCGAGGGTCGCAACCTGTTTTGGTGTCCAACCTGTCAGATGTAGCGCCAACAGCGTCGTTCGCGCGATGGACGGCGCTACGCCATGCCCTAGATGCCCTTGACGAACACGAGTCGTCGACTCAGTGCGCGGTCGCGGAACGTCAACGCCTGGGCGTACTCCTCCGATGAATACCATCGCCGCGCTGTGTCCATGTCAGGGAACTCGAGGATGACGAGCCGTCGTTGCGGTGGCCAATCTCCTTCTGCCGCTTCGGGAAGCGCTGCCCGCACAAGGTAGCGCCCGCCGTGCTTCTCGATCGATGCCTTGGCGAGATTGCGGTACTGCTCGAAGCTGTCCTCGTCGAGGATCTCGACTTCGGAGATGACGTATGCGCCCATCGACTGTTAAAAGTCGCCGAAGCCGCCGCCGTCGAACCCGCCGCCATCGAAGCCGCCGCCGTCCCAACCGCCACCGTCGCCGCTGTAACCGTCGAAGCCCGAAGCGTCGGCGCCGCCACCGTCGAAGCCGCCGCCGTCCTGCGCGGCCGCGAACCCGTCGGAGTAGCCGTCGCCGTAGCCGCTCTCGAAACCCTGTGCGCCGTAATCAACTCCATGCATGCCGTCGAACAATGCGTCGAACAGCAGCACCGAGCCGACGCCCCACGCGCCTGCAACCAGAGCCGTTTTCCACCACGGCTCGGAGTACCACCCCGCCGGGACGGGACGGCCGGCGACGCGACCGCCGGGGTAGTAGTTCGGTGTGCGCTGCGACGGTGTCGGTGATGCCTCGATTTCGCGGCCCTCGTAGTTGATTCGCCGGTCCTCGGTGACGGCGCCGGCCGACCGTTGCCCGCTCAGTGACTCCAATTCCGGACCGGGGTCCATGCCCATCGCGGTGCGTGCGGCGCGCACGTAGTACAGGCCCTCGATGGCGCTTTCCTTGGCCAGAGCAGCTTGTCGCACCGTGGTGGCCTGGTCGATCTGTGACGACGCGGCGGTGTAGCGCTCAGACGCGTCGGCCATCGCCTGCTTGGACGCGTCGTCGGTGCCGGTCAGGTTCAGCACTTGGCCGCCGAGTCGCTCGATGAGCCGACGCGCATCGGCCTTCGCATCGTCCAGCGACGCCGCGTTGCGCCTGCCCGTCGCCTTCGATGAGCTGTAGACGGCAAACGCGATAGCGCCGATGACCACGATGATGAGCACGAGCAAGGCCCCGTTCATGGCGTCCAGCGTACCGACGGGAGATCGCACGAAACTCGGTCGCGAATTACGCCCAGAGCGGAGTCGACAATCCACGGCATGGTTTCATCGCAGGGTGGCTGACTTGAATCGTCGCGATCTGATGGTGATGGCAGGGCTCGGTGCGGTGGGCGCCGCAATCGGAGTGCCGACGGCCTGGGCGGCACCGCCGGGTGGCGCGCAGCCCAGGTACATCTTCCAAGATGAGTTCGACGGGCCAGCCGGCTCGGCGCCCGATCCGTCCAAGTGGCTGGTGGCAAAGGCCCGCGAGTCGATGCAGGACCCGACCTACTGGGAGCTGCCCGAACACGTCGGGCAGTATCGCGACGATCGTCGCAACGTCTACCTCGACGGCAACTCGAACCTCGTCTTTCATGCCGCCAAGGACGGCAACACCTTCTACAGCGGCAAGGTGTTCAGCACGTTCTACGGCGGCATCGGACACACCTGGGAAGCCCGGATCAAGCTGAACTGCCTGACCCCGGGCTGCTGGCCTGCCTGGTACCTGTCCAACGACAACCCCGTCAACGGCGGCGAGGTCGACATCATGGAGTGGTACGGCAACGGCAACTGGGCTCCCGGCACCGCGGTGCACGCGAAACTCAACGGTGGGGAGCATTCGAGCCAAACCATCTCGGTCGACAGCGCGTGGCACACGTGGCGGTGTACATGGGACGACGCGGGCATGCGGTTTTGGAAGGACTACACCGACGGCGCCCAGCCATACTTCACGGTGCCGGCGCACTCGCTGCCGTCATGGCAGTTCAACGACCCTGGCTTCACGCTGTCTCCGGTCTTGGATCTAGCGGTCGCCGGCTCCGGCGGCGGCGACCCAAGCGGGGGAACGTATCCCGCACACATGCTCGTCGACTGGGTGCGCGTCTGGTAGCTGGGTCCGTTCGACAAAGACCAATAAGTCGAACTTCCGTTCGACGGTGGAGCGGGCGACGGGAATCGAACCCGCGTAGCTAGTTTGGAAGACTAGGGCTCTACCATTGAGCTACGCCCGCATGTGCAGCACCAGCAGACTGTACTAGCGCCGCCCAAGCCAAATCCAATTAAAGGGTTTGCGTGTCCAGCACGTAGTATCTCGCGTGGTCAGGTCTGCGTTTCAGACCGGCCAATGGGCGCGGGGTGTAGCGCAGCTTGGTAGCGCATCCGCTTTGGGAGCGGAAGGCCGCAGGTTCAAATCCTGTCACCCCGACTCCGGACGATTACCACTACATACACAAGGAGCAAGAGCGTGAAGAGCACCGTCGAGAAGTTGAGCCCGACGCGGGTTCGCATCAACGTGGAGGTGCCCTTCACCGAGCTGCAGCCAGACATCGACACCGCCTTCAAGCAGATGGCCAAGCAGGTCCGCATGCCAGGCTTCCGGCCGGGCAAGGTCCCCGTGAAGCTGCTCGAGTCGCGCGTCGACAAGCAGGCGATGTTCGACCAGGTCATCGGCGACGCTGTGCCGGCCCGCTACTCCGAGGCGGTGACGACCTCCGACGTGCGACCGCTCGGCCAGCCCGAGATCGACATCACCAACAAGGAGTACGGCAAGGACCTGACGTTCACCGCCGAGGTCGACGTCCGGCCCGAGATCGAGCTCCCCGAACTCGACGGCCTGAAGATCACCGTCGACCCAATCCAGGTGACCGACGAAGAGGTCGACGCCGAACTCGAAAATCTGCGCGCCCGCTTCGGCACGCTCAAGGGCGTCGAGCGCGCCGCGGAGACCGGCGACTTCGTCTCGATCGACCTGTCGGCCACCGTCGACGGTGAGGACGTGCCCGAGGCGAAGACCGAGGGGCTCTCGCATGAGGTCGGCTCCGGTCAGCTGATCGAGGGTCTCGACGAGGCGATCGTCGGCCTCAAGGAGGGGGAGAGCCGCGTCTTCACCACCACCCTCGCGGCCGGTGAGCACCTCGGCAAAGAGGCACAGGTGACCGTCACCGTGAAGTCGGTCAAGGAGCGCGAGCTGCCCGAGCCCGATGACGAATTCGCCCAACTGGCAAGCGAATTCGACACTCTCGACGAGCTGAAGAGCAACCTTCGCGAGCAGGTTGGGCGCACGAAGCGCATCCAGCAGGCCGAGCAGATCCGCGACAAGGCGCTTGAGGTGCTGCTCGAGCAGACCGAGATTCCGCTGCCCGAGAACATCGTGCAGGCCCAGGTCGACGACACCCTGCACAACGCGATCCACGGCTTCGAGCACGACGAGGCCAAGTTCGAGGAGACCCTCAAGGAGCAGGGCAGCAGCCGCGAGGAGTTCGACAAGGACAACCGCACCAACGCCGAGAAGGCCGTCAAGACCCAGCTGCTGATGGACGCCATTGCCGACAAGCTCGACATCCAGGTCGGCCAGAACGACCTGACCGAGCGCCTCGTGCTGATGTCGCGTCAGTACGGCATGGAGCCGCAGCAGCTGCTGCAGTTCGTGCAGCAGAACAACCAGTTGCCCGCGATGTTCGCCGACGTTCGCCGTGGCCTGACCGTCGCTGCCGTCGTGCACGGCGGCACCGTCACCGACACCGACGGCAACGTGATCGACACCACGGAGTTCTTCGGGCCGTCCGGCGAGCAGGCCGAGCAGGCTGCTGATGAGGCCGCCGAAGAGACCAGCTCCGATGAGGTATCCGCCGACGCCAAGTGACGCTGTGAGCGAACGCGCGCTGTCTAGGGAGTGCACGGCCGCGCAGGTTGGTTAGTGTCGAGTGAACCAAGACTTAGAAGAAAGCAGGTATCCAGTCGTGACTGACATGCGAAGCGCGGCGCCAGGGCTCAACCTCGTCGACTCGGTGTACGAGCGGTTGCTGTCCGAGCGGATCATCTTCCTTGGCTCGCAGGTTGACGACGACATCGCCAACCGGCTGTGCGCGCAGATTCTGCTGCTGGCCGCCGAGGACCCCACCAAGGACATCCACCTCTACATCAACTCGCCGGGTGGCTCGATCAGCGCCGGCATGGCCATCTACGACACGATGGTGCTGGCCCCATGCGACGTCGCGACCTACGCAATGGGCATGGCCGCGTCGATGGGTGAGTTCCTGCTCGCCGCGGGCACCAAGGGCAAGCGCTACGCGCTGCCGCACGCACGGATCCTGATGCACCAGCCGCTGGGCGGCATCACCGGCGGCGCCGCCGACATCGCGATTCAGGCCGAGCAGTTCGCGGTCATCAAGAAGGAGATGTTCCGGCTCAACGCCGAGTTCACCGGCCAGCCGATCGAACGCATCGAGGCGGACTCGGACCGCGACCGCTGGTTCACCGCGCAGGAAGCCCTCGAGTACGGCTTCGTCGACCACATCATCACCAACGCCAATGTCAACGGAGTCAAGCCATGACCGACCACACCGACCGGCGACTGCAGCCGCAAGCCCGCTACATCCTGCCGTCGTTCATCGAGCACTCCAGCTTCGGCGTCAAGGAATCCAACCCCTATAACAAGCTGTTCGAGGAACGCATCATCTTCCTCGGCGTGCAGGTCGACGATGCGTCGGCCAACGACATCATGGCCCAGCTGCTGGTGCTCGAGTCGCTGGATCCCGACCGCGACATCACCATGTACATCAATTCGCCGGGTGGCTCGTTCACCTCGCTGATGGCGATCTACGACACCATGCAGTACGTGCGGGCCGACATCCAGACGGTCTGCCTCGGCCAGGCCGCATCGGCCGCCGCGGTGCTGTTGGCCGCGGGCACGCCCGGCAAGCGGATGGCTTTGCCCAATGCGCGTGTGCTGATTCACCAGCCGGCGCTGTCCGGCGTGATCCAGGGCCAGTTCTCCGATCTGGAGATTCAGGCCGCGGAGATCGAGCGGATGCGCACGCTGATGGAGAGCACGCTGGCCCACCACACCGGCAAGGACGCCGCGGTCATCCGTAAGGACACCGACCGCGACAAGATCCTGACGGCCGAGGAGGCCAAGGAGTACGGGATCATCGACACGGTCCTCGAGTACCGCAAGCTCTCGGCCCAGACCGCCTAGCTTTTCGCCGTTGACTCTGCGCACAGGGCGCAGAAGTGCGAGATGCTCGCGCCCTCACCGCAGAGTCGATGACAAGGCCGCGATATCGTCGGGACCTACCCGGCAGCATCCGCCGACGATGCGTGCGCCCGCGGCCGCCCAGCGCGCTGCGAGGTCCGCCGACCACCGGCCCTCACCGATCCACGTGCGACGCTCGCCGTCCCAGGATTCGCCGCTGTTGGGGTAGACGATGACGGGCTTGCCTGTCACCTCACGCGCCACCCGCACCGCGTCCTCGACATCGGCCGGCGCGCAGCAATTCACGCCCACCGCAACGATTTCCGGCATATCGGACGCCACCGCGAACGCCTCGGCGAGTGGCTGCCCGGCGCGCGTCGTCGTCCCCGTGATCGTGTACGACAGCCACGCCGGCACACCGAGCTCGTGAACCAACGTGACCAAGGCTTCGGCCTCGTCGACATCGGGCACCGTCTCGAGCGCCAGCACATCGGGCTCGGCGGCCACCAACACCTCCAGCCGCGGCCGATGCCAGTTCGCCAGCTGCGAGACCGTCAGCCCGTAGCGCCCGACATACTCCTCGCCGTGGGCCAGCGCGGCGCCGTACGGCCCGACCGACGCTGCCACCCAACCGTCACCGCCGACCTCGTCGCGCGCATCCCTCGCAAGCGCAACACTGCGGCGCATCAGCCGCTCTGCCTCGGTCCGCGAGATTCCGCGTTCAGCGAACCCATCGAACGACGCCTGGTAGCTCGCGGTCGTCGCGATGGAGGCGCCAGCGCGGAAGAATGCGCAGTGCACGGCCACAATCGCAGCGGGAGCGTCCACCAGCAGACGGGCCGACCACAGATCGTCGGACAGGTCGTGGCCGCGGGCTTCCAATTCGGTTGCCAGGCCGCCGTCTGCGATCAGCACGGTATCGTGGGGCGCAGCGAACACCACATCGCAACTTTACGGCCATTACCGGGGCGGCCTCTCGGTCTCATAACAGCGGCGACACGCCAGGGACACAGTGGCGGGTTCCGGTGGGCTAGACGGCGAGTCAAGCGATATGTTCTGCAACACAGATAAATACCAACGACGCGATTCGGCTTTATCGGTCGCACCGCGCCGGAACATACGGGTAGCGTCGGGACCAACACCCGACGGTGACTCGTAAAACGAGCTTCATTACGACTGCGAGGAAAGTAGGGCCCCACCACCATGGCACGCATTGGAGACGGCGGTGACCTGCTGAAGTGCTCGTTCTGCGGGAAGAGTCAAAAGCAGGTCAAGAAGCTCATTGCGGGCCCCGGTGTCTATATCTGCGATGAATGTATAGACCTTTGCAACGAAATCATCGAAGAGGAACTGGCTGACGCCGACGACGTCAAGCTTGACGAGTTGCCCAAGCCCGCGGAAATCCGTGATTTCCTCGAGGGCTATGTCATCGGTCAGGACACCGCGAAACGGACGCTGGCCGTCGCCGTCTACAACCACTACAAGCGCGTCCAGGCGCAGGAAAAGATGCGCGATTCACGCGCCGAGCCGGTCGAGCTTGCAAAGTCAAACATTCTGATGCTCGGCCCCACCGGCTGCGGTAAGACCTACCTCGCGCAGACGCTCGCCAAGATGCTCAACGTCCCCTTCGCGATCGCGGATGCCACCGCGCTGACCGAAGCCGGCTACGTCGGCGAGGATGTCGAGAACATTCTGCTCAAGCTGATTCAGGCCGCTGACTATGATGTCAAGCGCGCCGAGACCGGCATCATCTACATCGACGAGGTCGACAAGATCGCCCGCAAGAGCGAGAACCCGTCGATCACGCGTGACGTTTCGGGTGAGGGTGTGCAGCAGGCGCTGCTGAAGATCCTCGAGGGCACGCAGGCCTCGGTGCCTCCGCAGGGCGGCCGCAAGCATCCGCATCAGGAGTTCATCCAGATCGACACCACCAACGTGCTGTTCATCGTCGCGGGTGCGTTCGCCGGGCTGGAGAAGATCGTCTCCGACCGCGTCGGCAAGCGCGGCCTCGGCTTCGGCGCTGAGGTGCATTCCAAGGCTGAGATCGACACCCAGGACCACTTCGCCGAAGTGATGCCAGAGGACTTGATCAAGTTCGGGCTGATTCCCGAGTTCATCGGCCGGTTGCCGGTGGTGGCGTCGGTGACGAACTTGGACAAAGAGTCGTTGGTGAAGATCCTCTCCGAGCCGAAGAACGCATTGGTCAAGCAGTACGTTCGGCTGTTCGAGATGGACGGCGTCGAGTTGGAGTTCACCGAGGACGCGCTCGATGCCATCGCCGATCAGGCGATCCACCGCGGCACCGGTGCCCGCGGTCTGCGCGCCATCATGGAAGAGGTCCTGCTGCCGGTGATGTACGACATCCCCAGCCGCGACGACGTCGCCAAGGTGGTCGTCACCAAGGAGACCGTGCAGGACAACGTGCTGCCGACGATCGTGCCGCGCAAGCCGTCGCGTGCAGAGCGCCGCGACAAGTCCGCCTAGGTCTCTGTACTCGAGCTGTGGTCGCCCTTCACCAACTGTGTGTCGTCGACGTCTTGTTTGAGCAGCCCGCACAGTGAGGCCGCCAGGCCCCATATCAAGAAGACGGCGACCGCGACGAACTGCAGCTCGGTAACCATGACTCGAGACTTCTCCATCCGGCAGCGATGCACACGAGTAGGCGACTACGCGACTTCGTGACGGGCAACACGCATCAGGTGCCGCGCCGCTGCGGCAGCTGCCCGATCCGTATGGTCGCGTCTCTGTCGATTCGCGCCGTCACGTCCTCGTCGGGCGCCTGCCTGGCCGCTATCGGCCGAGTCGTCCAGATGACTGCACCTCGTCCAGGCACGATTCCCGCCGCCAGTGCGAACACTCCCGTCCACTGCGTTCGGTCCGGTGCCCGTCGGCGCTCTTCGTCGACGGTGACGACGGTGGCCACGGCGGGCAATGGCAGCGACCGGTGTGTACGAACCCTGCCCGGGGTGCCAAGCAACTCACTCAGCGTCGCGCCGGTGTCGAACCCGACGGTGACCGCCCCGTACAGATACACGTCTGATGCGGTGTCGCTACGCACCACCACGGCGAAGTCGGCCATTCCCCGAGTCGTCGACGCCAGCACCGAGAGTGCCCCGGCGAGTCGCCGACGATCGCAACGCCGCACCGTATCGAGAAGTGTAGAGATCTGTTGTGCGGCAGGTGATCCCTGCGAGAGCGGCGCGCCATCGCGGTGAGCGACCACGATCACAATGCCATCGAGATTGGCTACGACGTGCGTGCCGGGCAGTACCTCGACGTGAGAGGTTCGGTCAAGCGTCCTCGTAGCAGGGACGGTCTTCTCATCCGGCTGCGTCGGATGAGAAAGGACTTCGGTCCGCGGTTCCGGCTCCGGCGCTTCACTGAGCCCGATCCGATCGTGCAGCCACCTCAGCGGTGCGGGCGCCCACCAATTGAATTCACCGGCGAGGCGCAGAAATGCCGGAACCACCACGCCGCGGATCACTGTGGCATCGATGACGATCGCGAGCGCTGTGCCGATGCCGAACATCTTCATGAAGGACAGCCCGTTGGCGAACGACAGCAGCGTGATCGTCAGCAGCACGGCCGCGCTGGTGATTATTCGGCCAACCCGGCCCAGCCCGGCGACGATAGCGTCGTCATTCGACAAGCCACCGTCGCGAGCTTCCTTGATGCGGCTGAGCAGAAAGATCTCGTAGTCGACCGACAAGCTGAACGCTATGCAGCACAACAGGACCACCATCGACAAGTTCAGTGGCGCGGGGGTCACGCCGAGTGCCGACGCAAGGTGCCCGTCCTGGAACACCAACACCATGACGCCCAGCACGGCGGACAGCACCAGCACGTTGAGCAACAACGCCTTGATGGGCACCACGACGCTGCCGGTGAACAGGAACAAAAGCAGGAATGTGGCGCCGGCCATGATCGCGATCGCCAAGGGGAGGCGGGCGGCGATCGCGGCGCGGCTGTCGATCAGATTCGCAGTGGGTCCGCCAACCCCGACCCGGTCATCTTGGATCATGGCGCGGATATCGCGCACGACGCGTTGAGCAGTCTCTGATTGCGCGTCGACCGACAGATACACGAAGGCGTAGCCGGCATCCGAGGCGGTGGGCGCCGAAGGTGGGCTGACGCGTACCACGCCGTCCATCCGTGAGACCGGTTCAACAAGGTGCGTCAGCGCTGCAGCGCCGGCGGGGGCCACCAGTGTCACCGCTTGTGAGCCGTCGACCGGGTAGTCGCTGCGCAACGATTCGGTCAGCAGGCGCGCATTGGAGTCCGCTGGCAGCGCACGCTCGTCCGGAGTGGCGAGTTGCACGTGCAGGAACGGAATGCCCAACGCCAGTAGCGCTGCGACCACAGGCAGCGCGAACCAAAAGGGCCGGTGGATGACCGCCTCGGCGCAGCGACGCCAGAACGCCGAGTCCGCTGAGACTTGCGTCTTTCGGCGGATGACGCGCAGCGCGTCGATGCGCGAGCCGAGCAACGCCAGTAGCGCGGGCAGCAGCACGACTGCGCTGAGCGCGGCCAGGATGACCACCGCAATCGCGGCAAGGCCAACCGAGCGGACGAAGTAGACCGGAAACACCAGAAGTCCGGTCATCGCGGCGGTGACGGTGGCGGCGGAAAACACGATGGTGCGCCCGGCGGTGGTGACCGTTGCGATGATCGCTGCCTCGTGCTCGTTGCCCTTGGCGCGCTCCTCGCGGAACCGCGACACCATCAGCAGACCGAAGTCGATGGAAAGCCCAAGGCCGAACGCCGTCGCCACCGTCAGCGCGTGGATGGACACATCGGTGACGGTGGTGAGCGCCAGTAACACCAGCATTGTCAACACGATCGAGGTGACCCCGATGGCGACGGGCAGCAGCGCGGCGACGACACCGCCGAAGACGATGATCAGCACGACCAGCGAGACCGGCAGCGCGATGCTCTCGCTGAGCGCCAGGTCGTGGTTGACCCGTTCCTCGGTCTCTCGTTGCACACCCAGGGTGCCGCCCGCCCGGACACTCACGTCGGCGTCGTCACCGGGCAACGCCTTGATGATCCGGCTCGCAGTGTGCGCGGCCTCGTCCGCGGTTCCCGCCGCATGCACCAGGATCAGTCCGGAACGATCGTCGCGGCTGCGCAGGTCGGTCGCCGAGGAGTCGGTGTACGAGGCGATTACCTTCGCGGAGTGTTCGGCCTCTACCGCCTTGCGTGCTTCGTCCGCAGCGGCGGCGACGCGGGGGTGGTCGAGGGTGCCGTTTCTGGCCACGACTTGCAGCACGAGGTTCGGCGTGGCACCGAAGTGTTGGTCGAGGAAGTCGTCAGCTCGCGCCGCTTCGGTAGAGGGATCGGTGAAGCCGGCGATGCCCAGTTTCTCGGAGACGCTGCCGCCGAGGACGATTCCGATGGCCAGCAGCACGACAGCGGCGGCCAATACGGTTTTCGGTCGTCGCACCGCGAATAGGGCCACGCGCTCTAACATTTGACGCTGCCGACTTCCGATGCCGACAGCAGCCGCCGCAGCACAGGAAACAACTGCGGCTCGTCGGTGAGGTAGAAATGGCCGCCGGGCAGCATCTGGCTGCTGAACCGCCCGCAGGTGCGTGTGCGCCACTGGTCGAGGTCGGGCTCGGCGACCAGCGGGTCATCGATGCCGCCGAGGACATGGATGGGGCACGGCAGGACGGTCGTCGGGTCGTCCTCGTCTGTCTCACAGAGCCGCAAGTCATTTCGGGCCGCCGCAGTGGCGACATCTCGCAGCGCCGGCCACTCGGCAAGCTCCGGCGGGATGCCACCCAAATCCGTCAGCAGCGTGGCCAGCCGATCGTCGTCAAGCGTGCCAGCGGCGGGTATCGGCGGTGCGAGATGTGGCGCCGGATAGGAAGACAAGATGAGCGCGGTGGGCTGCGGCACACCGGCCGCCACACGTAGACAGGCCAGCCGGTAGGCCACGAGCGCACCGAAACTGTGGCCGAAGAAGGCATGTGGTGAGTCCATTTGCCCGGACCTCCGGCTGTGAATCTCGTCGACAAGGGCCCGCAGAGTTGCGAAACGCTCGCGATGGCTGACGTCCACCGCGACGATTTCGACGCGGGGGCCTAAAGCTCGCCGCCACCCGTTGAAGAGCACCGCGCTTCCGCCGGCATGGGGGAAGCAGAACAGCTTCACGCGCGTCACGCGCCTTGGTTGACCGATGCGAGTTCTTCCGCGACGGCCTTGACCGTGTATCGGATCTGCTCTTCGGAGTGACAGCTGGTGACGAAGAATCGGAGCCGCGTTTTGTCTTCCGGCACAGCCGGATACAGGATCGGATTGACGTTGATGCGGCGGAGCAGCAGCGCATCGGAGAGTTTCAGCGCGGTCAGCGAGTTGCCGACGATGATCGGGATGATCGGGGTGCCTTCGGAGTCGCCGGTGTCGAGTCCGGCGTCGCGTGCGAGGTTCAAGAACAATCGGGAGAGCGCTTCGAGGTGCCGAAGGTGCTCGGGCTCGCGTCGGATGGTGCGAATCGCGGCGACGGATGCGGCCGCGGTCGGGGGTGGCATACCGACGCTGTAGACGAAGCCCGGCGTCGTGTATTTGAGGAACTCAACGAGCTCGCGGCTGCCCGCGACATAGCCGCCGCAACCGGCCAATGCCTTGGACATGGTGCCGGACCACAGTTCGACGTCGGCGCGATCGACGGCGAAGTGTTCGCCGATGCCGGCGCCTGTCTTGCCGAGCACGCCGATGCTGTGGGCCTCGTCGATCATGAGCAGGGCGCCGTGCTTGCGTTTGACATCGATGAAGGAAGGCAGGTCGGCGATGTCTCCGTCTTGACTGTAGATGCCTTCGATGATGATCAGCACTCGGCGATACTGCCCGCGGATGCGGCCCAGAATTTCGTCGAGCGCGGCGGGATCGTTGTGAGGGAACGGCCGGCGGGTGGCGCCGGAGAGCGCGCAGCCCTGCATGATGCTGTCGTGAGCGAGGCTGTCGTGGATGACGAGGTCGCCGTCGCCGAGCAGGTGCCCGATTACGGTGACGTTGGTGGCGTGCCCGCTGACCAGTGCGATGGCGTCCTCGGTGCCGAGGAACTGAGCCAGTTCGTGCTCCAGCTCTCGGTGCACCGGCTTCTCACCGGACAGTAGCCGCGACGCCGAACAGGAGCTGCCCCACTGACGCACCGCCTCGACCACCGCCTGTTCCACTGCCGGGTGGCCAGACATGCCGAGGTAGTTGTAACTGGAGAAGTTGATCGTCTCGGTGCCGTTGATGATCGACGTGTCGCGGGTGATGCCGTCGTTGACGAGGAAGTAGGGGTTTTCGATACCCGCGACGTCGAGGAGGGTGAACCGCTCGGCGAGAGCCTTGACTTCCTCGAAGTCGCTGATGCGGGTCTGCGGGGGGACGGCAGGTGCCGGCCCGGCGCCGGTGGTGGACGCCGGGTTGGCGCCGCCGGCCATCGCGATCAGCTCGGCGATGGTGGTGGCCGGCCCGAATCCGGCCGCGTCAATTGTCACGCCGGGGAGCTTGCGGCTGATGCCGCCGAAAATGTCGGTGACCATGATGGAGTCGAAACCGAGGTCGCCGATGATGGATTGCGTTGTGCGCAGGGAGCTTTGCGGATATCCGCTGACCCGGGCAACCTCGTTCAGCACGACGCCGGCGACATCGATGCCAGGTGTTGGCAGGGGAGGCGACTCTGCGGTCGCGGGGGTGCCGTGGCCGTATGCGGCGAGCACGGCAGCCTGTTCACGGAACAGTGCGATGAGGTTGTCCATGGTGGAGTCCTTGGGAACTGTGGGGGTCATGGCTGTGGAAGGGGGCGCCTGTTCGGTGATCCAGAAGCGGTTCGCGGTGGAGAACACGTAGCCGCTCAACCGGTGCGGAACCTGGGCCTCGTTGGAGTACAGCAGGTCCCAGTCCGGGTCGAGTCCGTCGCGGTAGAGCGCTGCGACGATTTCGCTGATGCCGGACGCGACCGCGAGCGAGGGTGGTGCACCGTCGTGGGCTCGGGTGATCATCGGGCCGAGTGTGCGTTTGGCGCCGAATTCGACGAGGTGTGTCGGCTCGGCCCGCATCGCTTCGGTTACCGCGTCGGCGAACAGCACGGTTTTTCTGACGTGGTCGATCCAGTAGTCGGCGTCGAGCGGTTCGTCGTCGCCGAGCATTCTGCCACGCAGTGTCGAAAAGATCGGGAAGGTGGGCAGGCGGTAGGAGCATTGGCGTGCGATGTCGGCGAAATCGGCCAGCATCGGTTCCATCAAGCGCGAGTGAAAAGCATGGGACACGTTGAGCTTTTGCGTGGTGATGCCCTGCTCCTGAAGCGCAGCTGCGGTCTTGTCGATGTCGTCCAACGGCCCGGACAGCACGACTTCGGCGGTGCCGTTGATCGCCGCGATGTCGAGAGCGGAACCGGATAGGTCCGCGACGTCGGCGCGAACGGCGAGCATGCCGCCACCGGCGGGCAGCATGCCCATCAGTCGACCTCGGGCCGCCACCAACCGGCATGCGTCGTCCAGACTCAGCGCGTCGGCGATGACGGCCGCGGCGTACTCACCGATGCTGTGTCCGAGCAGCCAGGCCGGTTCGGCACCCAGTTCCAGCAATGCTCTGGCCTGTGCATATTGCACAGCGAAGATCGACGGCTGCGCGAACTGGGTTGCGTCGACGCGCTCGTCGGCCGTGACGTCGTGCAGGCGCCGACCGAGGTGTGTCGCCATCGCGGCGTCGACGTCATCGAACGCGGAGCGGTACACAGGGCTCTCTTCGTACAGTGCGTCACCCATGCCCAGGAACTGGGTGCCCTGACCGCTGAACAGCCAACCGGCCGACATCGGGCCTGCGGTGCCGATCACGCCGTCGGCGTTGCGAAGGGCCGCAACGGTTTCGGCGCGGTCGCGGGCCACGAGCGCGAGGCGGGTCTTGCCCGAGGCTTTGATTCGATTGGTCGACCAGCAGAGCTGCGCCATTGCACCCACGCTGGATTCGATGTCGTCGGCAAGCTGAAAGGCGTTACGGGATAGGGCTTCCGGACAATCCGCCGACAGCGTGAGTATTCCGCCGCCGGTGACGTCCGGCGGTGAAATCCCTTCTGGGGCACTGGCAAGCACGACGTGACAGTTGGTGCCGCCGATCCCGAAGCTGGACACCCCGGCAAAGACGGATTCGGCGGACAGCACCATCGGCTCGGTCAGTAGGCGCAGGCCGCCGTCGGCCAGGCGCAGTTGGGCATTCTCACTGTCGGCGAACCGTGACGGCGGCACCACGCGGTGGTGCAGGCTCAGCACCGCTTTGATCAGCCCGGCGATGCCCGCGGCCCCCTCGGTGTGGCCGAGGTTGCCTTTGATCGACCCGAGCGCGCACGGCTCGTCACGGCGGGAACGGTGATGGTAGGCAAGCGCTTTGGCTTCGATCATGTCGCCGAGCAGCGTCCCGGTGCCGTGCGCCTCGAGAAAACTGACGTCCGAGGGCGCAATCGCTGCGGCTTCGCATGCGACGGTGACGATCTGCTGCTGCGCCCACCTGTTCGGTGCGGTGATGCCGTTGCTTCGACCGTCGCTGTTGACGGCGCTGCCCTTGATCACCGCGTATATCGGAAGTCCCGCGGCCATCGCGTCCTCGAGACGGCGCAGCACCACCGCCGCAACGCCTTCGCCACGACCGATTCCGTCGGCCGCACCGCTGAATGGTTTGCAACGGCCATCTGGAGCGGCGAGTCCCGCTTGGGTGTAGAAGGCATTGAGCGCCGGGGTGAGGGCCAGGTTGACACCCGCCGCGATCGCTTGATCGCATTCTCCGTTGCGCAGGGCCTGGGTGGCCAAGTGGACCGCCACCAACGACGACGAGCACGCGGTGTCGACCGCCAGACTGGGACCCTTGAGGTCCAGTTGATAGGACAGCCTGTTGGCGGTCATGAAATAGCCATTGCCGGAACCGGATTGGGCGGTTATTGCCCGGTAGTCACGCATGTGTAGGTGGGCCCACTCGTTGGCCATCACACCGACGAACACCCCGGTGTTGGATCCGGCCTGGCCTCGCGGGTCCAGGGTGGCGTTTTCTATTGCGCGCCAGGTGGTTTGCAGCAGCAGGCGTTGTTGGGGATCCATGGCTTGAGCTTCGCGCGGCGTGATGCCGAAGAAATCGTTGTCGAACGCGTCTGCGTCGCGAATGACGCCGCCGTCGCGGTGATTGATCGTGCCATCAGCGTGCAACTCCGCGGGATCCCACCGCTCAGGTCCGATCTCGTCGATACCGTCCGCCCCGTCGAGCAGTAGCTTCCACAGCGCAGCGGGATCGTCGGCCTTCGGGAACCGGCAGTCCAGGCCAACAACGGCGATGTCTGTCATGCCGTCGGCTCCTTCGGGCGCAAGGCGGCATCCGGGCTTTCGTGCACCACGTCGGTGAGCTGGCCTGCCATGAAGGCTGCCCGCATCGAGGCGCGCTGGACCTTTCCGCTTGTGGTCAGGTGGACGCCGGGCCGGGTGACGAACACCACGATGGGAGCTGGCATTTCGAAGGCGCGCGCGACGGCGCTCTTGAGGGCGGACGCCAACTCCTCATAGCTGGTGTCGCCCAGCAGTTCGGGTTTGACGGCCTGGACGAGCACCAGCCGTTCGGTGTCGTCGACGTCTACCGCTACGGCCACGCCCCGCGAACCGGCGACGGCGGGGTGCACCTCCTGGACGAACTCTTCGATGTCTTGGGGGTAGAGGTTGCGCCCGTTGACGATCAGCAGGTCCTTGCAGCGACCGGTGACGTAGAGCTCGCCCTCGTGAAGCAGTCCGAGGTCTCCGGTGCGCAGGTAGGGGCCTTCGCCGTCGGCGGTGTGCGCCTGGAAGCGGTCGACGGTCTCGTCGGGGCGGTTGTAGTAGCCGCTGGCCACACTCGGGCCGCGCAGCCAGATCTCACCGACACAGTCCTGGGGCAGCGGGTCGCAGGATTCGCGGTCGACGATGCGGACCTCGATGCCCGGTGCGGGCGCACCGGAGCTCACGAGGCTGACCGCTCGGCCGTTGGCGGGTGCGTAGCGATTCTGCTCCAGCGAGTCGGCGTCGGCGTCGAGGTAATGCTGGGTGTCGCCGCTGACGGTCGCCATCAGTGTCACCTCGGCCATGCCGTAGGTGGGGCGCATCGCCGTCGGGGCGAATCCGGCGGGTCGGAGGGTTTGGATGACCCGTTCCATGGTGCGGCGGCGCACGGGCTCAGCACCATTCAGCGCGATTTGCCACGTGGAAAGGTCCACGCCGGCCAACTGCTCGGACGTTATCCGCCGCGCGATCAGGTCATAAGTGAAATTGGGTGCAGCACAAATGGTTCCGCGATAGTCGCTGATCGCTTTGAGCAGTCGGATCGGCCGTTTGAGGAAGGCAAGAGGCGACATCCCTGTGACGTTTCCGCCGACGAGAAAGGCAGTGAGCACGCTGATCAGGCCCATGTCGTGGAAGTGCGGAATCCAGCCGACGAGGGTCATCCCCTCATCGAGGCCGAGGGCTTCGGAGATGGCGGTCAAGTTGCTCACGAGATTGCCGTGGGTGACGGCGACGCCTTTGGGGTCGCCCGTCGAGCCAGACGTGTACTGAAGAAACGCGACAGTATCTGCGGTGAGCGCCGGCATGCTCCACTCGTCGGCATCGGCCAGCGCTGCCTCGTCGGTGGCCACACATGTGATCGGCTGGTCCAAGTCGAGTGCGCCGATGCCGCCGGCCAGCAGGTCGCGGAGGCTCGCGCTGGTCAAGGCCAGGGCTGCCCCGGCGTTGTGCAGAATTCTGGCGACACGCTGCATGCTGCGTTCATCGACCGGCAACGGCGTGGGCACCGCGATGACCCCGGCGTACAGACAGCCGAGGAAGGTCCGCCAGAACTCGAGACCGGGTTCGTACAGCAACAGCACCGGCCGGGTCGCTCCTTGCGCGGCCAGCCACACGGCGATCTCGCGCGCGCGGCGGTCCAAGTCGCGCAGGGTCGTCGCATCCTCGACAAGGGCGCGGCCAGACTCCTGGAGGAACACGAACTTGCGTGTGTCACTGTATGTTTCGAACATCGACCGCAGCCGACCGACAAGTCCTTCGGACCCGAGTTCTCGGGCTATGTCACCGTTGGTGTCAGCCACTTCACACCGCTTCCCCCCGGGGAATCAGCTGTCCCGGCACGAAGTCCACCCCGTTGGACCATGCCCGATCCAGCAAAGCTTGTGCTGAACAGGATAAACCTGTCGGGCAGTCGATGGCGTGAATCGAGTCGTGGACTTGGCAAAGACTTCTGCGGCCAATCCGCGGGCGGTCAGCGGCGTCTTTCGGGTTTACCTCGCGGGTGGGCGCCCGCGACAACCAGTGGCTCACCCATCGACAACGTCCGCTGCACCGCGCCGTAGCCACCGTTGGTGAGGGTCACGTCGACCTTCGGTAGCAGCACTTCGTGCGGAATGTATTCGGCGACATAGGCATTCATTGGTAGTGCCGCGGTGAGCTGCAACAGGTCACGTCCGCCGGTGGTGGCGACCACGATGACGTCCTCGCCGGGGCGGGGACAGCGAGGCGATGAGGACTTCAGGCATGGGATCGATGGTCGAACTCAGCCGCCGTCCAAGCTTGGAGGTTGTGTGGAGATTTCCTGGAGCTTGCCCGCGACACCGCACTTGCTTGGCAGCCAGAGAAACCTATCCATTCGGGAGCGGAATCTGGCTTTCCGGCGATTACGGGACCAATGCCTGATCAAAGACCATTTCATGCATGACTTCGGACAACATCTCCCGCTTCGCTATCGCCCAACGTCGGCTGCGAGGACCCGACCGCCTGATCCTGGGTTGGCTGACGACCCAGCTCGCGTCGTACCTGGAACTCCCCGCGACTTCGATCGACCCGATGGTTCCGCTCGCCGAAATGGGCGTCGATTCGGTACATGCGATCAGCCTCGTCGGTGACATCGAGGCACACTTCGACATCGACGTCGATCCGACGTTGATCTTCGACTACCCGACCCTGGCGCACATCGCCGAGTTCATCGATTCCGCAGTCACGAAGCAGCAAGAGGTCGTGGCGTAAATGGTCGCCGTCACAGGCGTCGGCTTCGATCGCCATGAGGTTCGGCGATCCCGCCCGTCTGTGACGGCTGCCGTCGCATCCCCGGAGATCATCAACCTCAATGGCCACCGGGTGGCATATCGCGACGCCGGAGCAGGCGAGGTATTGCTGCTGGTGCACGGCCTGAGCGGTAGCTCGTCCAGCTGGGCGGAGGTGATGCCGAAACTTTCGAGCAAGTATCGCGTCATCGCAATTGATCTCTTGGGCCATGGTCGATCGGACAAGCCGCGCGGTGAATATTCACCTGCCGTGTTTGCCCGCCTTCTTCGTGACCTGCTGGATGCCCTCGGGATCGACACGGTGACGGTGGTTGGCCACTCGCTCGGCGGTGGGGTGGCGATGACGTTCGCCGCACAGCACCGGAGCTACTGCAGGCGACTGGTCCTGCTCAACAGTGGCGGCTTCGGCTCCGAGGTCAGCGCTCTGCTGCGGATGTGCTCAGTGCCCGGCGCAGGGTTCGTTTTGCCGCTCATCGCCGCCGGCCGTGCGATTTGGACCGGGGAGGCCGCAACCGTTCGCGAGTCGGTTCCGAATCGAGATGACCGGCGGGTTTTCCTGCGAACCCTGCGATCCGTGGTCAACCTGCGCGGCCAGGCGGCCTCGGCGCTGTCATGCTTGCACGCTTTCGCGGATCTGCCGACCCAGATCATCGGTGGCGAGAACGACCGGATCATCCCGGTGGCCCACGCGCACGCAGCACACCACGCGCTGCCGGGCAGTCGACTGGACATCATCGCAGGGGCGGGGCACGACCCGCAGATGCAGCAATCTGAAATCGTGGCGGATCTCATCGACGACTTTGTTACCCAAACCTGCGAGGTTTCGTCGCTGGCTCTGGCCGCGTAGCCGCGGTCAGTGTTTGACGCGGTCTGGCCGGGTGTAGACGTTCATCGATTCGCCCCGCAGGAACGCCACCAGCGTCAGCCCGGACTGGCTGGCCAGGTCCACCGCCAGCGATGACGGCGCAGACACCGCGGCCAAAACGGGAATGCCTGCCATCACGGCCTTTTGAGTGAGTTCGAACGATGCGCGCCCGCTGACCAGTAGCACGGTCGCGGCCAGCGGGATGCGGTCGGCCTCCAGCGCCCAGCCGATGACCTTGTCGACGGCGTTGTGCCTGCCGATGTCTTCGCGCACGGCCAACATGGTGCCGTCGGTGTCGAACAGGGCGGCACCGTGCAGGCCGCCGGTGCTGGCGAACACCTTCTGCGCGGCTCGCAGCTTGTCCGGCATGGCTGAGAGCGTTTCGGTGGCCACCGTCGACGGGTCGTCACCGGGGCAGTGCCTGCTGATGAGCCGCACGGCATCCAGCGACGCCTTGCCGCACACTCCGCACGAGGACGTGGTGTAGAAATTGCGGGTGACATCAACGTCGGGCATCTCGACGCCGGGCGCCAGTGTCACATCGAGCACGTTGTAGGTGTTGACGCCTTCGTCGGTGGCGCCCTTGCAGTACCGCACGGTCAACACGTCGTCGCGGTTGGCGATCACCCCCTCGGTGAGCAGAAAGCCTTGCGCCAGTTCGATATCCGATCCGGGTGTGCGCATCGTGACGGTGATCGGTGTGCCGTTGACGCGGATCTCCAGAGGCTCCTCGACGACCAGCGTGTCGGGTCGCGCGACCGCGCTGTCGGCGGTCACGTGCTGAACCCGGCGCCGGGCCGTCACCCGTCCCACTAAGTGACCACCCGATCGTCAGACTTCACGCCGGCCGAGCGCTCGAGCCGAATCACGACCGCCTTGGACACCGGGGTATTCGACTTCTCTGCAACATGATCCAGCGCCACCAAGGCATTGGTCTCCGGGTAATACGCCGCGGCGTTGCCGACCGGCGTCGAGTAGGACACGACCTTGAAGTCCTTGGCGCGCCGCTCCTGCAGGTTGTCCTCGCCATCGGTGAACTCCGAGACCAGGTCGACACGTTCACCCTCGGCGAGCCCGAATCTCGTTATGTCGGCGGGATTGACGAATACCACGCGACGACCACCCTTGACGCCGCGGTAACGGTCATCGAGACCGTAAATGGTGGTGTTGTACTGATCGTGGCTGCGCAGGGTCTGCAACACCAGCCGCCCTTCGGGCACGGGCACCCACTGCAGCGGGTTGGCTGCGAAGTTGGCTTTGCCTGTGCTGGTTGGAAACTCGCGTGAATCACGCGGGCCGTGGGGCAGCTGGAAGCCGTCGGGCTGGCGTACCTTGCGGTTGTAATCCTCGCAGCCTGGCACGACGACCGCGATGGCGTCGCGGATGGTGTCGTAATCGCCTGCGAACTGCTCCCACGGCACCGGGTGATCCGGCCCGAGCAGTTCGCGAGCCAGTTGGCAGACAATGGCCACCTCGCTGTGCACCTGATCGCTTGGCGGGTGCAGGCTGCCGCGCGACAGGTGCACCATCGACATCGAATCCTCCACCGACACTTGTTGTTTGGTGCCGTTCTGGATATCTCGGTCGGTGCGGCCCAGCGATGGCAGAATCAGCGCGGTGCGGCCATGCACGATGTGGCTGCGGTTCAGCTTCGTCGACACCTGCACGGTCAGTGCGCAATTGCGCAACGCCGCCTCGGTGACCGCGGTGTCCGGCGTGGCCATCGCGAAGTTGCCGCCCATACCCATGAACACCTTCGCGTGCCCGTCGCGCATCGCGCGGATCGCGCCGACGGTGTCAAGGCCGTGCTCACGCGGACTGACGATGCCGAACCGGTCGTCAAGAGCGGCAAGGAACTCCTCGGGCATCTTCTCCCAGATGCCCATCGTGCGATCGCCCTGAACGTTGGAGTGGCCGCGAACCGGACACAGTCCCGCACCGGGCTTGCCGATCATGCCGCGCATCAACAAGACGTTCGTGACTTCCGAGATCATCGGCACCGCGTGCCGGTGCTGCGTCAGCCCCATTGCCCAACACGCGACTGTGCGTTCGGAGGCCATCATCATCGCGGCGACGCGGTCCAGCTGAGCCCGATCGACGCCGGTGGCCTCCAACACCGTGTCGATGTCCACAGCGCGGGTCTGCATCTCGTACTCGTCGAAGTTCGCGCAGTACTTGTCGATGAAGTCGCGGTCGAGCACGCTGCCAGGCGCCTTGTCCTCGGCCTCCAGCATCAACCGGCCGATACCTGCGAACAACGCCATGTCTCCGCCGATGCGGATCTGCACGAACTCGTCGGCGATCGGGATTCCGTTGCCGACCACACCGTGCACCTTCTGCGGATCCTTGAACCTGATCAGCCCCGCTTCTGGCAACGGGTTGACGGCGATGACCTTCGCGCCGTTCTCCTTGGCCTTCTCCAAGGTCGACAGCATCCGCGGATGGTTGGTGCCGGGATTCTGTCCGCAGATCACGATCAGGTCGGCCTTGGTGACATCGTCGACGGTGACCGAGCCCTTGCCGATCCCGATGGCCTCGATCAGTGCGTGCCCGGACGACTCGTGGCACATGTTGCTGCAGTCGGGCAGGTTGTTCGTGCCGAAACTGCGGACCAACAACTGGTACAGGAAGGCCGCTTCGTTACTGGTGCGGCCCGATGTGTAGAACACCGCCTCGTCCGGATGGGCCAGCGCGCGAAGTTCGTCGGCGATCAACCGGTACGCCTCGTCCCATTCGATAGGGCGGTAGTGGTCGTCGCCGGGCCGCAGCACCATGGGATGAGTCAGGCGGCCCTGCTGTGACAACCAATATTCGGGTCGGGCGTCAAGATCGGCGATCGAGTGTCTGGCGAAGAACTCAGGGGCGACGACGCGTTTGGTGGCCTCCTCGGCCACGGCCTTGGCGCCGTTTTCGCAGAACTCCGCGAATTTGCGGCCACCGTGTTCCTCCGGCCATGCGCAGCCGGGGCAGTCGAAGCCATGCCGCTGGTTCAGCCGGGCCAGCGCCGCAGCGGTCCGCGCCGCGCCCATCGATTTCAGTCCGCGCTGCAGCGACACCATGACGGCCTTGACGCCCGCCGCCTCATGCTCCGGACCGGTCACTACCACCGCATGCTCGTCGTAGTCGGCGTCGAAGTCATGGGTGATGTCGCGTCGTTTACCCAACCGCATGAAACCAGCGTAGGACGTTCAGAAAGCGCTGTGACGCCGGTCGGCCCTTAGCCCGTGTCACGGACTTTCCGGGAAATTCACCCAGGTCGCGTCGTGTTGGTGAGAGGCGATGGCGGCTTCGACGAGTTGGATGCCGATCAGACCGTCGACGCCGGTGGGGATGGACAACTCGGGTGCGTCGTGTCCTCGCAACAGGTCCGCCAGGTCGAGGTAGAAGTTGGCGAACGCTTCCAGAAAACCCTCTGGATGGCCGAGGCCGACGCGGGTGAGGCGGGTGGCGTCGGGGGACAGCGTGCTCATGCCGTGCGCCAGGATCGTCGCGCCGCCCTCTAGATCGCGGACGATCAAGTGCTGCGGATCTTCGTGGCGCCACTCCAGGCTCGCCTCGTCGCCGAACACCCGGATCCGCAGGCCATGCTCGTGACCGGTGGCCGCCATCGTCGCCCACACGGTTGCCGGCGCGCCGTTGGACAGCGTCAGCCGCATCGTCGCGTTGTCGAACACCGGCCTGTTCGGCACCAGTGTGCTGAGTTCGGCCGAGACGCGCGTGGCCTCGAGTCCGGTGACGTAGCGCAGCAAGTGAAACGCGTGGGTGCCGACGTCGGCGACAGCGGTGGCGACGCCGCCCCGTTCGGCATCCATCCGCCACTGCTGGACGTCCGCCGATGCCCAGCCCGATGCGTGTTCTGCGGCGACGAAGCGAATGCGGCCGAGGTCGCCGTTGCGCACCATCCGCGCGGCGTGCCGGACCATCGGGTAGGCCGAATAGATATGGGGCACAGCGAGAATCACGTTGTTGGCTTTCGCGATCGCGACAAGCTCGGCCGCGGACGCGGAGTCATTGGTCAGCGGCTTCTCGCACACCACCGCGATGCCCGCCTCGAGGAAAGCCCTGGCGATGTCGAAGTGGCTGTCGTTCGGGGTTACCACCGCGACGACGTCCAGGCGCCCGGCTTCATCGCGCGCCATGTCGCGGTAGTCGTCGTACACGCGCTCGACGCCGAGGGTAGCGGCAAACTCAGCCGACGCTGCTGCGTCGCGCCCGAAAATGCCTGCGGCAAGGTCGTATTGGTTGTCCAGCCACACGGCGTGGCGGTGCGCGGCGCCGATCATCGCGCCCGGCCCGCCGCCGACCATCCCTGCCCTCAGCCGTCGCATTTGTCACATTCTCCGCGAGCGTGCGGGTCTGTACGTCGACACGCCGACATTTGCGGACATTTCGCGCACGCTCGCCGCTGCTTCTGCCCGCATTGTGGTGTTGACGTCGGCGTAACAAGTTTGCCATCGACGGTCCCTAGGGTTGGCCGGTCAACGTCGAGCAAATCAGATGCGAGCATCTGGGGTGATAGGAATTCAATTGAGCGGAAATGCGGTACGCCTGCAGGCGATCAACAGTGTCGAGGCGTATGTCCCTCCTGCGATCAGCTTCGACCCGGGCGAGGCGCCGGGCGAGATCTTCGGGTCGAATGTCTTCACCAAGGCTGAGATGCAGCTGCGCCTGCCCAAGTCGGTCTTCAAATCCGTGGTCGCGACCATCGAGAAGGGCGCGAAACTCGACCCGGCAGTCGCTGACGCGGTGGCCGCCGCGATGAAGGACTGGGCACTGGAGCGCGGCGCCACCCATTACGCCCACGTGTTCTATCCGATGACCGGCCTGACCGCCGAAAAGCATGACAGCTTCCTGGAGCCGGTGTCCGACGGCCAAACATTGGCCGAGTTCGCCGGCAAAACTCTGATCCAGGGAGAGCCAGACGCGTCGAGTTTCCCGTCGGGCGGCTTGCGCAGCACATTCGAGGCACGCGGCTACACCGGCTGGGATGTCACCAGCCCGGCGTACATCTTGGAGAACCCGAACGGCAACACACTATGCATCCCAACGGTGTTCGTGTCGATGACCGGAGACGCTCTCGATTACAAGACTCCGCTGCTGCGTAGCCAGCAGGCAATGGGTATGCACGCCGAGCGCATCCTGAAGCTATTCGGACACGAGAAACTCGAGAAGGTGGTGTCGTTCTGCGGTCCGGAACAGGAGTACTTCCTTGTCGACCGGCACTTCTTCCTCGCGCGGCCGGATCTCATCAACGCCGGCCGCACCCTGTTCGGCGCAAAGCCACCTAAAGGCCAGGAGTTCGACGACCACTACTTCGGTGCGGTGCCCGAGCGGGTGCTGGGCTTCATGATGGACACCGAGCGGGAGCTGTTCAAGCTCGGCATTCCCGCCAAGACTCGGCACAACGAGGTGGCACCCGGCCAGTTCGAGGTGGCGCCGATGTTCGAGCGGGCCAACCTCGCCTCCGACCATCAGCAACTACTGATGACGACGTTCAAGACCATCGCCAAGAAGCACGGCATGGAGTGTCTGTTCCACGAGAAGCCGTTCGCGGGTGTCAATGGATCTGGCAAGCACGTCAACTTCTCGGTAGGGAACGCGGAACTCGGCAGCCTGCTGGTGCCGGGGGACACCCCACATGAGAATGCTCAATTCCTGGTGTTCTGTGCGGCGGTCATCCGGGGTGTGCACAAATACGCACCGCTGCTTCGCATCTCGGTGGCATCGGCCACCAACGACCACCGGCTCGGCGCCAACGAGGCCCCGCCCGCGATCATTTCGATCTTCCTCGGCGACCAGCTGGCCGACGTGTTCGAGCAGATCGCCAAGGGCGCGGCCACGTCGTCCAAGGGCAAGGGCACGATGATCATCGGCGTCGATACCCTGCCGCCGCTGCCGACCGACCCGGGTGACCGCAACCGCACCAGCCCATTCGCGTTCACCGGCAACAGGTTCGAGTTCCGCGCGCCGGGATCTGGCCAGACCGTTGCGGTGCCGATGATCATCCTCAACACGATCATGGCCGACTCGTTCGACTACATCGCAACAATTTTGGAGAAGGCGGTCGAGGACGGTGAGGACTTCGACAAGTCGGTGCAGAAGCTGCTCACCGACATCATCACCGAGCACGGGGCGGTCGTGTTCAACGGCGACGGCTACTCGGAGAACTGGCAGATCGAGGCGGCCGAGCGCGGCCTGCCGAACTTCAAGACCACGCCGGACGCGCTGCCGTCGTTGATTGCACCCGAATCCGTCGAGCTGTTCGACAAGTACGGTGTGTTCAACGAGCGAGAACTGCACAGTCGCTACGAGGTTCGGCTGGAGCAGTACGTGCTGACGATTGCAGTGGAAGCCAAGCTGACGTTCGAGATCGGCTCGACGGTCATACTTCCCGCGGCGATGCGCTACCAGACGGAGCTGGCGCAGAACGTCGCAGCGTTGAAGAAGGCGGCCGTCACGCCGAGCCTCGCACTGCTGGAGTCGGTCTCCGAGCCAATCGCCGAATTGACCAATTCGCTGACGGATCTGAAGAAGGCGCTCACGGAACACTCCGCCGATAGCGCCTACGACGAAGCGTTGCACGCGCGCGACGCGTTGCTGCCGGCAATGGATGCGGTCCGTGCCGCGGCCGACGCGCTGGAAAGCGTTGTGGCCGACGATCTGTGGCCACTGCCGACCTATCAGGAGATGCTCTACATCCTCTGAGCAGACGTCGCCGAGTGTGGGGTGGTGCCCGTCAGCGCGGGCACTGGTAGACCCGCATACCCCACACTCGGCGATCCTTTCTAAGCTGGCCGGCGATCATGTCGCGCCGTCGCCACGTGTAGGGGTTCAGTCACGTCGATCCTCCCGCGAGCGACCGCTTTTGCACGTCATCACGCGGCGTGTCGACGTGCAGACACGGTCGCTCGCGGTAGTTGGGGCTACTTGTTTTGGGGGAAGCCGAGTTCGATGCCGCCGTGGCTGGGGTCGAGCCAGCGGCTGGTGATGGCTTTGCCGCGGGTGAAGAAGTTGACGCCTTCGGTGCCGTGGGCGTGGGTGTCGCCGAACAGTGAGGCCTTCCAGCCGCCGAAGCTGTAGTAGGCCATCGGCACCGGGATCGGCACATTGATGCCGACCATGCCGACCTCGACCTCGTTCTGGAAGCGTCGGGCGGCCCCGCCGTCGTTGGTGAAGATCGCGGTGCCGTTGCCGTACGGGTTCGAATTCACGAGATCGAGGGCTTCGTCGTAGGTTTCCACGCGCAGCACCGAGAGCACGGGTCCGAAGATTTCGTCGGTGTAGACGCTCATCTCGGGGGTGACGTGGTCGATCAAGGTGGGGCCCAGCCAGAACCCGTCGGCACCACCATCGGCGGTGACGCCGCGGCCGTCGACGACGATCTTGGCGCCGTCGGCCTCCCCGGCGTCGATGTAGGAGGCGACCTTGTCGCGGTGCGCGCGGGTGACCAGCGGGCCCATGTCGGCGTCTCCGGTGCCGTCGCCGGTCTTGATGCTGTGGGCACGCTCGGCGATCTTGGCGACCAGATCGTCGGCGATCGGCCCGACCGCCACACACGCGGAGATCGCCATGCAGCGTTCCCCTGCCGAGCCGAAGCCGGCGTTGACCATCGCGTCGGCGGCCAGATCCAGATCGGCGTCGGGCAGGATCACCGCGTGATTCTTGGCCCCGCCCAATGCCTGGACGCGCTTTCCGGCCGCGGTCCCGGTTTGGTAGACGTACTGGGCGATCGGGGTGGAGCCGACGAACGACACGGATTTGATCTTGGGGTTGGTCAGCAGTTCGTCGACGGCGGTCTTATCGCCTTGTAAAACGTTGAATACCCCTGGGGGCAGGCCGGCTTCGGCCCACAGGTTGGCCAGCCACAGCGACGCCGAGGGATCCTTCTCCGACGGCTTCAGGACGACGGTGTTGCCGGCGGCGATGGCGATGGGGAAGAACCACATCGGCACCATCGCCGGGAAGTTGAACGGGCTGATGATGCCGACCGGACCCAAGGGTTGGCGGATGGAGTAGACGTCGACTTTGGTCGAGGCGTTCTCGGTGAACCCGCCCTTGAGTAGATGCGGGATACCGCAGGCGAATTCGACGACCTCCTGGCCACGCGACACCTCACCCAAGGCATCGGAGACGACCTTGCCGTGCTCGCTGGTGATGATCTCGGCCAGTTCACCCTTGCGCTCGTTGAGCAGCTCCCTGAATTTGAACAGCACCTGAGTGCGCTTGGCCAGCGAGGTGTCGCGCCACGCCGGAAACGCCGCGGCGGCCGCATCAATCACGGTGCGCGCATCCTCAACGGTGGCCAACGCCACCTGACCGGTCACCGCGCCGGTCGCCGGATTCGTCACCGGCAGGCTGTTGTCTGCATCGCCCGCATAGGGCTTGTTGTTGATCCAGTGGGGGATTGTCTGTGTCATGGTGTGTTCCTATTTGCGGTATTTGGATACGTAGTCGGACATGGTGGCGAGTTGGTAGCGCGACACCTCGTGCGCGTTCTCGTTCTCGGCGAAAACCGATGACACCATGACGGTGTCGGGGCGCTCGTAGAAATCGATCTCGGCCAGGCCGCCGAAGAACTCGTCCCAGTCGACGTCGCCGTCGCCGATCTTGAGGTGTTGGTGCACTCGTGCCGGGTTGCCGGGCGGGTTGGTGATGTAGCGAAGGCCGTGACTGCGACGGTGGTCCATCGTGTCCGCGACATGCACCAGACGCAGCCTATCGCCCGCCATACGAATGATCTCCGTCATGTTGCCGCCCATGTGGAAAGCGTGGCAGGCGACGAAAACGAAACCGACGTTCGGCGAGTTCAGCCCACGGATGATGCGCAACGCCTCGAGCCCGTCCTCAACGAAATCGTCTGGGTGCGGGTCGATTCGGACGTCGATGCCCTCACGCTCGAAGATCGGCAGCAGCTCCTCCATCGAACGGAAGAACGCCCGCTCGGACTCCTCGGCCCGCTCCGGCCGCCCGGAGAACTCGGTGTTGATCACGTTGACGCCGAGGTCGACGGTGATCTGGATGACGCGCTTCCAGTTGCGCACCGCGGCTTCGCGGGCATCCTCGTCGGGACCAGACCAGCGCAGCACCGGCAACACCGAGGCAATGCCGACGCCCGCATCAGCACACGCCCTACGGAACCGGGCGACCAGTTCGTCGTCGGCGCGCGGATGATTGAAGAACGGGATGAAATCCCGGTGCGGGGTCAGCTGCAGGTACTCGTAGCCCAATTCCGCCACCACGCGCGGGAATTCGAGCAGCTCGACATCGTGGTGCAACGGAGTGGGATCCAGCGCGACCTTCATCAGATGCTCACTCGTTGAGCAAGCTCGACGTCGACGGCTTCGCCGGTCTGCAGCGAGCGGACACCGGCCTCGCAGACGGCGGCCGCGGCGTAACCGTCCCACGCCGTCGGCCCATCGACGTTGACACCGGACCGCACGGCGTCGACCCAGCGCTGCACCTCGATGTCATAGGCAGTCCCGAACCTCTCCCTGAAGCCCGGCGTGATGCGTCCGCCCCAGAGTCCCGGGGCCGACTTACGCACCAGCCCGACGTCCAAACCGATGGTGGCGCTGCCGAGTTCGCCGACGACCTCGGTGCGTACCTCGTAGGCGACGCCCGTGGTGACGAACACCTCGACGTCGACGTGCCTGCCGCTGACTGTCCGGAAGATCGCGATCTGCGGGTCCTGCAGTCCGCGCGGCGCACCGCGATTCGGCATCGGTTTGATGATCTGCACCGACGCGATCTCCTCGCCAAGCAGGAACCGCGTCACGTCGACCTCATGCACCAGGGAGTCCCGCACGACCATCGCGGAGTCGAAACTCGGTGGCACCGTGGGGTTTCGGTGAACACAGTGCATCACCAACGGCTGGCCGAGTTCACCGCCGTCGATCAGGATCTTCAGGTGCTGATATTCGGGATCGAAGCGGCGCATGAAACCCACTTGAATCAGCGGCGTGCCCATTGCAGCCTCGCGGCGCACCACCTCCAGCGATGAAGCCGAGTCGGTGGTCAACGGTTTCTCGCACAGCACCGGCTTGCCCTGTTCGAGGCAGGCCAGCAGTTGCTTCTCGTGCGTGGGCCCCGGCGTCGCGAGCAGCACGGCGTCCACGTCGTCGGCGTTGATCGCGTCGAACGGGTCGGTGGCCACCCTCGAGCCGGGAACGGAAGCCGCGACTTCCGCGGCCTTCTCCGGCAGGTAGTCGTTGATGACCGCGACCCGGGCGCCGCTGATTCGGCTCGTGATGCGGGTGACGTGGTCGGCACCCATCACGCCGACACCAAGCACGGCAATACGCAAATCTGACATGGTCATTCGAACTCCTAGAACTTCACCGACGGGACGCCGCACGACCCGAGGTAACTGCGGGTGCGTGCAGCGATCGGCAGCGGCTGGTCGGGGTCGCACGGGTACATGTCCTGCTCGACGATCGCGAACACGTCGATGCCGAGTTTCTCGATCGCGTCGAGCAACGGCGGCATCTCCGGGATTCCGCGTGGCGGTTCGGTCATCGCGCCGAGTCTGACGGCCTCACCGAACGGCAAATCCTCCGCCTCGACCTGGGCCCGCACTTCCGGATCGACCTGCTTGAGATGCAGGTAACCGATGCGGTCGGGCGCCCGGTCGATGATCGCCAGATTGTCGCCGCCGCAGTAGCTGATGTGGCCGGTGTCCAGGCACAGGTTGACGAATTCGGAGTCTGTGCCGTCCAGGAAGCGATACACGTTCTCTTCGGTGTCGACGTGACTGTCGGCGTGCGGATGGTATTGCGCTCGCACGCCGTAGCGTTCCAACATCGCCTTGCCGAGTTCATTCATGCCGCGGGTCTTCTTGCGCCACTGCTCAGCGGTGAGGTTGCGGTCCTCGAGCACCTCGCCGGTGGCCGGGTCACGCCACATCTCGGGAATGACGACGACATGCTTGCCGCCGACAGCGGCGGTCAGCTTTGCGACGTCCTCGATCTGCTTCCACACGGCATCCCACGAATTGTCCTGGTGCAGGTGCTCGAATACCGTGCCCGCGGACAGCTTCAGGTTGCGCGACGCGAGTTCGTCGGACAGCTTATGCGGGTCGGTGGGCAGATACCCGTAGGGCCCCAACTCGATCCACTGATAGCCGGACGCGGCCACTTCGTCGAGGAAGCGGCCATACGGCGTCTGGTTGGGATCATCGGGGAACCACACGCCCCACGAGTCGGGTGCTGAGCCGACGAGAATGGTGCTCATTCGGATGGCCTAGTCAATGGTCGCTGAACCTTCTTCCATTCGGCATACGTCTCATACGCCGTCTTCGTGGACTCCAATGCCGAAACCTGGCTCACCGGAACGTCCCACCACGATTGGCTGTCGGGTGCATACAGCAGCGGATCGGTCTCGACATGAATGACGGTGGTGTGCTCGTTGGCCTTGGCCACCTTGACCGCATCGGTGAACTCGGCGGCCGTCGTCACGCGGATCACCTCGGCCCCGAGGCTGGCGGCGTTGGCGGCCAGGTCGACCGGCAGCTTGTCCCCGTCGAGGCGGCCGTCGCTGCTGCGATAGCGGTAGGCGGTGCCGAACCGCTGCGAGCCCAACGACTCCGACAGCGAACCGATCGACGCGAAGCCGTGGTTCTGCACCAGCACCACGATGACCTTGACGCCCTCTTGCGCCGCGGTGACGAGTTCGGTCGCCATCATCAGATACGACCCGTCGCCGACCATGATGAACACGTCGCGGTCGGGCGCGGCCATCCGGATTCCGATGCCGCCTGCGATCTCGTAGCCCATGCAGGAGTAGCCGTATTCGACGTGGTAGCCCTTGCGCTCGCGGGTGCGCCACAGCTTGTGTAAGTCCCCCGGCATCGAGCCGGCCGCGCAGACCACCACATCGCGCGGATCGGACAACGTATTGGCCAGCCCGATGACCTGACTCTGGTTCAGGGCGCTGCCGTCGTCCTCCACCCGATAGGCGGCCGACACCGTCTGGTCCCATTCCTGCGCGAGTTCTGCTGTCTTCACCCGATATTCGTCGGTCACCGAGTAATCACCCAGCGCGCTCGACAAAGCCTCCAGAGCTTCGCGTGCATCGGCCACCACCGACAGGCCGCCCTGTTTGACCGAGTCGAAGGACGCCACGTTGATGTTGACGAACCGCACATCCGGATCGTTGAACGCCGTCCGCGACGCGCTGGTGAAGTCGCTGTAGCGGGTGCCGATTCCGATCACCACGTCGGCTTGAGCAGCCAAGTCGTTGGCGGCCGTCGTCCCGGTCGAGCCGATCGCGCCGACCTCGTACCGGTGGTCATACGGCAGCGACCCCTTGCCGGCCTGAGTCTCCGATACCGGGATACCGGTCTTCTCGACGAACGCCGCCAGCGCGTCGCTGGCGCCGGAATAGATCACGCCGCCGCCCGCCACGATCAACGGCCGCTGTGCGGACCGGATCACCTCGGCGGCCCTGGCGATCACCGACCGCTCGGGCACCGGCCGCCCAATGTGCCAAGTCCGTTCGGCGAACAGCGATTCCGGCCAGTCGAACGCCTCGGCCTGAACATCCTGTGGCAGGGCGATCGTCGCCGCCCCTGTTTCGACAGGATCCGTGAGTACGCGCATCGCGGCCAACAGTGCCGACGGCAACTGCTCCGGGCGCCACACCCGGTCGAAGAACCGCGACAGCGGCTTGAACGCGTCGTTGACGGTCAGCTCATTGTCGTGAGGCTGTTCGAGATCCTGTAGTACCGGCGCGCTGACGCGCGTCGCAAAGGTGTCCGACGGCAACAGCAGCACCGGCAGCCGGTTGATCGTGGCCAGCGCCGCGCCGGTCAGCATGTTGGTCGAGCCGGGACCGATGCTGGCCGTCACCACCCAGGCCTGCAGTCGGTCCTTCTGACGTGCATAGGCCGCCGCCGTGTGGACCATCGCTTGTTCGTTGCGGCCCAACACATATCGCAGCGACGGACCGTTTTCATCGAGTTCAGCCTGCAGCAGTGCCTGGCCGATACCCGCCACGTTGCCGTGCCCGAAAATGCCGAAGCAGCCCGCAAAGAACTTCCTGCGTTCGCCGTCGCGTTCGACGTATTGGTTGGCGAGGAACCGAATTGTGGCCTGGGCGACGGTGAGTCGCACGGTCGGCTCGTTGTGAGCGGCCTTGAATGCGGATGCTTTGGAGACCACGTCACACTCCTTGTGATCGCAGGGGCAGCCGAGGATCGACGGCCTGGCCTTCCCAGGTGCCGCGCAGCCAGGCGTGCTCGGGATCGTCGACGATCTTCCAGGCCCGCTCATCGCCGGGGCCCGCCATCACATTCAAGTAGTACATGTGGTAGCCGGGCGCGGCGACGGAGGGGCCGTGGTAGCCGTGCGGGACAAGGACGACGTCGCCGCTGCGGACCTCTTCCAGCACCTCGATGGGACGGTCAGGTGTGCCGTAGACGCGGTGGTAACCGAAGCCGCGGGAATCGTCTGGCCCCGAGTCGATCTCGAAGTAGTAGATCTCCTCCAGTGCGGACTCCACGGGCGTGTTCTCGTCATGCTTGTGTGCCGGATAGCTCGACCAGTTGCCGCCAGGGGTGATCACTTCGCACGCGATCAACGAATCGGCCTCGAAAACGCCTGCGGTGCCGAAGTTGTGCACCTGACGGCTGCAGTTACCGGTGCCACGAAGCTCGACGGGCACGTCGGCGGCGGCCACCCGGCGGTTGGGCAGTTGCCTGGCGGCGCGCGCACCACAAATCGCAAACCGGCCGTCACCCGCCAATGTGAAACTCTGGCCGGTGCCGATGTACACCATGTCGGCGGGGCCGTCGAAAACCGATGCCCGCAAAGACAATTCGAACGTCTCGTCGCTGGCGGTGACCGATCCCCGGCCGGCCAGCGGCAGGATCATCACCTCGGTATCGCCGGTCGCCAGTGTGAGATCCGCTTCCAACTCGACAACGCGCAGGCTCGACTCCGTCCAGCCTGCCGACTCGGGGGTGACGTCGACGGTGTACGGGGGAGTGGCGCTGCGCGCGGGGATGTAGAACTTGCTGTGCATGTCACCTCACCATAGAGACGGCGGTCGCCACCGCGGAACTGACATCGTCGTCCGCCGGGTAAAGCAGTGTGCGGCCGACGATCAGGCCGCGCACCGACGGCAGGCCGAGTGCCTTCTCCCAACTGGCGAACGCCTCGTCGGGGTCGGCGGGATCGCCGCCGAGCAGCAGCGTCGGCAGTGTCGTCGCCTCCATCACACGGTCCATCTCCTCGACCACCGGCAGCTTCATCCAGGTGTATGCCGACGTCGAGCCAAGGCCCTGCCCGATGTGGATGGATTTGATCACCGCATCGGGGGACAGGTCGTTGCGGACCTTGCCATCGACGCGCGACGACATGAACGGCTCGACCATGGCGATCAACCCGTGCGACGCCAGTTCGTCGATCGCCCGCGCGCATGCTTCGAGGGTGGCGACGGTGCCGGGATCGCCGAGGTCGATGCGGCACAACATCTTTCCGCCGTTCATCCGCATCGCGGCAGTCGCCGCGGCGGTGGTCGCCGTCATACGGTCATCGAGTTCGAACGCAGCGCCTGCCAGCCCGCCGCGGTTCATCGACGAGATCACCACCTTGTCCTCGAGCGCGCCGAACAGCACCAGATCGTCGAGGATGTCGGCGGTGGCGAGCACGCCGTCCACGCCGGGATCGGCGAGGGCGGCCCGCAACCGGTCGAGCAGGTCGGTGCGGCTGTTCATCGCGGTGGGCCGCGAGCCCACTGCGAGCGCACCGCGCGCCGGGTGATCGGCGGCCACGATCATCAACCGACCGTTGCCGCGCACCGTCGGCCGGGTGGTGCGGTTCTGCCACGCGCGGTCGATCGCGGCGGGATTGGTCGCGCGCAGTTCGGTGATCTCGGCGTAGTCCTTGCAAAGAGCGTCAGACATTGACGGCCTCCACTGCGGCCTGCTCCGCGAGTTCGGCCACCTCCGCGGCGGTCGGCATCGCGGTCGAGCACTCGAGGCGCGAGGCGACAATCGCGCCTGCGGCATTGGCGTACCGCAGCGTTTTCTCCAGCGGCCAACCGTGCAGCAGGCCGTGGCACAGACTGCCGCCGAACGCGTCGCCTGCGCCGAGGCCGTTGACGACGTCGACCTCGTTGGGCGCCACCATCACATGCGAATATCGCGTCTTGCCGAGCACACCGCGCGGGCCCTGCTTGACGATCGCCAGCTCGACGCCGAGGTCGAGCAATGCGTCGGCGGCCTTGTGCGGGTTGCGCTCTCCGACGGCAATCTCGCACTCCTCGCTGTTGCCGACCGCGACCGTTACATGCTGCAGCGCACGCTGCACCTGTTCCGTCGCAGCGGCGGGCGACTCCCAGAACATCGGCCGGTAGTCGAGGTCCAACACCGTGAACGGCTTACGTCCGCGTGCTTCCCATGCGGCGAAATGCGCACTGCGGCTTGGCTCCTCGGACAGACCGGTGACCGTCGACCAGTACAACCGGGCATCCCGAATTGCGTCCGCGTCGATCTCATCGGCGCGCACTTGCAGGTCCGGTGCGCTGGGTTTGCGGTAGAAGTACAGCGGAAAATTGTCCGGCGGAAAGATCTCGCAGAACGTGACGGGAGTCGGGTACTCGCCGTGGGTCGCGATGTAGCGGTTGTCGACGCCCAATCGCGCCAACTCGTCCCGAACGAACGTGCCAAAGGGGTCGTTGCCGACGCCGGAGATCAGCCCCGCCCGGTTGCCCAGCCGTGCTGCGGCCACTGTCACGTTGGCGGCGCTGCCACCCAGAAACTTGCCGAATGTCGTGACGTCTTCGAGGCCCACACCGATCTGCAGGGGATAGATGTCGACGCCGCTGCGCCCGATGGCGAGGACGTCAAATGGCTGTGCGGTGCTCAAGGTCAGCCTTCCGGGAGAGGGGTGATTGCTCGATATCGACTGTGCCCCGCGTCACGTGGCGCTGTCAATAGTTTGTCCTGACATTCTATCTTTCGATCATGCGATGTTAGTATGCAGCTACTCTTCATCTGGTCCAACACGAGATCGGAGACGACGTGCCCCTGACGGTGGAGCTCGACAGGTCCAGTCCTGTTCCTCTCTACTATCAGCTCGCCCAAGCCATCGAGGCTGCGATCCGTGACGGCGAACTGGCGCCGGGCGATCGCTTCGAAAACGAACTGGCGCTGGCAAAGCGGCTGACCCTGTCCCGGCCGACGACCCGGCGCGCGATCCAGGAATTGGTCGACAAGGGCCTGCTGGTTCGCAAGCGGGGAGTTGGCACGCAGGTGGTCCAGAATCCCGTGCATCGCCGGGTGGAGCTGACCAGCCTGTTCGACGACCTCGCCCGCGCCGGCCAGGAGCCGACGACCCAACTGCTCGACTACCGCGTCGGGCCGCCCGACGAAGAAGTCGCCGGCGAGCTCAACCTTGCCGCCGACCGTGAGGTCGTGTCGATTCACCGGCTGCGATGCGCCAACGGTGAGCCGCTCGCGGTGATGATCAACCATCTGCCCGTCGAGATCGCGCCGGACGCCGAGGAGCTGGAGAGCAATGGGCTTTACCAGTCGCTGCGGGCGCGCGGTGTGCACATTCGGCTGGCGCGCCAGCGCATCGGCGCGCGCGGCGCCACCCGGTCGGAGGCCCGGTTGCTCGACGAGAAGCCCAATGCTCCGCTGCTGACCATGGCGCGTACCGCGTTTGACGACTCCGGCACCGCGGTCGAATTCGGTACGCACTGCTATCGGGCGTCGAGGTACTACTTCGATACGACGCTGGTGGACCGCTAGCTGAACGCGGCTCGGAACGCTTCTAATGCTGCAACGCTGTCGCAAGAGGCCCACGCCTCCATGCCGACCGTGCCGGTAAAACCGATGTCGCGCAACGCTTTCGCGATCGCAGGGTAGTTGATTTCGCCGGTGCCGGGCTCGCAGCGGCCGGGCACGTCGGCGACCTGGATCTCGCCGATGGCGTCGCCGCAGCGTCGCACCATTTCGGTGAGATTGCCCTCGCCGATCTGCGCGTGATACAGGTCGAGCATCATCTTCACGTTCGGATGACCGACGCCTTCCACCAACGCCAGCGTGTCTTTGGCGCGCGCCAGCGGGACGCCTGGATGATCGACGATCGTGTTGAGGTTTTCCACGCAGAAGGTCACGCCTGCCGAGGCACCGAGGTCGCCGATGCGCTCCAGCGTGCGCAGCGCGGTGGTCCACATTTCGCCGTCGACCCGATAGCGCGGTCGGGCCGCCTTGCCGTCGACCAGCTCCGCGGTGTGCAGGTTCAGCCGCGAAACACCAAGTGTTTCAGCGGCTTTGATCGAGAGTGCCGCGCTTCGCACGACTTCGTCGGCGGTCGCCGGGTCGATGAGATCGCCGTGCAGGTAGCCAGTCATCGACGAAAACCGAGCGCCGGTGTCGGCCAGCGCCTGCAGGTCCTTGTCGTGCCAGCTCCAGATCTCGACCGCGAACCCCATACCGTCGATGCGACGAACTCGCTCGACGATCGGCAGGTCCGTGAACACCATCTCCGAACAAACCGCGAGCGCGAAGTCGCTCATGAGATAGTCACCTCTCTCGTCCTGACCAGCATGAACGCACCTTAGCATTTGATGTGCAGTCCTAATGTCAGGACAAAGTATTGACTTTCAGCTGTGAGCCGTATTACATCGATTCAGTAGGCGTGCCACGCCGCACTCTAGAGCGAGGAGAAACAATGAGGTTCAGCCGGCTCGCGGCGATCGCCGGGGCAAGCGTGCTCGTGCTCGGGATCGCGTCATGTTCCTCGACGGGGGGCAAGCCCCGCGAGACCGGCGGGGGAATGGGCGCCGGTCAGGCGAACACCCCGCGAGCCACCGTCGCGATGATCACCCACGAGGTGCCCGGCGACTCGTTTTGGGACCTCATCCGCAAGGGTGCGCAGGCCGCGGCCGACAAGGACAACATCGAGCTGCGCTACTCCAACGATCCAGAAGCGCCGAACCAGGCGAACCTGGTGCAGACCGCCATCGACAGTGGCGTCAAGGGCATCGCATTGACGTTGGCCAAGCCGGACGCGATGGCACCCGCCGTCAAGGCCGCGCTGGACAAGAACATTCCGGTCGTCGCGTTCAACTCCGGTTTCGACAACTGGAAGGCCATGGGCGTCCAGGAGTATTTCGGTCAGGACGAAAAGCTCGCAGGCGTCGCTGCCGGCGACCGATTGAACAAGGACGGCGCGAAGAAGATCATCTGCGTCATCCAGGAGCAGGGCCAGGTTGCGCTCGAGTCCCGGTGCGCCGGCGTCAAACAGAGCTTCAAGGGCGGGTTCGAGATCCTGAACGTCAACAGCAAGGACATGCCGTCGGTGGAATCGACGATCACCGCCAAACTTCAGCAGGACAAGACGGTTGACCACGTGGTCACGCTCGGCGCGCCGATCGCGCTTGCCGCAGTGCAGTCGGTCGGAAACGCAGGCAGCAACGCGCAAGTGGTCACCTTCGATACCAATGCGGCGCTTGTCGACGCGGTCAAGGCGGGGAAGGTGAAGTGGGCGGTGGACCAGCAGCCGTTCCTGCAAGGCTATCTGGCCATCGACTCGCTGTGGCTGTACATCAACAACAAGAACCTGATCGGTGGCGGACAGGCCACGCTGACGGGCCCGTCGTTCATCGACGAAACGAACATCGACTCGGTCGCTGAACTGGCCAAGTCCGGAACCCGTTGATCCACTGCCCAGGAGAAAGCCAATCATGACTACAACCGGTGTTGACATTGCCAATCGCAAAATTGTGCGAGATGAACGTGTCAAGGAACGAAATCGTGTGCAACGCCTACTCATTCGTCCTGAGATGGGTGCAGCGATCGGCGCGGTGGCAATCTTCATCTTCTTCTTAATCGTTGCCCCACCGTTCCGGTCACCTGAGGCCCTGGCGACGGTGCTCTACGCCAGTTCGACGATCGGGATCATGGCCTGTGCGGTCGCGCTGCTGATGATCGGCGGTGAGTTCGACCTGTCATCGGGTGTCGCGGTGACCACGAGTTCGCTTGCGGCGTCAATGCTGGCCTACAACCTGCATCTGAACCTGTGGGCCGGGGCGGCGTTGGCCCTGATAGTCGCCTTGGCCGTCGGGTTCTTCAACGGGTACTTGGTGATGAAGACCAAGATTCCGAGCTTCTTGATCACACTCGGCACGTTGCTGATGCTCACCGGTATCAATCTGGCTGTGACCAAACTGATTTCGGGTCAGGTCGCGACGCCCAGCGTGAACGATATGCAGGGCTGGGACTCGGCGCAGAAGGTGTTCTCGTCGTCGTTCACCATCGCAGGCGTAAGCATCCGCATCACCGTGTTCTGGTGGCTGCTGTTCACCGCCGTTGCGACCTATGTCTTGTTCAAGACTCGCATCGGCAACTGGATATTCGCCGTCGGCGGCGACCAGGAAAGTGCGAGGGCCGTAGGTGTTCCGGTGACAGCGGTGAAGATCGGCCTGTTCATGTTCGTCGGCTTCTGCGCCTGGTTTGCCGGCATGCACCTGCTGTTCGCGTTCAACACCGTGCAGTCGGGCCAGGGCGTCGGCAACGAATTCATCTACATCATCGCCGCGGTTATCGGCGGCTGCCTGCTCACCGGTGGCTATGGCACCGCGATCGGGGCCGCGATCGGCGCGTTCATCTTCGGCATGGTGCAGCAGGGCATCGTCTACGCCGGATGGAATCCCGACTGGTTCAAGTTCTTCATGGGCGTAATGCTGCTGTTCGCGGTGATCGCCAACAACGCCTTCCGTAACTACGCCGCGAAGAGGTGACCCGTGACTGCAACAGTGGACAAGCCCATGCATGAAGCCCCGTCCGGAGGCAAGGTGCCGCTGGTCGAGATGCGCAACATCGGCAAGGCCTACGGCAATATCACTGCGCTGAAGGATATTTCACTTCGCGTCCATGCCGGTGAGGTCACCGGCATCCTCGGTGACAACGGCGCAGGCAAGTCGACGTTGATCAAGATCATCGCCGGGTACCACCCGCAGACCGAGGGTGAACTGCTCGTCGACGGCGAGCCGACGACCTTCAGTTCGCCAAAGGATTCACTGGCCAAGGGCATTGCGACCGTGTACCAGAACCTCGCGGTCGTACCGCTGATGCCGGTGTGGCGCAACTTCTTCCTCGGTCAGGAGATCCGAAAGAAGGGTTTTCCGTGGTCGCTCGATTCCAATGCGATGCGGGCCACCACGTTGACTGAGCTGTCGAAGATGGGCATCGACCTGCCCGACGTCGACGTGCCGATCGGCTCTTTGTCGGGCGGTCAGCGCCAATGCGTCGCCATCGCCCGTGCGGTGTTCTTCGGCGCGCGAGTGCTGATCCTGGACGAGCCGACTGCCGCACTCGGCGTCAAGCAGTCCGGTGTGGTGCTGAAGTACATCACCGCCGCCAAGGACGCCGGTTTCGGTGTGGTTTTCATCACGCACAATCCGCATCACGCGCACATGGTCGGCGACCACTTCGTGCTGCTCAACCGCGGTCGACAGAAGCTGGACTGCACGTATGACGACATCACGCTCGAACACCTGACCCAGGAGATGGCCGGCGGCGACGAGTTGGAGGCGCTGTCCCACGAATTGCGTGGTAAAGACGCATAACCGACGGGCGGGCCCCGTCGACCAAGTAGGCCGGCGGGCTCTGCTCGTCGAACGTCGTGACAAACGTTATATCGCCGTTCACCTGGGCGGCAGCATGGCGGCGAGGCAACCGCTGCACAAAGACGGCACAATGGGGGCGTGCACACAGAACCTGAAGCGAAAGCGCACACGCCGGCCTGGCGTGACCCGCTGTCGGCGGGGTTCCGGGCGCACCGTCACCTGTTGCTGCTGCGACTGCGGTGGCATGAGCGCCGCGCGTCCGACGAAAGCGACCCGCGGCCGCTACAGCGGAATCACGGTTAGGCCGGCATCGCCCCCGACGTAAACGGCGTTGCGTGCGGGATTGACGGTGACCACCCGCGGCTGGTCCGTCGGTCGTCCAAGTGTCACGGTGCCGACGATAGCCCGGGATGCGACGTCGATGATCGACACGATCCCGTACTCGTTGACGACCACCAATCGATCGCCTGCCGGGCTGATCACGATGAATTGCGGATTGGCGCCCTGGCATTCGTCGGCTTCGGGTAAAGCGATGTCGTCGATGACCTCGTTGAGGTTGGTGTCGACCACTGAAATCCAGCCGACCTCGGTCGCCTCCTCCGACGAGGAACGCACACCTTGATTGGCCACATACAGACAACCACCGTCGGGACTCAACACCGCAGCGGCTGGGATGCTGCGCAGCTGCCGGTCCGCCGACGCGTCAATCTTGATGCGCGCCACCACATTCAGCGTCGACGTGTCCACCACTTCCAATCGACCGTCGAGGTCGTCGATGTCGAGATACAACTGACCGCTGTCGCCCGCGAGGATGGGTTGACTGATGAAGGCGGGCGCGTCGTTGAGGCCGAACGAGCCGAGCTCTGAGCCGGTGTCGGCGTCCAGGATCACCACTCCCGCGGCGACGTTGGAGTGTCCAAGTCGGTCGTCTGCGCAGACGTAGATGCGCTCACCCGCCGCAAACATGGCGATCGAATCGCCCCCGGCAACGGTGCCGACCAGAACACGAGTGTCAGGATCCACGATGAGGACCGCCGGATCGGTCATCTGTGCATAAAGGCGTGATCCATTGGGGCTGAGGACAATCGAGCTCGGTGTGCCGTAGCCGACGGGCAGCGGGCCTTCCAGCGGGAGTGAGTCGACCACACGATTGCGGGTCGGGCTGCCCTCGGCGATGTCCACGACGCGGATGGCGGCGGCATTGTGATCGGCGACATACAGCCGTGACGAATCAGGGCTAGCGGCAAGGCTTGTCGGGCCGACATCCGAAAGAACGATCTTCTTGACCACTGTGTTGGTCGTGGTTTCGACGACGTCGACCGAGCATGCGTCGGCACCAGAGGTGTCTTGATGCGACGCAACGTAGGCGTATCGCCCATCCGACGACAGCGCAATATCGCGCACCGGGCCGACACCCGGCACCGTCTGCACCGCAGCGGTCTGACCGTCGCCGTCACGCGCGCGCACAGGTGCGACGGCCGTCGACGAGGCGCGCTCCTGACGCTGGAAAATGGACCGCATCCGCCCGGTGAGCGTCAGACTCGGCAGTGACCCCGAACCGTCGCTCACCGAAGGTCGACGCCCCAACGCCACGAGGATGGCCGAGATGACCCCGGTCCAGCCTGCCGAAGCTGGGAGCTGTTCCGGTGCGGAGTTCAGCGCAGGTGGTGCTGACATCGCGCTCGCTATCCCCAGGGCGAGCGCCAGTGCACCCGCGCGTGCGACGAATCCTGCTGCGCCCAACCGTTCATCTCCTGTCCTCCCCCTGACGTTCGCGGAGTTTGCTCCGCCCCCGCAGGTTAAGGATCTGCCGGCCCGGAAAACACGCGTAGTGCGCTACCTGTCTTTAGCTACTGCAGGCCAGCGCTCGTGCCCGACCTGCGCCACAGTTTGCTCGTATGCGAAGAGAAAACTCCTCGCGCGTCATAGGATCCGCAAATGGCCATTGAATGGCGCACGGTCCCGCGCGGGCAGTCGCTGGGCCTTTTGGAGTCGACGCTGAAAAGCAAGAACCGGCTCGGCGCGGTGCTTGCCGGTTCGGCCGGAGTCGGCAAAACAGTGCTTGCCCGGCACGCCGTTGAACGATTTGCTCACCGACACGGCGGCGTGTCTGTGCAGTGGCTTGCCGGCACGGCGTCGGCCCGCCAGATCCCGTTCGGTGCGTTCAGCCACCTGGTGGACGTCGCCGGGGTCGGCGATTCTCCGACGCTGCTGCGTTCGGCCCGCGCGTCGCTGCTGCAGCACGGCGGACAGGGTCTGCTCCTTGCCATCGATGACGCCCATCACCTGGATAATCTCTCCGCAACACTGGTGCACCAGCTGGCGTTGACCGGGTCAGCGCGGTTCGTCATCACCGTCAGGACCGGGGAGTCCGCGCCCGATGCGATCACGTCGCTGTGGAAAGACCGCTTGCTCGACCGGATGGACATCGAACCGTTTGACTCCGCACAGACAAAAAGTTTGCTGGAAGCCGTCCTAGGTGGGCCGATGGAGACGTCGAGCGCAGAAGAGGTATTTACCGCAAGCCAGGGAAATCCGCTCTATTTGCGTCACCTGACAGAAAGCGCGATTGACTCGGGGGCATTGCGCGAAGTCGACGGCGTTTGGCAATTGCGCGGCCATATCGGGCTGTCGGCAGAACTGTCGGCGTTGATTGGCCGGCATCTGGAGGCGCTCCCATCGACGGTGACGTCGGTGCTGGAGTACCTCGCGGTCGAGGAACCGCTGAGCCTGCGGGACCTGACCGAGCTGGCCGGCCGTGAGGCCCTCGAGGAGGCCGAGGACTTGCGCGTCATCGAGGTCGTCAAGCGTGGCGACGACCTGGTCGTGCATTCGGCGCATCCGCTCTACGCCGAGCAGGTGCGGGCGTCGCTCGGCCAGATCGCCACTCGTCGGTTGCGCACCCAGCTGGTCGCGCAGTTGTCGTCAAAACCGATCGAGCACGTCAGCGCCCGATTGCGGCTGGCGGCGCTGGCGATCGACAGTGATACGCCGCCCCCGGTCGACGATGTTGTCACCTCGTCCTGGGAGGCGATGCGGCTCGGCGATCTGTTGCTCGGCGAGCGGCTGGCGCAAAGCGCCCTCGACCGCTCGGGCGGCTTGCCGGCGCGGCTGCCTTTGGCACACGCCTTGTCCTGGCTGGGCCGGGGTCCCGATGCCGACGACGTGCTGAACCCCGTCGAGCCGGACACCCTCTCGGAGTGGGACCTCACCGCGTGGACGCTGCCGAAGGCGGCCAACCAGTTCTGGATGCTCAACCAGCCCGAGGCGGCAGTCGATTTTCTGTACGCGATGCGCGACCGCATTTCGGAGCCCGCGGCTGTGGCCACCCTCGACGCGTTGGTGGCCACGTTCGCGATGAACTCCGGCGATCCGCGGCGGGCGGTCGAGATCGCGGCCGAGGTGCTCGATTCATCAGCCAGCCAGGACCTCGCGGTCGCATGGGCGGCAGCCACCGCGGCATTGTCGAGTGCCCGACTCGGCAGATTCGGCGACGTCGGCCCGCTGGCTGAACGCGGCCTGGCCGCGACTCACCCTGGGCTGCTGCGGTTCACGATCGGGCTCGGCGAGATCACCACGCTGTTGATGACCAAGGGCGTCGTGCACGCACAGCGCCTGGCGCGCCACTTCATGGAATTCTCCGAACTGCAGCAACCCGGCCGCGCGATCGGGGAGGTTCTGCTCGCGCGCACCTTGATCGCGTCGGGTGAGTTCGACGTTGCGACGTCACTGCTGCGCCAATCCGCCGCCGCGCTGTCGGAGACCGGCTACTCGTGGGGCCCGCTGGCGCTGATGTATTTGGCGCAGGCACTCGGCCAGCAGGGCGATGCGGCGGAATCGGCAGAAATCTTGGCGCGCGCCGAATCTCGGCACAGCCTGAGGTCGGAACTGTATGCGCCGGAGCTGGCACTGGGACGGGCGTGGACGCTGGCAGCGGGCCGCAACATGACCGGCGCGATCAGCGCCGCCCGCGATGCGGCGCGCATCGCCGAACGATCCGGACAGCTGGCGGTCGCACTGCAGGCGTTGCATGAGGCGGTCCGGCTCGGCGACACAACGGCGGCCGACGCGATCGCGCGTGTGGCGGCGGGCTTGGACTGCGTCGCAGGCAGGGCCGCACTGGCACATGGCCGGGCGCTGGCCGCCGCCGACGCCGACGGATTGACAACTGTCGCAGCCGAACTCGCCGAGCTCGGAATGAAGTGCGCCGCGGCCGACGCGGCTGCGCAGGCGGCCAAGGTGTTCGCCGCCCGCCACGAGCGCAAGGGCGAGGTCGAGGCCATGGCCCGTGCCGCCGAACTCGCGGGTGGCGCGTCGACGCCCGCGCTCGATCAAGTGCTGAACCCGTTGCCGCTGACCGGCCGGGAACTCGAGATCGCAATCATGGTGTCCGAGGGAATGACCAACAAGGCCATTGCCGAGCGGCTGTCGGTCTCGGTGCGCACCGTCGAGGGCCATATCTACCGCGCCTGCATGAAGCTCAACGTCGCTGACCGCACCCTGCTGGCCGAAGTCGTCGCCGCGGCGAAATCGAGTACCGGGCTACGCAAGACACCCCCGCGTTCGCCGAGCACGCTGTAGGCCGGCAACCAGGTACGCGCAGGGGGGCAGATGGTCATTGCAAATGGGCGGGTCAGGTCGACGACCAGCGAGCTCGAGGCGCTCAAGCCGATTCCCCAGGACCGCTTCGAGACCATCGAATTCCCGGCCAGGGACGGCTTCATGCTGAACTTCAAACGCCTGCGGCCGGAATCGGGCGAAGGGGACCCGCTGCTACTGGTGCCCGGGACGGGCGTGCGCGCCAACCTGTTCAACCCGCCGACAGAGAACCTATTGAAGGACCTGACCAAGCGCGGTTTTGATCTGTGGATCCTCAACTGGCGGTCCAGCATCGACCTGCCCTGGGTCAGATACACCCTCGACGACGCCGCGGTGCTCGACATGCCGAGCGCGGTCTGGGAGCTGCGCAAGCGCACCGGTGTCGACAAGGTGAAGGCACTGATTCACTGCCAGGGTTCGTGCGCGTTCATGATGGCGATCACGGCGGGACTGCTCCCAGACGTTTCGCTGGTGATCTCGAATTCGGTGGCGCTGCATCCGATCATGCCATGGCAGGCGCGGCTGAAACTTCCGCTGGCCGTTGCCTTTTTGAACCACGAGAAAATCCGGGGCATCAATCCGCAATGGGGTCTGCATGCGCCACGGCTGCTGCCCAAGATTCTTACTTGCTTCATCAACGCCACGCATCATGAGTGCGACAACGCGGTGTGTAAACAGACGAGCTTCATGTACGGGTACGGCCACCCGACCCTGTGGCGCCACGAGAACCTCAACGACGCTACCCACGAATGGCTCAAGGGCGAGTTCGGCCAGGTGCCGATGTCGTACTACGGGCAGATCGCGGACTCGTCGGCGGCGGGAGAGATGGTGTCGACGGGGAAATACTCCGAGTTGCCGCCGCTGTTCACCGCCGAGGCGCCGCAGACCGATGCCCGCTTCGTCTTCATGACCGGCGACCGCAACCAGACCTTCCTGCCGATTGGCATGGGCCGCACCTTCGAATACTTCGAGCGGCATTCACCACCGGGCAAACACACCTTCCAGAAGTTCGCCGACTACGGGCATCTCGACGTCTTCATCGGCGAACACAACAACCGCGACGTAAACCCGTTCATCGTCGACGAATTGAGCAAGCCATGGTGATGGAAGCCGACCCGCCCATCGCTGCCCCTGCTGATGGGCAAGCCCGTCAGCGGCTGCAGGTGGCCCGCCCCGGTCTGCGCTTCAGCGAGGTGATGACCGGAATGATCACCATGGGCATCACGGATCCGGTCAAGGGATATGACAATGACGCCGCCATTGCCATGCGGCTGAACGCCACAGTCACGGTGCCGAACGTCCCCGGATTCATCAAAGACCCGATGCACAAAGGACAATGGCACGCCACGGGTTCGATACCGGTGCTCGGCGGCGACCTGACCGGCGTTGGCGACGGCGATTTCGGTCTGTTCCGTCGCGCGATCCGTGACGAGAAAGGCGTGCGCGAACTGGTTTACGACACCATGTTCTCGGTGGGCGACCGGAAGTACCGGATGCGTGGCCGTAAGTACGTCGAACCGTCGCCGCCGTGGCGGCTGTGGCCGGCGACCACGACCCTTTACGTCCAACTGTTCCAGGCGAGCGGCGGGATCGGCGAGCCGGTCGCGGCGGGAATCCTTCGGTTATCGCTGCGGGCGTTCCTTCGGCAGATGCTGACGATGGAGGTGCTCGGCGAGTTCGGGTGGCTCGACAAGCGCATGCAGAAACTGGCGTTCTACCGGTTCTTCATTACGTCACTCGTCAACACCTACGTCAAGGGCAGGCGGTGGTGAGCACCGAGAAGCGGGCCGACATCGTCATCATCGGAAGCGGGTTCGGTGGCGCCGTCGCGGCCTGGCGGTTGGGCAGCCCGGATCGCAAAGTCGTTGTGCTTGAACGTGGTAGGGACTGGTCGCTGCCGGAGAACGGCGGAACGCCGCAAGGCCTTCGCGACTATCTGTATTCCAGCAGGATGCCGGGTCTGCTCAACGGCTGGCTGGACATCCGCTTCCTGGACCAGATGATGGTGGCCACGGGTGCCGGCGTCGGCGGTGGCTCGCTGATTTACGCCAACGTGTGTATCGAGGCGCGGGATGAGGTGTTCAAAAGCGGCTGGCCGTCGCAGATCACGGCCTGCGAGATGCGCAAGTGGTACCGCATGGTCAACGACGTGTTGAAGCCGCAGCACATTCCGCAGGCTCAACTCAACCCAAGAGTGCATCTGCTGAAAACCGCCGCGACAGAGCTGGGTCTGGAGCCCAAATACGAAACCCTTCCGCTCGCTGTGAAATTCGACCAGAGCCCGCGGGCAGGAGGGGCGCAGCCATGGAGCCCATCGCAACCATATGCCTCCGGTACCTGTGTGCACTGCGGCGATTGCGTGATCGGCTGTACCCACGGCGCCAAGCAGACTCTCGACCAGAACTACCTCAAGTACGCGACGGAAAACGGCAACGACACCGAGATCCGGCCGCTTTCAATGGTCACCCACATCGAGGAGGGGCCCGACGGTGCATGGCGGGTGAATTTCCTCAAACTCGATGAGCGACCGGGACGTCGCAAGCGCCAGATCGTCGGCAAGATCGTGATACTCGCCGCGGGATCCATCGGATCGACCGAGATCCTGCTGCGCTCGCGTGACGGCTTCCGCACGCTGAAGAACCTGCCGCGTGCGCTCGGACGTGGGTGGAGCCCCAACGGCGATTTCCTGACCCTGGCCCGCTACCCGAACAAGAGCCTGCAGCCCACCAAGGGCCCCACCATCGGCGCCCGGATCGACCTGCTCACGGGCGTCGACCTGCCCAACGACGACATGATCGGCAACGACGGCCGGATCTTCATCGAAGACGGCGGCCTGCCGAACTTTGGTGCGCACCTGCTGAAGGCATGGAAAACGAAACGCGGGCCGAAGGGCTGGGCGTACCGAAAAGCCAGTGACCTCACCGACTTCAGCGACATGATTCCGTGGTTCGGCCAGTCGATCGACGCCGCCGACGGTGAGTTCTCACTGCAGAATCCGATGAGGTTCTGGCGGGCCAGAACACGGCTGAACTGGAACCCGCAATGCTCGTCCAGCGCGCTGGATGCCTTCAGCGACCTTCATGTGGCGATGACGCTGGCGACCGGTGGCGAGCCAAGGCCGCTGTGGACGTGGAAGCGTCTGCGCATGCTCGTCACGCCACATCCGCTGGGTGGCTGCAATATGGCGGCGGCGCCAGGCGCCGGGGTCACGACACACACCGGCGAGGTGCACGGCTACCACAACTTGTTCGTGATGGACGGGTCGGTGATTCCGCGGGCCATTGGGCGCAACCCATCCAAAACCATTGCCGCTGTTGCCGAACGCAGCTGCGCGATCTTGTGTGACGAGCTGTCCACTCGTCTCAACGACGCGACGACCCAAATTTAGCGCGGCGCCATCCCCGCCGCGCGGTACGCGGCGTCGACGTAGGCCATATTCTGCACCGCGTCGGTGGTGTCGAGTGGCAATGGTGCGCCGTGCTGCACGTGGGCGGCGAACGCCTCGAGCTGATAGGTGTACGACGGCCGTGTGCCCCCACGCTCGACGGTGGTGCCGTCGGACGTATTGATCGTCAGCCGGTCGTCGTCGTGCGGCTTGATGAAGTTGTGCACCAACACATCTCCCTGGGTGCCGACGATGCGCAGCGTGAACGAATAGTCATCGGCGACCATCGAGTTCGCGCTCAGCCCGGTCGCCCCGCCGGGAAACGCCAGATCGACGTCGCACCACGCGTCGACGCCAGGGCTGCGTTGTTCGGCGTGAGCGCGAACGATCGACGGATGCCCCAGCTGACGCATCACGTGAAGGCCGTAGCAGCCTAGGTCCATCAGCGCGCCACCGGCCAATTCCAGCGACCAGCGCGGGTCGTCGTCCTCCGGGGCGGGCATGGCCATCCGCGCCTCGACATGTACCAGCTCACCGAGCGTGCCGTCGCCTGCCAGTTGCAGCGCGCGGCGGGTGGCGGGATGAAACAGGTAGTGAAACCCCTCCATCACGGTGATGCCTGCGGCATCGGCCGCTGCGGCGACCTGCTGCGCTTCCGCCCGGTCGCGGGCGAAAGGTTTTTCGGTCAGCACCGGTTTACCTGCCGCGATGGCCGCCAGGTTCCACGGCGCGTGCAGTGCATTGGCCAACGGGTTGTACACAACGTCGACGTCGGGATCGCTGACCACGTCCTCATAGGACGCCAAAACGCGTTCCACGCCGTACTTTTCGGCGAAGAGCTCGGCTCGCTGCGGATCACGCGCCGCGACGGCGACCAACCGATGTCCAAGCTCCTGCGCGGGCCCGACGATCGCGAGCTCTGCGATCCGCGACGCGCCGAGCACTCCAATGCGTAGGCTCATTCTCGACTCATACCGGAACTGACCGCCCCACCTCGCTGATGTACTCGACACTGGTCCGCACATCGCGCAGCGGTCCCTCGTCGGTCGGCACCGAATCGAGAATGGTGTCCTGCTCCATCACGAACCAGCCGTCAAAACCGTTGCTGCGCAATGCTGTGACGATGCCTGCAATGTCGACGTCGCCACCGCCGAGCGGGGTGTACATACCGTCGCGCACGGCCTCGGTGTAAGTCAGCTCGCCGGCCTGAACACGAGCGGCCAGCGCGGCATCGACATCCTTGAGGTGGGTGTGGGCGATGCGGTCAGGCACCTCGCGGGCGAGCTGCAGCGGGTCGGTGCCGCCGATCAGCAGGTGCCCGGTGTCCAGGCACAGCTTGATCTGGGAACCGGCCAGCACGCGGTCGACGTCATCGCGGGTCTCTACCATCGTGCCGACATGCGGATGGAGCACGGCCAGCACGCCTCGCTTCGCCGCCGCTGCCGCCAGCCGGTCGAGATTGGCCAGCAGCGTTGCCCATTGGTCGTCGTCGAGCGCCGGGCGGGAATCGTAGCCGTCGGTGCCGGTCGCCGCGGCGAGCACGAGAACTTCTGCGCCGCATGCCAGCAGCGCGTCGACCGGGTCGGCGATGTCGGGCAGCGGATCATGGTGGGCGTCATGCAGCAGGACCGGCGCGAAGGTGCCCACACAGCTCAGCCCGAACGAGTCGAGCAGCGCGGTCAGCTCGGCGGGATCGGACGGCAGGAAGCCCTCGGGCCCCAATTCCGTTGCGGCCAAACCCACGTCGCGCATCTCTGCAAGGACGCGTTGCGGGTCGAGCTGATAGCCCCAACCCGGCACTTCGCACACACCCCAGGAAATCGGCGCACCGGCGATCTTCACGATGACCTCACTTCTTCGATTCGTACCGGGACGCCCCGGCGCAATGACTCCGTCGCGGCCTCCGCCAGCCATGCCACCTCGACCGCATCGGCCACCGTGCACGCGGGCGCGGCCGTGCCGTTGACAACGTCGACGAAGGCGCTCAGCTCGGCGCGGAACGCCTCGGTGAAGCGATCCATGAAGAAGTGATGCGCCGGTCCGGTCGGAAACTCGTTGGCCGGGTCCACATTTCGCACCGGTGCGCCCTGGTCCCAGCCTGCGACCACTGTGTCGTGGAAGCCGTGCACCTCGAGCCGGCAGTCGTAACCGCGGCCGTTGTAGCGGGCCGCCGACACCAGCCCGATCGTGCCCTGATCGAACCTGACCACCACCGCGGCGGTGTCGACGTCGCCGTATTCGGTGAACCGCGGGTCGCCCTGCACGCTGCCGGTGGCGTACACCTCGACGGGCTGCTGGCCGGTGATCCAGCGCAGCACGTCGAAATCGTGCACGGCGCAGTCGCGGAAGATGCCGCCGGAACCTTCGATGTATTCCATCGGCGGGGGGGCGGGATCCATCGTGGTGCTGCGCACGGTGTGCAGCAGACCCAGTGAGCCGTCGTCGACAGCGCGCTTGGCGGCGGCGAACGCGGCGTCGAACCGCCTCTGGTAGCCGACCTGTACCGGCACACCGGACCGGGCGATCACCTCGGCAACGTGCGCGCTCTCCGCTGCGGTCGCGGCGATCGGCTTCTCGCAGAAGGTCGGCAGACCGCGATGGACGGCGGCCAGTGTCAGCTCGGCATGCGCGGGCGTTGCGGCCGACACAATGACACCGTCGATGCCCGATGACAGCAGTTCCTCGACCGAATCCGCCGGTTTGGCACCATGTTTGGCGGCGACCGCGGCGACCACGTCGGCCCGCTCGTCGGCGACGACAAGGCCGTCGACGCCGGCAAGGTCGGACAGCGTCTCGGTGTGGAAGGCGCCGATGCGGCCCAATCCGATTACGCCGAGGGTGGTCATGGCATTCTCCGATCTTCTTGGTCGCGCAGCGCGACATCGAGTTGTTCTGCGGTGAGGTCGTCGGCCAACGCGGCAAGCACGATGTCGACTTGACTGGGCGGGGCAAGGCTGCCGATGGGCTGGTCGCTGTCGAGGTTGGTGGGAAACGGGTAACCCTCGGCGGTCGCCACCACCGCGTTGAGCAGGTCGCGCTGCGGGCGGCCCGCCGCCTTCATTGTGAGCAACGCCGGGTACACCGCGCGCACCATCGCCGTGCGGTCAAGGGCCTCCATGGCGCGACCGAACGGCGAGGAGATCTGCAACAGATTCGCGATTCGGCGGATATCGCTCGAAACATTGGACCCTGCACCGTGATACAGCGCGGGGTTGAAGAACATCGCGTCGCCCTTGGCCAGCGGCACCTGAACGTGATGCGCGGCGAAGAAGTCGATGAACTCGGGTCGGTTGAATGCGAGATAACCGCCCTCGAACCGCTGGGAGAACGGCAGCAGCATGGTCGGGCCGCTCTCGACCGGCATATCGCAGTGCGCCACTGCGCCCTGCAAGGTCAGTGTCGGCGAGGTGCGGTGAAGATGGGCGGGGTAGGCGGCCAGGTGCGCGTCGGGCACGAAACCGAGGTGGTAGTCGCGATGCGGAACCTGGTGTTGCCCACCGGGATTGACGACGTTTACCTGCGAGGTGAGTTGATATCGCGGACCGAGCCAGGCCTGTGAGACGACGGCGAGCGTGTCGTTGACGTAGTAGTCCGCGAACACCTGCGGGTCGTGCAGCGCCAGTTTTTGTGCCGCATTCCAGATCCGGTCGTTGGCGCCGGGCTTGCCGAAGTGGTCACCGGCGGCCGTCCCCGCGGCGCGCTGTGCGTCGATGATCGCGAAGAACGCCTCGCTGGCCCGGTCCACCACCTCGGCGTCGAATGCACCGTCGAAAACCACCACGCCGGGCCCGTCGGACAGGGCTCGGATCAGTTCGGATTGCAACGCGCGCCGCCCTGCAGTGGCGACGGTGGTCGCCGAATACACGAGCATGTTATGTCGCACTTCGTCGGCGAAGGGATAGTCAGCGGCGTCGACGCTGCGCAGCACCTGCGCGCGAAAGTCGTCGAGGCGCAGGTCGGCCTCGTCGATCCACTGGTTGGGTGTTGTGCGTACCGCTGCGGTCATGCCGGATAGTCTTGCTGTGCCAGCGACCGCATTCAACGCCAAAAATCCATCAAAAACCCCTCACCATGCTCGCCACCCAACAAGGAGCTCCTCGTGCCGCACCGCTACAAGGTCCGCGAGATCGCTCAGCAGTCCGGGCTGAGCGAGGCGACCGTCGACCGCGTCCTCAATGAACGGCCGGGGGTGCGGGAGAACACCAGGGCCGAGGTGATGCAGGCGATCGCCGACCTGGACAAACAGCGCACCCAGTTGAGGCTCAACGGGCGCCGCTACCTGATCGACGTTGTGATGCAGACGCCGCAGCGCTTCTCCGACGCGTTCCGCGCCGCGGTCGAGGCCGAATTGCCCGCCTTTGCACCGGCGATGGTGCGGGCGCGTTTTCACCTGTGGGAGTCGGGCTCGACAGCGCAGATGGTCGAGGCGCTCGGTCGTCTGCGCGGCAGCCACGGCGTCGTGCTTAAGGCACAGGATGCGCCCGAAGTGGTTGAGGCCATCGATCGCCTGGTCGATGGGGGTATGCCCGTCGTGACCTATGCGACCGATGTGCCAGCCAGTTCGCGCTGTGCCTATGTCGGCATCGACAACCACGGGGCGGGGGTGACGGCCGCCTATCTGATGAACCAGTGGCTGGGCTCTGCGCCGTCAGATGTGCTCATCACGCTGTCCCGCACGGTGTTCCGCGGCGAGGGGGAGCGCGAGGTCGGGTTCCGCTCCGCGTTGAGGGCATCGGGCCGGGCGATCGTGGAAGTCAGCGACAGCGACGGGATAGACGCGACCAACGAGCGCCTTGTGCTCGAAGCCCTCGAAAAGCATCCCAATGTGGAGGCCGTCTACTCGGTTGGCGGCGGCAACACGGCGACCGTCGCGGCGTTCGACCGGCTCGGTCGGCCGTGCCGGGTGTTTGTTGCCCACGACCTCGACGCCGACAACCGGCGACTGCTGCGCGAAGGCCGCATTTCCGTCGTGCTGCACAACGATCTGCGCGCCGACGCGCGGCTTGCGATGCGACTGATCCTGCAGGAGCGCGGTGCGTTGCCGGTCGAGCCCTCGCGGCCCGTCCCTATCCAGGTGATCACGCCATATAACGTGCCTGGCTAGTGCTAGCCGATGGCTACCGATCGGTAACCAATTTTAAGAGAATGCCATTCTCGCAAAAGTGACGGAAAACACAATTTTGTCTCACGCCGCGCGTTCGCAGAGGCGCTGAGCATTGGGTTCAATGCCAGGTCACCCGTGCGTCGCCTGCGCGTCGGGTAAAGGGCTGCCTAAGAGAAGTGCAATAATCGGTACTGGCAGTGACATCAAAAATCATGCGGATGTCGATCGGCGGCGCCTCGGCCTGACCGCGACTCGGCGGACATTCGCTCGGGCTCAGCCCGAAGATGACGGAAGGCAGGCGAGTGGGGGCGAACGACAACGCCGTCAGCCCGGGAACTGCGGGCCCTCGGCAGAAGCTGGAAAAGGTCGTCATCCGCTTTGCCGGCGACTCTGGCGACGGCATGCAGCTCACCGGTGACCGCTTCACCTCCGAAGCCGCTCTGTTCGGCAATGACCTTGCCACGCAACCGAATTACCCCGCCGAGATCCGTGCGCCGCAGGGCACCCTGCCGGGCGTTTCCTCGTTCCAGATCCAGATCGCCGATTACGACATCCTGACCGCGGGCGACCGCCCCGACGTGCTCGTCGCGATGAACCCCGCCGCTCTCAAGGCCAACACCGCTGATCTGCCCCGCGGTGGCCTGATAATCGCCAACTCCGACGAGTTCACGAAGCGCAACCTCGCGAAGGTCGGGTACGAGTCCAATCCGCTGGAGACCGACGAGCTTTCCGACTACGTCGTGCAGGCCGTTCCGATGACGACGCTGACGCTGGGCGCAGTCGAGGTGATCGGCGCATCGAAGAAGGACGGTCAGCGCGCCAAGAACATGTTTGCGCTCGGGCTGCTGTCGTGGATGTACGGCCGCGAGCTGGAGCACAGCGAGGCCTTCATTCGCGAGAAGTTCGCCCGCAAGCCCGATGTCGCCGAGGCCAATGTGCTCGCGCTGAAGGCCGGCTGGAATTACGGCGAGACAACGGAAGCGTTTGGCACCACCTACGAGGTGTCGCCCGCCAAGCTGAAATCCGGTGAGTACCGCCAGATTTCGGGCAACACGGCGTTGGCGTACGGCCTGATCACTGCGGGCCAACTCGCAGGCATCCAGGTGGTCCTCGGTAGCTATCCGATCACGCCGGCCTCGGACATCCTCCACGAGCTGTCCAAGCACAAGAACTTCAATGTGCTGACGTTCCAGGCCGAGGACGAGATCGCAGGTATCGGCGCTGCCATCGGCGCGTCCTACGGTGGTGCGCTCGGCATCACCACCACGTCAGGGCCCGGCATCTCGCTGAAGTCGGAGGCCATGGGTCTGGCCGTGATGACCGAGCTTCCTCTGATCGTGGTCGACGTGCAGCGCGGCGGTCCGTCCACCGGCTTGCCCACCAAGACCGAGCAGGCCGACCTATTGCAGGTGCTGTACGGCCGCAACGGCGAGTCACCTGTCGCCGTGATCGCGCCGCGGTCTCCTTCGGACTGCTTCGATGTCGCCGTGGAGGCTGCACGCATCGCGGTCACCTACCACACGCCGGTCGTGATCCTGTCCGACGGCGCGATCGCGAACGGCTCTGAGCCGTGGGCGATTCCGGACGTCAGCACCTATCCGTCGATCGAGCACAGGTTCGCGAAGTCAGGCGAGCCGTTCCAGCCTTACGCTCGCGATCCGGAGACCCTGGCGCGCCAGTTCGCCGTTCCTGGCACGCCCGGTCTCGAGCACCGCATCGGCGGTCTCGAGGCGGCCAACGGTTCGGGCAACATCTCATACGAGCCCAAGAATCACGACCTGATGGTGCGGCTGCGCCAGGCCAAGATCGACGGCATCAAAGTGCCGGATCTCGAGGTCGACGATCCAACCGGTGACGCGGAACTGCTGATGCTCGGTTGGGGCAGCAGCTACGGCCCGATCGGCGAGGCCTGCAGACGGGCGCGGCGCAAGGGAATCAAGGTCGCGCAGGCGCACCTGCGCAACCTCAGCCCGTTCCCGGCCAACCTGGGCGAGGTGCTGCGGCGCTACCCCAACATCGTGCTGCCCGAGATGAACCTCGGCCAGCTCGCGCTGCTGCTGCGCGGCAAGTTCCTGGTCGACGTTCAGTCGGTGACCAAGGTCGAAGGCATGGCGTTCTTGGCCGACGAGGTCGAGGGCATCATCGACGCCGCGCTCGATGGCACGTTGGGCGACAAGGAAATTGACAAGGCCAAGTTCGCGCGGCTGGCGGCGGCCACGGTGGAAACTGGTGTGGGAGCTAACGCATGACAGACGTGATCGGATCGGACCTAGGTGTCACCCCACTGTCGAAGCTCAGCGGGGTGCCTACCACCGACGAGCCGCAGAAGGCCAAGGACTTCACCAGCGACCAGGAGGTCCGCTGGTGCCCGGGCTGCGGTGACTACGTCATCCTCAACACCATCCGCAACTTCCTGCCCGAGCTCGGGCTGCGCCGCGAGAACATTGCGTTCGTCAGTGGCATCGGGTGCTCCAGCCGTTTCCCGTACTACCTGGAGACCTACGGCTTCCACTCGATCCACGGCCGCGCGCCAACCATCGCGACCGGCCTGGCGCTTGCCCGCCCCGACCTGTCGGTCTGGGTCGTCACCGGTGACGGCGACGCGCTGTCGATCGGCGGCAACCACCTGATCCACGCGCTGCGCCGCAACATCAACATCACGATCCTGCTGTTCAACAACCGGATCTACGGGCTCACCAAGGGCCAGTACTCCCCAACCTCCGAGGTTGGCAAGATCACCAAGTCCACCCCGATGGGCTCGCTGGACTACCCGTTCAACCCGGTGTCGCTGGCGCTAGGCGCCGACGCGACGTTCGTCGGCCGCGCGCTGGATTCCGACCGCAAGGGGCTGTCCGAGGTGCTGCGCGCGGCGGCCGCGCACCGCGGCGCCGCGATCGTCGAGATCCTGCAGGACTGCCCGATCTTCAACGATGGCTCGTTCGACCCGCTGCGCAAGGAAGGCGCCGAGGAACGCATCATCAACCTCAGCCACGGCGAACCCATCACGTTCGGCGCCGACGGGGCGTACTGCGTGGTGAAGTCCGGCTACGGGCTCGAGGTGGCCAAGACCGCCGACGTGTCGGCCGACGAGATCGTCATCCACAACGCCACGATCGAGGATCCGGCGTACGCCTTTGCGCTGTCGCGGCTTTCGGAGCAGAACCTCGAGCACATGGTGATGGGCATCTTCCGTCAGGTCAGCAAGCCGACCTACGACGATGCCGCCCGTACCCAGGTCGCCTCCGCACGTGACGCCAAGCCACACGACACGGCCGCACTGCAGTCGCTGCTTCGCGGCAAGGACACCTGGACCGTCGACTAACCTCTCTGACGTGACGCCCTCCGTGCCGCTTGCAGCAGTCATCCTGGCCGGCGGGGCATCCCGCCGGATGGGCCGCGACAAGGCCAATCTTCCCTATCACGGCAGCACGCTGCTGGAGCGCACGATGTCGATCGTGAGCCCGCGGTGTGCACCGGTATTCGTCATCGCCGCGCCGGGCCAACCACTGCCCAAAGTCGAGGCCGAGGTGCTGCGCGACGAGGTTCGCGGCGTCGGGCCGCTACTGGCGACGGGGCGGGGGCTACGGGCCGCCGCCGACGCCGGCCTGGGTTTGGCGTTCGTCTGCGCGGTGGATATGCCGCTGCTCGAGGTCGAACTCATCGACGAACTGGCGGGGCCTGCCGTGCGACTGGGCGCCGATGTCGTGCTGCCATGGGACGGCCGCGACCATTACCTCGCGGGCATTTACCGGACCTCGTTGGCCGACCGCGTCGACGAACTGGTCGCTGCGGGTGAGCGCAGCATGCGCGCGCTGGTCGACAGGGTCGACACGCAGCGGATCGTCATGTCCGAGCAGGCGTCGCTGACCAACGTCAACACGGCCGCCGATCTGAACGCCATCCGCCCACCGCAAATTGCCTAGCAAATTCGTTCATTTCGATTTCTGAATTTGACGTCTTAGCGCACGCAATTCCGCGCCGCGAATTAGCACAAATATCGCGGTGATTAATTGGCGGTCGCCGGCACCGGCATTGGCAGGCACGACCGCGATTCGGCAGCCGTCACAGTGCGTGAAAGCCCTTGTAGCTCAGCGCTGTTGGTGAGCACGTCGGGCAACTACGCCACGAATTTCGTCACGGTACGAATGGCTTCCACGGAGCCAACGGCTCACTGGCGTGGCGGTTTTTACTGACGTCGAGCCGTTCCCATTGTGGCTTATGAAGGACCAGCGGGCAGACTGGGGCACGGCGCGGGTGTCGATCCAGTCGTACGGCGCATCGTAGCATCCAAATATGTTGAAGGACAACGTTATTACTTCGATTGCTGGTATCCGGGCGGTGGTCGGTTGACATGCGGCCTTCAGCTGGTGGACTCGCGCGGACAGCCGAAAGTCCCACGGGAACAGTGGATTTCGACGATATCCTGTCTCGCTCGAAGCATCGAGTGATCAGCGAACTGATGTCAGGAAGCGACCTCCTCTGGCCTCTGATCAGTCATTTCGCCACGCGCAGGACCATTTTCGGCACCTCGTGAGCGGCAAAATGCGTGTGCCAGCTCACAAAATGATCGTGATTTGAATCACCACGACACGCCCGTTCTACCCAATCCGCGGTTGCGTCAAACGCAGAGCTGACCTGCACAGACGATTCTCAGCTTCGGTCGTGATCTTCCCGTGATCTAACTGCGACACGCCCCGCAGCTGATATGACTTTGCGCCGCAAGCTTTGTACGGTCCCCTCAGCTTCTAACGGAGCAAATAATTTCAAAAACCAAGAACCTGCGTGTGAGTCGGGGCTGTCACTGGACAGGAAGGCGGTTTCGCCTTCTACAGCCGCCGGGCCTGTTACCCGGTAAGGCGCTTCATGCCTCCCGCTGCCGCACCTGACCGAGACGGTGCGGCCCGAACCCCTCGCCTGTGTACAGGCAACACGCCCGCGTCTTCGCGCGGGTGGTGATGGCGCGCGCTTGGCGAAAGGAACGAAGTGAAGAACATCCGCAAGACGTTTGGTCTGGCCACCATCGCCGGTGCGCTCGTTTTGGCACCGATGGCGCTGGCGACCGGCACCGCCAATGCGGACAGCGGGGTCAACTGGGATGCCGTCGCAGCCTGCGAGTCGGGCGGCAACTGGTCGACCGCGACGGGTAACGGCTACTACGGCGGCCTGCAGTTCACGATGGGCACCTGGCATGCGAACGGCGGTTCAGGCTCACCCAGCCAAGCCAGCCGCGAGGAGCAGATCCGCGTGGCCGAGAACGTCCTGCGCACGCAGGGCATCAAGGCGTGGCCCGTCTGTGGCAGGCGCGGCTAGTCACTAGGACGACAGAGGCGGTGCCGGGCTTTCGCCCGGCACCGCCTCTTGTTTCTCATAAGTCCCTTACATCAGATAAGTAACGATTAAATCTTTTGACACTTGCGTAACACGTGATGTTGATCACCCGAAACACCAGATAGCCGCAGCGGAGAACGCATAACTCCTCCACAGCGGGCCTTGTTTCAAACGGTCGGGGAAGGACCGCAGTGATGAACATTCGTAAGGCGTTCACCAAGGGCCTGGTGGCCACCGCAATCGCCGGAGCACTCGGCCTGGTTCCGATGGCCCTCACACCGGCCACCGCCAACGCCGACAGCGTCAATTGGGATGCGATCGCCCAGTGCGAATCGGGCGGCAACTGGTCCACCAACACGGGCAACGGCGCATATGGCGGCCTTCAGTTCAAGCAGGCCACCTGGTCATCGAACGGCGGCGTCGGAAGCCCCGCCACGGCGTCGCGTGCCGAGCAGATCCGCGTCGCTGAGAACGTTCTGCGCACACAGGGCCTGAACGCATGGCCCAAGTGCGGCGCCCAGGGTGCCAGCCCCGCCGTCTGGGGCACGCCCAGCACGCCGACGGCACCCCCGGTGACCACGGGCTGCGCCGCGATGCCCACCAGCGGACTGCTCGGCTTCATCAACCCGCGTCAGATGTGCACCGCTCTGCTCAACCCGCTGGGCTCGATGGGGGCGTGACGCCAAACTCGTTGCCCTGCGGGTCGGCGAGCGTGCCCAGATCCTGTTGCACAGTCCATTGCCAGCGGTTCGGCACCACGCGGTCGTCATGCACACGGACGAATTTCCAGATCAACTGCTCCCAGCCCGCGCAGCCATACAGCCACCGCGGCGTGCCGTCGGGCCCGTTGCGGATGTCCGCACCGACGTGCTCGGCCCACCAAGCTGCCAGCTCCTCGGGCCGATCGCTGTCGGTACACACCGCGAACGCGCGCGCAGGCGGGTCGCTGGTCATCTCCGGATCGAGAAACGCGCAGAATTCGTTGCCCTCGATATCGGCAAGCGTGACGCGCTCGGGCAGATATTCGGCCAATACCGTCGCACCGAGGTCCAGCAGCGGTTCGAGCGCGTGGACATAGACGTCCAGGTGCACCCTGTTCTTCACTATCTTGTCGCGCGCCTGGGGACGAAACGACAGCAGCGAGCGCTGAGCGGACGAGCCGAGCGCGGCGGCCCAGAATCTCTCGACGGCCTGCGGCTCAACCGCGTCGACCACCAGCGGCCCGAGCGTGGTGGTCATACCGACGCCGTATCGCGATCGCCGGGCAGCACGAATGCCGAACGCGCAGCCACCTGCGCCAGGTGCCGGGTCATCAACGCTGCGGGCACCAGCACGGTCGCCCGGCCGGCGAGTCCGCTGAGGAAGGCGGGCCGCCGGCGGATTCCCGAGTTGTGGAGTCCGACAACGTGATTCGCACGCCGTCAGCGGTCGTCACGAGCTCGCGGGCAGACAGCCCGGTGTGCACGGTCCCGCCTGCGAGCGCGTCGGCAAGCACCTTGGCCAGTGCCGAGCGGCGGATCAGCACCAACTTCTCACCAAGCGCCCTCACCAACCGCTCCCTAGCGGGACGTCGCAGCCATGAGCCGTCACGCCAGCGCAATGCTCCCGCGGTCACCCTGCCGCCGGCCGCGCGCACGGCCTCACCGATACCGATTTCGTCAAGTGCCGCAAGCGCGTTGGGCCAGAAACTGATGCCAGCACCTGATGACGTGTCGGTCCGCTCCTCGATGACGGCGACCTCGTGGCCGCGGCGTTGCAGCGCCACGGCCGTCGCCAGCCCCGCGATGCCGGCCCCGACAACCACGATGCGCCGCGCCATCCAATGAACGTAGCGCGGCCTACAGGTCGAAGATCAACAGCGTGCTGGTAGCCGTCGCCACGACGGCACCGCCGGCATCGGTCACGACACCTTCGGAGAAGCCCACCCGCGAACCGGACTTCACGACCGTGCCGGTCGCGGTCAGCAGCCCGCTGCTGAGCCGGACCGCCTTGAGGTAGTTGACCTTGATCTCGACCGACGTGTATCCCTTGCCCTGCGGAAGCGTGGTGTGCACCGCGCAGCCGGTGACCGAGTCCAGCAGCGTGCAGATCAGCCCGCCGTGAATGGCGCCGATCGGGTTGTACGCGGATTCGTCTGGGACACAGGTGAATACCGCCCGGCCCGGCTCGACCTCGACGAGTTCGAATTGCATCAAACCGGCGATCGGGGCCGGGGGGAGTTCGCCGTCGACCATGGCGCGCATGTAGTCGATGCCGGACATCGCCAGGCCTTTGGCGGTGCTGGGGCCCGGCGAGTGCCACGTCACGGTCCGTGAGCGCTCCGGTCCCCAGTCGGCCTGGATGTCGGTATCTACCAGTTCGGCGGTCATGGTGTCCTCTCACTTGCTTGCCACGGTGTCCGGCGGAAGCGCGGACGGTCGGGGTCATCGGGATCGACGGCATGGTCCAGTCCCCACGCCGTCAGCGCGTCCAGCACGGGAATCAGGCCCCGGCCGGAGTCGGTCAGGTGGTATTCGAAGCGTGGCGGCGTTGATTGGTAGGCGGCGCGACGTACGACGCCCACCTGCTCCAGGGCCTTGAGCCGGGCCGCGACGCGGTCGCGCGGCGCTCCGGTTTTCTCGACGATCCCGGAGAACCGGCGATTGCCCAGCGCCAGCTCGCGGATGATCAGCAGCGACCACCGCTCGCCGACCAACTCGAGCGATGCGGCGATCGGGCATGCCCGACCGGGCAGCCCGGCCAGTACCACTGTGCTCATGAAGGCCAGCATGGCAGCAGTCAGTTTGAAAGTCAAACTCACTGCTGCCGAGACTGCGGTGAGATCGCGAATTTGCGTGCGGCCGCGATCTGTGAGCAGTCTCGAGTGCATGACGACCCCTTTTGATGACCTCGACGCGTTCCTGGCGCTGCCGCGCGCATCGGGTCTGGCGGTATCACCGGACGGATCGCGGGTGGTCACGTCGATCGCGGAACTCAACGACAAGCGCACCGAGTTCGTCAACGCGATCTGGGAGCTGGATCCGCAGGGACGCAAACCGGCCCGCCGCCTGACCCGCGGTGCGAAGGGGGAGTCCTCGCCGGTGTTCACCGCTGACGGTGACCTGTTGTTCCTCGCAGCACGGCCTACCGAGGAGGATGACAAGCCGCCGGCGGCACTGTGGCGATTGCCCGCCGCAGCAGGGGAAGCGGTCGAGGCGCTGACGCTGCCAGGGGGCGTCGACGGCGTTCGCACCGCGCGCGCCGCCGCGGTCACGGTGGTCGCCGCGAAGCTGCTGCGCTCCGCCTCCGGCGTCGACGATGACAAGCGACTGCGCGCGCTGCGCAAGGACAACAAGGTCTCCGCTGTGCTGCACAGCGGCTATCCGGTGCGGCACTGGGATCACGACCTCGGACCCGATCATCCGCACCTGATCGATGTCTACGGCCCGCGGGAGCTGACGCCGCAACCAGGCGATGCGTTGCGCGAGGCCGACTTCGACGTGAGCTCGGACGGCGCGTTCGTCGTCACGTCATGGCACGATCCCGCGCCAGGCGCGTCGATCCGCGGCAGGCTGGTGCGCGTCGACGTGGCCACCGGGCAACGGACCGTCATCGCCGACGACCCCGACGCCGACCTGGGACTGCCCGCCATCTCGCCCGACGGTACGGCGGTTGCGTTCACCAGGGAGACGCATTCCACGCCCGACAAGGCGCCGCGAATCACGCTGTGTCACATGCGCTTCGGCGAGCCGTTCGTAGAGCTGACCGGAGAATGGGACCGGTGGCCGACCTCGGTTACCTGGGCTGTGGACGGCTCGGCCGTCATCGTCACCGCCGACGAGAACGGACGTGGTCCCGTGTTCGCGGTTGACCCGTCTAACGCCGCCGTCACTCAGTTGACCGACGACGACTACGCCTACACCGATGTGCGCACCGCGCCAGGCGGCGTCGTGTATGCGGTGCGCAGTTCTTATGCGCGGCCGTCGCATCCCGTCCGGATCGACAACGACGGCACCGTGACGGAATTGCCATGCGTGGCAGCGCCTGAACTGCCCGGCACCCTGACCGAGGTGACCGCGACCGCAGATGACGGGCAGACCGTACGGTCATGGCTGGCGCTGCCGCACAGCGACGAGCCCGCGCCCCTGGTGCTTTGGGTGCACGGCGGGCCGCTGGCGAGCTGGAACGCCTGGCATTGGCGGTGGAATCCGTGGTTACTGGTCGCCAAGGGCTACGCGGTGCTGATGCCTGATCCCGCGCTGTCGACGGGATACGGCCAGGATTTCATCCAGCGTGGCTGGGGCGCTTGGGGTTTCGCGCCCTACACCGACCTCATCGCGGCTACCGACGCGGCGTGCGCGCATCCGCGGGTCGACGGGACGCGCACCGCGGCCATGGGCGGTTCGTTCGGTGGCTACATGGCGAACTGGATAGCGGGCCACACCGACCGGTTCGACGCGATCGTCACCCACGCCAGCCTGTGGGCGCTGGATCAATTCGGGCCGACCACCGACGGCGCGTACTGGTGGGCACGCGAGATGACACCCGAGATGGCCGAACGGAATTCGCCGCACCGCTTCGTCGGCCAGATTCGCACGCCGATGCTTGTCATCCACGGCGACAAGGACTACCGCGTTCCGATCGGTGAGGCGTTGCGGCTGTGGTTCGAATTGTTGACCGAATCCGGGCTGCCCGCAGCGGAGGACGGCACCAGCCCGCACCGGTTCCTCTACTACCCGTCGGAGAACCACTGGGTGCTCAGCCCGCAGCACGCCAAGATCTGGTACCAGGTGGTCACCGCGTTCCTCGCCCTGCACGTACTGGGAGAGGACGTCGAACTGCCCGAGACGCTGGGGTAGCGTCGCCGACATGAGCGCACCGGAGCCGCCCGGCCGGCGACATTCAGACCAGCAGCGTGAGTTCGACATCGTCCTGTACGGGGCCACGGGGTTCGTCGGCAAGCTGACCGCCGAATACCTGGCCAGAGCTGGCGGCGATGCCCGCATCGCGCTGGCGGGCCGGTCGCAGGACAAGCTGCGGGCCGTCAGGGAAACGCTGGGGGACAAGGCGCAATCGTGGCCGCTGATCGAGGCCGACGCGTCGCAGCAGTCGACGCTGGATGCGATGGCCGCCCGGACGCAGGTGGTGGTGACCACCGTCGGGCCCTACATCAAATACGGGTTGCCGATGGTGGCCGCGTGCGCTGCCGCCGGCACCGACTACGCCGACCTGACGGGTGAATCGCTGTTCATCCGCGAAAGCATCGATCTTTATCACAAGCAGGCCATCGACACCGGCGCCAGGATCGTGCACTCGTGCGGATTCGATTCCATCCCTTCGGATCTCACCGTTTTCGCGCTTCACCGGCGCGCCGAGCAGGACCAGGCCGGTCAGCTCACCAACACCAACATGGTGGTCCGTTCGTTCGCCGCAGGCGTATCCGGTGGCACCGTCGCGTCTTTGCTCGAACTACTCAAAGTGGCATCCTCCGATCCGGAGGCCAGGCGGTTGATGATCGACCCCTATACGCTGACCCCCGACCGCGCCGCGGAGCCCGAACTCGGCGCGCAGCCCGACGCACGGTGGCGGCGCGGCCGTGAGATCGCGCCGGAACTCGACGGTTACTGGACCGGGGCCTTCGTGATGGCCGCGGCCAACACCCGAATTGTCCGGCGCTCCAACGCATTACTGGACTACGCGTATGGCAGGCGGTTCGAATACGCCGAGCAGATGAGCGTCGGCAAGTCCATCGTCGCGCCCGTCGCCGCGGCGCTGGCCACCGGCGGCAACGCGGCGACCATCGCGCTCGGCAGCCGCTACTTCAACCGCCTGCCGGACAAACTCGTCGAACGCATCGCCCCGAAGCCCGGTACGGGGCCAACCGAACGCGTCCGCGAAAAAGGTCACTACACCATCGAGACCTACACGACGACAACGACTGGCGCGCGCTACCGCAGCACCATGTCGCAACAGGGCGACCCCGGTTACAAGGCGACATCAGTTTTGCTGGGCGAGAGCGGATTCGCACTCGCGCTGGACCGTGACCGGCTGTCTGAGCTACGCGGTGTGCTGACCCCCGCAGCCGCGATGGGTGATGCGCTCATGGCCCGATTCCCCGCTGTCGGTGTGACATTGGAGACGAACCGACTGAATTGATCGGTCAATGCGGAACGCCTGTGCGCCGAGATTGGAAGGGCTAGGGTCGAGCCATGGCCGATCTCGACGAACTCTTCAATCAGATTCCCACGCAAGAGATTGCCGGTAAGTTAGGCGTCGACGAAGGCGAAGTGAACAGCGCCATCAAGACCCTGGTGCCCGCCCTTGTCGGAGGAATCCAGCAGAACGTCGAGGCCGACCACATCGACTCCAGCAAGCTGGAATCCGACGTCGCTCAGCAGGGTGCCAGTGGCCTACTGGACGGCGGAGTCAATGTCGACCAGGTCGATGCGAACCAGGGCGACCAGTTCGTCGCACGGATCTTCGGCGGCAACGACAGCAATGCGGTCGCCTCGGCGCTCGCGGGCGGCGGCGCGGGCAACAGCGATCTGATCAAGAAGTTGCTGCCGATCCTCGCGCCGATCGTGCTGGCGTACATCGGCAAGCAGCTGACGAAGAATTCGGCGCCGGCCGAACCGCAGGCGCAGTCGTCGGGCGGCGGCGGCCTCGGCGACGTGCTGGGCAGCATCCTCGGCGGCGCGGGTGGCGGTGGCGGCGGAAACAATCCGCTGGGCAGCATCCTCGGCAGCGTGCTCGGCGGCGACAAGGGCGGCGCAATCGGCGACATCCTCGGCGGGCTGCTGGGCGGCAAGAAGTAGCTTTTTCTTCGCCACAAGACGCAAAAAGCCCCATTTCGTCGCCGTGTCGGGGCCTTTTACGTTCCCCTGCGGACCGCGTGGGCCCTGCTCGCGCTGTCTCCCTAGAATTGCCGGGTGACCGCCAGCCCCGAGAACTCCGCCGATGCCCTGCCCAAGTCCTGGGAGCCGGGCTCGGTGGAGAGCGATCTGTACGAGGGTTGGGTCAAGGCCGGCTACTTCAAGGCCGACCCCGCCAGCAGCAAGCCCGCATACTCGATCGCGCTTCCCCCGCCGAACGTGACCGGCAGCCTGCACATGGGCCATGCGCTGGACCACACATTGATGGACGCACTGACCCGGCGTAAGCGGATGCAGGGCTTCGAGGTGCTGTGGCTGCCCGGCATGGACCATGCGGGCATCGCCACTCAGACCGTGGTGGAGAAGCAACTCGCCGTCGACGGCAAGACCAAAGAGGACTTCGGCCGCGAGCTGTTCATCGAGAAGGTGTGGGACTGGAAGCGCGAATCCGGTGGCACCATCGCCGGGCAGATGCGCCGGCTCGGTGACGGCGTTGACTGGAGCCGCGACCGGTTCACCATGGACGAGGGCCTTTCGCGGGCGGTCCGCACGATCTTCAAGCGACTGTTCGATGCCGGGCTGATCTACCGCGCCGAGCGGCTGGTCAACTGGTCGCCGGTGCTACAGACCGCTGTCTCCGACCTCGAAGTCAAATACGAAGAGGTCGAGGGTGAGCTGGTGTCATTCCGATACGGCTCACTGGACGACAGCGAACCGCACATCGTGGTCGCCACCACGCGGGTCGAGACCATGCTGGGCGACACCGCGATCGCGGTGCACCCCGACGACGACCGCTACCGGCATCTGGTCGGCACGTCGCTGCCACACCCGTTCCTCGACCGGCAGATCACCATCGTCGCCGACGACCACGTCGACCCCGAATTCGGAACGGGCGCAGTCAAAGTCACGCCAGCCCACGACCCCAACGACTTCGAGATCGGCCTGCGCCATCAGCTGCCGATGCCGTCGATGTTGGACACCAAGGGCCGGATCACCGACACCGGAACCGAATTCGACGGCCTCGACCGCTTCGAAGCCCGCGTCAAGGTCCGCGAAGCACTGGCCGAGCAGGGCCGCATCGTCGAGGAGAAGCGCCCCTACCTGCACAGCGTCGGGCACTCTGAACGCAGCGGTGAAGTCATCGAGCCGCGGCTCTCGATGCAGTGGTGGGTCAAGGTCGAGTCGCTCGCCAAGGCCGCCGGTGATGCGGTTCGCGACGGCGACACCGTGATTCACCCGCCCAGCCTTGAGCCGCGCTGGTTCGCCTGGGTCGACAACATGCACGACTGGTGCATCTCTCGCCAGCTGTGGTGGGGCCACCGGATCCCGATCTGGCACGGCCCCGACGGTGAAACCGTGTGCGTGGGGCCCGACGAAACTCCGCCCGAGGGTTGGGAGCAGGACCCCGATGTGCTGGACACCTGGTTCTCCTCGGCGCTGTGGCCGTTCTCCACGCTGGGCTGGCCCGAGCACACCGACGACCTGGCGAAGTTCTATCCGACCACGGTGTTGGTGACCGGCTACGACATCCTGTTCTTCTGGGTCGCGCGGATGATGATGTTCGGCACATACGTCGCCGACGATCCCGCGATCACGGTCAACGGTAAACGCGGCCCGCAGGTGCCGTTCGAGAATGTGTTCCTGCATGGCCTGATTCGCGACGAGTTCGGCCGCAAGATGAGCAAGTCGCGCGGCAACGGCATCGACCCGCTGGACTGGGTCGAGCAGTTCGGTGCCGATGCGCTGCGCTTCACCCTCGCCCGGGGCGCCAGCCCAGGCGGCGACCTGACGATCGGCGAGGACCATGCGCGTGCATCGCGCAACTTCGCCACCAAGCTCTTCAACGCCACTCGATTCGCGTTGATGAACGGCGCCGCACCGGCCCCGCTGCCCGAGGCGTCGGAGCTGACCGACGCTGATCGTTGGATCCTCGGCCGGTTGGAAGAGGTTCGCACCGAGGTGGATTCGGCGTTCGACAGCTACGAGTTCAGCCGGGCCTGTGAATCGCTCTACCACTTCGCCTGGGACGAATTCTGCGACTGGTATGTCGAGCTCGCGAAGGTGCAGTTGGCCGAAGGTGTGCAACACACGACAGCGGTGCTGGCAGCGGTGCTGGACACCCTGCTGAAGCTGCTGCACCCGGTGATGCCGTTCGTCACTGAGGTGTTGTGGCGGACGCTGACCGGCGGCGAGTCGATCGTGATCGCCGACTGGCCGCAGCCGTCGGGCTTCGCGGTGGACCCGGTTGCCACGCAACGCATTGTCGATATGCAGAAGCTGATCACCGAGATCCGTCGCTTCCGCAGCGACCAGGGCCTCAACGACAGGCAGCGGGTGCCTGCGCGGTTGTCGGACACCGAGAACGCCGACCTGGTCGCGCAGATCCCCGCCGTGCGGGCACTGGCGTGGCTCACCGAAAGCGACGAGTCGTTCAGCCCGTCGGCCCACGTCGAGGTGCGTCTGACGCGCGGGACCGTCGTCGTCACGGTCGACACCTCGGGCACCGTCGACGTCGCCGCCGAACGACGCCGCCTCGAAAAGGATCTGGCTGCAGCGGAGAAGGAATTGGCAGGCACCGCAGGAAAACTCGGAAACGACGCGTTCCTGGCCAAGGCGCCGGCTGACGTCGTCGAAAAGATCCGCGCCCGTCAGCAGCTGGCCCGCGAAGAGGTGGACCGCATCAGCGCGAGGCTGGCCACCCTCACATGACTGACCCGGAGCCGCTCGGCCGGCCACATCCGGATGACGTCCCGACCCCGGACGAAATTGCCTCGCTGTTACAGGTCGAGCACCTGCTCGACCAGCGTTGGCCTGAAACGAAATTGGAGCCGAGCACCGCGCGCATCTCCGCACTGTTGGAGATGCTCGGCTCGCCGCAACTCGGCTATCCGTCGATCCACATCGCAGGCACCAACGGCAAGACATCGGTGGCCCGCATGGTCGACGCCTTGCTGACCGCGTTCAGCAGGCGCACCGGCCGCACCACCAGCCCGCATCTGCAGTCCGCGGTGGAACGGATATCGATCGACGGCAGGCCCATCAGTCCGGCCCAATACGTGGCCACCTATCAGGAGATTGAGCCGTTCGTGCAACTCGTCGACCAACAGTCGGAGGCGGCGGGCGGGCCTGCGATGAGCAAGTTCGAAGTCGTGACCGGGATGGCATTCGCCGCATTCGCCGACGCTCCAGTCGATGTCGCCGTCATCGAAGTCGGCCTCGGCGGACGCTGGGACGCCACCAACGTCGTCAACGCGCCGGTTGCGGTGATCACCCCCATTGGCGTGGACCACGCGGACTACCTCGGCGACACCATCGCCGAGATCGCGGGCGAAAAGGCGGGCATCATCACCAGGCAGGACGACGACCTGATGCCCACCGACACTGTCGCGATCATCGGCCGCCAGCTGCCCGAGGCAATGGAAGTTCTTCTGGCACAGGCGGTTCGCGTCGACGCCGCCGTGGCGCGCGAGGACTCCGAGTTCGCGGTGCTCGGCAGGCAGGTGGCCGTGGGTGGTCAGCTACTCGAACTGCAGGGCCTCGGCGGCGTGTACTCCGACGTCTTCATCCCGCTGCACGGTGAGCATCAGGCACACAACGCGGTGGTCGCGCTCGCCGCGGTCGAAGCGTTCTTCGGTGCAGGCGCGGACCGCCAGCTCGACATCGAAACAGTCCGTGCCGGGTTCGCCAGCGCTACCAGCCCGGGCAGGCTGGAACGGTTGCGCACCGCACCGACGGTGTTCATCGACGCGGCCCACAATCCTGCTGGCGCAACAGCACTCGCGCAGGCACTGCAGGAGGAGTTCGACTTCCGGTACCTCGTCGGCGTGGTTTCGGTGATGGCCGACAAGGACGTCGATGGCATCCTGACCGCCCTCGAGCCGGCCTTCGACCAGATCGTGGTGACCCACAACGGATCACCGCGCGCGCTCGACGTCGAGGCACTGGCGTTGCGCGCCGAGGAGCGGTTCGGACCGGAGCGTGTCGTCACCGCCACCACGTTGCCCGACGCGATCGAGACTGCCACGGCGCTCGTCGAGAGCAACGACGACCGAGGGTTCAGTGGCGCCGGTGTGGTGATCACCGGTTCGGTCGTCACCGCAGGCGCGGCGCGCACCCTGTTCGGGAAGGACCCAGAATGACCGAACAACCTCAAGCTCCCGACCCGTGGAAGAGCTTCCGCGGTGTCATGGCGGGCACGCTGATCCTGGAAGCCATCGTGGTGCTGCTGGCGCTGCCGGTCGTCGCGGCGGCCGACCACGGCTTGACGCCATTCACCGCTGGCTACTTGATCGGCTTCGCAATCGTGCTGGTGCTGCTGGCCGGCATCCAGGGCCGGCCATGGGCGATCTGGGTGAACGTCGCGGTGCAGGTGGTCCTGATCGCGGGCTGGCTGGTCAACGGCGCCGTCGGCTTCGTCGGCCTGATCTTCGCCGCCGTGTGGCTGTTCATCGCCTACCTGCGCGCCGAAGTGCTGCGCCGGCAGAAGCGCGGGCTCCTGCCGGGGCAGCAGCGGCCACCCAACTAGGCCAACGCGCGGGTCCGGCCCATACGGTGCCCAGCCCGAGCATGCCGACCCCGTACGCCGCGATCTGCACGGTTGGGTGGCATCCCGCTAGGCTGTCGGCCGTGACTGAGCGGACCCTCGTTTTGATCAAGCCCGACGGCGTGCAGCGGCGCCTGATCGGAGAGATCCTCGGCCGTATCGAAGGCAAGGGCCTGAGCGTCGCCGCGCTGGAACTGAAGAATGTCAGCGACGACCTTGCTCGCAGGCACTATGCCGAGCACGAGGACAAACCGTTTTTTGGATCGCTGCTGGAGTTCATCACCTCGGGGCCCGTCGTCGCGGCCATCGTGGAGGGCCCGCGGGCGGTTGCCGCGTTTCGCCAGATTGCCGGCGGCACCGATCCGGTTGAGAAGGCCGCGCCCGGCACAATCCGCGGTGACCTGGCGCTTATCACCCAGGACAACCTCGTGCACGGGTCCGACTCTCCCGAGTCCGCGGCCCGCGAGATCGAGCTCTGGTTTCCGGGTCTTTAGCTGCCGACAGCCGCAGCTTGTCCAGCCTTGTCGGTCTGGGACGCGTGATGTGGGATACTGGCCTCGGGTAGCCGGCCTGTTACGCGGGTCGGATGCCCGAATGAAGACTTAGACGTGCGCGACCATCGCCACCGCGGTGCGGCGCCGACCGTCCAGCCATCATTCAGACCGGCACCGAGACAGTTCCGACCAGGGGCTCCTCGGGGCGAGACCATAACAAGCTCGGGAGAAGTAGCCCGGGCCCATAGGGAAAGCCCTCGCGTGGCCGCGTCAGACAAGACGCGCCCGGGGGCTTGAGGAGAATACGTGGCCGAAGATGCGCCTAACCAAGACCTATCAGAAGAGACTCAGCCCAGCGGGGACCAGCCACAGGAGCTGACGGACTCGCAGGCCGAGCATCCCGCCGAGGACGCCCCCTCCGACGAAGTGTCCGGGGCCTCGCACGACTCGGCGAACTCCGAAGAGTCCGGTGACGCTGAGGAATCCGAGGACTCGGCGGAGGCCGAGCCGGAGTCGCGGTTGATTCTCGAGACGGCGCCCGAGGCCGAGCGGGCCGACTACCTACCGTTGTTCATGGCGCCGCAACCGGTCCAGGCGTCCTACGATCCCGACGCCGACGATGACGAGGACGACGAGGACGACGACGGCGGACCAGACTCCGACGACGACCAGGGGGACCGACCGGCTGCCCGGCGCCGCCGTCGGGGCCGTCGCGGTCGCGGACGTGGGCGTGGTGAGCAGAGCGACGACTCGGACGACAACGAGTCAGGCGACGGGCAGGCCGACGCCAAGAGAGACGACGATTCCAACGACGATTCGGACGAAGACGGCGGCGATGAGGAAGGCGGCACCGAGGGTGCCACCCGTCGGCGTCGCCGTCGTCGGCGCCGCAAGTCCGGTTCCGGGGACGACAGCGACGAAGCTTCATCGCCCGACGATCCGCCGAACACCGTGGTGCACGAGCGCGCGCCGCGTCGGTCAAGCAAGGCCGACACGGATGGCGGCAACGGCGAGATCCAGGGCATCAGCGGATCCACCCGGCTCGAGGCCAAGCGGCAGCGGCGCAGGGATGGCCGCGACGCGGGCCGACGCCGGCCGCCGATCCTGAGCGAGGCCGAATTCCTGGCGCGCCGCGAGGCCGTCGAGCGGACCATGGTGGTGCGCGACAAGGTCCGCACCGAGCCGCCGCACGAAGGCGCCCGCTACACGCAGATCGCGGTGATGGAAGACGGCGTCGTCGTCGAACACTTCGTCACCTCAGCCGCATCCGCCAGCCTGGTCGGCAATATCTATCTCGGCATCGTGCAGAACGTGCTGCCGTCGATGGAGGCCGCGTTCGTCGACATCGGCCGCGGCCGCAACGGCGTGCTGTACGCCGGCGAGGTGAACTGGGAGGCCGCAGGCCTCGGTGGGCAGAACCGCAAGATCGAACAGGCCCTCAAGCCGGGCGACTACGTCGTCGTCCAGGTCAGCAAGGATCCGGTCGGACACAAGGGCGCGCGGCTGACGACGCAGGTGTCGCTGGCCGGCCGCTACCTGGTCTACGTGCCGGGAGCGTCGTCGACCGGCATCAGCCGCAAGCTACCCGACACCGAACGGCAGCGGCTGAAGGAAATCCTGCGCGAGGTGGTGCCCGCCGACGCCGGCGTGATCATCAGAACCGCGTCGGAGGGCGTCAAGGAAGAAGACATCCGCACCGACGTCGAGCGGCTGCAGAAGCGCTGGACCGAGATCGAGGCCAAGGCCGCCGAGACCACCGAGAAGAAGGCCGGCGCCGCTATCGCGCTTTACGAAGAGCCCGACGTGCTGGTCAAGGTCATCCGCGACCTGTTCAACGAGGACTTCTCCGGGCTGATCGTATCCGGCGACGACGCGTGGAACACCATCAACGAGTACGTGAATTCCGTTGCGCCCGAACTTCTTCCGAGGCTGACGAAGTACGAGACGGCCGAAGACGGTCCGGATGTGTTCGCAGTGCACCGCATCGACGAGCAGTTGACCAAGGCGATGGACCGCAAGGTGTGGCTACCCTCGGGCGGCACGCTGGTGATCGACCGCACCGAGGCGATGACGGTCGTCGACGTGAACACCGGCAAGTTCACCGGTTCGGGCGGCAACCTGGAGCAGACGGTCACCCGCAACAACCTCGAGGCGGCCGAGGAGATCGTGCGCCAGCTACGGCTGCGCGACATCGGCGGCATCGTCGTCATCGACTTCATCGACATGGTCCTGGAATCCAACCGGGATCTGGTGCTGCGCAGGCTGACCGAGTCGCTGGCCCGCGACCGCACGCGCCATCAGGTCTCCGAGGTGACGTCGCTGGGACTGGTGCAGTTGACGCGAAAGCGGTTGGGCACCGGGCTGATTGAGGCGTTCTCGACGCCATGCCCGCACTGCGCGGGCCGGGGGATCATGCTCCACGGCGATCCGGTGGATTCCGTCTCGGCCGGCAGCCGCAAGTCGGACACCGGTGGGCGTCGCGGCAAGCGAGGCAAGAAGGGCGCCAAGGCCGACGACGTCCCGGTCGCGAAGGTTCCCGCGCATCCCGCCGGTGAGCATCCGATGTTCAAGGCGATGGCCGCGGCCAACGGTAAGCATGAGCACGGCGATGAAGACACCGACGGCGAGGTCGACGAGACCAAGGCCGCCAAGGAAGTCGCCGAGCTCGAGCCCGACACCATCCGCGAGGCCTATGTCGAGGCCGAGGACGAAGAGCTCGAGGACGAAGACTTCGACGAGTCTGATGAGGACGAGTCGGATGAGGACGAGTCTGATGAAGACGAGTCGGACGAAGACGAGTCCGATGAGGACGAGATCGACCTCGACGCCGACGACGAGGATGACGACATCGATGACGACATCGAGGTCATCAACGGCGACACCGATGACGACACAGAGTCGGACGACGACGAGTATGACGACGATGACACCGATGAGGACGACGACTCCGACGACGACTCGGATGACGAGCACTCGGATGACGACGAGTCTGACGAGGACGACTCCGACGAGGACGACGACAACGTCCACCAGCCCGCCGCGGTGAGCGCTGCGGGCGGTCGTCATCGCCGGCGCGCCGCCATGCGGCCCGCTGGTCCGCCGACCCACGACGGCTGAGCTCCGTGACCTGCGGTGATTTGACCCTGTAGGCGGGCCTCACGTACCCTGGACCAGTTGTCTTTCGGCTGACGCCGACGACAGCGGGCCCCACGTGGCTCCGCACCCAAGACCCGCGAGCGCACCAACCGGTAGCGCTTGCCCAGAGACGAAGAGGAACGATGGCGAGCTACGCAATCGTCAAGACCGGCGGCAAGCAGTACAAGGTCGCCGTCGGAGACGTCGTCAAGGTCGAGAAGCTGGACGCCGAGGCCGGTGCCAAGGTCTCGCTGCCCGTCGCTCTCGTCGTCGACGGCGCGAAGGTAACCGCCGACGCGAAGGCGCTGGAGAAGGTCGCCGTCGCCGCCGAGGTGCTCGAGCACACCAAGGGTCCCAAGATCCGCATCCACAAGTTCAAGAACAAGACCGGCTATCACAAGCGGCAGGGTCACCGTCAGCAGCTGACGGTCCTCAAGGTCACCGGCATCAAGTAGGAGGCGACGAAATGGCACACAAGAAGGGCGCTTCCAGCTCACGTAACGGTCGCGACTCCGCCGCCCAGCGGCTGGGCGTCAAGCGGTTCGGCGGCCAGATCGTCAAGGCCGGCGAGATCCTGGTCCGTCAGCGCGGCACCCACTTCCACCCCGGTGTGAACGTCGGCCGTGGCGGTGACGACACGCTGTTCGCGACCGCCCCCGGCGCGGTGGAGTTCGGCACCCGGCGCGGCCGCAAGACGGTCAGCGTGGTGCGACCGTCCGCTCCCCAGGTCTAGACCCCGGAGGGACTTCCGCGAACGCGAAGCTGGCTGCGACTTCTCTCGGGAAATCTCGCAACAGCTTCACACTCGGGAAGGACAGGCCATGCCCCGGTTCGTCGACCGCGTCGTCATCCACGCGAAGGCGGGCAACGGCGGTAACGGCTGCGCCTCGGTCCATCGGGAGAAGTTCAAACCCCTAGGCGGACCCGACGGCGGCAACGGCGGCCGCGGCGGCAGCATCGTCCTGGTCGTCGACCCGCAGGTGCATACCCTGCTCGATTTTCACTTCCACCCGAACGTTGTCGCGCCCTCCGGTAAGCAGGGAGCAGGCAGCAACCGCGACGGCGCGGCGGGTTCGGATCTCGAGGTCAAGGTTCCCGACGGCACCGTCGTGCTCGACGAGAACGGCCGCTTGCTCGCCGACCTCGTTGGGCCGGGCACCCGTTTCGAAGCCGCCGCGGGCGGGCGGGGTGGGCTCGGTAACGCCGCACTGGCATCGCGGGCCCGTAAGGCGCCGGGCTTCGCGCTGCTCGGCGAAAAAGGTCAGGCCCGCGATCTCACGCTGGAGCTGAAGACCGTTGCCGACGTCGGCCTGGTCGGGTTTCCGTCGGCGGGCAAGTCGTCGTTGGTGTCGACGATCTCCGCAGCCAAGCCAAAGGTCGCCGACTATCCGTTCACCACGCTGACGCCCAACCTCGGCGTGGTGTCGGCGGGGGAGCACACCTTCACCGTCGCTGATGTGCCGGGGTTGATCCCCGGCGCGTCCGAGGGCCGCGGTCTGGGCCTGGACTTCCTGCGACACATCGAACGCTGCGCGGTACTGGTGCACGTCGTGGACTGCGCGACGCTGGAGCCGGGCCGCGATCCGATCTCCGATATCGAGGCGCTGGAAGCCGAGCTGGCCGCGTATACCCCGACGCTGCAGGGCGATTCGACGCTGGGCGATCTGGCGGAGCGGCCGCGTGCGGTGGTGCTCAACAAGATCGACGTGCCCGACGCGCGGGAGCTGGCCGACTTCGTTCGCGACGAGATCGCCCGCCGCTTCGGCTGGCCGGTGTTCGAGGTGTCGACGGTGTCCCGAGAAGGATTGCGGCCGTTGACGTTCGCGCTGTGGGACATGGTGGCGACATACCGCGCCGCCCAGCCACCGATGGTGCCGCGACGGCCGGTGATTCGGCCGATCGCCGTGGACGAAAGCGGCTTCACCGTCGAGCCCGACGGCCAGGGTGGCTTCGTGGTGCGCGGGACGCGACCAGAACGGTGGATCAACCAAACCGACTTCAACAACGACGAGGCCGTCGGCTATCTCGGCGACCGGCTGGCCCGGCTCGGCGTCGAAGACGAACTGCTGCGGCTTGGCGCCAAGCCCGGCTGCGCGGTGACCATCGGCGACATGACGTTCGACTGGGAGCCGCAGACACCTGCAGGCGTTGACGTCACCTTGTCCGGCCGCGGCACCGACACGCGACTGGAACAGACCGACCGCGTCGGCGCCGACGAGCGGAAGGCGGCCCGCAAGCAACGCCGGGAGCAACAGCCATGAGCCCGCACCGCGAGGCCGTTCGGACCGCGCGCAGCATTGTCATCAAGGTCGGCACCACCGCGTTGACCGCGCCTTCCGGGGTGTTCGACGCGGGCAGGCTGGCCGTGTTGGCCGACGCCATCGAGGGCCGGATGAAAGCCGGTTCCGACGTGGTGATCGTGTCGTCGGGGTCGATCGCGGCGGGCATCGAGCCGTTGCGACTGTCCAAGCGACCCACCGATTTAGCAACCAAACAGGCTGCGGCAAGCGTCGGGCAGGTGGCGTTGGTGAACTCGTGGAGCACGGCGTTCGCGCGCTACCACCGAACCGTCGGCCAGGTGCTGCTTACTGCACACGACATCTCGCGACGGGTATCGCACACCAACGCCCAGCGGACGCTGGACCGGCTGCGTGCGCTGCACGCCGTCGCGATCGTCAACGAGAACGATACCGTGGCCACCAACGAGATCCGGTTCGGCGACAACGACCGGCTCTCGGCGCTGGTCGCCCATCTGGTGGGCGCCGACGCGTTGGTGCTGCTGTCGGATATCGACGGTCTCTACGACTCGGATCCGCGAAAAGGCAACGCGCGCTTCATCTCTGAGGTCTCTCGACCCGACGACCTCGATGGGGTGGTGGCGGGACAAGGTAGCCACCTGGGCACCGGCGGGATGGCATCGAAACTGTCGGCGGCGCTGCTGGCGTCTGACGCCGGCGTGCCGGTGCTGCTCGCAGCCGCGTCGGACGCTGCCACGGCGCTGGCCGATGCGTCGGTGGGCACCGTGTTCGCGCCGAGGGCCGAACGCATGTCGGCGCGCAGGTTCTGGGTGCGCTATGCGGCCGAGTCGGCGGGTGCGCTGACGCTCGATGACGGAGCGGTGCGCGCCGTTGTGCGGCAACGACGTTCGCTGCTGCCCGCAGGCATCACGGCGCTGTCGGGCCGGTTCTACGGCGGCGACGTCGTCGAGCTGCGATCGCAGGACGCCACCATGGTGGCGCGCGGCGTGGTGGCCTACGACCACAGTGAGCTGGCGACCATGCTGGGCCGCTCCACGTCGGAACTGCCCGCCGAAATGCGCCGTCCCGCAGTGCATGCCGACGATCTGGTCGCCGTCTAAGCGTTTTCGGTGTGCTTGGTCACGCTGAACGATACGAATCACGCCGAATTCGCAACGGCGGGAAGCTCGTCGGCCAGCAGCGCCAGCATCTCCGAGCAGCCGCTGTCGATCTTCACCGTTGCCAGGTCGTCGCCGCGCGTGCGGCCCCGGTTGATGATCGCGATCGGAATGCCCAGCGCGGCGGCGTGCCGGACGAAGCGGTACCCCGAGTACACCGTCAGCGATGACCCGGCGACCAGCAGCGCGTCGGCCCCGTCAACAAGCGAATACGCGTGCTCCACACGATCTTTCGGCACATTCTCGCCAAAGTAGACGATGTCGGGTTTGAGCATCCCGCAGCACGCCGGGCAGTCGATGATCCGAAACGACGTGGTGTCGCCGATCACGGCATCGGCGTCAGGAGCGACGGCGATGCCGCCGATCGCCTCGGCCCGCTCGACGAAGCCGGGGTTGGCGTCATCCAGTAGCACGGCCAACGCGGTGCGTGACAAGGTGTGACCGCAATCCAGGCAGATCACCTGTGCGTAGGTGCCGTGCAGGTTGATCACCGTGCGGCTGCCCGCCTTGGTGTGCAGCAGGTCGACGTTCTGGGTGATCACGCCGGACACCACGCCGGCGTGTTCGAGCTCGGCCACTGCACGGTGACCGGCGTTGGGCAGCGTCGCGTCCATGTGTTGCCAGCCGATGTGGTTGCGCGCCCAGTACCGCTGCCGAAACGCCGCATCGGAGGTGAACTGGCGGATCGTCATCAGGTTGCTCGGCGGCGAGTCCGGGCCTCGGTAATCGGGGATGCCCGAATCCGTCGACATCCCCGCGCCCGTGAGCACCGCAACACGCCGTCCGTCCAACAGGGCGACGAGTTCCGGTGCTTCCACGCTGTCCAGGCTAGGCGATCCGATCAGGCAGGTTGGTGCTGCTCCTGGTCCTCGGTGCGCTCGGCGCCTTCGAGCCCCGGCTCGTCGTCACCGTCGTAGTCCTCGTCCTCATCCACGAGGATCGTCTCGATGACCTCGACGCGCTTCTCCGTCGGATGGTCCGCCGACAGCGGCACCGTCACCGTCAGGATGCCCCGGTCGTAGGTGGCGTTGATGTCGTCCTCGTCGGCGCCGGCGGGCAATGCCACGGTCCGCGCGAACGAGCCGTACGAGAATTCGGAATGCCCGTTGGACTCGCCGGCCTGGGTGCGCTCGGCCTTGATCGTGAGCCGGCCATCGTGAACGGTCACTTCAATGTCATCGGTGGGGTCGACGCCAGGCAGCTCGGCGCGCACCTCGTAGCACCCGTCCTTGGTCTCGTCCTCGAGACGCATCGCGTTGCCGTCGAAGAACGAGCGCAGGCTCGCGAGGCCGGCGAAGGTGGCGAAGCCAGAAAAAGGATTGAAGAGCTGAGGCAGCTCCGGCAGCAAGGGGCGCGACTGACGTTGAACAGCAAGCTGATTCACGATTCCTCCAGGGTTGGGCGGTCTGATTCACGATGCTCGACGCAATCAAAATCGACGGATCGCGTGCGATGCCTACGGGCGAACGGCAGACCAACACGAGCCCGTATCCGGGCTCAACCCAGGCACTTCTCGGCCGGCACGATCTCGGCGTGCATGTTCTTGTGCATCATCGTCAGCGCGGCGTCGCTGAGTTCGGGATCGATATGCGCGACGGCGTCCGGCGCGATGACGACCTCGAAGTGGCGCACATACGCGTCGAGGGCGGTGTAGAGGATGCACTGCTCGGTGACTTGACCGGTGAGGATCAGCTTTTTCGCCTCCAGCCTGGTCAACAAATAGTCCAGCGAGCTGGCGTAAAACGCGCTGTGCCGCACCTTGAGCAGCCGCTGGCAACCTTCGGGGGGCGCGATCGGCGAGATCAGCTCGGGTCGGTTGCCGTGCAGTGCGGCCTCGACGAGATCGTCGAATTCGGCGGTGAAGTCACCGTAGTTGTCGTTGACGTAGATCAAGTCGACGTCGTCTCGGTCACATGTCCGCGAAATCAGCTCCGCGAGCGGGTCGACGATGTCGGCGACATTGTCTGCCAGCACGTCTGCATCCTCGTGCCCATACGTATTCAGCATGTCGATGACCAGCACCGCGACGTCACTCATAGCGTCTTGCATACCCCGATACGTTTTCGGGCAACAATTAGGCATGGACTTTTACTCGGCGTACCACCAGGGCTTCGTTCGGGTGGCCGCGTGCACACACCACACGGCCATCGCCGACCCAGCTGCCAACGCCGAGTCAGTGCTGCGGGTGGCCAAGGCCTGCCACGACGACAGCGTCGCGGTGGCCGTCTTCCCGGAGCTCACGCTGTCCGGGTATTCGATCGAGGACATCCTGCTGCAGGACACCTTGCTCGACTCGGTCGAGGACGCCCTGCTCGATGTGGTGGTCGCCTCGGCCGAATTGATGCCGGTGTTGGTGGTCGGCGCACCGCTGCGCTATCAGCACCGGATCTACAACACCGCTGTGGTGATTCATCGCGGCCGCGTGCTCGGTGTCGTGCCGAAGTCCTACCTGCCGACGTATCGCGAGTTCTACGAGCGACGTCAGGTGGCGGCAGGCGACATGGTGCGCGGGACTCTCCGGATGGGTGATGCCGACGTGCCGTTCGGGCCCGACCTGCTTTTCACCGCGGCGGACCTCCCCGACTTTGTGCTCCATGTCGAGATCTGTGAGGACATGTTCGTACCGATCCCGCCGAGTGCGCAGGCGGCGCTCGCGGGCGCCACGGTGTTGGCAAACCTTTCCGGCAGTCCGATCACCATCGGGCGGGCCGAAGATCGTTGCCTGCTGGCGCGGTCCGCGTCGTCGCGATGCTTGGCCGCCTATGTCTACGCCGCGGCGGGAGAGGGGGAGTCGACAACCGACCTGGCGTGGGATGGCCAGACGATGGTGTGGGAGAACGGGGTGTGTCTCACCCAGTCCGAGCGATTCCCGTTGGGGGACAGGCGTTCTGTTGCCGACGTCGATCTGGAGCTGCTGCGCTCCGAGCGGCTACGGATGGGCACGTTCGACGACAACCGCATCCATCATGGCATCAACGCGCAGTCGTTTCGGCGGGTGGAGTTCAAGCTTGACCCGCCAACCGGGGACATCGGGCTGTACCGCGAGGTCGAGCGATTCCCGTTCGTGCCCGCGGATCCCTCACGGTTGGAACAGGATTGCTACGAGGCCTACAACATCCAGGTCGCCGGTCTGGAGCAGCGGCTGCGCGCGCTGAACTACCCGAAGGTCGTGCTCGGCTTGTCCGGCGGACTGGATTCCACGCACGCCCTGATCGTCGCCGCCCGCGCGATGGACCGGGAGGACCGCCCGCGCAGCGACATCCTTGCGTTCACCTTGCCCGGGTTCGCGACGGGAGAACGCACCAAGAGCAACGCGATTCGGCTCGCCGAAGCACTGGGCGTGACGTTTGAGACCATCGACATCAAGGCCACCGCGGAGCTGATGCTCAAGGAGATGGATCATCCGTTTGCGCGCGGCGAAAAGGTTTACGACGTCACGTTCGAAAACGTGCAGGCCGGGTTGCGCACCGACTATCTGTTCCGGCTGGCCAACCAGCGCGCCGGCATCGTGCTGGGCACCGGCGACCTGTCCGAACTTGCGTTGGGCTGGTCCACATACGGTGTGGGCGACCAGATGTCGCACTACAACGTCAACGGTGGCGTGCCGAAGACATTGATCCAGCATCTGATCCGCTGGGTGATCTCGTCACGCCAGTTCGACGACGCGGTCAACGAGGTACTGCAGTCCGTTCTGGACACCGAGATCAGCCCAGAGTTGGTCCCGGCGGGCGAGGACGAGGAGATTCAGTCCAGCGAGTCCAAGGTGGGACCGTATGTGCTGCAGGACTTTTCACTGTTTCAGGTGTTGCGCTTCGGATTCCGGCCATCCAAGGTGGCATTCCTGGCGTGGCATGCGTGGAGCGACGCCGAGCGTGGCGACTGGCCGGTCGGTTTCCCGGACAGTAAGCGGCCTGCCTACTCGCTGAAGGAGATTCGGCACTGGCTGCAGGTGTTCGCGCAACGGTTTTACTCGTTCGCGCAATTCAAGCGCTCGGCGATGCCGAACGGGCCGAAGGTGTCGCACGGCGGTTCGTTGTCGCCGCGTGGTGACTGGCGGGCGCCGTCGGACATGTCAGCGCGGATCTGGCTGGACGAGATCGAACGCGAAATCCCCGAAGACTAGCGCTCGTAGGTACCCGTCAGCGCACCGCGGGCGACGACTTGGCCAACAATGGCGGCCAGAATTGCTTTGTGTACCTCTCATCAGCAGCAAGGGTCCCCGCGCCAGGCGTTGACGCCTTCCCGCGCCGCAATCGCGGCGATGCCAAGTGCGGCGACCGGATCGGCCCACGACCAACCCCACAGGCTGTTGAGCACAAGGCCCGCCAGCAGGATCGCCGACAGATACGTGCACAACAGCGTCTGTTTGGAGTCGGCGACGGCGGACAACGAACCCAGCTCGCGGCCTGTGCGGCGCTGCGTCACCGAGAGCGCAGGCATGATGACGAGGCTTGCCGCCGCGAGCACGATGCCGATCAGCGATGGTCGCGGCTCGCCGATGCCGAACAGCGACAGCACCGCGTCAACAGCAACGTACGCGGCAAGCGCGAAGAACGACATCGCGATGAACCGCAGCGCGGCCTTCTCCCGCGACTCGGGGTCCTTGGCCGAGAACTGCCATGCGACCGCTGCGGCCGAGGAGATCTCGACGACCGAGTCGAGCCCGAAGCCGATCAACGCCGACGACGACACTCGCGTGCCTTCGGCCAGCGCGATCACGCCCTCGATCACGTTGTAGGAGATCGTCGCGGCGACCAGCAGCCGGATTCGGCGCTGCAGCGTCTGGCGTCGCGTGCCTACCGGAGCCGACATCAGCAAGAGCAGGTCGGGTCGACCGCGAGCACGAGGCCGACCAGATCGTCGAGGGCATGCGCGATCCGCTTGTCGGCGAGCTCATATCGGCTGCGCCGGCCCTCCGGTTGCGCCACCACCAGACCGCAGCCACGCAGGCAGGCCAGATGGTTCGACAGGATCTGCCGCGACACCCCGATCTTTTCGGCCAGCTCCGACGGATAGGCCGGCCCGTCGCGCAGCGTCAGCAGAATCTCGGTCCTCGTCGCATCGGACAGCGCGTAACCGAATCGCGCCAGGGCATCGCGGTGCATCACTGTCTGCATACGCCAGACAGTACAGCAGATTCTGTACTATCCGCTTGCGACTTGGGCGTGAAAAGTTGCGCTTATGAGCGCTACATATCACGCCGAAATCGCTCTAGAGGCGACCGTCGATCCGAAGGTCCGGGTGTACCCAGTCCGGCGAGCGGCGCTCCTTGAACGCGCGGAAACCTTCGAGCGCCTCCGGTGACGAGTAGCTGGCCTGCATGCCGATGCGGTCGAACAGCCCCATGTAGGTGTCCAGGCTGGACTTCACCACGCTGCGCGCCGCCGGTGCCGTCCTGCAGCACTGGCCGAGCACGTCGCGGGCCTCGTCGAGCAGCGAGTCGTGTGGCACCACCCGCGTGACCATGCCCCACTCCCGAGCTTCGGCCGCGCTCAACGTCCGGCCGGTGAACATCAGATCCCGGGTGCGCACCGGACCGATCAGCCGCGCCAGCATGTGGCTGTAGTAGGTGTCGGCGATGCCGCGCAACAGCTCGGGCACGCGGAATGTCGCGCGGTCGCTGACCACGGTCATGTCGCTGCACAGCGCGATCTGCAGCCCGCCGCCCTGACACAAACCATTGACCGCGGACACCACCGGCTTTACCGACTGCCGCAGCACCTCGAACGGCGTGACGTCCATGCCCAACGCGGACCCGAACGTCAACCAGTTGTCCGAGCCGTCGCCGCCACCCATGTCGCCGCCTGGCGCGAATACGTCGCCGGTGCCGGTGATGAGGAGGCCTGCGAGGTCGGGGTCAGCGTCGACGTGCCGGACCGCGTAGCGGATGCCGAAGTACATGGCGGGCGTCATCGCATTGCGCGCCTCGGGCCGGTCCAGCGTGCACACGCCGAACGGGCCCTCGCGGGTGAAGCGCAGATACGGCGTGCCGAGCCAATCGCCCTCAGGTGGACGTGGCGTGGTTGTCGTCATATCTGCCTTTCCTCGGCCTTTCGGTTGGTCACCGCGTCATCGATCGCCTCGGCGTATGGGGCGCAGTCGCCGGCTCCAGGGACGAGCGTCGACAAAGCGCCTGCCGCACACGCGCGCCGCAGCGCGGCCTCGTGGCCGTCCAGCCAGTCAGCGGCCAGCACCCCGGCAAAAACATCGCCAGCGCCGGTGGTGTCGACGGCCTCGACGGCGGGGGCGCGTACGTCGAATCGTTCGTCCTCGCCGAGATAGCTCGCGCCGCGCGCGCCGCGGGTGATAACCAGATGCGGCACGGGCCAATGCCATTCGCGTGCTTCGGCTTCGTTCACGACGACGACATCGGCCAGCTCGGAAAGGGCAAGCAGCTGGTGCGGCGCAGCGCCGGCCGGTGAGGCGTTGAGCATCACCACCGCGTCGGCGGCCCGGGCGACTCCCGCGGCTGCAATGGCTGTCGCGATCGGGATCTCCAGTTGCAGCAGCACGACGTCGCTGTCGGCGATCACCGCGCGGACGTCGGCGGACGTCACGGTCAAGTGGGCGTTCGCGCCGGGCGCCACGACAATCGTGTTCTCCGCCGCGGCGTCGACGACGATCACCGCCGAGCCGCTGGGTCCGGGCAGGCTGACGACGCCGTCCAGCCCGACCTCGTTGTCGCGAAGGTGAGCGCGTAACTGATCTGCCGCGGCGTCGCTGCCGAGCGCCGCGACCAGTTGCACCGCCGCGCCCGCGCGGGCCGCGGCCACCGCCTGATTGCCGCCTTTGCCGCCAGGCGCCGACGACAGCGAGGACGCGAGAACGGTCTGGCCGGGCCGCGGCAGCGAATCGACGGTGAAAGTGAGGTCGGCGTTGACACTGCCCACTACGCAGACCCGCGCGACCATAACTGTCAACGCTAACGCAGCCGGGCCCGACCTGACACCCGTCGAGCGGCCCGGGCATGTCCGATACGCTGGGTGAATGAGTGTGCAGGCAGCAGCCGTCTCCGGCTTGCGCGAGCAAGTGCACGACGCCGCGCGACGGGCGCGGGTCGCCGCTCGCGAATTGGCCATCTGGAGCACCGAGACCAAGAACTCCGCCCTGCACGCCGCGGCCGACAATCTGCTGCGCGACGCGGGCGCCATCCTCGCCGCCAACGCCGAGGACCTGGCTGCCGCCAAGGCGGCGGGCACGCCGGAGGCGATGCTCGACCGGCTCGCACTGAACCCGAACCGCATCGACGGCATCGCCTCAGGTCTGCGTCAGGTCGCTGGCCTGCCCGACCCGATCGGGGAGGTGCTGCGCGGGCGCACACTGCCCAACGGGCTACAGCTCCGACAGCAGCGGGTTCCGCTCGGCGTGGTCGGCATCGTCTACGAAGGCAGGCCGAACGTCACGGTCGACGCGTTTGGGCTGACGCTCAAGTCAGGCAACGCGGTGCTGCTGCGCGGCAGTTCGTCGGCGGCGCGGTCGAATGCCGCTCTGGTCAAGGCACTTCGCGATGCGCTGGAACTCGAGAACCGCAACCCCGACGCGGTGCAGTTGCTGCCCAGCGAGGACCGCGCCAGCGTCACGCATCTGATTCAGGCGCGGGGGCTCGTCGACGTGGTGATCCCTCGTGGTGGAGCAGGGCTGATCGACGCGGTGGTGCGCGACGCCATGGTGCCGACCATCGAGACCGGTGTTGGCAATTGCCATGTGTACGTTCATGAATCGGCCGACCTCGATGTGGCCGAGCACATCCTGCTGAACGCCAAGACCCGTCGGCCCAGCGTGTGTAACGCCGCTGAGTCGCTGCTGATCGACAGCTCGATCGCCGAGCACGCGGTGCCGCGGCTGACCAAGGCGCTGAAGGACGCCGGCGTCACCGTGCACGACGACCCGTCCGAGGAAGAACTGCGCGCAGAGTTCCTGTCGATGGACATCGCGCTCGCGGTGGTCGATGGGCTGGACGCGGCGATCGCGCACATCAACGAATACGGCACAGGGCACACCGAGGCCATCGTTGCGACGAATCTCGCTGCGGCCCAAAGATTCAGCGAGCGCGTCGACGCGGCCGCGGTGATGGTCAACGCGTCGACGGCGTTCACCGACGGTGAGCAATTCGGGTTTGGCGCCGAGATCGGCATCTCGACCCAGAAGCTGCACGCCCGCGGACCGATGGGCCTGCCCGAATTGACGTCAACCAAGTGGATTGTGTGGGGCGACGGCCACACCCGTCCCGTCTAAGGAGCACATGTGAGCGTCCCCGCACGCCCAGCGCCGCTGTTCGCCGACATTGACGATGTCGCGCGACGGCTCGCCGAGACCGGCTACCTGCCCGACACCGCAACGGCCACAGCGGTATTCCTCGCCGACCGGCTGGGCAAGCCGCTGTTGGTGGAGGGCCCCGCGGGTGTCGGCAAGACCGAGCTGGCACGCGCGGTCGCGCAGTGCACGGGATCCGGGCTGGTGCGGCTGCAGTGCTACGAGGGAGTTGACGAAGCGCGCGCACTCTACGAGTGGAACCACGCCAAGCAGATCCTGCGGATCCAGGCCGGGCACGGCGACTGGGAACAGACAAAAACCGACGTGTTCAGCGAGGAATTTTTGCTGACGCGCCCGCTGCTGACCGCGATCCGGCGCACCGAACCGACGGTGCTGCTGATCGACGAGACGGACAAGGCCGACATCGAGATCGAGGGACTTCTGCTCGAGGTGCTGTCCGACTTCGCGGTCACCGTGCCGGAATTGGGCACTATCACCGCCGAACGCCCGCCGTTCGTCCTGCTGACCTCCAATGCCACGCGGGAGTTGTCCGAGGCGCTGAAGCGTCGATGCTTGTTCCTACACATCGACTTTCCCGATCCCGACCTCGAACGCCGCATCCTGCTGTCGCGGGTTCCCGAGTTGCCCGAACATCTAGCCCAGGAACTGGTCAAGATCATCGGTGTGCTGCGCGGCATGCAGCTCAAGAAGCTGCCGTCGGTGGCCGAGACCATCGACTGGGGGCGCACGGTGCTGGCGCTCGGCATGGACACCATCGACGACGAGGTGATCGCGGCGACGCTCGGCGTGGTGCTCAAGCATCAGTCCGATCAGGTCAAGGCCGCAGGGGAGCTGAGGCTGAACTGATGGCCGCTCGCCGCGTCCGCCCGCCTCAGCCGCTGGCCCCCAACGGAATCCCCGGCCACCTGGTCGAATTCGTGGAAGCGCTACGTAAGCAAGGGATTTCGGTAGGACCGTCGGAGACCGTCGACGCCGGCCGGGTGCTGTCGGTGTTGGGCCTCGGAGACCGTGAGGCGCTGCGCGAGGGCTTCGCATGCGCGGTGCTACGCCGCTCCGATCACCGCGACACCTACGACGCGATGTTCGACTTGTTCTTCCCGGCGGCACTCGGCGCCAGAACAGTGCTGGATGATGACGAGGAGGCAGAGGACGAGCAGGGCCTGCCCCCGGAGGACATCGAGGCGCTGCGCACCGCACTGGTCGACATGCTCAGCGAGAACGCCGATCTGGCCAACATGGATGAGCGGTTGGCGGCGATGATCGCACAGATCGTCGAAGCCTATGGCCGCTATCAGTCCAGCCGCGGCCCGTCGTACTCGTCGTATCAGGCGCTCAAGGCCATGAGCCTGGACGACCTCGAAGGCCGGCTGCTGGCGGGGCTGCTCGCGCCTTACGGCGACGAGCCGACGCCTACACAGGAAGAGATCGCCAAAGCGCTTGCTGCCCAACGTATCTCACAGCTGCGCAAGATGGTCGAGGCAGAGACCAAGCGCCGCACCGCCGAGCAGCTGGGCCGCGAACATGTGCAAATGTACGGCGTCCCGCAGCTCGCCGAGAACGTCGAATTCCTGCGGGCCTCAGGCGAACAGTTGCGCAACATGCGGCGGGTGGTGGCGCCGCTGGCGCGCACGCTCGCGACGCGGCTTGCTGCACGCAGGCGTCGGTCCCGCGCCGGTGAGATCGATATGCGCAAGACGCTGCGCAAGTCGATGTCGACGGGCGGCGTGCCGATCGACGTGGTGCTGAAGAAGCCGCACCCCGCGCGCCCCGAATTGGTCGTGTTGTGCGACGTGTCCGGTTCGGTGGCGGGCTTCAGCCACTTCACTCTGATGCTGGTGCACGCGTTGCGTCAGCAGTTCTCGCGCGTTCGCGTTTTCGCGTTCATCGACACCACCGACGAGGTGACGCAGTTGTTCGGGCCCGACTCCGATCTCGCGGTCGCGGTGCAGCGCATCACCCGTGAGGCCGGTGTGTACACCCGCGACGGCCACTCCGACTACGGCAACGCGTTCGTCTCGTTCATGGAGAAGTGGCCGAACGTGCTCTCGCCACGCAGCTCGCTGCTGGTGCTCGGCGACGGGCGCAACAACTACCGCAACCCGGAGACCGAGCTGCTGGCCCACATGGTCAACGCCAGCCGGCACGCGCACTGGCTGAATCCCGAGCCCAGGCACCTGTGGGGCAGCGGCGACTCGGCGGTGCCGCGGTATCAGGACGTCATCACGATGCACGAATGCAGGTCGGCCAAGCAGCTGGCAGGAGTCATCGACGCGCTGCTGCCCGTCTAATTCCGCCGAACGTGGGTTACCCGCACGCTTTGGTGGGGGCGAAAGCGTGCGGGTAACCCACGTTCGCGGCAGGGAGAGCCGCCGACGGCACTCCCGTAAGCTGGCTGTTTGTGACTTCACGACGGCGGCTGGGGGTGATGGGTGGGACGTTCGACCCCATCCACAACGGCCACCTGGTCGCGGCCAGTGAGGTGGCCGACCTGTTCGAGCTCGATGAAGTGGTGTTCGTGCCGACGGGCCAGCCCTGGCAGAAGCACCACCGCGGTGTCACGGCTGCCGAGGATCGCTACTTGATGACCGTCATCGCCACGGCGTCGAACCCGCGGTTTTCTGTCAGCCGGGTCGACATCGACCGCCGCGGCCCGACGTATACCAAGGACACGCTGCGCGACCTGCGAGCTGTGAACCCCGGCGCGGACCTGTACTTCATCACCGGCGCCGACGCACTGGCCTCGATCCTGTCGTGGCAGAACTGGGAGGAGATGTTCTCGATCGCCAAATTCGTCGGGGTCAGCAGGCCCGGCTACGAGCTGGACGGCAAGCACATCGCGGCGGCCCTGGCCGAGCTCCCTGCCGACGCATTGACGCTCGTCGAGGTGCCCGCGCTGGCGATCTCGTCGACCGACTGCCGCAAGCGCGCCGAGGAGAACCGGCCGATCTGGTACCTGGTGCCCGACGGCGTCGTCCAGTACGTCGCCAAACGACACCTCTACGCTGCCCAACCGATGACGAAGGACGCAGGCGAATGACCGCCACCGACGAAGCCGTCAAGATGGCCACCGTCGCGGCGCGCGCGGCCGCCTCCAAGCTCGCCCAAGACGTCGTCGTCATCGACGTTTCGGGACAGCTCGTCATCACCGACTGCTTTGTCATCGCATCGGCGTCCAACGAGCGCCAGGTCAACGCAATCGTCGATGAAGTCGAGGAGAAGATGCGCCTCGCCGGATACAAGCCCGCCCGTCGCGAAGGCGCCCGCGAAGGCCGGTGGACCCTGCTCGACTTCGTCGACATCGTCGTGCATATCCAGCACCAGGACGAGCGTGACTTCTACGCCCTCGACCGGTTGTGGCGCGACTGCCCAATCGTGCCCGTCGATCTGGACGCCGCGCCATGAGGGTGCGCCGGCTGGTGATGCTGCGGCACGGGCAGACCAACTACAACGCAGGCAGCCGGATGCAGGGCCAGCTCGACACCGAGCTGTCCGACCTGGGTCGCGATCAGGCCGCGGCCGCCGCGGAGGTGCTCGCGAAAAGGCAGCCCTTGGTCATCGTGTCGTCGGATCTGCGGCGCGCGTTGGACACTGCGGTCGCGTTAGGTGAGCGGTCGGGCCAGCCGGTGCTGGTCGACACCCGGCTACGCGAGACGCACCTGGGCGACTGGCAGGGCATGACGCATCTCGAGGTGGACGCCGCGGCCCCGGGGGCGCGACTGGCGTGGCGCGACGACGCCCGCTGGGCGCCGCACGGCGGCGAAAGCAGGGTCGACGTGGCGGCGCGCAGCATGCCGCTGCTGGCCGAGCTGATCGTCGACCAAACCGAGTGGGGCATCGACGATCCCGAACGGCCGGTGGTCCTGGTCGCGCACGGCGGACTGATCGCGGCGTTGACGGCGGCGCTGCTGGCGCTGCCTGTCGACAACTGGCCGGCGCTCGGCGGCATGGGCAACGCCAGCTGGGTGCAGCTGTCCGGGCACAGCGAGCCCGATGCCGTGCTAGAAGACATCCGCTGGCGACTCGATGTGTGGAACGCCTCGGCTCAGGTCGCCAACGATGTCCTCTAGAAAGAGCCTGTTGGTCTTCTGCGACTCGCTGTCCTACTACGGGCCGACCGGCGGACTACCCGCCGACGACCCGCGAATCTGGCCGAACATCGTTGCCACACAACTAGATTGGGACGTCGAGGTGATCGGTCGGATCGGCTGGACCTGCCGCGACATCTGGTGGGCCGCCACTCAAGACCCGCGGGCGTGGGCGGCACTCCCGCGAGCGGGCGCGGTGGTCTTCGCGACCGGCGGCATGGATTCGCTGCCGTCGCCGCTGCCCACCGCGTTGCGTGAGTTGATCCGGTACGTCCGGCCAGCTTGGCTGCGGCGCTGGGTGCGCGACGGCTACGGCTGGGCACAGCCGCGGCTGTCGCCGATCTCGCGCGCGGCCCTTCCGCCGCACGTTTCCGTCGAATACCTCGAAATGACCCGCGGGGCAATCGACTTCAACCGACCGGGGATACCGATCGTCGCGTCGCTGCCGTCAGTGCACATCGCGGAAACCTACGGAAAAGCGCATCACGGCCGCGAAGGCACCGCCAAGGCAATCACGGCATGGGCCGAAGAGCACGACGTGCCGCTCGTCGACCTCAAGGCGGCCGTGGAGGAGCACGTCATGGGCGGCCGTGGCAACCCCGACGGCATTCATTGGAACTTCGAGGCGCATCAGGCCGTTGCCGGGCTGATGCTCAAGGCTCTCGCCGAAGCGGGTGTGCAGCAAGAGGATTCGCGGTAGTCATGGCTGTCGTCGTGGTGACCGACTCGTCGTCCCGCCTTGGGTCCGACGAGCTCAAGGAGTACGACATCCGGCAGGTGCCGCTGCACGTCCTGGTCGACGGAATCGACCTGCGCGACGGCATCGACGACGTGCCCTACGACATTCACGACCGCCCAAAAGTCACGACGGCCGGTGCCACACCCGCGGAGCTTGCCGAGATCTACCAACAGGCGCTGACCGACAGCGACGGCGCCGGCGTTGTGGCCGTGCATCTTTCGGCGGCGCTGTCGAGCACTTACAGCGCGGCCGCACAGACGGCGCGGGACTTCGGCCCTGCGGTCCGGGTGGTGAACTCGCGCTCGGCGGCGATGGGTGTCGGGTTCGTCGCAGTGGCCGCGGCGCGCGCGGCTGCCTCGGGTGCTGACCTGGATGCCGTTGAGACAGCGGCCCGTTCGGCGCAATCGCGCGGGCATGTGTTCGTCGTGGTGCACCGGCTGGACAACTTGCGCCGCAGTGGACGGATCAGCAAGGGAGCGTCGCGGCTGGGCACGGCCTTGTCGCTGAAGCCGCTGCTGTGTCTCGACGTCGACGGGCACCTGGTACTCGATCAACGGATCCGCACCGTGACCAAGGCGCACATCGCGATGATCGACAAGGTCGCCGAGGTGGTAGGGGAGCGGCAGGCATCGATCGCCGTGCACCACGTCGACAACCACGATGCCGCCGACGAGATCGGCGCCGCGTTGACCACGCGCTTGCCTCAGATCGAGTCGCTCGTCGTCACCGACATGGGGCCAGTGTTGTCGATTCACGTGGGTGGCGGGGCGGTCGGCGTCGCCGTGCAACTGGCCGAGCAATGAGTCGCGTTCAGGTGGGTATTCGGGGCGTTCGCTGGGTACTCAAGCACGCGGCGGCCGTCGGCTCTCCAAGCGCGGTCGCGTCGCGTTCGCCGGTTCAGGTGAAATAATGATGAAGAGGTTTTGCACGGATGGAAGACCACCGGGGCGAGCGTGACCAGCTGAGCGAGCTGGCGGCGGCACGCGACCAGATGGAACAACTGGTGCGGGCGATCGTCGAGATCGGGTCCGACTTGGACCTGGACGTGACGCTGAAGCGGATCGTCAACGCCGCGATCGAGCTTGCCGGGGCCCGATATGGAGTGCTGGGGCTACGCGCACCCGACGGCACCCTTGTCTCGGGCGTTCACGCCGGGATCGATGACGAGACGGCACGTCGGCTCGGTGAGCTCCCCGTTGGCGACGGGCTGCGCCTCGATGACTTGACCGCGCATCCGCATGCCGGCCTGCTCGACACACACGAGCCACCGCTACGGGCACTGCTCGGGATACCAATTACGGTGCGCGGTAGCGACTTTGGAATTCTTTACCTAGCAGACGACAGGCCCGGCCGGGCGTTCTCCGATTCCCAGGAGAGCGCCGTGCGCGCACTAGCAACGGCGGCCGCGGCCGCCATCGACAATGCGCGACTCTTCGAGCGAGAACGCGAATCGGCGAAATGGACAAGCGCCAGTCGCGAGATCACCACCGCGCTGCTCTCCGGCGATCCCCAGATGGGGCCGTTGCAGCTCATCGTGAACAGAGCCCTCGAGCTGGCCGACGCCGAGCAGGCGATCTTGCTGGTGCCGAGGGAGCCTGACCTGCCAGAACAAGTCGACACCCTTGTCGTGGCTGCTACGGCGGGCCGGTACGCCTCGCAGGTGATGGGTCAGCAGGTTCCGATGGACGGCTCCACCACCGGCGGGGTGGCGCGTCGCGGTATACCGCTGATCACCGACTCCTTCCAATATCCGATCGAGGGATTCACGGATGTCGGCGAGCGGTCCGCGATCGTCATACCGCTGGTCGCCGACGGCAGGGTGCTGGGGGTGATCGCTGTCGCTCGCCAGCCGCAGCAGGCGCCGTTCGGCAACGACTACCTCGACCTCGTCAGTGACTTCGCCCGACACGCAGCGATCGCGTTGGCCCTGGCTGCAGGTCGCGAACATGCGCTCAACCAGGAACTCGCCCAAGCCGATACCGTCGAGGACGCGTTACGCGCGGCGGCGGAGGAACTTCGCCGACTGTGGCGGGCGCGCCTGGTAATGGCCGTCACCTTCACGACTCCGGGGGAGACCGCCGATGGCACACCGCGTGTCGTGTCGGTCGGCGAAGCCGCGACGTGGGGCGACCTGCCGCCTCAGACCCGACAGATGCTCAGCGAACTGCGCGACGGCGATCTGCTCAGCCCCCCGAACACCACCCTGCCGGGGACGGCGGGCATCGCGCTGCAGCACCCCGAGGGCGTGCTTGTGGTCTGGATCGAGCTGGCTGAGCAGCGGCCGTTCACCCTCGAGGATCAGACGTTGCTCACGGTGCTGGCGGGGCGCCTCGGCCAGGGTTTGCAGAGGGTGCACCAAGTGGACAAGCAGCGCGAAACCGCCCTGGCACTGCAACACGCCATCCTCGGTCCCGCGCACCTGCCTGGCGGATTCGCGGCGCGCTATCAGGCCGCGAGCCGGCCCCTTCAGGTGGGCGGTGACTGGTACGACATCGTCGACCTCGAGGACGGGCGCATCGCGCTGATCGTCGGGGACTGCGTCGGCCACGGTCTTGCCGCCGCCACCGTGATGGGCCAGGTGCGCAGCGCCTGCCGTGCGCTGCTGTTCAGCGACCCCAGTCCGGGTGCCGCCTTGGCGGGAATGGATCGCTTCGCCGCTCGGCTCCCCGGCGCCCAATGCACAACGGTTGTCTGCGGGGTGCTCAATCCAGAGACTGGCGAACTCGTGTACTCCAGCGCCGGGCACCCGCCGCCCATCCTCGTCGACGCCGACGGCGCAGTTCGGATCCTGGAGGATGGCCACACCATTGCGTTAGGAGTACGACCCAATAGGCCCCGCCCCGAAGCACGGGTGACTGTCCCACCGCGCGCGACTCTGCTGCTTTACACCGACGGTCTGATCGAACGTCGCGGACTAGGGCTCGACGACGGTATCGCCCGAGTCGCCGAGGTCGTTCGGGACGGCCGCACGTCCACACTGGATGATCTGGCGAACCAGATCATGTCCGGTGTCGCGCCCGCTGGCGGGTATCAGGACGACGTGGTCGTGTTGCTCTACCGGCACCCAAGCCCACTTGAGCTTGAATTTCCCGCCCACGCAAGCCAACTCGCGCCTGCCCGGCACGCCCTACGCGGCTGGCTGAAACGAGCCCTGGTGAATCCGGATCAAAGTATGGACGTCCTCATCGCTGTGGGGGAGGCCGTCGCCAACGCGATCGAGCATGGCCACCGCGACAATCCAGGGGGAATCATCAGCGTGGGCGGGACGGCAATGGTCGACCGGGTGCAATTGACCGTCACTGACAGCGGCTCGTGGAAACCTCCTCAGCCGGCGAGAGATTCCACTCGCGGTCGCGGCATCGCGCTGATGCGCGCGCTCATGCAGGAGGTCGCCATCGACCCTGGCGTTGCCGGTACCACTGTCCACCTGACGGCGAGGATCGGCTGATGTCCGCCGCGCTCACCCTCGACACCACGTGTCGAGGCGACGGGACGCTTGTGCTCATCGCGGTTGGAGAAATCGACCTCAGCAACATCGACGCCTTCAGCCAGGCGCTCACCGATTCCACTGCGAAGGCAGCTGCCAGCGGCGAACGGCTCACCGTCGACCTGACTGCAGTCGAATACCTCGACAGCGCTGCCATCAACGCGCTGTACCACGTCGCCGACCACATCCATCTCATCGTCCATCCCGTGCTGATCCGCAGCCTCACTATCAGCGGCCTGGCCGAGCTGGTCACCATCGAATCGGCGGCGACATTCGACGACCGTTGATCACCCGCATTGGTAAGTGGTAGCTTACGGTTCGTGCAGACTTACCAAGACGACGTCTGGGTGGCGCTCGCTGACCGCACCCGGCGCTCGATCGTGGAACGTCTCGCGCACGGGCCGATGGCAGTGGGCGAACTCGCCCGTGACCTGCCCGTCAGCAGGCCCGCGGTATCGCAACATCTCAAAGTCCTCAAACGTGCCGGGCTGGTGCGCGACCGCGCCGCAGGCACACGACGGGTCTATCAGTTGGACCCGACTGGGCTCGAAGCGTTGCGCGCCGACCTCGACCGGTTCTGGGTGCAGGCGTTGGCCGGTTTCAAAGACACCGTCGAGGATCTGGAAGGAGAGGAATCATGACGCAAGCGCGACCCGTAAGCATCCGTCACGACGTCGTCGTCAACGCCCCACTCGACCGTGCATTTCGCGTGTTCACCGAGAGGTTCGGCGACTTCAAGCCGCGCGAACACAATCTGCTGAGCGTTCCCATCGTCGAGACAGTGTTGGAGGGCCGCGTCGGCGGACACATCTATGACCGCGGCGAGGACGGCAGCCTGTGCAAGTGGGCGAGAATCGTCGCCTTCGAGCCGCCGAACCGCGTCGTCTTCACCTGGGACATCGGGCCGACTTGGCGGCTGGAAACCGACCCGGCCCACACGAGCGAGGTCGAAGTCCGCTTCACCGCGGAGTCTGCCGAGCGCACGCGCGTCGAGTTGGAGCACCGCCATATCGAACGCCACGGTGACGGGTGGGAGTCGGTCGCAGCGGGCGTCGACGGCGATGCCGGCTGGCCGCTGTACCTGGGCCGCTACGCCGACCTCTTCGGTCAGTGACGCCGACGATGGAGATGGCGCGCGCCGAACGCGAACAGTTCGCCGCGCTGTTGGAGGGTTTGACTCCAGAGCAGTGGGACAGCCCGACGCTGTGTGATCGGTGGCGGGTCCGCGACGTCGTCGCTCATGTGATCGGATACGACGCACTGAGCCCCGGACAGCTGTTGCGGCGCATGGCAAAAGGCCTCGTAACTCGTGGCGGAGCCAACGCATTGGGCGTCGCGGAATATTCACTCACGTCGGCCGAGGAGCTGACCGCGCTGATGCGGCAATACGCCGTTCCGCGCGGCTTGACGTCGGGCTTCGGCGGCAAGATTGCGCTCACCGACGGGATGATCCACCAGCAGGACATCCGAAGACCGCTCGGAATTCCGCGCACCATACCCGACGAATCATTGCGGACCGCACTGGATTTCACCATATGGGCGCCGCGTCTGTTGGGTGCCCTGCAGGCGCGCGGCGTTCGCCTGGTGGCCACCGACGTCGACTGGGCGTACGGCAAGGGGCCAGAGGTGCGGGGCAGCGGAGAGGCAGTGTTGATGGCCATGGCGGGCCGCCGTGCCGCTCTCGACGACCTTAACGGGCCCGGCAAAGCCAAACTGGCCCAACGATTCTGAGCTAGCCGCCGAAACGGCCGGTGATCGGCGGCAGATCCTTCAGCGTCACGATGCCGGGCGGGGCCGCAACGACGGCAGGCACCGCGTTCGTCACCGGCATCGCGGTGTAGATCATGCCGAGGCCCATGAACCCTGGCTCGGTCCAGTCCTTCGGCGGCAGGCAGTGCAGCACGGTGCGCATGTTGGGCAGCCCGAACACCTGGATGACGTGGCCGTGCTCCAGCGGCTTCGGCGGGGTGACATGGTCGCCCATGGTCCAGTTGAACCCGACGCTGACGACGTTGCGGTCGCCGACCCATCCGCGGTGATAGCCGTAGACGCTGCCGACCGTGCCCTCCGGGATCTGCATGAATCCCAGGTCGGTGTCACCGGTGGCCGCCGTGAACTGCACGTCGAATGTCATCCGATCGAGCTTGGCGCCGATCGCGTCGGCCATCATCGCGGCCGACTCGGCGAACACTTCGCTTTCGCGCCGCACGCTCTCGGCAAGACCTGGCGTATCGGGGTCCTGCGAGAACCCCATCGCGGTTTGCGTACCCGCCGATTCGTAGGTCGAGCAGTCCACCGACTCGGTGATCCGGATTTCGTCGACCCGTTCGCACGACCCGCTCAGCACCATGCCGACCAGGTTGGTCATCCCGGGATGCGCGCCGCTACCGAAAATCGTGGAATTGCCCTTCTCGCAAGCCTTTCGGACGCGTTCCAGGTCTTCGGGTGACTGCTTGCCCCCGGTGATCCACGCCGCGCTGGAGCACACGTTGACGCCGGCCTCCAGCAGCCGGGCCAGCTCGTCGATGTTCGGCCACAGCGGGTTGTAACAACACGCGTCGGGCTTCAGCGCGAGCAACGCATCGATGTCGTTGGTGGCCGTGATCCCGGTCGGCTCGGGCCAGCCGGCGAGCTCACCGGCGTCGACGCCGACCTTGTCGGCGCCGTGCGCGTACACGCCGACCAGCTCCATGTCGTCCCGCCCGATGATCGCGTGCAGCGACCGCCGCCCGATATTGCCGGTGGTCCATTGGATGACGCGTATGGGTCTGCTCATTCGCAGCAATCTACATGTGGGTGCCGCCGTCGATGCGGACCTCTGTTCCGGTGACGAAGTAGGCGTCCGACGAGGCGAGCATCGCGACGACAGCGGCGACGGCGTCCGGCTTGGCGAACATCCCGCCGTCATCGAGCGGCAGCACCGGGGTGATCTTGCCGAACAGCGAAAAATCCGCATCGGCAGGTAGTCCGGGGCCGATGCTCTGCTTGGATTCGCCGATGCCGTCGGTCATTCCCGACGAAATCGAGCCCGGCTGAACCGAATTGAACCGTATCCGCTCCTTGGCGAACTCCAGCGCGAGGGCGTGCGTCATCGCTTGGACGCCCGCCTTGGACGCGGCGTACGCCGACATGTACGGATGCGAGAAGGACGCCGAGGTTGAGCTGAAGTTGACGACCGCCGGATCATTGCCGTCGCGCAACGAAGGCAGAGCCGCGCGGATCATCAGGAAGGTGCCGACGAGGTTGATCCGCAACACCTGCTCGAAGTCGGCAAGCGTGGTGTCCAGGAAGTGCGACGACCGCAGGATTCCGGCTGCGTTGATGAGGGCATCCAGACCTCCGAGCGCTTCGACCGCCTCGGCAACGCCCTCCGTGACGGACTCCTCGCTCGCGACGTCGAGGACCACAGTGCTCAGCCGATCTGCGTGCGAGTCGGCCTTGGCGACAGTGTCTTTCAAGCCGGACTCGCTGATGTCGGCCGCGACGACGCGGCCACCTTCGTCGAGAATCCGCAGCACGGTGGCCTGCCCGATGCCGGATCCGGCGCCGGTGATCAGCACGCGACGGTCGGCGTACCGCTCGAGAGATGCCATAGTCAGTTCCTCCTGGGTGAGATATGAGTCGCCATATGAAGTGCGGCGAGGTGGCTGAACAACATCGACGCTCCGATGGGGATGCCGCCGCCCGGATAGACGGCGCCGGTCACCGCGGCCATCGTGTTGCCCGCGGCATAGAGTCCACGGATCGGGTTGCCGTCGGTGTCGAGCACGCGGGCGTGGCTGTCGGTGACGAGGCCGCCCTTGGTGCCCAGATCGGAGAGCCCGAACGCGGCGGCGTGATAGGGCGCCTTGTCGATCGACACCATCGGTGACTTGCCGCCCGAAAACGCGCGGTCATAGGCCTCGTCGCCGCGCCCGAAGTCGTCGTCGACGCCCGCTGCGACGAACTCGTTGTAGCGCTTCATCGTCTCGACGAGGTTGTCGGCATCGACTCCGATCTTGGCCGCGAGTTCGGGCAGCGTGTCCCCGGTGTGCCACAGGCCGGCGTCGACGTAGCGCTCGGGGTCGACCATCGACACATTAGTGGCCTTCACGGGCGGGACAAGTCCTTCGCGGTCGTCGTAGATCATCCAGAACGGCAATGTCATTGCACCACTGGAGATCTGGTCGATGATTGCCTTGCCGATCCGGTCGTAAGGTGCGGATTCGTTGACGAAACGCTTGCCATTCTGACCGACGAAGATGCCGCCGGTGAACCACAGCGAGAATGCGGAGCGTCCGTCGGGATGGCTGAACCCGGGCGACCACCAGGCCTGGTCCATCAGGTCGGTCGCAGCGCCTGCGGCGATGCCGGCCTGCAGCGCCAGGCCGAGATTGCCTGGCGCGCCCATGGTGTCCCGGGCATCCCCGGGCACACCAAAGCGTTGGCGCAGGGCGGGATTGTTCTCGAAGCCGCCCGCGGCCAGAAGCACGCCGGCGCGGGCGCGGATGGTGCGGCGTCGACCGTCCTGCTCGACCACTGCGCCGAGGACGCAGCCGTCGGACGTGACCAACTCGACCAGCGGGCTGTTGAGATTAACCGAGGCACGCGGGTACGACGTGATCGCTGCGAGAAACCGGCCGATCAGCGCCCGCCCTCCGATCAGATACTTCGGCACGTCCGCGCCCAGACGCTCCCTGTCCAACGGGCCGCGAATCCGGTCGGCCAGCTCGCCAAGGCGTTGGGCGGGAAGCGGTTTCATGACGGTGTGCCGCATCCCGTCGATGCGCGCGTGCGGTAGCCGACCGTAGTAATCGGGCCACGGCAGGATGTCGAACTCGAAGCGTTCGTCGTCTTCGAGGTAGGCGATCAGCTCGGCGCCGCCGTACACATATGCACGCTGCAACTCCACCGGAGTGCGGTCGCCGACTGCGGCATGGAAGTAGGCGAACGCGTCGTCGAGGGTGTCGTCGGCACCGGCCCGGCGCAGGACCGGGTTACACGGAAACCACATGCCCCCGCCGCCGGAGTACGCGGTGGTGCCGCCGAACAGTTCGCTGGCCTCCACGACCATGACCGATAGGCCTTCGCGGGCGGCGGTGTACGCGCCGACCAGCCCGCCGCCGGATCCGGCAACGATCACGTCGGTTTCGTCGGCCCAAGTCGTCAATGCCCGGCTCTCTTCGGATGGATGAACACGCCCTCAGCTTGAACGGTGATGCCCTCCGCGTCAGCGATATGCCCGACTGCGAATGTCTTCGATCCCTCCGTCCGCTCGACGTGCGCCTCCGCACGCAGCTGCTGTCCGAGGGGAGTGCCGCGCACATACCGCAGCGTCAGCGTGCCGGTGTAGGCGGGCCTACCGGGCAGATGCGCGGTCGCGCCCAAAACGTGGTCGAGGATCAACGCGCAGACACCGCCGTGAACCATCCCTGGCGGTCCCTCGTAGGCGGCGCCCAGAAGGAAGTCTGTGTGCACCACGCCGTCCGCACCATCGTGAATCACCAGGGGAGGAGCGACCGGATTGCGTACGCCAATGACGACATTGCCCAAGGCGATAGATCGTCCGTCGGGTGTGGACTGCACGCCGAATGATCCCGGCATCAACGCAGCACTCGATTGTGCTGTAGCCGAGTCGATATCATCCTTCGCCGCCGTGATCGTCGCCGCATCCGCTTCGGTGCGAATGGTCGCGTCTATGAGCCGACGCACCGATGCAGTGAGCGTTTCGTGGGTCGTCACGCGAATCCTCCGTAGCTGGCACGCAATGCCGGTCTCCACCCCGCTGGTGATCGACCCAAGCCTTCGCCACCGGGCTGGACAGCGGCAACAGGATGTCCCGGCCAGCGGTGAGTGACTCCTGCGGCTGTGACCAGTGTTGTTAGTCTGAAAACGTGGAAGACAACGAGCAGCCGGGCAAGCCGAATCTGGCGGGCACCAGCTGGGCGCTGTTAGGCATGCTCTCCTATGAGTACGAGCTCTCGGGCTATGACATCCGAAAGTGGATCGACTGGAGCATGCGGTTCTTCTATGGGAGTCCGGCCTACAGCCAGATCTACTCCGAACTCAAGAAGCTTGAGCAACTCGGGTTGGTGACGTCGCGCGTCGAGAACAGCAGCGGGGCGCGTAACCGGAGACTGTACAAGATCACGCAAGCGGGCCTGGAAGCGGCAACCAAGTGGGCGAACGAGGCGCCCCTCGACCCGCCGGTGCTCAAGCACACCCCCCTGCTGCGGGTGACCCTGGCACATCTGACCACCCCGGCGAGGCTGAAAGAGCTTCTGCAGGAACACCTGGCTTACGCCGACGACATGCACCGCAAGGCGGCCAAGGACGCGAAGTGGGCCGGCGCCGACCCGTCGTGGGCGTACGCGCGTGTCGCGCTGCAGTGGGCCGAGCGGTACTACGCCAACGAGCGCGAGCTGACCTTGAAAATGATCAAGGAGCTCGACGAGGCGGAGGCCACGTTCCCCCGCGCCGGTGACGATGGACGTGTGGGGATCCCTTGGCCTGCACCGGAATACTGGTACGAGGTCGAAAAGAAGGCCGACGCCGAAGACGCGGACTGACTACTTTGCCGCTGCGTCAAGCGCTGCGATATAGCCGAAAACCAAGCCCTGTGCGATCGTCGCGCCCGCACCGGGATACGTGGTTCCGAAGGCGTTGGCCGCCGTGTTGCCGATGGCGTACAGCCCCTCGATGACACTGCCGTCCTCTCGCAGCACCCTGGCGCGTTCGTCGGCCCGTAGGCCGCCGCAGGTGCCCAAGTCGCTGAGCACCATCTTCACCGCGTAGAACGGCCCTTGGTCCAGTGCACGCAGATTCGGGTTCGGGGTGACGGTGGGATCGCCGTAGTAACGGTCATAGGCGCTTCGTCCACGATGAAAATCTGAATCCTCTCCGGCACCAGACATTTCGTTGAACCGGTATACGGTGGCGAGCAACGTCTCGTGGGAGACACCGATCAAGCGTCCAAGTTCGGCGATGCTGTCCGACCCGTGCGCTATGCCTGCGTCATACCAGGCCTGGGGGATGCGCATACGTGGAAATAGTTCGGCGCCAAACACATAGCTGTTGCGATACTTCTGGTCGAACACGATCCACATCGACTCGACGGGCGTGCCGGCGCGTTCGAGCTCTAGCAGTCGCTGCCCGAATGACATGTAGTCGGTCGCCTCGTTGACGAACCGGTTGCCGCTTTGGTCGACGATCAGCGAACCCGGAAGCGATCGCTCGGCCAGCATCACCACCGGCGCGCCGCCAGGTAACGGGGCGACGGCAGGAAACCACCAAGCTTGGTCCATGAGATCGATTCCGGCACCGGCGTCTTGGGCGATTCGGATCGCGTCGCCGGTGTTGGTCTCGGCGCCGAGGCTGGCGTGCTCGCCGAGCGATTCGGATTGAAACTTCCACCGCATATCCATGCTGTGATCGAAACCGCCTGCGGCCAAGACAATCCCGCGTCGAGCCTTCACGGTGACTTCGCGCCCATCGTGATCCACCACCGCGCCGGTGACCCGGCCGCCATCGGTGGTCAACCGCATCAATGCGGTTTCCGTCCAGACACCGATGCCCGCCCGTAGTACACCGGCGAACAGACCCGCCGCCAATGCCTGTCCGCCTGCGGTATAGCGCCGGCCGAGCAGCAGGCCGCCCACCCCTTGGCTCAGACGCTTGGCGATGAGCGGCACACCCTTGCGAGGTACCCGAGCCATCAGGTTCATCCACCGGTAATCCGCACCGGTGGTCGGCATCGGAATCTTCGCCTCCATGATCCCGGGGCGCAGTCGCGAACGATATTCACCGAGTACCGAAAGGTCGAACGGCTTGCACTCGCAGGTCCGCCCCGCTGCCGCTCCGCCGGGCTGTTCCGGGTGATAGTCGGAGTAGTCCCGCGCCCAAATGAACTTCATCGGCGTGGTGCGCCGCAGCATGTCCACCGTCTCGGCGAGATGGGCAAGGAATCCCGTGGACCGTTGCCGTGGCGCGGTGCCGGCGACGACGGACTCCAGATACCTACTTGCACGTGGCAACGTGTCGCCGGCGCCGTTCTCCTCGAGGACCGGGCTCGCTGGCAGCCATAGGGCGCCGCCGGACCGCGCGGTGGACCCGCCGACGTAGGCCGACTTCTCGACGATCAGCACGTTCAGGCCGCGCTCGGCGGCCGCCAGCGCCGCGGCCATGCCCGTGCCCGAGCCGACGACCAAGAAGTCAACAGTCGTATCGCGGACTGGTAGGCCCGCGGGAATGGCGGCACGTTGAGCAGTCGTCACGTGTTTGACGGTAAGTCGCAGGATCGGCCCGGCGGTGGGTATCTCCCTTCCAGCGGGACGATCGGCTTCGTAAGCGGTCCCGCGGTTGTAGAACAAGGTCATGACGTTGCAGTCAGATACTGACGAGATTCGGCAGATTGAGGCAGAAGCCGCCCCCACGCGGTTCGCCCGCGGCTGGCATTGCCTTGGCTTGACCAGGGATTTCGGCGACGGCACGCCCCACGGGATCACTGCGTTCGGCAAGAAGTTGGTGGTGTTCCGCAGCGGGGACGGCAAGATCAACGTGCTCGACGGCTACTGCCGTCACATGGGCGGCGACCTGACCCAGGGCGAGGTGAAGGGCGACGAGATCGCGTGCCCGTTCCACGACTGGCGCTGGGGGGGCGACGGCCGATGCAAAAAGGTGCCGTACAGCAAGCGGGTGCCAAAGCTCGCGCGGACAGCCACCTGGGCCACCCTCGAGCAGGACGGCATGTTGTTCGTGTGGAACGACCCCGAGCGTAAACCGCCGCCGCGAGACGTGAGCATTCCCCGGATCGACGGCGCCACTAGCGACGAGTGGACCGATTGGCATTGGTACACCACGGTCGTCAACACCAACTGCCGCGAGATCATCGACAATGTCGTCGACATGGCGCACTTCTTCTACATTCACGGATCGCTGCCGACACACTTCAAGAACATCTTTGAAGGCCATGTCGCGACGCAGTACATGAACGGCGAGGGTCGCCCGGACATCGGTGACCCCGGGGAATCGACACTCCTTGGAACTACTTCAGTAGCATCGTATTTCGGTCCATCGTTCATGATCGACGACCTGACCTACCACTATGAAGACGCCGATCACAAGACAATACTGATCAATTGCCACTATCCGATCGACGCGAATTCCTTTGTGCTGCAGTACGGCATCATTGTGAAGAAGTCGGACGCGCTGCCCGGGGACGCGGCGTTGCAGACCGCGATCAGTCTCGGCGATTTTGTCAAGATGGGTTTCGAACAGGACGTCGAGATCTGGAAGAACAAGGCACGCGTAGACAATCCACTGCTGTGCGAGGAGGACGGACCGGTCTATCAACTTCGGCGCTGGTATGAGCAGTTCTACGTCGACGTTGCGGATGTACAGCCCGATATGACGGATCGCTTCGAATACGAACTCGACACCACCAGCCCGAACGAGGAGTGGATGAAGGTCGTCGAGGCCAACCTCGCCGCGAAGTCGGTTGCAGGAACAACGTGATGACCGTCCGGCCCGACAATCGTCTCGCCGAAACTCCGATGGCCCCGGTGGCTTGCGGCCGGTGCGGAGCCCGCGTCTTGGCCCGCAAGAGCAGCTGGAATCAGACCAGCGTTCAGTGGAATGCCGAGGCATTCGCGCGGTGCCTCGAACGACGCGACGCCGAGAACTTGGCGGGGCATGCGGACCGCGGGTTGTTCCTGGCCTGTTCAGCGCTCAGCGGTTCGATCCTCGACGCGGTGCGCCACGGTGATTTGCCGGTGGTCGACGAAACGGTGCCGGTGACGACGTAACTTCGTAGTCGTGAAACGTGTTGCGGTAGTCACCGGGGCCAGTCGTGGCGCAGGACGTGGCATCGCCGCGGCTCTCGTCGCCCACGGCTGGCGGGTGTATCTGACCGGCAGGACCGTGACCGAGCCGGAGGACGGCGGAATTGCGGTGCCCGTCGACCACCGTGACGATGCCGCGGTGGGCGCGTTGTTCGAGCGAGTCGAGCACGAGAGTGGCCGGCTGGATCTGTTGGTCAACAACGCCGCGGCCATTCATGACGACCTGACGAATCCAAAGCCGTTCTGGGAGAAGCCACTCGAGCTGGCCGATGTTCTCGATGTCGGTCTGCGGTCGGCGTATGTGGCGTCGTGGCACGCCGCGCCGCTGATGGTGCGTCAGGGTCGCGGTCTGATCGTGTTCACATCGTCGCCCGGATCGGTGTGCTACATGCACGGTCCGGCGTACGGCGCACAGAAGGCGGGCTTGGACAAGATGGCCGCCGACATGGCAGTGGACTTCCGCGACACCGGGGTGGCCACGGTGTCGATCTGGATGGGGATACTGCTCACCGAGCGGTTCCGCGGCGCGTTCGCCGGAAATCCCGACGCACTTGCCGCGACAGCCAAACACGCCGAAACTCCCGAATTCACTGGACATTTGATCAATGCGCTGTACCACGATCCCGATCTCGGCGAGTTGTCTGGCCACACCGTGATCGGGGCTGAGGTCGCACTGCGCTACGCCATCACCGATGAGGACGGGCGACAACCGCCGTCGCACCGCGACTTGCTGGGGGCGCCGCGAGAGCCCAGCCCGGTCATAGTGCGCTAGCGATCAGGCCATCTGGAAGGCGCTGAGGGGAGCCTCTGCGGGATAGCTCGCGGGCCCGCCGAGGTCGTAGGCCGCGTTTAGGATGCGAATGAATTCGGGGTCGTGCAGCGGCTCGTCCGGCATTGCGAGCTTGAGGCCGTTGGCGTTGACGTCTTTGACCAGCGTATCGATCGCCTGCTCGATCGTGAGATCGTCGGAACCATCCATGTTCTTCTTCAACTCGTCATAGTCGGAGAACACCTCGGCCGACCAATGCACCAGGAAGCGAAGCTCGTTGGTGTGATGCCGGGCAACCACGTCGTCACCGTTCTTCAGCAGCCAGTGATCGCGATCGCCGGGATCGCCGGTGAACACCGTGTCGAACGCCAACCCGGCGGGGGTCTGCTGATCGAGCGGACCATTGGCTTCGCCGCGATGCACCATCATCTCGTTCTGGACCACGACGCCGCGGTTGTACACCGGCGGCAGGAGGCGTTGCGGCGCTTTCAGCGGACCGTCCGGCCAGTATGTGAATCCGCTACCTTCATCCAACGAGAACCACGTGATCACCTGAGCCATCTTGATCAGGTACTCGGTGAACAGGCCGGACTTACCCATCACACTGCACAGCCACGTCGGGGCGTTCTCGTGGCACACTCCACGGAAGCTCGGTGAATCCAAATGGCCGGGGTCGCGGTTGGCGCATGGGCCGTTGATGTTGAACAGCATCATCTCTGGCTTGGCGTACTCGGCGTTCCAGTATTGCTTCGCCATCTGCAAGAACTTTTCGTTGTAGAAGCAGTCGTGCAGTTCCGGGTACAAGACTGTTCCGTAGTTGGCGAGGTAACCGCGAAAGGTTGGAGTCAAAAACAGGTCCAAGGATGGTTCGAAGCCCTCCGGGAACGCCCCACTCATCGTGGCCATCAGCTCGTCAGCCGACGCGAAATGCTGGGCGATGATCAGTTTCCAGGGACCCTGGCTGCGGACGACGCCGAGCAGCCGTTCCCGTTGATCGTCGGTGTAGACGCCGTCGACGTCGACAGGTGGTGATGCGGGACGCAACACTTCGGACAGCTCTATGCGCCGCTCATCTGTGAGCATCAGGTCTCCTCTTCTCGGCTATGTCGATTCTGTGCTCGAAATGGGCGGTTCTCTGCGGACCCGTCCGGTGAACGGGACGCTAAAACGGCAGCGGATGAGCGAATTTCGCCCGCAGCAGGCCGCCGATCTCGGCGATCGCCAGCCGACTCCGCGCGGTGGCATCGGATCGCATCAGAAACCCGTGATACATGCCGGGGTAGCGGGTGACCGTCACTTTTACGCGCGCGTCGCGAAGCCTGGCGGCATAGCGCTCGCCCCAGTCGCGAATCGGATCGCATTCTGCGGTAACGATGATCGCGGGCGGCAGATCGGTCAGGTCCGTCGCGTAGGCGGGCACGCGGTACTGGTCGTGCGGTGCGCTCGCGCCACTGTCGGCCAGGTCGTGCATGTAGACGATGTCGTCGTGGCCGAGCATCGGGGCGTCTGTGAGCGAGACGATCGACGGTGCCCCCATGTCCCGGTCCAGTCCCGGGTAGAGCAGCACTTGGCAGAAGATCGCTGGGCCGTCGTGATCGCGGGCCGCCAGCGCGACGCCTGCGGCAAGGGAACCCCCCGCGCTGTCACCGACGACGGCCAATCGTGTTGCATCGACTCCGAGTTCGTCCGCATGATCGGCCACCCATACGGTCGCGGTATACGCATCGTCGAATTGGGCGGGGGGCGGACATTCCGGTGCCAGCCGGTACTCGACTGCCACCACGGTGGCATTGGACTCGGCGGCAAGCACTCTCGCCAGCGGCTCGAACGAATGGTTGGAGCCCATCACCAGTCCGCCGCCGTGCAGGTACACCAATACGGGGCCCCCGGGCTCCGGTGAGGGGCGGTAAATGAGGGCGCGAATCTGGCCTGCCGGGCCAGGAATTGCACAGTTTTCGATGTGTGCCATCGACGGCATACTGTCGGGATGCGGTGCGGACTCGATTGCCTCGCGCACGGCCCCAAGGCCACGCACGCGCATCGGCAGTATCTCGCCGAACGAGGCAACCCGCGCTGCGGCATCCGGGTCGAGCGTCATTGGTGCGCGGGGTCGAACCGACGACCCTTCAACATCGGCGGCCGCTGGGAGACAAGGACTTCGGCGCGCTCGGCCATCGCCGCGCCGACGTAGTCCGGCTGGGTCAACAGGTAGAACCGACCTTCGGCGGCTTGATCGAACACAGCCTCGGCCGCGGCAAGGGGATCCATGGCATCGGCCTTGATGTCGAGCATTGCGGCGCGTTGTGATTCGGCCGCCGCGGCATCGCCTCCGTCGACTCCGCCTGCGGACTCAAAGATGTTCGATACCACCGCACCTGGCAGCACAGCCTGCACGTGGATGTTGTTGTGGCCGGCCAGTTCCACTTCCAGTCGTAGGCATTCGGTCAGCGCCAGCACCGCGTGCTTGCTCATGATGTAGGGGGCCTGCAAGGGCACGACGGCGACGCCGCCGATCGAGGACAGGTTCCACACCCACGCGGGTTCGCGCGCCGCGAACATTTTCGGCAGAAACGCACGCACACCGTGGAATACGCCGCTGATGTTGATATCGACGAGCCGATTCCAGTTCTCGACCGAGACATCCCAAAGGTATCCGAACTGTTCGACGCCTGCGTTGTTGACCAGTAGCCGGGCCGGGCCGACATCGCGGTACGTCCGCTCGGCCAACGCGTGCACGGCCTCCGGATCGCGGACGTCACAGACGACGTCGACGGCCTTGGCGCCCGCCGTGGTGAGTTCGTCTCGAAGGGCCGCAACCGCTTTCGCGTCGACGTCAGCGAGCACGACGGTCATGCCTAAACGCACGGCGTGACGCGCCAGGCCCGCACCGATACCTGCACCGGCTCCTGTTATGACGGCTACGCCACCGCCGAATGTGTCGCGCGCGGTCATCGGCGTCTAAGCGCCCGTCGCGGCGGCGGCACTGTTGTATTCGGCAAAAGGTATCGAGTCGTCGGCGTCGAGGATCACCTTCATCGAGGTGAAAACCAGGCCGTCGGCGCCGCGCCGTACCGCGACGTCGACCACACCGCTGGACACCGCGAACGGCACGGCATTGGTGACCTGGTTGACGAACAGGTAGAAGCGGACAAACGTGGTCGGCCCCTCGATTCCGGTGCGGAAGATGTTCGTGGCGTGGTGACGCAGTGGGTACGGATTCTCGTTGCGGTGCTGGGTCAACCACGCCAGAGTCTCGGCGCCGCCGCGCAACTCGGCCTTGAGCAGGTCCTCGAATGGGCATGTGCCGGATTCGGAGCGGCTCAGGTACTCCATCTCGTCACCGATGCGGACCGCGAGCTCGTCGAAGTGACCCTGGTCGTAGTGGTACCAGAACCCGGCGATGAACTCCTGAACTTCGGCCAGGGTGATGTCGTTGCTCATGGAGCGAGTCAACCGCCGCGACGCGTTCGACGGCGCAGCGGCGTCCGGTCAGTGGAACACGTTCTGTTCGGCACCGAAACGCGTCCGCAGCTCGCGTTTGAGCAGCTTGCCGCTCGGGTTCTTGGGCAATGCGTCGACGAAGAACACCTGCTTGGGGGTCTTGTAACCCGCCAGGTGGCCGCGGCAGTGGCTGACGAGCTCGTCGGCGCTGGCGTCGGCGCTGTCGCGAATGACCACGGCCGCCACGACGGCCTCGACCCACACCGGATGGGGGACACCGAACACCGCGACTTCCTGCACAGCGGGGTGTCGGTACAGGACTTCTTCGACCTCGCGGCTTGCGACGTTCTCACCGCCGGTCTTGATCATGTCCTTTTTGCGATCGACCACATGCAGCAGGCCGAAGTCGTCGTAGTAGCCGAGGTCCCCGGAATGAAACCAGCCACCGCGGAACGCATCAGCTGTGCGCGCGGGATCGTCGAGATAACCCAACATCAGGTGGGGGCCACGGTGCGCGATCTCGCCGACGGTTCCCGCGGCGACTGGCGAATCGGTGTCATCGAGGATCGCGGTTTCGACGTTGATCGCGGGCCGCCCCGCTGCGCCGGCGTGGTCGCCTTGGTCCTCGGGACCCAGAGCGCTGGCCAGCGGCGCCATCTCGGTCTGGCCGTAGAAGTTCCACAGCTGCAGATTGGGCAGCCGTTCGCGGATCTCGTGAAGAACCTCTGTCGGCATCGCCGACGCGCCGTAATAACCCTTGCGCAGACTGCTCAGGTCGACCTGGTCGAACACCGGTGACCGTAGCAAGGCAATCCAGATCGTCGGTGGCGCAAAATAATTGGTGACCTTGTACCTCTCGATGCCCCGCAGGACGACCTCCGGATCGGGTCGGGGAATGATGATGCTGGTCGCGCCGAGATAGATGTCGGTGGCGAGGAAGTTGTCGAGCTGTGCGCAGTGGTACAGCGGCATCGAGTGGATTTCGACGTCGTCGGCCGACATCGACCCGGCCACGATGGTGCTGACGTAGTTCGACACCAGGCTGCGGCTGGAGTGCATCACGCCCTTGGGACGAGATTCGGTCCCGCTGGTGTACATCAGCCGCATCAGCTGATCGTCGGAGACCTCGAGGTCCGGTGGGGGAGTCGTCGTCGTGAGCCAATGCGCAAAGTCCTCCCAGCCGTACGGCGCCCGTTGCCCGTCAGCGTTCAAGGCCACCTTGGTGATCACCGACCCGCTCTGAGTCATCGCCTGCTCTGCCGTGGTGATCAGCTCGTTTTCGACGATGAATCCCCGGGCCTGGCTGTGCTCGAGAATGAAGGCGATCTCGTGGGCGGTCAACATGAAGTTGATCGGCACCAGCACGACCGCTGCTCGAGCGGTGGCGAACGTCAGCACCGCGTACTGCCAGCAGTTGTGGGCAAGCAGTGCTACCCGATCGCCTGGCGCTAAACCGTTGTCCCGCAACGCCGCCGCAGCGCGGTTCACAAGTTTGTCGAATTCGGCGAACGTCAACGTCAGGTCGCCATCGATGATGGCGACCTTGTCGGGGTGTCTGCGCGCGGAGCGGCGGGGAATGTCGCCCAGTGAGTGGCTGCGTACCTGCATGTCGTCGTCCTTAGGGTTTCAGCTCAAGATTTAAGTCACGGCCGATGATCTCGCGCATGATCTCAGAGGTGCCGCCGTAGACACGGGTCACGCGCGCATCGATGGCCGATCGTGCGATCGGATACTCACGCATGTAGCCGTAGCCGCCGAACAGCTGCTGACATGAATCCAGGCAGCGGAACTCCATTTCGGTCGCCCACAATTTGGCCTTGGCGGCGTCGGCGGCTGAAAGCCGACCCGCGTTGAGTTCGATCACGCACCGGTCGATAAACGCCTCGGCGACCGATATTTCGGTGGCAACATCGGCGAGCGCGAAGCGGGTGTTTTGCAAAGCGCCGATTGGTTTGCCGAACGCCGTGCGCTCACGCACGTAGTCGATCGTCCAACACAGGGCGGCGCGGGCGCGTCCGAGGCTGCCTACCGCGATCTGCATGCGTTCCTGCGGAAGGTTTTTCATCATGTAGTCGAATCCGCGGCCCGCCTCACCAAGGACATTGTCCTTGGACACCTTGACATCAGTGAAGACCAACTCGGACGTGTCCTGGCAGCGCAATCCGAGCTTGTCGAGATTGCGGCCGCGCTCGAACCCGAGCACGCCACGTTCGAGCACCAGCAGTGTGAGCCCGCGGTGGCGGTCTGGTGATGTTCGTACCGCCGTGATCACCAGGTCGGCGTTCTGTCCGTTGGTGATGAAAGTCTTGGCGCCGTTGACGACGAAGTGGTCCTCGGCGTCGACGGCGGACGTCCGGATACCTGCGACATCGGAGCCGGCTCCCGGTTCGGTCATGCCGATCGCGGCGATCAGATCTCCACGTACGAACCCGGGCAGCCAGCGCGCCTGCTGTTCGGGTGTGGTCAGATCGGCCAGGTAAGGCAGGCAGATGTCGTTGTGGACCGCAAAACTCAGGCCGACCGCGCCGCAGTCAACGTCCATGAACGCTTCGATCATGATCTGGTTGTAGCGATAGTCACGGGCGCCGACCCCACCGAAGCGTTCGTCTGCCGCGAAGCCGAGGAGCCCGACCGCACCCGCCTTTGCGAACACTTCACGCGGAATGATGCCGTCGTTTTCCCAGTCGGCGATGTGGGGTGCGACTTCTTTGACGGCGAAATCGCCGGCCAACTCCGCGAATGCGCGGTGGTCATCGTCGTAGTGCACCCGTTGCATGGCCGAAGCGTATGCGCCTGTGCCGGATCCGTTTGGACACGTGTCCCGCTGAGTAGACAACGGCGCCGACGTCGACCGCGAATGCCTCGATACTCGGTTGCCGTGACGACCGACGCCGAAACCGCGACGCCATAGGCGGATCCCGTGAACCTTGATGAGCTGCGCGCGCATCTTCGCGAGGCCGATCCCGGCGTGCTCGTGGCGGTGCTGGCCCAGCTCACCGGCGACGCTTCGGTGATCGGTCGATTCGGCCCGTTGATCTCGCATGTGCCCGATCCTCCGGAGCGAGTTGGTGTCACCGACCCCGACACCGCGGACGCTTTGGTGACGGCCGTCGTTGAGGCGCTGGACGCTCCGCGGAGTCTGTGGGCTGCCGACGACCGAGAACTGTTCACCCAGCTGCTGCCGCTTGCGCTCGGGTCCGACGTCGACGCCGAGTTCGTTCCGCTGCTGCTCGAGCAAGGCGGCTTCCACCTATCGCAGCCGACTCTGCCGCGAACGGTGCCGATTCCCGAAACACTGAAGGTGGCTATCGTCGGTGCCGGGCTGGCGGGCATCATCACCGCCCTCGCCGCCGCCGATGCGGGGGTCGCCTACGAGATCTTCGATCGCAACGACGAAGTCGGCGGCACATGGTTGACCACGACCTACCCGGGCATCGGCGTGGATACGCCATCGGCGTATTACTCGCTGTCGCGTGAGGTGAACCCGGATTGGTCGAGCTACTACCCGCAGGGCGGTGAGTATCAGGCCTACCTGGTGTCGCTGGCCGACAAGTACGGGCTACGCGAGCACACCCGGTTCGGCACGGAGGTCGAGGCCCTGTGGTGGGACGAGGACCGCGACCAATGGCAGATCCACTCGGTCGACCGCGACGGCAACCGCAACATCAGCTTCGCCAGTGTGGTGATCACCGCTGCCGGCTACCTCAACCGCCCACGCTGGCCGGAGCTGTCGGGTCGAGAGACGTTCGCGGGCGACAGCATTCACTCCGCGCAGTGGGATTCATCGGTGGACCTCACGGGCAAGCGGGTAGCGATCATCGGTGCAGGCTGCACCGCCGTGCAGATCGTCGATGCCTGCGTTGATGCGGTGGAGCATCTGACAATGTTTCAGCGTCAGCCGCACTGGGTGGCGCCACGCAGGCGGGCCTCCGACGACGTGCCCGAGCATCGCCGGTATCTCGGCCGGCATGTGCCCTTCTTCGCCAACTGGCATCGGCTGAAGTCGTTTTGGGCCACTGCGGACAATAACTATCCAGTGATCCTGCGGGACCCGGATTGGGCGAACAGCCACCTGTCGATTTCGCCCGCCAACGATGCGCTCCTACAGATGTGCTTGGATTACATCAACCAAACCTTCGGTGAGGGAACGGAACTGGCGAAGAAGATACACCGGATTTCGCGCCGTATGGCAAGCGGATCATTCGTGACCCCGGTGGGTACTACGCGGCGTTGACCCGGAACCACGTCGATGTGGAAGCCAATGAACCAGCCGAGGTCAACGCGAGAGGGATCGTGACGGCGGACGGCCGTCAGATCGACCTCGACGTCATCATCTACGCGACGGGATATCACCTGGACTTCCTGTCCACCATCGATATTCGGGGTCTCGGCGGACGCAAACTGACCGATGAGTGGGGCGACAGCCCGCGCGCCTACCGCGGTGGCACGGTGCCCGGATTCCCCAACCTGTTCATCAACTCCGCGCCGAACTACAGTCCGGGCCACGGAGCGGGCGCCAACTTCTCGATGGAGGTGATGGCGCACTACATCATCGAGTGCCTGCAACTGATGGCGATGCGCGACGCGAGGACTATGGAAGTGACGCAGCACGCCTATGACGACTACGTGGCCGGGATAGATGAGGCGATGTCGCGGACGGTGTGGTGTCACACACCCAACGCACACACCTACTATCGCTCGGGTTCGGGCCGCGTCGTGGTCGCGACGCCCTACCGGCTGGTCGACCTGTGGCATCAGCACCGCGCACCCATCGAAGAGCATTTTGTGTTGCGATGACGGAATTGCTCAGCGGCAGAACTGCTTTAGTTACAGGAAGTAGCAGGGGGATCGGACGCGCGATCGCACAGCGGCTGGCTGCCGAGGGTGCGACGGTCGCGGTGACGGCGCGGTCCTACGAGCCATCGCCGTCGATGCGAGCTGGGGCGGCGCAGGCGATTCCCGGCACGATCGGCGAAACGATCAAGCTGATCGAGGAGGCTGGTGGGACCGCCTTCGGCGTCGCCGCCGACCTCGAGAGTCCCGGTCAGCGCGAGCGGTTGGTCGACGAGGTGCTCGAACGCACCGGCCGCATCGACGTCCTGGTCAACAACGCGGGGTTCGCCGACTATGCGCGTATCGACGACATGGGTCTCGAGACATTCGACCGGACCGTGGAACACTACGTGCGGACCCCGTTCGTGCTCACCAAGGCGGTGGTGCCACATATGCGCAAGCAGGGGGCGGGCTGGATCGTCAACGTCGGGTCTGTGACGGGATTGGCGCCGGCGCGTCCGTACCGCGAGTACAACAAGACCGCAGGCGATGTGATCTACGCGTCGATGAAGGCCGCACTGCACCGGTTCACCCAGGGGGTGGCCGCCGAACTCGTCGACGCGAACATCGCCGTCAACTGTGTGGGGCCATCGACCGCGGTGCGCACACCCGGTGCGGCGCAATTGATCCCGGACACCTTCCCGACTGAGCCTGTCGAGTATTTGGCAGAGACCGTGCTGGCGATGTGCCACTTGCCAGCTGCCGAACGCACCGGGCTCGTGGCGTTCAGCCTGCACTATCCGTGGTCGCAGAACCTGCCGGTGCACAGTCTCGACGGTGCGTCGGTGCTGCCGCCGTTGGAACCGCCGGCGACCGCCAATCCGAACATCCTGCCCGCCGGGATGTAATCGTCACTCCGGCTGCAACACCGCGATGTCACCGCTGGTGATGTGGACTTCGAACGTACGGTGAATGATTCGCCACCCGTCGGAAGTTCGGATCACCGATCGCCTCACAGGGCGTCAAGGCGGCGCGGGACCCGGCACCGACGTGGATGACCCGTGCCTTCGTCACCGCTTCGGCGTGGTCGCCGTCGACGCGGATTTCGTAATTACCCAGGGAAACCCCGTCGAGGCCGGGCCAATCGCGGGCGTCGAGACAGGTGGCGTATGAGTTGAGAACAGCGATGACGGCGTGGCGATCCACGCAACTACATGTCATGCTGCGGCGCCAATATGACAGAAGCTGTGACACACGCGATCACGTACGATGACATCGGGACATTCGGGGTCAAACCAGCGGTCAACGTAAGCCCAATGGATCGGGTGCATCAAATAGGGGCCCATCAGGCCGTCGAGGTCGAGGAATTCTTGTTCGAACACATGGGTCCAGGGCGACTGCCCGATGGCTGACTCGACGCGGCTCAGCTGCCAAGCGATGATTGTGCTGACGTATCGCGGCAGTAGCCGTAGATCGTCTTCAAATCGAGCGATCGTTGTCTCGCCGGTGTCGGGTGCCACTCGCAGCAATAGCGTGCGGTACACGGTGCCCTGGGAGGGTTGTTCGGCCGACTGCGGAATGCCCCGGTACTCGGCGCCATCGACGTGCGTGACCGGCGGTTCCGACAGAATGCCTTCGAGATCGCCCGCGACAGAGGGCCACTGGCCTTCTTCTGCGAAGCGTAGGTGCATCAGAATATCGCCGCCGTTGCGGGATCCCGGCAGCGTCGGCGCGACAACGGCGTGGTCGGCAACGGAGGCGAAGGTCCGTAGCGGTGTCAGCAACTGATCCCGCGTGGCGACCGACGACGTGTGAATCAGCCGCGTCACGCTATACATTGCAGAGCCCGTCGACATCGGCGGCGGCAGCAGCGACACTGCGGGATCGCTCAGCGATGAGCTCGTCGATGTCAGCCCACCATTGGCCGATGCTGGGGTCGGGTCTGCCCTTCCACGTCATCTCCCACCACGCCTGTGCACTTGGCAGATGCCATGTGATGGTGACGACGTTGGTTTGGTCGCTAAGCCAAACCGGCGGGCTGACGAGGATGTCCCGCAACGTCATTCCGCGCTCACGAGCACCCGGCGCATATTCGGCGATGTATCGGTCGACGAATTCCTTCGCACGGTCAGGTTTGGTCACCACGCGGTCGATGACGAAGATCTGACCTTCAGACATGAGCGACGGCAAGAAGCGTGGACAACGTGCGACACACCTCGATGCGGGCAAGCTGCGCCAGGTCGAGCATCGGCATCGTCATGAACCCGTGAATGCCCCCGTCGTAGGTGAGGCGCGTCGTCGAAACGCCGGCTGCTCCCAGCGCTTCGCCGAATGCAATTCCCTCGTCTCGCAACGGATCATGGCCGGCGATGACGACGACGGCGGGTGGCAGCCCCCGCAAGTCCGCATTCAGCGGTGAGACGTAGGGTTGTTCGCGGTCGGCGGGGGAGGGCACGTACTGATCCCAGTACCACTGCAAAGCGGGACGGGGATTGTAGAAGCCCTCGCCGAACACGCGGTATGACTCGGTGTCGAACTTCGGAGCGATCATCGGATACACGAGCAGCTGAGCCGCGAGCGCCGGTGCTCCGTGGTCGCGGGCCATCAGGGCGGCGGTGGCTGCCAGGTTGCCTCCCGCGCTGTCACCGCCGACGACAATGCGGTTCGGGTCACCGCCGAGCGCGTCCACGTTGCGAGCGGCCCATTGGGTTACCGCAAAGACATCCTCAGCCGCGGCCGGCCACTGATGCTCCGGGGCCAGCCGGTATTCGACCGAAACAACAACGGCGGGAATCAGATTCGCGAAGCTTCGACACAGACCGTCGTGGCTGTCGAGGTCGCAGAACACAAACCCGCCACCGTGGGCGTACACCAGCGTCGGTACAGGGCCCGACATCGCCGCGGGGCGGTAGATGCGCACCGCGATGTCGCCCGCAGGACCGTGCACGTTCGCGTCACGGACTTCGCCGACCTCTTCGGGAATCGAGGGCGCAACAAAGCGTGACCGAATCGCGGCTCGCGCCTGCGCGCCGGTCATCGTGTGCACTGGCGGAAATCCGGAGTTGAGCGCCTCGAGGATTTCCGCGATCTGCGGGTCCAGACTCATGCGTACTGCAGTGCAGAATCACGAACGGGCCGCAACGCGCTTCGTAACGGACGCACCGGCTGCAGTGTCGGCGCCACCCGCTGCGGCCCGTCTTCGACGTTGCGCCAGATACCCATTGCGGTCATGCGCACCGGCGCTGCCAGGCGCTGATCGAACATCATCCGATTCATCGGCCCGCAGACCGACACCGCAGCTACGGCGTCGCCGAGCGGACCGATCGACGCTGCGACACAACCGAATCCGGGTACCGACTCCTCGCGATCGAACGCCACGCCGTGGGCGCGAACCTTGGCCAGCTCGGCGCTGAGTTGTGCCGGTGTGCTGATGGAGTACTTCGTCTTGCGGGTCGCCAGATCGACGATGTCGGCCCCTTCCCTGTCCGCCAGCATCGCCTTGCCGACGGCAGCGCAGTGCGCCGGCTGGCGTCCGCCGACGCGGGTGGGGATCGCCGCGGTCATCCGATCGCCGATCTTTTCGAGGTACACGACGTCGGAGCCGTCGAGCACGGCGAGATGCACAACGAGGCCCGTGGCGCGATGAAGATCGTGCAACAGAGGGATCGCCGCACGGTGCAGCCTGTCCTGGTGTACGGCGAGCGATCCGAGTTCAACGAGCCTCATGCCCAGCTCGTAGTCGCGGCCGCTTCGGCGCAGCCAGCGCAGCTGCACCAGCCGCTCGAGCATGCGATGCGCCGAGGACCGGGGCAGACCCGTGCGGCGCACGATCTGGGCCAACGTGAGACGGCCGGGGCCGTCGAAGGCGTCCAACACCAGTGACACCCGGTCGATGACGGCACTCGGAGTGGTGGTTTCGACGGTGACAGTCATGACGCCTCCTCGGGTATATATGACTAATAGTAATATGACTGTTTGTACCATACGAATGTGGCCCGTGTCACGTGGTTCGGGTGATTCCACGCGAACGTTCCTTACCGCTCGAGATTTCGCGAGAATTTCGGGAGTTAAGGAACGTTCGCCGAAGCGAAAAGGGCAGGTCAGCCCTTGGCGGCGGATCGGCCTGCACGGCGGCCATAGAAGCTGCCGTCACCAAGAGATATGCCGCTGGCGTACCCCCACGCGGCTACGCCGGCGGTGCAACGGCCCGCCCCGTAGAGGCCGGGGATTGGGTTACCGCTGACATGCAGCACCTCGCCGTCGAGCGAGGTCTGCAGGCCGCCGAGGGTGAAGCCTCCGCAGCTGGCGCGCATGTCAATGGCTCCGACGGGAGAACCGATGGGGCGCAACCACTCTGGCTTCTTGTGCAACAGCGGATCCTCACCGCGGGCGGCGGCGTCGTTGTACGCGCTGACTGTGGCCTGCAGTGACCCGGTCGGTAGGCCGATCTCTTGCTCGAGTTCCGCGACCGTCTCACATACCCATGTCGCAGGGCGTTTGAGAAATGGTGTGGCGGAGGTGGCGGCGTTCGCCTCCTCCTGCGCATCGCCGTCGATGATCAGATACGCAGTGTCGTCCTGGTGGTAGAGCGTGAGCTGCCCGATGCGCCCGGAGTACATGTCCTCGGGCACATAGCGCTGCCCGCGCCCGTTGACGAGGATGCCGCGTGCCGTCTGCTGCGGGTCGATCAGAAACGCGACCTCGGTGGCGTCCATATGCGCGAGGTCAGCCCCCAGTGCCTGCGCCATCCGGATCGCGTGACCGTCATGCTGTTCGATCGATGCTGCCGGTCGGCCCGCGATCCGGGGCGCGTACTGCGCGACCATCGCGTCGTTGTAGGCAAAGCTGCCGGCCGCCAGGACGACGCCCCGTCGTGCGCGGACTGCGAAGGACTTGCCGTATTGACGGGCGATCAGCCCGGCCACGCGGCCGTCGGACTCCACGGCCAGCGACGCCACGCGGGTGTCATAGAGCGATCGCACGCCGGCGGCGACCCCAGTCTCTACGAGTGGCTTCATCAGCATGTAGCCGCCGCTCTTCTCACCGGCGCGCTTATCGGACATCTGCGGGATGTGGCCGCGCGGAGCCGGTTCGGCGATCGTGTTGAACGGGAACGCGTTCTCCCCGCCGGTGAACATCAGTCCCTGATCGGCCGGTGGCTCCCAGCCTGGCTCGCCCCAGAACTCTGGTTTGAAAGGCACGCCGCATCCGACCAGCCAGTCGAAATGGGCAACACTGCCCTCGCAATAGTCTGCGATGCGATTCTGGTCGGCCCCGGGACCCATCGCCACATTGAGAAAGGCGGCCATGTTGTCGACGGAATCATCGAAGCCGCACGCCTTTTGGATCGGTGTGCCGCCGCCGAGGTAGATGAACCCGCCAGCCATCGCCGCTGCGCCGCCCCAAGACCCAGTGCGTTCGAGCACCAGAACATCGGCTCCGCCGCGCGCAGCCTCCACCGCGGCTGCGGCGCCCGCTATGCCGTAACCGACTATTACGACATCGGCTTCGTGGTCCCAGTCGCTCACCGACGACACGGAGACGGGGATGAGGTCGTTGTCTGTCATGGCCGCATGGCCGCTGGCAGGTCGGATACCCATTCGTGGCCCCAATAGCTGTCGGCGGTGATTTCCTCTGCGGTGTAATACGTTTCGTCGACCCGCATACCATCGGTGCCGAACTCGATGTCCCAGTCGCCCGGCGCGCGGACGTAGAACGACACCATCTTGTCGTTGGTGTGCCTGCCCAATGTGGAGGACAACTGAAAGCCGTCCTTGTTGACCCGGTCCAGCGCCTGCCCGACCGCGTCCAGGCTGTCGACCTCAACCATCAGATGAATGAGGCCGGGGTCGCGCAGAGTCATCGCCGGGCAGATCGCCAGGCTGTGGTGGCGTTGGTTGAGGCCGAGGAAACGGACGCGGAGGGGGCCGAATTCCGGCGGAGTCGGGACCCGGAACGCACCGCGGGACACGAAACCCAATACTTCTGTGTAGAACTGGAATAGCCCGGGCACATCGAGGGCAGGCAGCACGACGTGGCCCAGCCCCTGCGCGCCGGTGACGAACTTGGCGCCGAACGGAGTCACCACCGGGCTGTGATCCAACACAGCGCCGTGAAAGACCTCAGTCGACGTGCCCGCTGGATCGTCGAACGCAATGACCTCCTCGACGCGACGCGCGTCGGCCTCGGTCTGCGAAAGTTCCTTGACCGGCATACCCGCTTCGCCTAGCGCTGCCTTCACCCGTTCCAACGCCGCGTGATCGCGAACCTCCCAGCCGACGGTGACGATCTTGTCGGTTTCCCCGGGCACCACGATGATTCGCGCGGCGCGTTCGTCCATGCGTAGATACAGCGCATCCTCGTCGGGGCCCGAACCCTTGGCGAAGCCGAGAACGTCGAATGCGAACTGTCGCCACCGTGCCATGTCGGTCGCCTGAACCTTGACGTACCCAAGGCTTTTCAGATCACTCATCGACAAAATCCCTAAATCCTCAAATCATCGCCCGCAACGGACCCTGCGGATCGATGCCCAGCGAGCTGAGCGCGGAGGCGTGGTACACGGTGCCTGGCACGTGGATGGCATGTGCCATACCGGCGTGCGCATCGCGCCAATACCGTTGCAGCGGCTTGTCCATTCGCAGCGCATTGCCGCCGGAGCGGGCGAAGATCTCGTCGACCGCGGACACCGCCCGCCACACGGCCCGCACCTGGGTGCGCCGGCCCGCGGCGCGGTCGGCGAAAGTCACTTCGGCGCCTGAGTCGACGATGTCGAAGATGCGGTCGACATTGGCGAGGATCTCCTGGCGGGCGGCGTTGATGTCGGCCGCCGCCTCGCCGACGCCATACATGACGTACGGATCATCTTTGATGGCAGTGCCGTTGGCGCCAACGCGCTCGCGCTGATAGTCCAGGTGCGCGGCAAGAGCACCTTCACAGATGCCAATAGTGGCCGAGCTGATTCCCAGCGGGAACATCGTCGACCAAGGCATCTTGTAGAGGGTCTTGGTCATGCCGGCCTCGATTTGGGCGGTGCCATCCATGACCTTCATGGCGTCCATCGTTCGATACGCCGGAACGAACGCATCCTTGACGATGATGTCCTTCGACCCGGTGCCCCGCAGGCCCACCACGTTCCACGAGTCCGGGACGATCTCGTAGTCCTTGCGCGGCAAGATCATGTGCAGCATCTGGGGCGGCATCAACGGCTTGCCATCGTCGTCGCCGAGCATGGCGCCCAAAAAGATCCAATCGCATGCGTCGGTGCCGGAGCTGAACTGCCAGCGACCGTTGAAGATATACCCACCCTCGACCGGCCGAGCCACGCCCTGGGGGGCGTAGGGCGAGGCGACCCACGTGTCGATGTCGTCGGCCCATATTTCCTCGGCGACGCGTGGATCGGCGTAAGCCAGCTGATAGGGATGCACCCCGACCACGCCGTTGATCCAGCCGGCTGCCGGGTCGAGGGCCGCGGTGGCCATCACCGTCTCCGCGAACTCGCGGGGATGGACCTCTAGTCCGCCGTGCTTCTCGGGCTGTAGCAAGCGGATCGAGCCGATCGATTTCATACTCTTGACGGTGGCGTCGGGCAGCTGCCCGATCTTCTCGGCCTCGACCGCCATTTCCTTGAACTGGTCCGCCAGGTCCATCACCCGGTCGAGTACGCGCTCGCTCATTCGCTCTGTCCTAACTGTCTGGGCGTGGTTAATGGTCTACCGCAGGTGATGGCCGAACCGGGGCCAATCCCGGTCAGCGGACTCAATCCAGGCCTAATACTCGATGTGGACATCGTCGCTCACCGGCCGGGCCTGGCATCCGAGAATGAGCCCATCGGCGAGGTCCGAAGGCTCGAGGATGTCGCAGCGGTCCATGTCGACCTCACCGGAGACCACGGTGGCAACGCACGAGCCGCAGTGCCCTTCCCGGCAGGAGTGAGGGACATCGATTCCCGCATCGAGCATGGTGTCGACCAGGCTCTTGTCACGCGCCCAGCGGAGGCTGTGGCGGGTGCCATCCAGATCGACCTCGGCTCTGGCGTCGACTCGGGTGTCGCTTGATCCGACGGAGGTCATGGGGCGAGTTTGGTCAGGGGATCCGCCGATGCCGGCAGCCGCGCCCGATGACTGGGAGAACGCCGTCACGGCGTCCAGTCACCGGGAAACCAGAGGGGTGAATGCGCCGTCACGACCTAGCGTGGCGTCGTGACCGTCTCGGCAGATCCGCAGCAGCCCGTCATCGATGCCGTCGTGGTCGGCGCGGGATTCGCCGGCCTTTACGCGTTGCACAAGTTGCGCTCACAAGGGCTCGCGGTACGGGTGTTCGAGGCGGCTCCCGACGTTGGCGGCACGTGGTACTACAACCGTTATCCCGGTGCCCGGTGCGACGTCGAAAGTGTCGATTACTGCTACTCGTTCTCCGACGAGCTGCAGCAGGCGTGGACGTGGACCGAGAAGTATGCGACCCAGGCCGAGATTCTGCAGTACCTGAGATGGGTCGCGGACAAACTCGACCTCCGGCCCGACATCACCTTCGGCACGCGGGTCACCGCGGCGGTCCTCGACGAGAGCACGCTGCACTGGACGGTCAGCACCGACAGTGGTGAAGTTGTCACCGCGCGGTTCTGCATCATGGCGACCGGTCCACTCTCGGCGGCCATGACACCCGAGTTCGCCGGCCTGGACACGTTCGCCGGCGAGCTCTACCACACAGCGCAATGGCCCCATGAACGCGTGGACTTCACCGGCAAGCGCGTCGCGGTCATCGGCACGGGATCCTCTGGCATTCAGTCGATTCCTGTGATAGCCGAACAGGCCAAGGCGCTCTACGTCTTCCAGCGCACACCGAACTACAGCGTCCCCGCGGGCAACAAACCGCTTACGGACGCCGATATCGCCGCATACAAGGCGAACTACGACGAGCGACGGCGACTGTCCTGGCGAAGCGGCGGCGGCTCACCGCATCTGGCGCATCCCAAACTGACGATGGAGGCTTCCCCCGAGGAGCGGCGCGAGGCGTTCGAGACGCGTTGGCAGCTCGGCGGTGTGCTGTTTTCCAAGACCTTCTCCGATCAGATGATCGATCCGGTGGCCAACGATGAGGCAAGGAAGTTCTACGAGGAAAAGGTCCGCGCTGTCATCGACGACCCAGAGGTCGCCGATCTGTTGATACCGAACGATCATCCCATCGGCACCAAGCGAATCTGCACCGACACCAATTACTTCCAGACATTCAACAAGCCCCACGTGGAACTTGTCAGCGTGCGCAGGACGCCGATCGACTCGATCGATGCGAAGGGAATCAACACCAGCGACGCGCATTACGATGTCGACGCGATCGTGCTGGCAACGGGGTTCGACGCGATGACGGGGGCGCTGGCCAACATCGGCATCGTCGGTCGCGGTGGGGAAGCGCTGCGCGACGACTGGGCGGATGGCCCGCGAACGTATCTCGGGTTGGGTGTGGACGGCTTTCCCAACCTGTTCTTGGTATCCGGTCCCGGGGCACCCGCGGTGCTGGCCAACATGGTGCTGCATGCCGAGGCGCACGTCAATTGGATAGCTGACTGCATCACATACCTGGATGCGCACGATTGCACCGCAATCGAGGCCACTTCGGACGCGGTGGACAACTGGATCGCCGAATGTGCCCAACGTGCCGACGCCACCCTGTTCCCCAAAGCCAATTCCTGGTACATCGGAGCCAACGTGCCGGGCAAGCCGCGAGTGTTCATGTTGTTCATCGGTGGATTCGCCGTCTATAACGATATCTGTGCCGAGGTCGCCGCCGCCGGCTACAAAGGCTTCAGCCTCGTCAAGGCGCCGTGATGTCCGGATTGCTCGACAAAGTGGTGCTGGTGACCGGTGCTGGTCGTGGGACGGGCCGTAGCCATTGTGAGCGATTCGCGGACGAGGGCGCCGACGTCATTGCGATCGACATTGCCTCCGCTGCAATGGATCTGGCAATCACGGCAGCCAAGGTCGAGAAACGCGGAAGGCGCTGTGTGACCGGCTTGGCCGACGTCTGCGACTTCGAAGCGCTGAGGGCGGCGGTTGCGAATGGGATTGCCGACCTAGGTCGGGTGGACGTCGTCATCGCCAACGCCGGCATCCACACTGCGGGCGCGCCGACGTGGGAGCTCACCGAGGACGCGTGGCGCCGCACACTCGACGTCAACCTGACCGGTGTATGGCACACAGTGAAGGCGGCTGTGCCACACATCGGTGAAGACGGCGGCTCAGTGGTGATCATCAGCTCCACCAACGGTTTACGCGGGACCGCTAACACCGCGCACTACACCGCGAGCAAGCATGCGGTCGTGGGGCTGGCGCGCAGCCTCGCCAACGAACTCGGCCCGCGCAGGATTCGGGTGAACACCGTGCATCCCGGTGCGGTGGGCACGACGATGGCGCTCAACGAGGCGACCTACAGACGGCTGCGACCTGACTTGCCGAATCCGACCGCCGAGGATGCCGCCGAAATTCTGAAGGCGCGCAACCTGCTCCCCGTGCCTTGGGTGGAGCCGGTTGACGTCGCGAATGCAGTGGTGTTCTTGGCGTCTGACGACGCCCGTTACATCACGGGAACCCAGCTCGTCGTCGATGCCGGACTGACGCAGAAGACGACATGACAGGCCGCCTCATGGGAAAGATCGCGTTGGTCACCGGAGCGGCCCGCGGGATCCGGCGGGCCCAGGCCCTGCGGTTCGCCCAGGAGGGCGCCGACGTGATCGCGCTGGACATCTGTGAACCGGTCGATACCGTCGCCGTGCCGGCGTCGACAGCCGAGGACCTCGACGAGACCGCACGACTGGTTCGTGATGCCGGCGGTCGGATCGTCACCAACATCTCCGACGTTCGAGACGAAGATCAGCTGCGGTGGGCTGCCGAAGCTGGAGTGGAAGCATTCGGCGGCCTTGACATCGTCTGTGCGACAGCGGGTATCACGTCTCGTGGATTGGCGACGGAGTTGTCGGAGGCGGCATGGCAGACCATGCTTGATGTCAATCTCACCGGCGTCTGGCGAACGTGCAAGGTCACCGCACCACATCTCATCACCCGCGGATCCGGAGCAATAATCCTGGTGAGTTCGATCGCCGGGCTGCGTGGCCTGCTCGGTGTGGCGCACTACACCGCGGCCAAGCATGGTGTTGTCGGCCTGATGCGCAGTATCGCCAATGAGCTTGCACCACATGGCATCCGGGTCAACTCCGTGCATCCGACAAATGTCGACACACCGCTGATCCAGAATGCCGCAGTAGCGAGTGCGTTCCGGCCCGACCTCGACCGCGTACCAACTCGGGAGGAGTTCGCCGAAGCGGCCAGGACCATGAACATGCTCGACATCCCATGGGTGGAGCCGATCGATGTCGCGAACGCGTGCCTGTTTCTGGCGTCCGACGAGGCGCGCTATATCACCGCGGCCACACTGCCGGTAGACGCCGGCGCGACGCAGAGACAGGAGAATCGATGGCGGATTTGACGAAGTACGGGCCGTGGGCGGTGATTGCCGGTGGCCCTGAGGGCGTCGGAGCCGAGTTCGCCAGGATGCTCGCCGAGGAGGCTTCAACTTGGTACTGGTCGCGCGCAAGCCAGGGCCATTGGAAGACGTCGCCGGGCACTGCCGCGATCTCGGCGCGCAGGTGCGCGCACTGACTCTGGATCTGCTTGACGTCGAATCGGTTTCGCAGATAGTAGCTGCTACCTCCGGCCTGGATGTCGGGCTCTTGATCTACAACGCGGGCGCCAGTACTTGCAACGAACCGTTTCTGGAGGCGGACCTGGCGCAGTTCCAGAGGGTTACCGACCTCAACGTCACTCGCATGCTGGAGCTGGTGCAGCATTACGGCCGTGCCATGGTGAACCGTGGTCGGGGCGGCATCGTGCTGGTCGGCTCGCTGTCGGGCTATATGGGTGCGGTGCGGCATTCGATTTACGCCGGTGCCAAGGCGTTTAGCCGGATGTTCGCCGAAAGCCTGTGGTTGGAGCAGTTGCGTATATAGGTATGCGGATCGGACTGTCCACGCCCATCGTCGTGCAAGTCCCCGGGGTGGCGTCTCGCTGGGAGTCTACTGCGACCATCCACGACCTCGCCCGAATCGCGAGGGTTGCGGACGACCTCGGTTATGACCACCTGAGCTGCTCGGAGCACGTCGCGATCCCGCGGGTCGATGCCGACATCCGTGGCGCGGTGTACTGGGATCCGTTGGCCACGTTTGGTTTTCTCGCGGCGCACTCACAACGCATCAAACTGGCGACGGCCGTGCTGGTACTCGGTTACCACCACCCGCTCGAGATCGCCAAGCGCTACGGCACCCTGGACAGTGTCAGCGGTGGACGGCTGATCTTGGGACTCGGAATCGGTTCGCTCAGACAGGAATTCGAGCTACTCAATGCGCCCTGGGAAGCGCGCGCCGCCCGCGCCGACGACGCGATCGCGGCCATCCGGGCGTCGATGTCCACCTCGACTCCGCGGTATCGTGGACGGTTCTACCAGTATGAGGACGTGATCGTCGAACCGTGCGCGCAGCAGGACCGCGTGCCGATCTGGGTCGGCGGCAGGTCTGCTGCGTCACTGCGCCGCGCCGTCCGCCTCGCCGACGGGTGGATGCCGTTCGGGCTGACGAACGACCAGATCGCAAGAATGACGGCCGACATAGAGCTGCCAACGGATTTCGAGCTCGTTCTGGCCGCGCCAAAGGCCGTCGATCCTGACGGCAACCCGGCCAACGTGCGAAGTGCACTGCAGGCGCTGCGTGACGCCGGAGCCACCACAGTCACCTGTTCCGTGCGTGCCGAATCGGCAGACCATTATTGCGAACAACTCGAGCGGCTAATGGATATCGCCGCCGATATCGAGGAGAACATATGACGGATGACCTACACCTACGGCTACAGCGACTCGAAGACGAGCGTGAAATCGCCCGCCTCATCGCCTCTTACGGACCATCGGTCGATTCTGCCAACGCCGATTCCGCAGCAAACCTGTGGACGCAGGATGGGACGTACGACGTAGAGGGCTGGCGCATGGACAGCCGCGATGACGTTCACGCCATGGTGAGTTCGCAGTCCCACCGGGACCTGGTGGCCACCGGCTGCTGCCACTTTCTGGGACCATGCGTCATCACTGTCACAGGGAACACCGCAGTCGCGATGTGCGAGTCGCTGGTGCTGCTGCGCCGCGGCGATGAATACGTCGTATGGCGCGCCACTGCAAACCATTTCGAACTGGACCGCCTCGATGCGGGATGGAAGATCGTTGCTCGCACCAGCCGCCTGCTCAACGGAAATCCAGAGGCACACGGCCTTCTGCGGGCCGGACTGGCCGGTGAGCGGGCGACGCTGTAGCGCTAGCGTGTCAGAAAGGCTAGCACCGTACTCTCGAACGCCTCCTTGGCCTCGATCATCGCCCAGTGCCCGCAGTTGGGGAAGACGTGCAGTTCGGCGTTCGGGATCGTCCGCATCGGGATCAGTGCCATGTCCAACGGGCTCACGCGGTCGTCACGGCCCCAGGTAAGGAGCGTCGGCGCGGCCACCTTGTGCATCTGCGCCCATGGCATCGGCACATCGGCGGTCTTCATCATCGCCATCATCTGCGCGAACGCCGCCTTGCCGTACATCCGGCGCGCCGATGCCAACGTCTCTGGATCGGTGGCGAGCTGCCAGCGCTCCTCAATCAGTTGCTCCGTGACCAGACTCTGGTCGTACACCATTGAATTGAGCCAGTCGACGAGGCGCTGCCGCGTCGGGTCCTCAGTGAACGCCTGAAGCAGCCGAATCCCCTCACTGGGGCCGGGGCTGAAGATGTTGGTACCGATGCCGCCAATCGTCACCAGCTTGCCGATGCGGTCGGGGTGGTGGATGGCGAAGTTGATGCCTACCCCGCCGCCCATCGAATTTCCGACGATGTCCACGCGCTCGACACCGAGGGCATCGAGGAACGGGGCGACTGCTCCCTGAGCTGTGACCATCGGATGCCCGCCGAAGTCATCACTGACGCCGAAACCGGGAAATTCCAGGATCAAGCAGCGGAACCGATCGGCGAACGTGGGCAGCACGCCTCGGAAGTTGCGCCAGCCCGTCACACCGGGCCCCGAGCCGTGCAAGAACAACAGCGTGGAGCCCGCGCCGGCGTCGTAGTACCGCAGGACGCCTGCTGGAGTGGTGATTTCACGAAGGCCCTGCTCGACGGCGGCGGCGAGTTCGGATGAGCGAGTCACCTGGCCAGCCTGCCACGCCCGAACCGACCGACGCTGCGGTGTTCCGCTGACTGGGCCTCCCATTAATCGGGACGCTCTTCGGTTACACCATTTCACGCGCGCCCACAACGCCGAATTCGTTGGTGATTCAGTCGGCGGCGTCGACGTGAAGTCAATCGCCGGGCAGCCGTCCCTATAGAAGTGACGAAGGGGCACCCCTTGTGGGGGTGCCCCTTGCGTTTTGGGCGATCTACTTCACGTCGACGTAGACCGTCTTGTCGGTGACGGTGGTTTGCAAGCTGTCACCGGGGTTTCCGGAATCCGTCCGGCTGTAGGTCTGACCGTGCCGCACCGCGACCACGGTTGCCTGGTCCAACGGCGTCGTGCCGACGCGGTTGACGATCACGTTGTAGCCGTCGGCCTGCAGCTGGTTGATGGTGTCCTGGGCGTTGCCCGGACCGGTGGGAGCGGCGTTCGCCGGTGCGGCCAGGCCAAGGATCGCGGCGGTCAATCCGCCCGCGATTAGAGTTGCGAATCCGAAGTTCTTCATTGGGGTGCCCTCATCTTTTCGTGCTTCTTCATTTGTTTCGGTTCGCTGCAGCTGACCACTTCAACTCTCAAGATCACGGCTTTAATTCCACTGGCAGGATTTGAACTGCAGTTGGCAGTAATAAATCTGTTGACGCCGTGCCTGCTTGAGAGGACGCGATCGCGACCTGCTGGCATGATCATCCGATGGTGCTCAGCCCCGCCGCATCGGCCACCGTCCACCGGCTTCCCGCGATTCCGTCGACCGTGCACTGGGGCTACTTCGACCCACGTCTCGAGCCGGTCTTGACCGTCGCCCCCGGCGATTTGGTGTCCATCGAGACGCTGACCCACCACGCAGGGGACGCGCCTGATCTGCTGATGGACGCGGGCATCACCGATATTTTCGACCGCATCACCGACCGCGGCCCGGGTCCGCATCTGCTTACCGGCCCGATCGCCGTCGACGGTGCCCGTCCCGGCGACGTGTTGCAGGTCGACATCCTCGAGGCCACCCCGCGACTGCCCTACGGCTCCAACCTCGCGGCGCACTGGGGCTATCTCTACGGAGAGATCCCCGTGGAACGTGTCACGGTCTACGAACTCGACGCCCACGCCAGCCTGGGCCGAGCGCTGTTCGGCTACGACTGGACCGCGACGCCGCTGGCCAACGAACCCGGCACGATCGTCAGCCCTGACCCGGACGCACGCCAGCCAGCACTTCCCGGCGTGGTCGTGCCTCTGCGCCCGCATTTCGGCACCATGGGCGTCGCGCCTGCCGCGCCGGAGCGGGTGTCGTCGGTGCCCCCCGGTGATCACGGCGGCAACGTCGACAACTGGCGCATCGGTGCGGGCGGGACGATGTATTACCCGGTGCAGGTGCCTGGCGCGCTGCTGTCCATCGGTGACCCGCACGTATCCCAGGGCGACGGCGAAATCAGCGGAACCGCGCTTGAAGCATCGCTGAATGGATTGCTGCGCTTGACAATTCGTCGTGACCTGCCGTTCACCGTCCCCGTCCTCGAGACAGCGACCGAGTTGTTGGTGCACGGCTTCGGCGACACCCTCGACGAGGCGATGAAGACCGCGGCGTTGCGCACCCACGCGATTCTGCAGAACTATCTTGGGCTTTCGCGCGCCGACGCATACTCATTCATGTCCGTCGCCGCCGATTTCACGGTCACCCAGGTGGTGGATCAGCGTCAGGGCGTGCATGGCCGCATCGACAAGCGCTGCTTTCCGCGCTGGGCGGAGATATCTGCATGAGCGACAACGGGATTCGCTCGTTCACGTTCACTCCCGCCGACGGAGTGCCGCCGGCTGTCGCGCCGTTCGCCCACGCCACTGCCGCAGGTCCCACGTTGTACGTGACCGGCCAAATGCCGACCGACGTCACCGGTGCCCTCGTCGGCGATTACGTCGCGATCCAGACCGACCAGGTGCTGCGTAATCTGATGCGCGTCACCGAATTGTGCGGCGGGGGACTGGCCGACGTCGTCTCGGTGCGCGCCTACCTTCTCGACTGGAACGACTACGGCGCGTTCAACGCCGCCTACGCGGCCTGGTTCGGTGACCGGCTGCCATCACGGACGTGTGTCGGCGTCAGCGGGCTCGCCGTGGGTGCTCTTGTCGAAATCGATTGGGTGTGCTGGCGAAGCGACGGTTGGGGGACCACAATCGGGTCATAGGGTCCGTCGAGGAGGACACCATGACCATCCTCTACACACTTGCAGCGGCCGGGGCCGCCGGAATTGGCCTGCTGTGGGCAGCGCTGCAGAACATCCGGGTGATCAAGCAGTTCGAACGCGGCGTCGTCTATCGCTTCGGCCGGGTGCAAAGCCGCGTCCGCCCCCCGGGATTGACGATGTTGATCCCCATCGTCGACCGCCTGCAGAAGGTGAACATGCAGATCATCACGCTGCCGGTGCCCGCGCAGGACGGCATCACCCGCGACAACGTGACCGTCCGCGTCGACGCCGTCATCTACTTCAAGGTGGAGGATCCGGTGCGCGCGGCGGTCGATGTGCAGGATTACATGTCAGCGGTCGCGCAAGTCGCGCAGACGTCGCTGCGGTCGATCATCGGCAAGAGCCTCCTGGACGACCTGCTGTCCAACCGGGAGCGGCTCAACCAAGGCCTCGAGTTGCTGATCGACAGCCCGGCTCTGGGCTGGGGCATCCACATCGACCGCGTCGAGATCAAGGACGTCGTGCTGCCCGACTCGATGAAGCGCTCGATCGCCCGGCAGGCCGAGGCCGAGCGCGAGCGACGGGCCCGCGTCATCACCGCCGACGGAGAACTGCAAGCGTCTGAGAAATTGGCCCAGGCCGCCGAGGTGATGTCCGTGGAGCCGGCGGCTCTGCAGCTTCGCCTGCTGCAGACGGTGGTCGAGGTCGCCGCCGAGAAGAACTCGACGCTCATCTTGCCGTTCCCGGTCGAGTTGCTGCGATTCCTGGAGCGCTCGACACCGGAGAAGGACGACAAGGCTGCCGACCCCGAGACGCCCGAACTGACGGCGCCCACGGTGCCAGACGACGCACGCGGCATCGAGCTCAACGGGCCCGTGGTGGGCCGCGGCCAAAACGCTTAGTGCGCGCAGACCTTTGGGGCATGATCACCCCATGCCCCTGGACGCCGACTCGGTTGACCGCTGGATCGCCGAGTACCTCGGCACCTTCGCGGCATGTGCGCGAGGCGAGGTCGACATGGCCACGTTGCTGCCCTACTACGGCGTGCCATTGATTTTCACCAGTGCCGATGGCGTCACCACTGTGATGACCGATGACGAGGCCGCGGCGGTGATACAGAGCCTGATCGACGGCCTGCGTGCGAATGGTTATCACCGCACGGAAGTGCTGCACCCCGAGGTGACGATGCTCAATTCGAGCTCGGCGGTATATCGCGCAGCCATGTCACGCCGCAACAGCCAGAACGAGGAAATCGACTGTCCCACCGTCACTTATATCGTGACTGACGACGTGGCCGGGCCGCGGATCGTGCTGCTGGCCGCTGGCTAGAGCGGCGCGCGCTCGGTGGGTGAAGCCGCATCGAGCGCGGCCGGTGTAGCCAGGTTCAGCTCGACGACCATGGATTCCAATGCAGCGCTCCAGCTTTCGTAATAGGGACGCTGCGGTGCTCTTGCGATTTCGGCCATCAGCCGGTGGCGAAAGGCGTCCCACGGCAGCCCAAGTTTGTCGGTTAACGCCACCGCGATCGCCAAAGCCCTTGCCTGCCACGGTGCTTCGAACACAAGCTCGCCGTTGTCGCGGGGCAACGACGCGTCGTCGAGACCATTCGTCATAACCGTTGCACGCCAATCATCGAGTCGCGGGTCACCACGCCGGCGAGTTGCTTCTCGGACATGCCCTCGGTGCCGTCCGGGCGCATCGGCAACACCAAATAGCGCGCCTCGGCGCTGGAGTCCCACACCTGGATCTCGACGTCGGCCGGGATGTCCGTGCCCAGCTCGGCGAGCAGCTGGCGCGGTTCCCGGACGGCCCGTGAGCGGTAGGCAGGCGCCTTGTACCACTTCGGCGGCAGCCCGAGAATCGGCCACGGATAGCAGGAGCACAGCGTGCACACCACGAGATTGTGGACCTGCGGGGTGTTTTCGACCACGACGATGTACTCGCCTTCGGGGCCCTCGAAGCCGAGTTCTTTGATCGCAGCTGTGCCGTCCGCGCGGAGGCGCTGCTTGTAGTCCGGGTCGGACCACGCGCGGGCGACGACTTTGGCGCCGTTCATCGGACCGAGGTTGTCCTCGAAGTGCGCAACGATCTGGTCGAGCGTGTCGATGTCGAGCACACCCTTTTCCACCAATACCGGCTCGATCGCGGCGACGCGCGCCTCGATCGGCGCCAGTTCTGTGGGGTGATGGGGGTCGGTCGTCATTGCGGATCCTCGAGGTAGCGCTCGAACAGGTTGACGCACACGACTTCGCCGTCGGCGCCGGCCTCGCCCCACAGCTCGCGGGACGTGAAGCGGACGGCGTAGAGCGGGTCGGCGACGGATCCGCCACCGTGGGCCGCGATGTCGTCGATGTCGAACGCGCCGTCGACGCGGACCACGGTGCCACGCCTGCCCTGCACGTAGCGAGGCGCCCGGGTGTGTCCCGGCGGATGCCATTCCCGAACCCGGACTTCGTCGCCGACGGCGTAACGCGGGGTCTCGTGGGGCGTGAGGTCATCGGGCAGCACACCGCGATCAGGTGCGGACAGGGGGAAGCGCCCGCCGGCGCGGCGGTCGAGGTCGTCTTGCGTTGTGAAGCCCGCCTCTACGGCCATGGTCGCGGCGCCGGTCAGCCAGTGCTCGTAGTACGGCGACGACAAGTAGTGTTCGGGAACCATCCGCTCGATCGAATGCCGGAATGTTCCCCCTGACGGGTTCTGACTCGCGAGCCACCCGATCATCAGCCGAAACGCGCGCCGCTCCCATTCTTCGTCGAACAGCGACTCGGACGCCGTGTGCTCGACGGGGCCGAACCCGTCGAGGCCGCCGAGGTCGTGCACGCCGTCCACGTCGTGAATCGTATGGCGACCGATACGGTGAAGATCGAACTTTGCGATGCCTCGGTCCGTATCTATGGGGTGCGCGTCCACCTCAGGTCCTCTGTCATCGTCGGCGCTGCGATGATCGGAATCGGCGCGCTTGCCGCTGCCCCGATGGCGCCACCACCGCAGCCGCACGCACCGCCGACCGTATCGCGCGAGGTGGCTCTGACGGCCGCGCCTGGACTCGGCGCGATCCCACTGGCCTTCATCCGCAATCAGTTTCAGTACTGCAGCCTCATCTGCCCGCATGCCGTCGAGGGTGCGATCACCGTGCCGCTTGCTGCGGCGCAGGTTCCGTCGACGTTCCTTGGCGCCCTGGTTTCGACGGGCTCGCCGCTACAGGCTCTTGGCGCAGCCGCCGCATCCGTTACCGGTCCGGCGAACGCCGCGGTGACACCGTTGATCAACAACGATGTATTTCTGGTGGTGCCCAAGGCATTTCATGCACTCGACGTAGCCGTCGTCGCGGCCACCAATGTGGGCGCGGCGGTGTTGACGCCCGGTGAATTCCTGCAGGCCGTCCAGACCGGACGCACCAACATTCTCAACGCCCTCAATCAGCCCGTCGGCACGCCGACGACACCGACCGGCGCCAGGAACATCGTGCAGGTGGTGGCGGTCTCCGCGATTGACGTCACAACTGCGGTCGCGTTCCAGGCCGGTGAGCTGGTGCTGTCGGGCGCGGTGCAGATCGCGGACGCGTCGGCGCAGGCGCTGGCGCGCTCGGGTAATCCGGCGGCCGCGCTGGCTGCAGGCGCGGCGGAAGCGCGGCAGGTGGCCGCGACCGCGGGCGCGCCGGTTGTCTCGGCGGTCGATACCGCGGTGACGAACATCCGGAACTCGCTGCACGACCCGTTCCCCGCGACAACGAAGACAACGGCGCCGTCGACGAGCGTGGGATCGGTGCACACGGACAGCCAAAAACCGCGCATCAAACCAACACTCACCCCGAAGCGAACTACCTCAACGGCTTCCACGGACCACACGGACCACCGCCGGGCAGACAGCAAGTACGACCGTCGCGATGCAAAATCGCGTTAGTCGGGAACCGGGAACACCCGCTTCAACCGGTCAGCGAGTGCCGTGTCGCCGGTGAGGCGTACCCGTCCACTCGCAAGCGCGTCATCGATCGCGCCGTCGGGATTCAGCAGCGCAAGCAGCGAGGCCTCGTCGGTGTCGAGAACGAGATCGGGGTTGTCTGCATCCCCTCGCGTGATCTCCAAATGGCCGTCGGCGATGCGGACATCGAAATGCGAGTCCCCGAACGACAATCCGATGGTCGCGGTCAGGCCATCTGCCGCGCGCGCGTCGAATCGCGTCTTCAGTGACAACATCAGCGAGTCCGGCCCTAGCGGCAGGTCGTAGCGCATCAACGGCGACCTGTGAAGCCAGTGCGCCAGTTCGAGGATGATCGGCTCGAGTTCGGTGCCCCACTTCGTCAGCTCGTATACCCAGGCGCTGACCGGCGGGCCGAGCCGACGCCGACGCACGACGCCTGCCTCGCCGAGATCGCGCAGCCGCTGGGTGAGCACGTCGGAACTGACGCCCTGCAGCCCCGACAACAGGTCGGTGAAGCGCTTGGGGCCGAGCACCAACTCCCGGACGACTAGCAGTGCCCATCGTTCCCCGATCACATCGAGCGCTTGCGCGATCGCGCAACCGTCCTCGTACTTTCGTCGACCGACCATGAGAAGCAGTCTAGCAGCAAAAATAGGACAATCAAATTTGATACTTGGAATTTCCAAGTACTGTTGTTAGGGTCAGTTTGCAGGCCCCGTCGGGCCTGGTCCACCAAAACCACCAGAGGAGTTGACCGTCATGCCACAGTTCTTCATCGAGGCGCCCGAGGGCATCGATCCCGATGCGAAGCAGACGATGATGCAGCAGATCACCTCGGCGATCGATGCCGCATACCACATTCCCGACGTGCGGGTCTGGTTGCGCGAGTACGACACCGGAAACGTCGCACAAGATGGTCGCATCGGGGCTGAACCCCTGCGGCCAGTGTGCTTTCTCGAAGCCCCCGTTTTGGAAAGCATCGACGCGCGGCGGGAAATGTCCAACAAGATCCAGGCCGCAATCCGCGACGCGTACGGAGAACTGGCGAACACCGAAGAGACGCTGATCCTGATGAACCTCTATCCGCTGGAGAACGCCGGCTTCGCCGGGCGCATGCAGTCCGACAATCCCGACATCGTCGCTGCCGTCGCACAACTCAACAGCTGACCGGCGACACGGACGAGCACGACGGTCGCTCAGTTGACGGCCGGTGGCTGAAAGCCGTTGTGCACTCGTGGCTTTCAGCTCGTGGCCCGATTCGGGGGTCGGGAAGCTAGTCGGTTCCTGTATCGCGGTCGTCTGCGATGGTCGCCGGCCGATCCTCCGTCGACTCCTCCAAGGACAGTGCGATGCCGAGGGCCAAGAAGAACATGATGAACAGTGGGCCGCCGAGGTAGAAGTTCATCGCGCCGCCCGGGGAAATGAAGCTCGCCGGCGGCCCGATGATCGTGATGGTCTCGATCAGCTGCTCGACCGCGAACACCGCCGCGAGTATCCCGAGCCATCGCGGAAAACGACCATTGTTGGCCGCCAACAGGATTGGCACCGCGACCATGACGTCGGCGACCGTCAGGATCGGTCCGAACATCGAAGCGATGTCGGCGATGGTGCGCGCTGTCGCCGAGCCGAGCTGGTCGGGATGCAGCGCGAGCCCACCGGTGAACCACGTCGCGACGAAGACTTCGACGAGGACCAGCGCCGAGCCGATGGTGAACACGTAGCCCGGCGGACCGGTCAGCCGATCGCGTGCATACCCGAGCACCACGACCAATGCCAAGGCCCCGAACGTCACCATCAGTGCCTGCATTCGCATCGCGCCCGAGTGTGCGGTCACAAACGAGACGATGTCGTAGCCCGGCTTATCGATGCCAGGAAGCGTCGGAACGATGAGCAGCGCAGCAATGAACAGCACCGCAAACGCGATACCAGCGATCATCGGAACACGACGATCCATAGCAAATCACTGTAGAGGGCGCAGTTATCCACACCCGGGATTTCATCCACAGGGCGCGTTGCCTGAGGCCCTACGCGGGTAAAAACGTGGGAATGCGTGCCTACTTTGGCCGCATGCGAACCGAATTGCCCACCGAACGGCTGCAGCGTCGTCTCGGCGCCGACAACGAGTCACCCGATGGCGCTGAGGGCGAACCGGATACGTCGCTATCGCGGTGGCTACCCGAGACCACCACATCGGAGGGCCCGGCCGGCTGGGTCGCGGCCATCCGGGCCGATCCGGGCCGAGCCGGTCTCATCGCGCTGGCGGCAGTCGGCGTCCTCGCGGTGTTGGTCACGGTCTTCACCGTGATGCGCGACAAGGCGCCGCCGGTAACGTCGGCGAAACTACCGCCGGTGGAGATGGTTTCGTCGGCCCGTCCAACCCCAGGGTCATCGCCGCCCAACACCGACGGCCCGGTGGTCGTCAGCGTGGTGGGCCTCGTGCACAAGCCGGGGCTTGTCACATTGGCGCCAGGCGCACGGATCGCCGATGCGCTCAGCGCGGCGGGTGGGCCACTGAACGGAGCCGATTTGATCGGGTTGAACATGGCCCGCCGCGTCGCCGACGGCGAGCAGATCATCGTCGGAATCGTTGCGGCGCCGGGCCAGCCGGCGGCGATGGGCAGCTCGGTCAGCACCTCGACTGCGGCACCGACCGAAGCGCCGACCGGAAAGACCTCAGCGCCAGGCGGTTTGGTAGATCTGAACGCCGCCACTGTGGAGGATCTGGACGCGTTGCCAGGTGTCGGCCCGGTGACGGCGGCGGCGATCATCGCGTGGCGTGAGGCAAACGGTCGATTCACCAATGTCGACCAACTCGGCGACGTCGACGGCATCGGACCGGCGCGGCTGGAGAAGCTGCGTGACCTCGTGCGTGTTTGACACTGGTGGATACCGGTGCGGCCCGGTTAGACCTGCGGCTGGTTCCGGCGGCCCTCACCAGCTGGGCGGCGACGGCGGCTGGAATCCTCTGGCACGTAGGCGGTTCGGTGGCGGCCGTCGCCATGGCGATCGGGGCGACGGCGGCCGTAGGGCGGTGGGGTAGTGCCCGCCGCGAGCCTGGCGACCGGGCGGCCGCAATCGCCACCGGCGTCGTCGCTGTCGCGGTGGTCGGTGCCGGCTTCGCGGTCGCGATTGGGCTGCGCGTTGCCGAACTGGGCCATCACCCGGTCGTCGAACGCTACGGCGCGGTCGCCACCGTCGTCGTCACGCCGACCGATACGCCTCGCTCGCTGGGCGCCAACCGAATGATGTTCCGCGGCTCGTTGCAACGGATCGACACCGACGAAACATCGGGCCGGGTCGTTGTTTTCGCGCGCGGCGTGGAATTCGCCGAACTGAGCGCGGGCCGGCCGGCGAGCTTTCGCGCCCGCATCGGCAGGCCGACCCGCCGTGACCTGACCGTCGCGGTGCTATCGGCGACGGGAGCGCCAAAACTGGGCGACGCCGCGCCGATCAACCGTGTTGCCCACGACATCCGCACCGGCTTCGCCGATGCTGCACGGTTGGTGTTGCCCGCGGATCAAGCAGCGATGCTGCCTGCGCTCGTGGTCGGCGATACCTCGACGGTACCCGCGCGGACCGTCGAGGAGTTTCGCGCCTCCGGGCTGACACATCTGACCGCGGTGTCGGGCGCCAACGTGACCATCGTCTGCGGCACAGTCCTGATGACGGCCGCACTGTTCGGGCCGCGGGCGGCCGTTGCGTTGGCCGCGCTCGCCCTCGTTGCGTTCGTCATCGTCGTGCAGCCATCAGCCAGTGTGCTGCGCGCGGCGGTGATGGGCGGCATCACGCTGCTGGCCGTGTTGTCGCATCGCCGCAGACAAGCGATCCCGGTGCTGTCAGCCAGTGTGATCATGCTGATGATCGCCGCGCCCGAACTGGCGGTCGACGTCGGCTTCGCGCTCTCGGTGTCAGCGACCGCGGCTCTGGTCGTGATCGCACCGGTGTGGTCGCGGCGGCTGACCACGCGCGGCTGGCCGAAGCCGGTGGCCGACGCGGTGAGCGTCGCGGTCGCCGCACAGCTCGTCACCGCCCCGTTGGTCGCCGGGATGTCGGGGACCTTCAGCGTGGTGTCGGTCATCGCCAATCTCGCGGTGGCTGCCGTGATTCCGGCGATCACGGTCGTCGGGACGGCCGCCGCTGCGCTGTGCGTGCTGTGGCCGGCGGGTGCCCAATTGCTGATTCGGTTCACCGGGCCGGAGTTGTGGTGGCTGCTGCGGGTGGCGCACTGGGCCGCCGGCGTGCCGGGTGCCTCCATTGGCGTTCCCTCGGGCGTTGTCGGCGTGGGGTGTATCGCCGCCGCGAGTATCGGCGCGGTGGTGTGCTGGCGGTGGCGGTGGTTTCGCGTCGGCGTAGCTGTCGCGGCGGCGTGCCTGCTCGCGTGGACGGTGTCGGGGCTGTCGGCTGGACATGACACGATCGGGGGGTGACTGACGAGGCCGCGGGGCTGCATCTGGTGTTGGGCGACGAAGAGTTGCTCGTCGAGCGCGCGGTCGCTGCTGTGCTTCGGCAGGCACGCAAGCAGGCGGGCACCGTCGACGTCCCGGTGGACCGCATGCGCGCCGGCGAGGTCAGCACCAGCGAGCTGGCCGAACTGCTCAGCCCGTCGCTGTTCGCCGAAGAGCGTGTCGTTGTCCTCGAGGCCGCGGGGGAGGCGGGCAAAGACGCCGTCGCGCTGATCGCGGAGGCCGCCGCGGATCTGCCGCCTGGCACCATGCTCGTCGTCGTGCACTCCGGCGGTGGCCGCGCCAAGGCGCTCGCTGATCAATTGAAAAAGCTTGGCGCGCAGGTCTATCCATGCGCCAAGATCGCCAAGGCCAGCGAGCGGGCCGACTTCGTCAGGAAAGAATTCCGCACGTTGAAGGCCAAAGTCAGCGACGACACCGTCGTCGCGGTGCTCGACGCCGTGGGCTCCGACATTCGCGAATTGGCCGCTGTCTGTTCACAGTTGGTCGCCGACACCGACGGCACGGTCGATGCCGCAGCGGTGCGCCGCTATCACTCAGGCAAGGCGGAGGTGAAGGGCTTTGACATCGCCGACAAGGCCGTCGTCGGTGACGTTGCCGGTGCGGCCGAGGCGCTGCGCTGGGCGATGATGAGCGGCGAACCGCAGGTGGTGCTGGCCGACGCGCTGGCCGAGGCCGTGCACACGATCGCCCGCGTCGCGCCGCTGTCCGGTGACCCCTACCGGCTGGCGTCGGAATTGGGCATGCCGCCATGGCGGGTGCAGAAGGCGCAAAAGCAAGCGCGACGATGGTCGCGCGGTTCGATCGCCGAAGCCATGCGACTGGTCGCGTCGTTGAATGCAGACGTGAAGGGTGCCGCGGCCGACGCGGACTATGCGCTGGAGGCGGCGGTCAGAAAAGTCGCCGAACTTGCCGCGGATTAGCGGCGAGTTCGAATCCGACCTGGGTACTTGCCGCGGATTAGCGGCGAGTTCGAATCCGACATGCGTACTTGTCGCGGGCGGACTCAGATCTTGTTGAGTGCGCTGGCCAGGCCGGACTTGCGGTTGGCCGCCTGATTCTTATGGATGACGCCCTTGCTGACGGCCTTGTCGAGCTTGCGGCTGGTGGTCGCCAGCAACTCGGCGGCCTTGTCCTTGTCGCCGGCCTCGACGGCCTCGCGGAATCCACGGACCGCCGTGTGAAGAGAGGACTTCACCGACTTGTTGCGCAGTCTGCGGCGCTCGTTGGTGCGATTGCGCTTTTCCTGCGACTTGATGTTGGCCACGCGGTAATTCCTTCGAAATCTAGGTTGGATTGCTCAAAGTCTTTTTGCGCCGCGCCTGACGGCGGGCAGCGACTGTTCAGGCTACCAGCGCGCCCCCGAATCTCCCAAAGCGAGGGCGTCTGGCCTGCCGAAACGGCGCAATTGGTGCAGCATGTGATGGGTGAGCCTTCGAACCCTGCCCTCCGAGACCGCACGCACGTCGCGCACAAGCGGCCGGACGTCCAAACGGTACGACGGCATCTTCGACGGCTACAAGAGCGCGGGCCGCTACTCGCAGGCCTTTGATGAGATGTTCGACAGCGACGGCAACGTTCGCGGACCGTATAAGGGCATTTTCGCGGAGCTTGCCCCCTCCGATGCCTCTGAGCTGGCCGCCCGCGCCGACGCGCTCGGCCGCGCATTCACCGACCAAGGCATCACGTTCTCCTTGTCCGGCCAGGAACGGCCGTTCCCGCTTGACCTCGTTCCGCGGGTGATCTCGGCCGCGGAGTGGACGCGGCTCGAGCGCGGCATCACCCAGCGAGTGAGGGCGCTGGAGCACTACCTCCACGACATCTACGGCGAGCAGGAGATCCTGCGCGACGGTGTCATCCCGCGCAGGCTGGTCACTTCCTGCGAGCATTTCCACCGCGAGGCCGCGGGCATCGTGCCGCCCAACGGTGTGCGCATCCACGTCGCGGGCATCGATCTGATTCGCGACGACAAGGGTGACTTCCGGGTGCTGGAGGACAACCTGCGCTCACCGTCGGGCGTCTCCTATGTCATGGAGAACCGCCGCACGATGGCGCGGGTCTTCCCGAATCTGTTCGCCACGCATCGGGTACGCGCCGTCGGCGACTATGCCTCACACCTGGTGCGGGCGCTGCGCAACGCGGCGGCCAACAACGTCGCCGACCCGACGGTGGTAGTGCTGACGCCCGGCGTCTACAACTCGGCATACTTCGAGCATTCGCTTCTGGCCCGGCAGATGGGCGTGGAGCTGGTCGAGGGCCGCGACCTGTTCTGCCGCGACAACGCCGTGTACATGCGCACCACCGAGGGCGAGCGTCAGGTCGACGTGATCTACCGCCGCATCGACGATGCGTTCCTCGACCCGATGCAGTTCCGCCCCGATTCCGTGCTCGGGGTGGCCGGCCTTCTCAATGCCGCCCGCGCGGGCAACGTCGTCATCTCCAGCGCGGTCGGCAACGGCGTCGGCGACGACAAGCTGGTCTACACCTACGTGCCGACGATCATCGAGTACTACCTCGGCGAGAAGCCGCTGCTGGCCAACGTGGACACCTACCGCTGCTGGCTCGATGACGAACGCGAGGAAGTGCTCGACCGCGTCGACGAACTGGTGATCAAACCGGTCGAGGGCTCCGGTGGTTACGGCATCGTGTTCGGGCCGGATGCGTCGGAGAAGGAGCTGGCCACGATCAGCAAGAAGATCCGCAACGACCCGCGAGGTTGGATCGCGCAGCCCGTGATGCAGCTCTCCACGGTGCCGACCCAGATCGGCGACAAGCTGGCACCGCGGCACGTCGATCTGCGGCCGTTCGCCGTCAATGACGGGGACAACGTGTGGGTGCTGCCCGGCGGGCTGACCCGGGTGGCGCTGCCCGAGGGCTCGCTTGTGGTCAACTCCAGCCAGGGCGGAGGCTCCAAGGACACCTGGGTGCTGGCGTCGCGGGCGTCGGTGGCTGACCGCGAGCTCGCCGCGGCAGAGGTGGTGCGGTCGCTGCCCAAGACGTCGAAAGCCAAGCCCGACAACGACTCTGACGGGTCATCGCAGCAACAGCAACAGCAGCAATCGCAGGCGCAGCGACCGACCAACGGGTCAAGTCAGCAGCAACAACAGCAGCAGCAGTAGGCGGTGATGATCTGATGTTGGCACGCAACGCCGAATCGCTGTACTGGATCGGCCGCTATGTGGAGCGGGCCGACGACACCGCCCGCATCCTGGATGTCACGGTGCACCAACTGCTCGAGGATTCGAGCGTCGACCCGGACCAGGCGTCGCGGACGCTGCTGCGGGTGCTGGGCATCGAGGCGCCCAGGCAGCAGCTGGATGTGTGGTCGCTGACCGACCTCGTCGCTTTCAGCCGTGACACAGCAGGCGGCTGCTCGATCGTCGAATCCATTTCGGCGGCACGCGAAAATGCCCGCGGTGCACGGGAAGTCACGTCCACCGAGATATGGGAATGCCTCAACACGACCTATAACGCGCTCGCTGAGAGGGAACGCGCCGCCAAACGCCTTGGGCCGCACGAGTTCCTGTCTTATGTCGAGGGGCGCGCGGCGATGTTCGCAGGCCTGGCCGATTCGACGCTGAGCCGCGACGACGGTTACCGATTCATGGTGTTGGGCCGCGCCATCGAACGCGTCGACATGACGGTGCGGCTGCTGTTGTCCCGCGTCGGCGACAGCGCCTCGTCGCCGGCGTGGGTGACGTTGCTGCGTTCGGCGGGTGCGCACGACACGTATCTGCGGACCTATCGCGGCGTGCTGGACGCGGGCAGGGTCGTCGAATTCATGCTGCTGGACCGGCTTTTCCCGCGGTCGATCTTCTACTCATTGCGGCTGGCCGAGCACAGTCTCGACGAACTGCTCAACCGTCCGCACAACCGGCTCGGCGCCACGGCTGAGGCGCAGCGGTTGCTGGGGCGCGCCCGCAGCGAGTTGGAGTTCCTTCCGCCGGGTGCGCTTCTGGAGTCGCTGGAGAAGCGGCTGGCTGCTCTGCAGACGACGTGTCACGAAGTCGGAGAAGCGTTGGCGGTGCAGTACTTCCACTCAGCGCCGTGGGTGGCGTGGCACGACGCGGGGCACAACGGCGCGGTGGTCATCGAGGAGGGCGAAGTCTGATGTGGCGGCTGCGGGTTGTGCATTCGACGGGCTATGCCTACAAGTCGCCGGTCACCGCATCGTTCAACGAAGCACGGTTGACACCTCGCTCAGACGGCAGGCAGAACGTCATCCTCAATCGCGTCGAAACCGTGCCCGCCACCCGGTCATACCGCTACGTCGACTACTGGGGCACCGCAGTGACTGCGTTCGACCTGCATGCTCCGCACACCGAACTCGAGGTCACGTCGAGTTCGGTGGTGGAGACGGATCGGGACGTAATTCCCACGGACAACGTCAGTTGGGATGATCTGCACTCCGAAGCGGTGATCGACCGGTTCGATGAGGTGATCAGCCCGACGCACTACACGCCGCAGAGCAAGCGGATAAAGCGGGTGGGGGAGCGCATCGCCAAGTATCACGATCCGCAGGAGGCCGTCACCGCGGCTGCGAATTGGGTGCACAGCGAACTTGAATACGTGCCGGGCACTACCGGTGTGCACTCGTCGGGCCTGGATGCGCACCGCGAAGGTAAGGGTGTCTGCCAGGACTTCGCGCATCTGACGCTGATCCTGTTGCGCGGCATGGGAATTCCCGCCCGCTACGTGTCGGGTTATCTGCATCCCAAGGCCAAGGCGAAGGTCGGTGACACGATCGACGGGCAGAGTCACGCTTGGGTACAGGCGTGGACCGGCGGCTGGTGGAACTACGACCCCACAAACGACAAAGAGATCAACGAGCAGTACGTCAGCGTCGGGGTTGGCCGTGACTACGCGGATGTCTCACCGCTGAAAGGCATTTACTCCGGAGAAGGCTCGACGGATCTAGACGTGGTCGTGGAGATCACCCGGCTGGCTTGACGTCCTCTGTCGCGTATTCGCGCGAACGAGTTAGGGCTTACCGCGGCCCAAGTTGCGGAAGCCGGGGTGGACGTGCGGTGTCAGGCCTTGATGGTCCGCCACCACGGACAGCAGTTCGCGCAACATGTCTCGTTGTTTGGTGTCCAGCCCGGCGGTCATCAGCTTTTCGTGCTGACGGGCCAGCTCGCCGATCTTGCCCATGACCTTCTTGCCCGCTGGCGTGAGATAGAGCGCATGCAGTCGCCGGTCGTCGGGATTGCGGCGACGTTCGACGTATCCGCGATCCTCCAAGTCATCGACATAGGCGACGACTCGGCTTGGCAGCAACCCCAGCTGACCGCTGAGCGCTTGCTGGCTACGCCCGGGTTCGGCCGCGATCGCCCGCAGGATCCCGGAATGCGGCGCCGTGAGATCGATCGATGCGATCAGATCAGCGAATACCGAGGCGGAGCGGTGGCCGAGTTGGGACAGCAGGAACGCCACGTTGTCACCTGACATCGACAAATCGTATCAGTTATGAACTATTTCTTGAACGAATGAGTGAATCATCTTGTCGATCTTCAATATCAGGCATATCGTTCAAGCCATGAACGATTCAATCACCGATACGAATAGGGCGATGACCCGGCCCCCGCAGGGCGGTCCGCCATTGGCGATGCTCGCGGCAGTCTCGCTGACGTTGCTGCTGGCCGGCCTTGTGGTTGGTGTCGCGCTCGCCGGCGGTGTCATGCCGTTGCCGTATGGCTCCGCCGCGGAAATCCAGGCCTATGTCGCGGGCAACCACGCCGCCGCGGTCGCGTTGGCAGTCGGGACGTTCGGCTCATCGATACCGCTGGCCATCTACGCGGCCACCGCGAGCGCACGCCTGCGTCAACTCGGCATCACCGCACCGGGAGCGACGATCGCGTTGGCGGGCGGTCTGCTGGCGTCGGCCGGGCTCGGATTGTCGAGCCTGACCGTCTGGACGTTGTCGCGCCCGGAGGTCACCGCCGACGCCGCACTGGTCCGCGCGCTGTACTACCTCACGTATCTGACCGGAGGCCCGTGGCATGTGGTCACGCTCGGCCTGCTGATCGCAGGCATCGCGGTGCCCGCCCTCGTCGTCGGCTTGCTGCCGCGAGCACTTGCTTGGGCCGGGCTGGTCGTTGCCGGTCTCGCCGAACTGACCACGCTGGTGCTGATCTGGCCGGGCCTGTCGCCCCTATTGCCCGTGTGCCGATTTACCGGCCTCGTCTGGCTGATTGCGGCGGGCGCGATGCTGCCACTGCGCCGGCGTAACAAGCAGGAGGTGACGGCTCGATCATGAAACTCAGTGTCAGCGTGACGAATTACTCATGGCCCGACTCGATCGGGGACCGACTCGCGACACTCGCCCGCGCCCTCGACGACACAGCCGTCGACACGCTCTGGGTGCCCGACCATCTGCTGCAGGCAGATCCCGCCAGCCAGCTCGACGAGCCGATGCTGGAGGCCTACACGTCGCTGGGGTATCTGGCCGCAGTCACGTCGCGTATCCGCCTCGGCACCATGGTCACCGCCGCCACGTTCCGCGCACCCGCCTTGCTGATCAAGGCCGTCACGACACTGGACGTGCTGTCGAAGGGCCGGGCGTGGCTGGGGCTCGGTGCCGGCTACAACGTCGACGAGGCCCGCGCGATGGGCCTGTTCATGCCCGAAACTGCCGAGCGGTTCGCCAGGATGACCGAATTGCTACGGCTGGCACGCCAGATGTGGCACGGCGACGAAACCCCGTTCCGCGGTGAGTATTTGGAGTTGACCCGGCCGGTCGGCAGCCCGAGACCTGTCACGCGGCCGCCGGTGCTGATCGGCGGCACCGGCGAGCGGCGCACCCTGCGGCTCGTCGCCGAGTATGGCGACGCGTGCAATCTGTTCGATGTACCAGATGGCGGTCAAGCGATCCGCAGGCAACTTGCCGTGCTGGACCGTCATCGCGCTGACGTCGGCAGGTCACCCGACGAGATCGAGCGCACCGTCACCACGGCCCTGCGCGACGGCGAAAGTTCCGGGGACCTGGTCGAAAGATGCCACGCGCTGGGCGAACTCGGCGTGCAACACGTCGTGGTGATCGCCCGCGGGCGGCCGCTGTCCGAAGCCGACCTCAATTGCGTTGCCGGCGCAGCAGATCAGCTGGCCGGTTTGGCGCACACGCCGGGGTGAACCTCCACGCGATGCAGGTCGTCGCCCAGCTCGATCTGACGATCGAACTCGGTGGCGGCCAGCGCTCGCCAGTCTTCCTCCTGGCCGGGTTCGATTCCTGGCACGTAGTGGGTGAGGATCAGAATTCCGACACCGGCGCGTGCCGCGGTGGCCGCGGCCTGCTCGACCGACGAGTGGTAGTCGCAGATGTCGCGGATGCGCTGCATCGGCATCTTGTCGATCAGATCCTTGCGAATCACGGTGTGCACCAACCCACCAGCGCCTGCGGCGAGCGCGTCGAGAGTGTCACACGGCACGGTGTCACCGGCCAGCACCACCGACGCGTCACCGTGTTCGATGCGGAATCCGATCGTCGGCGCCACCGGGCGGTGATCGGTCGGCGCGACCCGGATCGTCACCCCGTCGCGGTCCCACACGGGACCGTCGGTGTACTCGTGCACCTCTATCGCCGGCGGCGAGGTCAGATCGGCATGATGCGCGATCCGGTACCCGATGTCGAAGCCGAACGCCTTGAACGTCGCATCGACCACCTCTGCGGTGCCCGGCGGCCCGATGATCGGCAACGGCACCGGATTGGGGTCGAATGTGCTCACCCACCTCGTGATGAGCACGTCGCCGAGATCGGCGATGTGATCGCTGTGCAGGTGCGTCAATAGCAGTGCGGTCAACGCGTTCGCGCCCGTGCCCGCGGCGGTCAATCGCTGCTGCACACCGCGGCCGCAGTCGACGAGGAACGTCTGCCCGCCGGCCCGTACGAGGGTGGACGGTCCCGCTCGGCGGGCGTCGGGAATCGGACTACCAGTGCCGAGCAGCGTCACCTCGATCATGCCCTTATTCCTACCGTTTGCGGGCACGTCAGAAAGTGAAACCTTCGTTTCAATAGAGTATTGAGTGCTGCGCTGAAAGCCTACGAAACCTGTGCCTCGGCTAGCTGAAAGTTTCAATAGGTCATTTACCACTGTGAAACCGATCCGCAACAGTGCACCCATACCGTCGGGCGATGACGTTCGACTACTCCCGCCTTACCGCTACGTGCGCCGTCGAGTCACCCGAGAAGGCGGTGACTCTGCCCCCCGAGGCCTACGGCAGTGACGAGCTGTACGCCGCCGAGGTTGACCGAATCTTCAAGCGGGGCTGGCTCCCGCTGTGCCGTGTCGAGCAGGTGGCCACACCCGGCAGCTACTACAGCATCGACATCCTCGGCACCCCGCTTGTCGTGACCCGTGACCGTCACTCCGAGATTCGGGTGCTGTCACGCAACTGCACACACCGCTGGATGGAAGTGTGCAGCGGAGCGGGGGAGGCCAACGTGCTGCAGTGTCCGTACCACCTGTGGTCCTTCGGCCTGGACGGACATCTCGCCGGTGCACCGGAGATGAAGAAGTCACCCGCATTCGATCGAAATGACTACCCCCTCAAGAAGTTTCGCCACGAAATCTGGAAGGGCTTCGTGATGGTGAATTTCGACGGGCAGGCGGAGTCGTTGGCGAGTCAGTACGCGGCGCTCGACCCGATCGTCGACGCCTACGACCTGGAGAACTACCAGACCGTCGAGCAGACCGACTGGGGCGTGTGCGACTGGGACTGGAAGATCATGGTGGACAACTTCATGGAGTGCTACCACCACATGGGTCCGCACCGCGGGTCGCTGGAGGACCGGTTCCCCGCCAACATGAGCTTCACCGGTGAGGTCGGCGACTACTTCACCACGATGTGGTCGCAGCAGCGGCCCGAATATCCTGCCGATCCGCCGTTCCTGTCGCCCGGCGCCGACACGCTGACCGCGGAGCACAAAGACAGGTCGCTGATCTTCATCGCGTATCCACTGCTACAGATCGCGATGGGCCCGGCATATATGTACTGGCTCAAGACACTTCCGCTCGGCGCGGGCAAGATCGAGCTCCAGCTCGACATCTGCATGTCGCCTGCCTCGCTGGCCGCGCCCAATGTCGAGGAACGCCGCAGCGAGCTGGTCAAGCTGATCTGCGACATCCATCGCGAGGATCTTGACGTCTGCGCCGCAGTCCAGCGCGCAGTCCGGTCCGGCGTGACGAGCAAGGGGCGGCTGTCGCACCTGGAGCGACCGCTGTGGGAGTTCTACCGCTACCTCGGGCGCGAGCTCGGACTCATCAACCCCACCACTCTCGCATCGGCAGGATGACACCACATGACGACAACCCTCAACGGCCAGAACGCCACAGCCACAACCGCCCGCGACGTCGCCGACGCGCTAGCTGCCAAGGGCGTCAAGTACGCCGCGATCAGCTTCGTCGACATGCACGGCAAGCCCAAGAGCAAGATGGTGCCGCTCGGCCATCTGACCCAGGCGGCGCTGGGCTCTGAGATGTTCACCGGCGCCGCATTGGACGGCGTGCCGCAGGACGTCAACGACGACGAGGTCGCTCCGCATCCTGACCTCGAGCACCCGATCATCATGCCGTTCAATCGCGAGATCGCCTGGTTCCCAGGTGATCTGTGGATCGGCGAAAGCCCGTTCGACGCGTGCAGCAGGCAGATCCTCAAACGTGTGACCGCCGACGCGGCGACACTCGGATACACCTTCAACCTCGGCATCGAGACCGAGTTCTTTTTGCTCACCGACACTGACAAGCCAGGGCCCGCCAGCCCCGACGACAATCTCGACAAGCCCTGCTACGACCTGCGAACAATGCTGCACAATTACCCGGTGGTCGACGAGATCGTGTCCGCGATGAACGAACTCGGCTGGGACGTCTACTCGTTCGACCATGAGGACGGCAATGGTCAGTTCGAGACGGACTTCACCTACACCGATGTGGTGTCGATGGCCGACCGGTTGGTGTTCTTCCGGATGATGGTCGGTGAGATCGCCTACAAGCACGGCCTGTTCGCCTCATGGATGCCCAAGCCGTTCGCCGACCGCACCGGAAGCGGTGCGCACTACAACATGTCGCTAGCAGATCCATCGGGCGCCAACCTCTTTGCCGCCGAAGATGATCCGCGCAGCTGCGGTCTCTCGCAGCTCGGCTACCAGTTCATCGCAGGGGTGCTGCGCCACGCCGATGCTATCTGCGCGGTCATCGCACCGACGGTCAACAGCTACAAGCGGCTGGTCAAACAGGGCAGCATGTCCGGCCTGACGTGGGCGCCGGTTTTCGCGTGCTACGGCGACAACAACCGCACGAACATGCTGCGCATCCCGAGGGGCGGCGGCCGTGTCGAGTGCCGTGCGGCCGACAGCGCAAACAATCCCTACCTGGGCGGTGCGCTCATGCTGGCCGCCGGCCTGGAGGGAATCCGGGAGGGACTCGACCCCGGGGAGCCGAACCGGGACAATCTCTACCGGCTCACCGAACCCGACCTCGTCGCGCGCGGAATCGGTTGGCTGCCAAGGTCACTCGGCGAGGCCATCGATGCGCTCGAGGTCGATCCGCTGGTGCGACGCGTGTTCGGTGACGCGATGTTCGAGTCGTTCGTCGCCGAGAAGCGCGCCGAGTGGGATAGTTACAACGCGCATGTGTCGGCGTGGGAGACCGAACGCTACTTGAGGTTCTGGTGAGCATGAGCCATTGGTGGGAAGAACTGACCTCGACGCAGTTGGCCGACCGCCTGGCCGCCGATCCGGACTGCGTGGCACTGATACCCGTCGGCGCTACCGAACAGCATGGGCCGCATCTGCCGGTCGGCACCGACACCATCATCGCGACGGCACTAGCCGACGCGGCGGCGGGGCAGAAGGCGGTCGTTTTGCCGCCACTTGCCTTCGGCGCCAGTTTCTTTCACGGCAGTCGGCACGCGGGTACAGTCGCGTTCTCCGGGGAGGAGACCGCTGCGAATGCCTGGTTGGTCGCCGAGGCCTGCGTCGATAACGGTTTCCGGCGGCTGTTGTTCGTCAACGGTCACGTCGGTAATGCGGCCTCGCTGTGGATCGCCTGCGATCGGTTCCGGCGCGAATTTCCGCAGCTGCGTATCGGTGTGATGCAGTGGTGGGATCTGACACCCGACATCGCGCGCCGCGCGACGGAAGATGCGGTGGACTGGCACGCGAACGCGGCAGAGACCTCGCTCATGCTGGTGCTGAGGCCCGAGCTCGTCGACACCGACAGGATGCGCGAGGCGGACGATCCAGACCGCAGCGAGGGCGCCGTCTTCAAATATGCAGTCCAGCATGTCTCCACCAACGGGGTCACCGGATACCCATCGCGCGCGACCAAGTCGATGGGCCTCGACCTGTGGCGGGATGTGGTGACCGCCGCGCGTGACACGGTCGCGCGTGCGCACAGTGAGCAACCGCCGCTTGGCTAAACTCCACGCCATCGGACGACCACGGAATAACGCCGTTGGCGGCGACGCCACCCGGACAACTAAGCCCCGCGCCGACATTGTCAGCGCGGCGACCAAGCTGTTCTCCGAAAAGGGCTACGCCCAAACGACGATGAGTGACATTGCGCGAGCATCGGGCCTGCAGCAGTCATCGCTCTACTACTGGTTCCGCAACAAAGAACAGCTGCTGGGCGAAACGCTATTGGTCAACCGGGCGCCGCTGAAGTTCATCGCTGAGGTCGGCGCCGGCTCCGGCTCGCCTGCAGTCAAGCTCTACCGGCTGCTGCGGTTCGACACCATGCAGCTGGCCCTATCACCGATCGACTTCAACGAAATCCAGCGGATCGCCCACGACCAGCGCACCGAATTCCACCAATTCTGGGCGGATTACGAGCGACTGAAGAACTGGGTCGTCGACTTGATCGGTGCCGCGATCACCGAGGGCAAGTTCATCGATTGCGATCGCGAGGAAACGGCTGGCCTCCTGCTGAACTTCGACGAGGGCGCCCAGAAGCGCACGCGCCTGCACACCGATCAGGGCGATAGGGCGGAGGAGGCCATCCGGGTCGGCGAACAGGTCGCCATCATCGCCATCCGTGGCCTATTGAAGCGGCCGAGCGAGATCACCAGGATCAGTGCGCAGGCGGCTCAGTTCGACGACGCATCCATCGCGCTTCGAGTCACCCGTCCGCAGCCGGAGTGACTATTCGCGTCCGGCGGAAACAAAGGTCATGTCGGCGAACCGATTACCTGACACCGACGCGCCCGCAGCGTCCAGCGTGTCGAGCTGCGCAGGCGTCAGCGTCACCGTCACTGAGCCAAGATTCTCCGCGACGCGCTCGGCCCGCCGGGTGCCCGGAATCGGCACCGACGCAACGCCAAGTGCCTCGGCGCGGTACCGCAGCCAGGCCAACGCCACCTGGGCCGGTGTCGCTCCTTGCTGCTCGGCCACCGACTTCACGACTTCCACCACCGCGAGGTTGGCGTCCAGGGCGCCCTCGCTGAAGCGAGGCATGGTCTTGCGGAAGTCGTTCGGCGACGACAGATCGGCCGCCGACCGGACCGTTCCGGTCAAAAACCCGCGCCCCAACGGCGAATACGGCACGAAACCGACGCCGAGCTCGGCGGCCGCGGGCACCACATTGGTCTCGACGTCGCGGCTCCAGATCGACCACTCGCTCTGCACGGCGGCGATCGGATGCACGGCGGACGCCGCCCGCAGTTCGTCGGCCGTCACCTCGGACAGCCCGAGATGGCGGACCTTGCCTGCGGCCACCAATTCGGCCATGGCACCGACGGTCTCTTCGATCGGCACGTTCACGTCGCGGCGGTGCATGTAATAGAGGTCGACCACGTCGGTCTGCAGCCGCTGCAGGCTTTCATCGATGCACTGCCGGACATAAGCGGCGTCGCCCCGGACACCGATCCGGCCCGCGGCGCGGTCCGCCGGATTGCCCTCGATGCCGAACTTGGTGGCCAGCGTGACCTCCTCGCGGCGGTCGGCGAGCAAACTGGCGATCAGCTTCTCGTTGTTGCCGTTGCCGTAGATGTTGGCGGTGTCGATGAAGGTCACACCCAGGTCCACCGTGCGATGCAGCGTGGCAAGCGAGTCGGTGTCGTCGACCTCCCCATATACAGGGGTCAGCGCCATGGCGCCGAAACCGATTGCACTGACAGTCAGTTCATCACCCAATTCGACTGTGGGCACTGTGTTGGCACTCGTCATGCTCGCTCGCAACGAATCTGGCCGAGACGGTATTCCGGCTGAGCGCTCCTTTGAGTCGATTCTCCTTCGTCGCCCGCTGCGGCCGGTGTCGCGCCTCGTAGGCGCGCAAGCCCGCCGGGATCCGCTCCGCGACCTCGAACCGCGGGGCCTCGAACGACCGGCCTCCCGCTGAATCGCATGTTGTGCGACTGCTCAACGACCGTCACGTCAAAACCCGCCTTGGCCAGCGAATCCGCGACGACGTAGCTCCCGACATAGTTCGGGAGCGACTGCAACGCGCAACCGCCCGTCGCGTTGCGGCCGTGGACGTGACCCTGTTGCAACCACGGAATCTCTTTCGCGTCGGGCGTGTCGGCCCTAACCTGTGAAGTAGTTCACGACCGGGAGGCGTCCATGCGGATCGCAGATGTGTTGCGGAACAAGGGTGCGGCGGTGGCCACCATCACGCCCGAGACGTCGGTCGCCGGTCTGCTCACCGAGCTCACTGTGCACAACATCGGCGCCATGGTGGTGATGTCGCAGGACGGGTTGGTCGGCATCGTGTCGGAGCGAGACGTCGTGCGCAAACTGCACGAATTGGGCACCGAGATACTCCATCGCCCGGTGTCCGAGATCATGACGACGGTGGTGGCGACATGCTCGCCGGAAGATTCGGTCGACAGCCTCAGTGCGCTGATGACCGAGAACCGGGTGCGCCACGTTCCCGTGGTAGTGAACGGGCGGCTGGCAGGCATCGTCAGCATCGGCGACGTGGTCAAGACGCGAATGGAGGAACTCGAGGCCGAGCAGAAGCACCTGCAGGCCTACATCACCCAAGGTCGCTGAGTGTCGATCGACGTCCGCCTCTTGGGGCGGAAGGATGTTCGCGATGCTGCCCGCGTTCTGGCCAAGGCCTTTTACGACGATCCGGTGACGAGCTGGATGTTGCCCGATGACAGCTCACGGCTGACAGCGCTGACGCGGGCGTTCGCGCCGCTTGCCCGCCACCACTTCGTGCCGCGCGCAGGCTCGGAGGTCGGGGTGCGCGACGGAACCGTCGGCGCCGCGACACTCTGGGATCCGCCGGGCCAGCGCAAGCCGGGCTTGGTCGAGCAGATCATCACGACGCCCACGATGCTGTGGGCATTTCGCTCGCGGGTTCCCGCCAGCATGCGGGTGATGGAGCTGATGGAAAAGCACCACCCCGAAGAACCGCACTGGTACTTGATGCTGATCGGCAGCGACCCCTCCGTGCGCGGTGCGGGGTTCGGCCACGCGTTGATGCGCTCGCGGCTCGACCGATGCGACGCCGAAGGCTCTCCGGCATATCTGGAGAACAGCAACCCGAAGAACGAGGCGTATTACCTGCGGTTCGGCTTCGAGATCATGGGCGAGATCAAGCTGCCCGACGGTGGCCCGCCGTTGTGGCCGATGTGGCGAACGCCGCGCTAGCTCCAGGAGTATTCGGCGCGTAGCCGGGCGGCCACGACCTCGAACACATCGCGCTCCAGGATCGCGCCCTCGCGGCGAATGCCCTCTTCGGGAACGTCCAGCACCCGGTCCAGCCGCACCCAGCTGGGCCGGCCCTCGTAGTCCCAGCTGCCGCTGCCGATGCCGACCCAGTCGCGGTCGTTGCGGTGGTGTTCCTGGCTGGACAGCATCAGGCCCAGCAGTGTCGAGCGGTCTCGGCCCACGACCAGGACGGGCCGGTCCTTTCCGCGGGTCGGATCGTCCTCGTAGACCACCCACGTCCACACGATCTCGCCGGGATCGGCCCGGCCGTCCAGGTCCGGGGCGTAGACCAGCTTGCGGGCCCGCTGCGCGGTCGGAACGCTGTTGTCGGTGACCGGGCGGCCCGCGGTGATGGCCGGAGCCTCGGCGTCGGGCATGCCGGAGAGCGCATCGAGCCCGATTCTGATGCTGGTCTGGATGCCGGTCTGCAGCTGTTGACGGATGAACTTCGGCGCCTCGTTGAACACGAGGTTCTCCGCGAAGCGCTGAAACGTCTTCCACGGCGGAGCCATGTTTCCGAGCATAGGGGAGTCTGTGTGCCCGCGATTGTGTCGAGAGGGGCTTGCCTCGATACCCTGTTAACGCACACCAACGCGCTCACCAGGAGATTCCCATCAGCAGTTTCGCCGACCAAACCTTCACAGCGCCGGCGCAGATTCGGAACTTCTGCATCATCGCCCACATCGATCACGGCAAGTCGACGCTGGCCGATCGAATGCTGCAGCTGACCGGTGTGGTTGCCGATCGGGACATGCGCGCGCAGTACCTGGACCGGATGGACATCGAGCGCGAACGCGGCATCACGATCAAGGCCCAAAACGTCCGGCTGCCATGGCAACTGGATGGCACCGATTATGTGCTGCATCTGATCGACACACCCGGCCACGTCGACTTCACCTACGAGGTGTCGCGGGCGCTGGAGGCGTGCGAAGGCGCCGTGCTGCTGGTTGACGCCGCCCAGGGCATCGAGGCGCAGACGCTGGCCAACCTCTATCTCGCGCTCGACCGCGACCTGCACATCATCCCGGTGCTCAACAAGATCGACCTGCCTGCGGCCGATCCAGAGCGCTACGCCGGCGAGATCGCGCACATCATCGGCTGCGAGCCCGGCGACGTGCTGCGGGTGTCGGGAAAGACGGGCGAGGGGGTTTCCGAGCTGCTCGATCATGTCGTCCGCGAAGTCCCACCGCCGGTCGGTGACGCCGACGCCCCGGCGCGCGCGATGATCTTCGACTCCGTCTACGACACCTACCGCGGTGTGGTGACATACGTCCGCGTCGTCGACGGCAAAATCGTCCCGCGCGAGCGCATCAAGATGATGTCCACCGGCGCCACACATGAGCTGCTGGAGGTCGGCATCGTCTCACCCGAACCGAAGCCGTCAGTCGGCCTCGGAGTCGGCGAGGTCGGCTACCTGATCACCGGCGTGAAGGACGTGCGCCAGTCGAAGGTCGGCGACACAGTGACGGCGGCACGCCACGGCGCGACCGAGCCGCTGACCGGCTATCGCGAACCCCGGCCGATGGTCTATTCGGGCTTGTATCCCGTCGACGGCTCCGACTATCCCGATCTGCGCGACGCGCTCGATAAGTTGCAGCTCAACGATGCTGCGCTGACCTACGAGCCGGAAACCTCGGTCGCTCTTGGCTTCGGGTTCCGCAGCGGCTTCCTTGGCCTGCTGCACATGGAGATCACCCGCGAGCGACTCGAACGTGAGTTCAACCTCGACCTGATTTCGACGTCGCCCAACGTCGTGTACCGCGTCGTGAAGGAAGACGGCGACGAGCTCGTCGTCACGAATCCCTCCGACTGGCCCGACGGCAAGATTCGCACGGTCTACGAACCCGTCGTGAAGACAACCATCATCGCGCCAAGCGAATTCATCGGCACGATCATGGAACTGTGCCAGTCGCGGCGCGGCGAACTCGGTGGCATGGACTATCTGTCGACCGAGCGTGTGGAGCTGCGCTACACAATGCCGTTGGGGGAGATCATCTTTGACTTCTTCGACGCGCTGAAGTCGCGCACCCGCGGCTACGCGAGCCTCGACTATGAGGAGGCGGGTGAGCAGGAAGCCGAGTTGGTGAAGGTCGATATTCTCTTGCAGGGCGAGGCCGTCGACGCGTTTTCAGCGATCGTGCACAAGGAGTCGGCGTACGCGTACGGCAACAAGATGACGACCAAACTCAAGGAGCTGATTCCGCGTCAGCAGTTCGAGGTTCCGGTGCAAGCCGCGATCGGTTCCAAGATCATTGCTCGCGAAAACATCCGCGCGATCCGCAAAGACGTGCTATCGAAGTGTTACGGCGGTGACATCACGCGGAAGCGCAAGCTGCTCGAGAAACAAAAAGAAGGCAAGAAGCGAATGAAGACCATAGGCCGGGTTGAGGTGCCGCAGGAGGCGTTCGTCGCCGCGCTGTCCACCGATGCCCCGGCCGACAAGGCCAAGAAGTAGGTAGGTGTTCATGCGCTCGAGCCGGTCGACTATCGCGGCGTTGAGCGCGTGTGTGGTGTTGGCGGGCTGCTCGTCGGCCACCGTCGAGAGTGCGCCCACCGTCCACATCGCCGAGGCCGCCAAGCCGGTCGTATCGCGGGCATCGGATCAGGCTCTGCCGACCACCAACGAACTCGCCACCATCCTCGGCACCGCGGGCTTCATGGGTCGTCCCGTCAAGGGAGGGCCTGAGATGCTGCTGGCCGGTGTGCGCGAATCCGAGGCGACCCCCCTCGACTGCGTGAGCGCGGGCTTCCGCCTGGAAAAGATCGTGTATCAGGCGAATCCGGTGCGCACCGTGGCCAGCCAATCGTGGATCGGCGGCGATCAGAACGGCCCGTCGTACTCGGGCTTTTTCGGCGCTGTGCAATTCGCCAGCGCGGACGATGCGCAGGCGTTCTTCGCCGCGGCGGCCGACAAATGGCACCGCTGCAACGGCCAGACGCTGGTGCTGCATCAACCCGAGCACGGCGCGGACGGGTTGAGCCGAATCACCGACGTCGTCGTCGACAACAAGGTCGTCTCCGCGGTCGTCCTGCACGACGACGGTTCGACGATCCAGCGCGCACTTGGCGTCGCATCGGATTGTGTTGTGGATGTGGAGGTTACGAACCCTCCAGGCGCTACCGGCGGCAACGCGGCCGGTGCGATCGGCGTCGCCAACCTGATGTTGCAGAAGATCGGCAGTTAGCAAAAATTGACGGCTAGCCGACGCTTGCGGTGGAAGTCGGTCACAATAGCGCGGTGATCTTTCTCGGCACGGCCAGCCGCGTGTGCTCCGTCGGGTTCGTCACCGCGGCGTCCGTCCTGCTCTCGGGTTGCGTGAGCACGGTGTCCGGCAATGCGGTGCGCGCGCAAAACGCGGCGCCTGTCGATGTGGCCCCGCTGACCGAAGCCAAGCTCGACGATGTCCTGCTGTCGATCGGCGAGCTCAACGGCATCATGGGCTCGACGCAAATGAAGGTCACCAGCGAACTCGAGCAAATGACCGACCACTCCGGCGAGGTGTCCGACCCGGACTGCCTCGGCTCGATCTACGGCGCGGAGGAGCCCGTCTACGCCGGCAGCGGCTGGACGGCGGTGCGTGACCAGGTGGTGCGCGAACCTGGCGAGGACAACGAACACTGGGTGGAGCAGACCGCGGTGCTGTATCCGTCGGCGGCGAAAGCGCAGAAGTTCTTCGACGACTCGAAGGCCTCGTGGCAGAAATGCTCGGGCTATTCAGTATCGGTCGTCGATGCCGACGCGACCTACTTGTGGCAGATCGACAACGTCATGTCCGCGGATAGTTTGGTCACTCAGATGACGGCGCAGGAAGACGCGGGGGGCTGGGCGTGTCAGCACGGCTTGTCGGTGGTTTCGAATGTGACGGTCGAGGCGTGGGCGTGTAGCTACGACGTCAAGGACGAGGCGGCGACGATCGCCAATGAGATGGTGGCCAACGCAGCCAAGAAGTAGCTCACAGCATCAGCGTGAGCCCGCTGATCACAATCAGCGCAATGATCGAGCCCCCGGTGAGGTAGACCTCGCGCCGAGGCGAAATGCGGTGGGGCAGTGGACGTTGGGCCAGCATTCGCTGACGCCGTAGGCCGATCAGGTACGTCGACAATGCGAGCGCCGCCGCGACACCCGCGGCGACGAGCTGTGGTGCGCTTGGCTTGCCGTGGGTGTCGCGGATCAACAGTATTGCGCCGTTGGCCAAGACTGCCAGCGACGTTCGGGTCCACGCCAATGTGGTTCGCTCGGGCTGGGTTCCGCTGTTGCTCGTCAAGCGGCCATCGCCTTGACGACGATGAGGCCCACCGTGAGCAGGCCGACTACGACCAGTCCGATTCCGAGATACATCGGCGTGGGATGGCGGGGCAGCGGCAGGTCTCGGCGCATGGCGAAATCGACCTGACGCCACCGAAGGATTCCCATCCCGGACGTCAGAATTGCCAGCAGCGCCAAGATGATTCCGAGGATGTGTCGCGCCCCGGCGATCGACAGCTCGGGAATCAGCTGGACGACGGCGACGGCGCCGGCGAGCAGCCCCAGCGCGGTGCGCTGCCAGGCCAGAAACGTCCGTTCGTTGGCCAGGGTGAAGCGGTAATCAGGCTCGACTTCGTCGTTGTCGCCCACCGGTTGAACTTAACGTCCGAAGGCCCGCTCAGACGACCCAAATCACAGGACCCTTTCACCGAGCCGGTGGGGTCAGATCCGTGACGACACCGTCAGGAAGTTGCGGCCAACGGACGCCGCACCAGGTCGCCCCACACCGCGAACGCTTCGGCGTGCTCAGCGGTCGCCGAACCACTGGCCAGCGCAACCAAACTAGACGCCAACCGGCCGATGCCGATTCCGGTTTCGTGCACGACGCGCACCAGTTCGTCGAAGGCGTCCTGATCCGAGCAGCCGCGCAGCCCGACGAGGATCCCAGTGGCCACGTCGATCACGCGACGCGAAGTGTCGTCACCTACGCGATAACTCATGCATGTCATCGTGCGTGACGGGCCAGCAGTCAACAAGACATCCAGCCGCGATGATCCTGAAGCGCTACCGACCCGTCATCGGCTCGCTACCGTCCCTACATCGGCGCGTTGGCCGGCACGAACACCCCGGAGCTGTCCGCCTCTTCCTCCGCGCGGATGACGTGGACCACCGCGTTGATCAAAGCCAGGTGGGTGAACGCCTGTGGGAAGTTACCGAGGTGCCTGCCGGTGCGCGGTTCGATTTCCTCCGCGTACAGGTGCAGCGGGCTGGCGAACGACAGCAGCCGCTCACACAGGTGCTTGGCCCGGTGGATCTCGCCGATCTCGACCAGCGCCGACACCAGCCAGAACGAGCAGATCGTGAACGTACCTTCCTCACCGGACAGGCCGTCGTCGGTCTCCTCGACGCGGTACCGCAGCACCAGGCCTTCCTCGGTCAGCTCGTCGGCGATGGCCAGCACTGTTGCGCGTACCCGGGGATCATCGGCCGGCAGGAACCGGGTCAGGATCGCCAGCAGCAGCGAGGCGTCCAACGCGTCGTCGCCGTAGCGCTGCGTCAGTACGCCGCGCGAGTCGACGCCATTGGCCAACACGTCGGCCTTGATCTCCTCGGCGATCGCCCGCCACTGCTGCGCGTAGGACTTCTCGCCCTGCAACTCGGCCAGTTTCGAGCCGCGGTCCAGCGCCACCCAGCACATGATCTTGCTCGACGTGAAGTGCTGCGGTTCGCCGCGCACCTCCCAGATGCCGCGGTCGGGTTCGCGCCAGTGCTTGATCGCTTCTTCGACCTGTTGCTTGAGCACCGGCCACAGCGTGTCGGAAATCTGCTCGCGCGACTTGGCGTGCAAATATACCGAATCCAGCATCGTGCCCCAGATGTCGTGCTGCATCTGGTTATAGGCGCCGTTGCCGATGCGGACCGGACGGGCGTTGTCATATCCCGACAAGTGATGCAGTTCCTCTTCGACGAGGCTGCGTTCCCCACCAACGGCATACATCACCTGAAGTGGATGGCGCTCACCGTTATTGGCGCCCGATACGTCGGCGATGAACGCGAAGAAGTCGTCGGCCTCCCGATCAAGACCCAACGTGTACAGGCCCCACAGCGCGAACGTGGAATCGCGCACCCACGCATAGCGGTAGTCCCAATTTCGTTCGCCCTGAGGCGTTTCCGGCAACGACGTGGTCGGTGCGGCCAGCAGGGCGCCTGTTGGCGAATACGTCAGACCCTTCAGCGTCAGCGCGCTGCGCTGCAGATACGACCGCCACGGGTGATCGGGGAAGTCGCCGATGTTGATCCACTGCCGCCAGCACTCGCTGGTCTGCCACATCTTGTCGGCGGCCTCGTCATAGGTCTGTGGCACCGGGTGCTTCGACCAGGACAGCGCGACAAAGACGTTGTCGCCCTCCTTCATTCGCGTGCGGGCGCGGGCCTCATGGCCCTCCAGCCCCAGCCGCAGGTTGGTGGTCAGCCGCAGTGTCGGATGCGCGTCGGGGTCGCGGGTGGCGCGCGCGATGGCCTCGCCGTACGCCTGCGAGGAGTATTCCCATGTCGCTTGACTGCGGTGGTAGTCGAACGCGGGCTCGCAGTTCATCAACAATTCGACCGTGCCGCTGACACATCGCACAGTGCGCAGCAGGATGTGCTCGGCGTCCCAGTCCATCGGCGTGCGCCGGTGCGTGCGCGATCGGGTGTCGATGTCGTGCCACGGTCCCATCACGAGCGCGTCGCGCACGATGATCCAGCCGGTGTGGGTCTGCCAGGTGGTCTCGAGGATCAGGCTGCCGGGAAGGTAGCGGCGGGCGGCGGGCACCGAAACGCCGTACGGGCCGAGCCGGAAGTGGCCCGCGCCGCGGTCCAGGATCGCGCCGAACACGCTGGGGGAGTCGGGGCGGGGGACGCACAGCCATTCCACCGAGCCCGCCGACGAGATCAGGCAAGTGTTCTCGCAGTCGGACAGGAACGCATAGTCCGCGATGGGCGGGAAGGGGTTCCGCAACCCGCCGCCGGCATACGGAACCGGTGCCGTCACGGTGAACGGGGCGTCGGATTCGTCGACCGCAACGGCCGCCGCCCCATTGGCCTCCGGCGCTCCGTCCGACGGCTCGGTTTGTTGCAGAACCATGCGGACATCATCGACTGCGACAAGGCCCGGCGTCTACTTGTGTCGATGCGTGTCCGGTCGGGTTTCGGCTCGGCGCCGGGCAAACTCCGTCCTGGACATCGAATACTCTGGCGGGGTGAGCGGCTTCCTCAACTGGTGGGACGGTGTTGAACTGTGGCTCTCCGGCCTGCCGTTCATCGCGCAGACCGCCGTGGTGATGCCGGTCGTGTTGGCGTTGGCTTACGGAATCGCGATCCTTCTCGACGGCGCGCTGGGCAATGGAATTCGGATCCTGCGGCGCCTGCGCCACCAAGACGAGGACGAGGAGTAAGCGGGATGCCGCGTTCACGGGTGACTCTGGTGCTCGTCATCCTCGTTGTCCTGGTGCTCATCACCTGGCTGCTAACTCGTTAACAGGGCTAAGGCCCAACCTGAGCGCGTTGCCAGACTCTGTTATTCTTCGCGCCATGCGTACAGCGTCCGGCAACAAGAGTGGCCACATCTTGGCCCTCATTGCCGTGGGATTCACCGCTGTCGCTGATGTCTGTTGTTGTCGCTGACTCCATACCCGTCCGCGGTTTGGTGTCGGTAACGGCTGTTTTCATGCCCATGTACTGATTCCTCGCCTTGCCGTCGTGACGGGCTGTCCCGTTAGTCCCCTGCAAGGAAAGGTCTCCAATGCTCAACCTTCGGAAGTCCTGGCGGCCCGCCGCCACCCTGGCCGTGACTGCGACTCTGCTCGCGGCGTGCGGCGGCGGATCCAGCGATGTGGCAGGCGGCGGCGATCAGCCAGCTGCTGAGACGACGCTGACGTTGGTCGCCTACGCGGTGCCGGAGCCTGGCTGGAGGAAGATCATCCCGGCGTTCGCCGCCACCCCCGAGGGCAAGGGCGTGGCCGTGACCACGTCATATGGCGCATCGGGCGACCAGTCGCGCGCGGTCGTCGACGGCAAGCCCGCCGATATCGTCAACTTCTCGGTGGAGCCCGACGTGAGCCGGCTGGTCAAGGCCAACAAGGTCGCCAAGGACTGGAACGCCGACGCCACCAAAGGCATCCCGTTCGGGTCGGTCGTTTCACTGGTCGTCCGCAAAGGCAACCCGAAGAACATCAAGGACTGGGACGACTTGCTGCAGCCGGGCATCGAGGTCGTCACGCCGAGCCCGCTGAGCTCCGGCTCCGCCAAGTGGAACCTGCTGGCGCCATACGCCGCGAAGAGCAACGGCGGCAAGGATCAGCAGGCCGGCCTGGACTTCATCAACAAGCTGGTCACCGAGCACGTCAAGACGCGCCCGGGTTCGGGTCGCGAGGCCACCGACGTGTTTCTGCAGGGCACCGGGGACGTGCTGATCAGCTACGAGAACGAGGCCATCAACGTCGAGCGGCAGGGCAAGCCCGTCGAGCACATCAACCCGCCGCAGACCTTCAAGATCGAGAACCCGGTGGCCGTGGTGACTTCTAGCGCCCACCTGGACAAGGCCACCGCGCTGAAGAACTACCTGTTCACCAAGGAAGGGCAGAAGATCTGGGCGCAGGCCGGCTTCCGGCCCGTCGATCCCTCGGTCGCAACCGACTTCGCCATCGACTTCCCGACGCCACAGAAGCTGTGGACCATCGCCGATCTGGGAGGATGGAGCGCGGTTGATCCCGCGTTGTTCGACAAGGACAACGGAAGCATCACGAAGATCTACAAGCAGGCCACTGGATGACGGCAATCGTCGAACCCAACCCGGAGGCGACCCGGCCCGAACTCACCGGAAGCGGTGAGGGCGGCCGGGCGCCACGCCTCTTCGGCGGCCGGCATGGGACGACGTCGTTGCGAGTCGGGGCAGCGTCGATCTGGCTGAGCGTCATCGTGCTGCTGCCACTGGCGGCAATCGTGTGGCAGTCGGCGGGCGGTGGCTGGGGAGCATTCTGGACCGCGGTCACTTCGAACGCCGCACTGGCGTCGTTCCGGGTGACGTTGACGATCTCGGCAGGCGTCACCCTGGTCAACCTCGTCTTCGGGCTGTTGGTGGCCTGGGTACTCACCCGCGATGACTTTCCCGGCAAGCGGCTCGTCGACTCGGTGATCGACCTGCCGTTCGCGCTGCCGACGATCGTCGCCAGCCTGGTGATGCTGGCCCTGTACGGGCCGAACAGCCCGGTGGACCTTCACCTTCAGCACACCAAATGGGGCGTGGGCATCGCGCTCTTGTTCGTCACGTTGCCGTTCGTGGTGCGTTCAGTGCAGCCGGTGCTGCTGGAGCTCGACCGCGAGGTCGAGGAAGCCGCGGCATCGCTGGGCGCGAACAACCGCACCATCTTCACGCTCGTGATCCTGCCGGCTTTACTGCCGTCGCTGTTGTCCGGTGCAGGCCTGGCGTTTTCGCGTGCCATCGGCGAATTCGGATCTGTGGTGCTGATCGGTGGCGCGGTGCCCGGCGAAACCGAGGTGTCGTCGCAGTGGATCCGCACACTGATCGAGAACGACGACCGCACCGGGGCAGCGGCCATCTCCATTGTGTTGCTTGCAATTTCGTTCGTCGTGCTGTTCATCCTGCGAGCCGTCGGTTCTCGGGCGGCCAAGCGTCAGGAGCTGGCGCAATGACACTGTCGCCGGCGGTCCGGCATCTCCTTCGCTACCTTGCCCTCGCCTATGTCGGGCTCCTTGTCATAGTTCCCGTCGCATTGATCCTGTGGCGCACCTTCCAGCCCGGCATCGGCGCATTCTTCGACTCGATCAGCACGCCCGCGGCAATATCCGCTCTGCAGCTGTCGCTGCTCGTCGTGGCGATCGTGGTGCCGTTGAACGTGCTGTTCGGAGTGCCGACCGCATTGGTGTTGGCGCGCAACAGGTTCCGGGGCAAGAGCGCGCTGCAGGCCGTGATCGATCTGCCCTTCGCGGTGTCGCCGGTCGTGGTGGGTGTCGCGCTGATCCTGCTGTGGGGTTCGGCGGGACTATTCGGGTTCGTCGAAAACAACCTCGGCTTCAAAATCATCTTTGGCTTCCCCGGCATCGTGTTGGCCAGCATCTTCGTCACCGTGCCGTTCGTGATCCGAGAGGTCGAGCCGGTGCTTCACGAGATCGGCACCGATCAGGAGGAGGCGGCCGCTACGCTCGGATCGCAGTGGTGGCAGACGTTTTGGCGGATCACCCTGCCGTCGATTCGGTGGGGCCTGACCTACGGCGTCGTGCTGACGATCGCGAGGACGCTCGGCGAGTTCGGCGCTGTCATCATGGTGTCGTCCAACCTGCCGGGAAGTTCGCAGACACTCACGCTGTTGGTGGCTGACCGTTACGCCCGTGGCTCGGAGTATGGCGCCTACGCGGTGTCGACGCTGCTCATGACGGTGGCGGTGATCGTTCTGATTGTTCAGGTGGTCCTCGACGCCCGGCGTTCGCGCGCGAGCAAGCAGGCATAAGGAGACGAAAGTTATGACCGACGCAATCGTCGTGCGAGGTGCCAACAAGCATTACGGCGACTTCGCGGCACTGGACAACGTCGACTTCGAGGTGCCGTCCGGCTCGCTGACCGCGCTGCTAGGCCCCAGCGGCTCAGGCAAGTCGACGTTGTTGCGCGCCATCGCCGGACTCGATCTGCCCGACACCGGCTCCGTCACGATCAACGGCCGCGACGTCACCCATATCCCGCCGCAGCGACGCGGTATCGGCTTCGTGTTCCAGCACTATGCGGCGTTCAAGCATCTGACTGTGCGTGACAACGTCGCATTCGGTCTCAAGATCCGCAAGAAGCCGAAGGCTGAGATCAAGGAGAAGGTCGACAACCTTCTGGAAGTGGTGGGGCTGGCGGGTTTTCAGACCAGGTACCCCAATCAGCTATCGGGCGGGCAGCGCCAACGCATGGCGCTTGCGCGCGCGCTCGCTGTCGATCCCGAGGTGCTGTTGCTCGACGAGCCGTTCGGCGCGCTGGACGCCAAGGTCCGCGAGGACTTGCGGGCGTGGCTGCGTCGGCTGCACGACGAGGTGAACGTCACCACTGTGTTGGTCACGCACGACCAGGCCGAAGCGCTTGATGTCGCTGACCGGATCGCGGTACTCAACAAGGGCCGCATCGAGCAGGTCGGCTCGCCGACGGAGGTTTACGACGCGCCCGCCAACGCGTTTGTGATGTCGTTCCTCGGCGCGGTGTCCTCGTTGAATGGTTCGCTGGTTCGCCCCCACGACATCCGGGTGGGCCGCAATCCGGAGATGGCGATCGCGACCAGTGACGATTCGGTTCAGGCCACGGGTGTCGTGCGTGCGGTCATCGATCGAATTGTGGTGCTGGGCTTCGAGGTTCGCGTCGAACTGACCAGCGCGGCCGATCGCACGCCGTTCACCGCGCAGATCACCCGCGGCGACGCCGAAGCTCTAGGGCTGAAGGAAGGCGACACTGTGTACGTGCGCGCCACGCGTATTCCTCCGCTGCCCGGTGCCACCGTTACCCCGCGATCCGATATCGCTGACGAGGACGAGTCGCTGACGAAGGCCTGAGTTCTTCCGGCTCGCGAAGCTATGCCGCCGCACGAACCAGGAGCACTGGATGCCCGTCCGATCCATTTGGAACGGGGTAGAAACTGCGGTGCGTGGTCGGATCGACCGCAACCACGTGCGCTCCGTCGGCCAAATGACCTGAACCTTTCGGGGAGAGCGCGCGGTCGCGAGCGTCTAGCACTGTGACAGCGCCGCTCTCGGCCGCGACGTACAGCCGATCGGCCGTGTCGTCGTAGGCAAGAACGTCCGGGTCGTCACCCACGTGGTTAGTGCCCGTTACGCGCCAAGTGTTTTCGTCGACGGTGATAAGGGTGGCGTTTTGATCGCATGCAACGAATACCATTCGGTCAGTGGCATCCATGGCCAGCCCGTGCGGATGTTCACAACCGGGCAGTTCGACTCTCCTTTCGACGGTCATCGCGGCAGGGTCGATGACGGCCAGTTCGTTTCCGCCCTGGACGGCAAGCAGCATCCGGTCGATCGTCGAGTCGTAGCCGACGTTGCCCACCTCGCCGCCGAGATCAACCGTCCCGCGTGGCTGCAGGGTCGCGGCGTCGACGATCGTCTCGGTTCCCGCGACTTCGTTGGTGGTCCAAATCGTGTTTCGACGCGGGTCGTAAGCCAGTCCGTCAGGGTAGTCACCGGTCGGTGCACGCCCGATCTCGGCGCCGGTGTTCTCATCAAGCGCGACAACCTGATTCGTACCGGTGGCCGTGGCATACACCCGTCCTCCGGCGCCTACGGCCAACACTCCGTGGACTTGCGAAATGTTCGGCACGGTTCGCACTACCCGGTGCGCACGCACGTCGATTTCGACAACTTCGCTGGCCCCCAGGTGAGCGACAAACAAGAGTCCGCGTTGTGTATCGAGGCTTGCGTAGTCGAACCGTGAATTGTCCCCCGGAAGAGGGATGTCGCCGGCCGGCTGCAATGGAAGCGGCGAAGTTGATTGCGACGATGAATGGTTCGCGCATCCTGTCGCGATCATCGCGACGATGACCACCGCATGCAGCAGTCTGGCGGTCATCGGCTCAGGCCGCGGCGCGGTCCTCGAGAGCCTGGTCGAAGCGGTCCAAGACCGTGTCCGCCACCAGGCGGTGTGGGCCGAGCGGTGCGGCCATCGGAATCCCTTGGGCACGCGCGAATGCGGCGATGCGGTCGGTGATCCGGCCGTGAGCCAGGAACCACGGCGCGATGATCAGCCGCGCGGCGCCGCGGCTACGCAGGGCATCGGCGGCCTCCGCAAGAGCCGGACGCGGTCCCGTCGCGAACGCCGTCGTCGTCAGCCACTGGGTGTGCTGCCCGAGGTACTCTGCCACCATCGCGGTGCGCGCATTGGCTTGGGGGCGTGAGGAACCGACGGCAGTGACGAGCACGCCCACGTCGGGGTCGAGTGGGGACACGCCCGCGTGAGTCAGCCGCTGCCGAAGCACCGCGATGAGTCGGTCGTCCTCGCCGAGCACGCCGGCCTGCCGCGCGCCCATCCCAGACTGCGCAATCAGCGCCGGGATGTCGACGCGCGCGTGGTACGCATCGGCGAGCAACAGCGGCACCACGACAGCATTGCATCCGGCGGCGGACAACACGTCCCGCAGGTTGGGGAAGTTCTGCTCGCAGAACGCCACCTGCACGTCGACATCGCGTCGCATCCTGCGGATGGTGCGCGCCACCTCATGCGCCGATGCCGCCGATCGCGGATCGGCACTGCCGTGCGCTGTAAGAACAAGAGTCGTCACGACGCGTGCAGACCGCATTCCGTCTTGGACTGGCCGGCCCACCGGCCGCTGCGCGGATCCTGTCCCTCGATGGGCTTCGCCGTGCACGGAGCGCAGCCGATCGACGGATAGCCTTCGAACACAAGCGGATTCACCAATACGTCGTTGTCGTCGATGTAGGCCTGCATGTCCTCATCGGTCCACGCCGCGATCGGGTTGATCTTCACCAGCCCAAAAGCCTTGTCCCAGCTGATGAACGGCGCGTTGGCACGCGTCGGCGCCTCGACGCGACGGATGCCCGTCACCCACGCGGTGTAGCCGCGCAGCGCCGCCGACAGCGGCTCGACCTTGCGCATCCGGCAGCATTCGTTCGGCTCGCGGGCGAACAGGTCCTTGCCGAACAGCCGGTCCTGCTTTTCGACGCTGTTCTCCGGCGTGACGTTGACGACGTTGATGTCGTACACCGCCTCGACCGCGTCACGCGTGCCGATCGTCTCGACGAAGTGGTAGCCGGTGTCCAGGAACAACACGTCCACACCGGGCCGTACCTTCGACGCCAGATCGACGAGCACCGCATCCTGCATGTTGGACGCCACGACGTAATTGCCGCCGAAGTTCTCGTCGGTCCAGCGCAGTAGATCCAGCGCGCTCGCGCCTTCCAACTCCGCCGCGGCCCGCTCGGCCAGCTGCTGTAGGTCTGTTGGATTTACAAGGTCAGTCATCTCTGTCCTTCGCTCTTCGCGCTGGCGCTCATCGCAAATCCGCCTCGTCTGCTCGTACTGCCCACGTAGCGAAACGCTCACCCTGCTCGCGTTGTTTCACGAAATTGCGAACCACCCTGTCGATGTAGTCACCGAGCTCGGTGGACAGCACCTTGTGCTGGCGCAATTTTCGGCCGAAACCGCTGTCCAGGCCCAGGCTGCCGCCCAGATGCACCTGGAAACCCTCGACTGGCCCGTCGCCGTCGTCGATCATCTGGCCCTTGAACCCGATATCGGCGACCTGGATGCGGGCGCACGAGTTCGGGCAGCCGTTGATGTTGACCGTGATCGGCACGTCGAGCTGGGCGTTGATGTCCTCGAGCCGCTTCTCCAGCTCGGGCACCAGCACCTGAGCCCGATTGCGGGTCTCGGCGAACGACAGCTTGCAGTACTCGATACCGGTGCAGGCCATCAAGTTCTTGCGCCACCCCGACGGCCGCGACGGCAGCCCGAGCGCGTCCAGCCCCGCGACCAGTGCGTCGAGCTTGTCGTCCGGGACATCGAGGATGACCAGCTTCTGATACGGCGTGAGCCGGATCCGGTCCGAACCTGCCGCCTCGGCAAGGTCGGCCACCTTGGTCAGGATGGTGCCGGACACTCGACCCGCGATCGGCGCGACGCCGACGGCGTTCAGGCCGTTCTTCTGCCTCTGCACGCCGACGTGGTCGATCGGGTGCTTCAGCGGTTCGGGCGCGGGGCCGTCGATCAGCTTGCGGCCCAGGTACTCGTCCTCGACCACCTGGCGGAACTTCTCCACGCCCCAGTCTTTGATCAGGAACTTCAGCCGCGCCTTGCTGCGCAACCGGCGGTAGCCGTAGTCGCGGAACACCGACGTGACGGCCTCCCACACGTCGGGCACCTCGTCGAGCGGCACCCACGCGCCGAGGCGCTGCGCCAGCATCGGGTTGGTGGACAGCCCGCCACCGACCCAGATGTCCAGGCCCGGCCCGTGCTCGGGATGGTTGACGCCGATGAACGCGATGTCGTTGACCTCGTGGGCGACGTCCTGCAAGCCCGAGATAGCGGTCTTGTACTTACGCGGCAGATTGGAGAACGAGGGGTTGCCGATGTAACGGCGGACGATCTCGTCCACCGCCCAGCTCGGGTCGAGCACTTCGTCGACGGACTCCCCGTTCAGTGGGCCACCCAGCACCACGCGCGGGCAGTCGCCGCACGCCTCGGTGGTCTGCAGGCCGACAGCGGCCAGCCGCTCCCAGATCTGCGGCACGTCTTCTATGCGGATCCAGTGGTATTGGACGTTCTCGCGGTCGCTGATGTCGGCGGTGTCACGGGCGAACTCGGTGGAGATCTCGCCGATGGTGCGCAGCGCGGCGTTGGTCAGCGCGCCGCCGTCGCAGCGCACCCGCATCATGAAGTACTTCGCCTCGAGGATGTCGGCGTTCTCGTCGCCGGTCCAGGTGCCGTCGTAGCCCTGCTCGCGCTGCGTGTACAGGCCCATCCAGCGCATCCGGCCGCGCAGATCCTGCTTGTCGATGCTGTCGAAGCCCTGCTTGGAGTAGATGTCGACGATGCGGGCGCGCACGTTCAGCGCGTCGTCATCCTTTTTGAATTGCTCGTTGGCGTTGAGCGGTTCGCGATAGCCGAGTTTCCATTGGCCCTCGCCACGTGGGCGTTTGACGGGCTTGGCGGTGGTCATGTTGGTGTGGGCTCCTTATTGGAGCCGGATCGCGCGATTCACCGGTGGGCTGTCCGGCGGCGCAGATCCGGCGGCCAGCTGAAGTACAGGTGGGCAGGTCAGCGCGTCAAGGCAGACAACAACAGGTACAAACGCGCTTGAGGTCGACATGCAACCGCGCCACCAGGGATACACGCTGGGGGAAGCGGGCGGCAGTCACGTCGCCAATTGTGCCACGGACACCGACATATGCCCTAACCGGGACAGATTTGCACTCAGGCTGAGCAAAAGTCGCGTCTGGGAGAATGGCTGCATGACCGTCCGAACGGCTCCGGTGGAGCTGCCCGTGCTGGCCAGCGTGCCGGGCAGGCCGTTCGGCGTCTATGTTCACGTGCCGTTCTGCGCGACCCGCTGCGGCTACTGCGACTTCAATACCTACACACCCGGTGAGCTGGGGGGCGCGAACCCCGATGGCTGGCTGGAGGCGTTGCGGGCCGAACTCGGCCTGGCGGCGTCGCGTGTCGGTGCGCCCGCGGTGGACACCGTGTTCGTCGGCGGCGGGACGCCCTCGATGCTGGGCGGCGACGGGTTGGCTGCTGTGCTCGATGCGATTCGCGCACACTTCACGCTGGCTCCCGGCGCGGAGGTGACGACCGAGGCGAATCCGGAGTCCACTTCGCCTGCATTTTTCGAGCAGCTGCGCACGGCGGGCTTCACCCGGGTGTCGCTAGGCATGCAGTCCGTCGTCCCGCGTGTGTTGGCGGTGCTCGACCGGGTGCATTCGCCGGGCCGGGCGCTAGACGCCGCCCGCGAAGCCCGCCAAGCCGGCTTCGACCACCTCAACCTTGACCTCATCTATGGCACGCCCGGGGAGTCCGACGACGACCTGTGCCGCTCGGCCGATGCGGTGATCGAGGCGGGCGTCGACCACGTGTCGGCCTACGCGCTGGTTGTCGAAGACGGCACGGCGTTGGCGCGTCGGGTGCGTCGCGGCGAAATCGCGGCGCCCGACAACGATGTGCTCGCCCAGCGCTACGAGTTGCTCGATGCCCGGCTGTCGGCGGCAGGCTTCGATTGGTACGAGGTCTCCAACTGGAGCAGGCCCGGCGGCGAATGCCGACACAACATCGGCTATTGGAACGGCGGCGAATGGTGGGGCGCCGGGCCGGGCGCGCATGGTTATGTCGGCGCCACTCGGTGGTGGAATGTCAAGCACCCCAACGCTTATGCGCAGTCCTTGGCCGACGGCCTGTTGCCGGTGGCCGATTTCGAACAGCTCGATGCCGCCACCGCGCATGTCGAGGACGTGATGCTGCGGCTGCGGCTGAACGACGGCCTACCGATGTCCGTATTGGGCGACGGCGAGCGGGCCCGCGCCGCGACCGTGATCGACGACGGCCTCGTGACAGTGCGCGCCGATCGGCTGGTGCTCACTGACCGCGGGCGCCTGCTGGCCGACGCGGTGGTTCGCACGCTGCTTGGCTAGCGGGCATTCTGCGCAAAACTCGTTGAACGATTCACCTGCGTTGCATCGTTGTGCTCAACGGAGGCTTACCGAAAGCAAGGGATGCGCGGGTGACGGACGATTCCGAGCAGGCGGCGCTGCTGCGGGCTGTGCACGACGAGCACAGCCAACCGCTGCTGCGCTATGTGTTGAGACTGACCAGGGGTGACATGCCGTTCGCCGAAGACGTGGTGCAGGAGTCGCTGCTGCGGCTCTGGCGCAAGCCGGAGGTGCTGGGGCAGCCAACTGAGAACGTCCGCAAGTGGCTGTACACCGTTGCCCGCAATCTGGTGATCGACGACCGGCGCAGCGCGCGCTACACCCGCGAACTGCAGAGTGAGTACATGCCCGAGCAGCCGACGCCCGATGCGATCGGCCCGGCGTTCGACAAGTGGATCCTGTCCGACGCTCTGACATCGCTGTCGCCAGAGCATCGCACCGCGATCGTGCGGGCCTACTATCTCGGCCAAACAGTGGCCGATATCGCGCAGCAAGAGGGGATTCCGGAGGGCACGGTGAAGTCGCGGCTTCACTACGCGCTTCGTGCCTTGCGAATTGCCTTGCAGGAGAGGGGGGTTGTCCGATGAATGATGACGACATTGCTGAATGGGACGCCGCCTACGTGCTCGGCGCGCTGAGCCTTGATGAGCGGCGGACGTATGAGAGCTACCTCGCGGCCAACCCCGCGCGGGCAGCGGAGCTCACCGAATTCGCCGGGTTGCCAGGCATTCTCAACGCGTTGAGCCGTGACGAAGCGGTCGCGTTGACCGACCTTGCCGGTGCCCCGCCCGCAGAGCAGCGACCCGACAACATCGCGTCGCTCGCGCACGCGGCAGCCCAGCGGCAGCAGCGCTCGCGGCGCATGTGGCTCGCGACCGCGGTCACATCGGCGGCCGCACTGCTGATCGCCGGCGGCATCGTGGGGGCGACGGTCTTCCCGAATTCTGCGGCGCCGACGCAGACGGTCGCGATGCAGGCAATGCAGCCGACGCCGCGCGGTGGGCTCACCGCCGAGCTCGCCGTCACCGAGAAGAAGTGGGGCACCGAGCTGAATTGGGCGTGCCAGTACACCAAGGACTGGTCACGCAACGTCGCCAGTTACGACATCGTCGTGACGACACACGACGGCGCGCAGAAGACGGTGGGCTCATGGCAGCCCGCCGGAGATGAGGCGACGGGGCTGTCGGCCGCGACGAGCATTCCCACCAAACAGATTCGGACGGTCGACATCCGGGTGTCCGGCAGCAACGAGCCGCTGGCGATCACGACATTGCGCTAGTCGCGATCCAGCCTTGGGGTCCGCGAGATCGCACTTGTTGCGAGGAAGTGCGAGTGGGACGCGCAATACGTGCGATTTCGCGAAGCAGACCTCGCCAAGGATGTGCGGTGGACGATCGTCGGGTACATGGTTCTCGAGGGCGCCGACGCCGTGCGCCACACCTGTGGCGAAACGTTGGAAAGCCTCGAAGGCACCACGACCACCTACGACCGATGTGTGGTCGCCGCGGGGTCGGATGTCGTCGCAGTCGACACGTTCGCCCACTACACCCGGCCCGACGGGATGACCGCGGTCGCCAGTTGCGACATCTACGAATTCAGCGGCGACGAGATCACCGCCATCACTTCGTATGCGGTGGAGGTGGATCCGGAGGACGCCGGCTCGCAGCCGCCGCCGCGCTGAGTTCTAGCTTCGGGTTCGACGACGGCGGTCGTGATGTCGTCGCCGGCGAATGCGCGGATCGCAGCCAGCGACTCCCACACCGTGTGTGCTGTCAGTTCGACAACCCCGCCGTCGTCGCGCGCGCCGACCAGGGTTCTGACGATCATGATTTCGAACTAGCGTCCCTGTCGGGCACGCTTGTCTTCACGATGTCCCTCCCACCACCCCGCCCGATGTCCACCACAGCTGCTTCCCTTCTCGACGATCCGGGCGACTTGTCCGAGCTGCGCGCGAAGGGCGGCGACGCCGACGAGCTGTTTGCCTCCTTCGCCGCGTGGGCCGAGGCGCAGGGCACCGTGCTCTACCCGGCGCAGGAGGAAGCGCTCATCGAATTGGTCAGCGGCGCGAACGTCGTCCTGGCAACACCGACCGGCTCAGGTAAGTCGCTGGTGGCCACCGGCGCGCTGTACGCGGCGCTGGCAGCAAAACGGCAAAGCTACTACACGGCGCCGATCAAGGCGTTGGTCAGCGAGAAGTTCTTCGCTCTTTGCGACGTGTTCGGGGCAGCGAACGTTGGCATGCTCACCGGCGACGCCTCTGTCAACGCGGGGGCGCCGATCATCGCCTGCACGGCAGAGGTACTGGCGAACATCGCATTGCGCGAGGGCGCGGACGCCGATATCGGCTTGGTTGTCATGGATGAATTCCATTTCTACGGCGACCCCGACCGCGGCTGGGCGTGGCAGGTACCGCTGCTTGAACTGCCGAAGGCGCAATTCCTGCTGATGTCTGCGACGCTCGGCGACGTCACGTTCCTCCGCGAGGACGTGACCCGTCGTACGGGCCGGACGACGGCGCTGGTGGCCAACGCCGAGCGCCCGGTTCCGCTCCACCACTACTACGCGACAACGCCGATGCACGAGACAATCGGCGACCTGCTCGACACCAGACAGGCGCCGATCTACGTCGTCCACTTCACTCAAGCCTCGGCACTGGAGCGGGCGCAGGCGCTGATGAGCGTCAACGTATGCACCAAGGACGAGAAGGCCGCGATCGCCGACATGATCGGCGGGTTCCGCTTTTCTACGGCGTTCGGCACGACGCTGTCGCGGCTGGTTCGACATGGGATCGGCGTTCACCACGCCGGGATGCTGCCCAAGTACCGGCGGCTGGTGGAACAGCTCGCCCAGGCGGGCCTACTCAAGGTCATCTGTGGCACTGACACCCTCGGCGTCGGCATCAACGTGCCGATCCGGACGGTCGTCTTCTCGGCTCTGTCGAAGTACGACGGTGTCCGTACCCGACTGCTCAACGCCCGCGAGTTCCACCAGATCGCCGGGCGGGCGGGGCGGGCAGGCTACGACACCGCAGGCACTGTCGTCGTCCAGGCGCCAGATCACGAGGTGGAAAACCTCAAGCAATTCGCCAAGGTCGCCGACGAGCCGAAGAAGCGTCGAAAACTGGTGCGGCGCAAGGTGCCCGAGGGCATGGTGCCATGGAGCGAGTCAACGATGACGCGCCTGATTGAGGCCGCCCCCGAACCGCTGACGAGCAACATGCGGGTGTCGACGGCGATGATCCTCGATGTCGTCGATCGTCCCGGTGACCCGTTCGCCGCGATGCGCAGGCTGCTCACCGAGAATCACGAGCCGCGCAAGCGGCAACTGCACCACGTACGCGAGGCGGTCGGCATCGCTCGCTCGCTACTGCAGGCGGGCGTCATTGAAAGGGTCGATGCGGCCGGTGACCAACCCGACGGACGGCGCTACCGACTGACCGTCGACCTGCCCCCCGACTTCGCCCTCAACCAACCGCTGTCGACGTTCGCTTTGGCCGCCGTCGACGTGCTCGACCCGGCGTCGGAAACCTTTGCGCTGGACGTCGTCTCGGTCATCGAGGCGACCCTGGAGGATCCTCGTCAGATCTTGGCGGCGCAGCTGAAGAAGGCCAGGGGCGAGGCGATCGCCCAGATGAAGGCCGAGGGCATCGAGTACGACGAGCGAATGGAGTTGCTGGACGACGTCACCTATCCCAAGCCGCTCGACGAGCTGCTGAGCCACGCCTTCGAGGTATACCTGCAGAGCAACCCGTGGGCCGCCGACGGGCAGCTGTCGCCGAAGTCCGTTGTTCGCGAGATGTGGGAGCGCGCGTTCACCTTCCGGGAGTTCGTCAGCGTCTACGGGCTGACCCGCTCAGAGGGCTCAGTCCTGCGCTACCTTTCCGATGCCTTCAAGGCGCTGCGGTCCGGTGTGCCCGCCGCCGCGCGCACCGAGGAAGTCACCGACATCGTCGAGTGGCTCGGCGAGCTTGTCCGCCAAGTCGATTCCAGCCTGCTCGACGAGTGGGAGCAGCTCACGAGTCCGGATCGGCCACTCGACATGCCCGTCGCAGTCCCAGCGCGTCCGCGTCCGCTGACGGGCAACGAGCGGGCGTTCACCGCGATGGTCCGCAACGCGCTGTTCCGGCGGGTCGAGCTGTTCGCGCGGCGCCGCGGGGACGATCTCGGCGAATTGGATTCCGCCTCCGGCTGGACGTCCGAGCGCTGGGAGGAGGTCATCGATGCGTACTTCGGCGAGCACGACGACGTTGGAATCGGCGCCGACGCGAGGGGACCGGCAATGCTGATCATCGACCGGCAGCCCGACGTGTGGCGAGTGCGGCAGATCCTCGATGATCCTGCAGGCGACCATGATTGGGGCTTCGACGCGGAAGTGGATCTGGAGGCGTCCGATGAAGAGGGCGCGGCAGTGATTCGCGTGGTCGACGCCGGACGCCTGGACTGAGGAGTCTGGGAGGGGCCACGACTACGCACCCGTCGGCCTCCTCGAGCGGATTCCGGTGTATTCGATCCTCGGCTGCCAGGCTTTCAGCGCCGTCGTTCTAAGTCTGCTGCGCAAGCGGCATGTCCATGTCGAACACGCGAGCGTGTAGCACCGTCCGGTTGCGCAGCGCCGCGCGCACTGCGCGATGCAGTCCGTCCTCCAGATAGACGATTCCCTTCCATCTCACCGCGTGCGGAAAGAGGTCGCCGTAGAACGTCGAGTCCTCCGACAGCAATCGATCCAGCGCCAGCACCGTGGTGGTGGTGACCAACTCGTCGAGCCGAAGTTGCCGCGGCGGAATCTGCGCCCACTGCCGTTGGGAGAGGCCATGGTCGGGGTAGGGCTTGCCCTCGCGGACGCCTTTGAAGATCATCGCGATGATCTCTGACCCGGCGGCGCCACATGGCAAAGGGTAGTCGTAAACCACCTGGACGCCACGCGAACAATGGCTCGCGCGGTATCCGCCCTGCTGATCACCGTAAAATGAACGACGATTGGTTGCGAAAGGGAGGTGAACAATTGGGTAGCGCCGAAGACCGTCGCTTCGAGGTGCTGCGTGCCATCGTCGCCGACTTCGTATCCACCAAGGAGCCGATCGGTTCGAAGACGCTCGTCGAACGGCACAATCTCGGCGTCTCCAGCGCCACCGTCCGCAACGACATGGCCGTCCTGGAGGCCGAGGGCTACATCGCCCAGCCGCACACCAGCTCGGGTCGAGTGCCCACCGAGAAGGGCTATCGCGAGTTCGTCGACCGGCTCGACGATGTCAAGCCGCTGTCGGCCTCCGAGCGCCGCGCGATCCTGACCTTCCTCGAATCCGGCGTTGACCTCGACGACGTGCTGCGCCGCGCCGTTCGGCTGTTGGCCCAGCTCACCCGCCAGGTCGCGATCGTGCAATACCCCACGCTGTCCACCTCGAGCGTGCGGCGCCTCGAGGTCGTCGCCCTGACGCCCGCCCGGCTTCTGCTGGTCGTGATCACCGACTCCGGCCGCATCGACCAGCGAATCGTCGAGCTCGGCGACGCGATCGACGAACACGAGTTGTCCCAGCTGCGCGACCGGCTCGGTCAGGCGATGGAGGGCAAGCCGCTGGCGGCCGCCTCGGTCGCGGTGTCCGACCTGGCGTCGCACCTCAACGGCAGCGGCGGGCTCGCCGACGCGGTCGGCCGGGCGGCCACCGTGCTGGTGGAGACGTTGGTCGAGCACAGCGAGGAACGGCTGGTCCTCGGCGGCACCGCCAACCTCGCGCAGAACACCGCGGACTTCGGCGGTTCACTGCGCTCGGTGATGGAGGCGCTCGAAGAGCAGGTGGTCGTGCTGCGACTGCTGGCCGCTCAGCAGGAGGCCGGAAAGGTCACCGTGCGGATCGGGCACGAGACCGAGGCCGAGCAGATGGCGGGCACGTCGGTGGTTAGCACCACCTACGGCAGTTCGGGCAAGGTGTACGGCGGCATGGGGGTGTTGGGACCCACGCGGATGGACTATCCGGGAACTATCGCTAATGTCGCTGCGGTTGCTCTCTATATAGGCGAAGTCTTAGGCAGCCGCTAGCGCGGCTTTGGAAAGGTTTGGCGTGGCACGCGATTACTACGGGCTGCTCGGGGTGAGCAGGGGGGCGAGCGATTCGGAGATCAAGCGCGCCTATCGGAAGCTCGCCCGTGAACTGCATCCCGACGTCAACCCCGACGAAGAGGCCCAGGCCAAGTTCAAGGAGATCAGCGTCGCCTACGAGGTGCTGAGCGACCCGGAGAAGCGTCGCATCGTCGACCTCGGCGGCGACCCGCTGGAGAACGCAGCCGCTGCCGGTAACGGCTTCGGCGGCTTCGGCGGGCTGGGCGATGTGTTCGAGGCCTTCTTCGGCGGCGGCACCACCTCCCGCGGCCCGATCGGGCGGGTCCGCCCAGGTTCGGACTCACTGCTGCGGATGCGGCTTGACCTTGAAGAATGCGCCACCGGAGTGACCAAGCAGGTGACTGTCGACACCGCGGTGCTGTGCGATTCGTGCCAGGGCAAGGGCACCCACGGCAACTCGACGCCCGTGGCCTGCGACACCTGCGGCGGGCGCGGCGAGATCCAAACCGTCCAGCGGTCGCTGCTCGGCCAGGTGATGACGTCGCGGCCCTGCCCGGTGTGCGGAGGGGTCGGCGAGGTCATCCCCGACCCGTGTCACCGGTGTGGCGGCGACGGCCGGATCCGGGCGCGACGGGACATCAGCGTGAAGATCCCTGCCGGGGTCGGTGACGGGATGCGCGTGCGGCTGGCCGCCCAGGGCGAGGTCGGTCCCGGCGGCGGACCCGCAGGCGACTTGTATGTCGAGGTCCACGAGAAGCAGCACGAGGTCTTCGTGCGCGACGGCGACGACCTGCACTGCACGATCTCGGTGCCGATGGTCGACGCAGCGCTGGGCACCACGGTCACCATCGACGCGATCATCGACGGCCCGACCGAGCTCACCATTCCGGCGGGCACCCAGCCCGGGTCGGTGACCACGCTGCGCGGGCACGGCATGCCGCATCTGCGCTCGGGCGTGCGCGGCGACCTGCACGCCCACGTCGAGGTCGTGGTGCCGTCGCGGCTGGACCACGAGGACATCGAACTGCTGCACAAGCTGAAGGAGAAACGCGTACGCGACGTGGCCGAGGTCCGCTCCAGCCAGAGCGCCTCGGCGGGCAGCGGGTTCTTCAGCCGGTTGCGCGAAACCTTCACTGGCCGTTAGGCATTCGTGCGCGCGCTGTTCTACGTCGACGCGCTGCCTTCGGTCGGTGGGCTCGCGGTCGTCGACGGCGACGAGGGTTTTCATGCCGCCAACGTCCGGCGCATCCGTGTCGGCGAGGAACTCGACCTCGGCGACGGCGATGGCACCGTGGCGCACTGCATTGTCGAGGATGTCGCCAAGGGCCGGTTGACTGCGAAAGTGTTTGACCGCAGGACCGTTCCTGCGGCGGTGCCGAGCGTCACCGTCGTTCAGGCGCTGCCCAAGTCCGACCGCTCTGAGCTCGCCGTCGAGCTGGCCACCGAGGCGGGCGCCGACGCGTTCGTGGCCTGGCACGCGTCCAGGTGCGTGGCCAGGTGGGAATCGCAGGCGAAGATCGACAAGGGCCTGCGGCGGTGGGGCGCGGTGGCCCGATCGGCGGCCCGTCAGTCGCGGCGGCCGCACATTCCGCCGGTCAGCGGGATGGTGTCGACGGCCGAGCTTGTGCAGCGCGTAGATGACAGTGCTGCGATGGCGCTCGTCTTGCACGAGTCGGCCACCGTCAAACTGACTGAAGTGCCAGTGGCACAAGCGAATTCAATAATGCTCATTATCGGCCCTGAGGGAGGAATCGCGGACGACGAGATCGCGGCGCTGACCAACGCGGGGGCGACGGCAGTGCAACTCGGACCATCGGTGCTGCGGACGTCGACCGCGGCAGCCGTCGCATTGGGCGCGCTGGGCGCACTGACCGCGCGGTGGTCAGTTGGTTAAGCATTGGGATGCGTCCGTACCCGGCGGTAAAATGGGTATTCAACAGCAAATAGCCAGGCCACAACCCAGAAAGCAGGCAGAAAACCCCACGTGACGCCCCGCGAGACGAACGCTGACTCGGACTCGCCCGTTCGCAGCAGCATCAATGTTCCGCCCGACCTCGTCGTGGGCCTGCTAGGTTCCGCCGACGAGAATTTGCGTGCTCTCGAGAGCATCCTCGCCGCCGATATCCATGCCCGCGGCAATGCGCTGACCCTGTCCGGCGAGCCCGCCGACGTCGCGCTGGCCGAACGGGTGATCTCCGAACTGGTGGCGATCGTGGCCAGTGGCCAGCGCCTCACCCCCGACGCAGTGCGGCACAGCGTCGCGATGCTGACCGGCACGGGCGATGAGTCACCCGCAGAGGTGCTGACGCTCGACATTCTGTCGAGGCGCGGCAAGACGATTCGGCCGAAGACACTGAACCAGAAGCGATACGTCGACGCGATCGACGCGCATACCGTCGTGTTCGGCATCGGGCCCGCCGGTACCGGCAAGACGTATTTGGCAATGGCCAAGGCGGTCAACGCATTACAGACCAAACAAGTGAATCGGATCATCCTCACCCGCCCAGCCGTCGAGGCGGGTGAGCGCCTTGGCTTCCTGCCAGGCACGCTAAGCGAGAAGATCGATCCGTATTTGCGCCCGCTGTATGACGCGCTGTACGACATGATGGATCCCGAATCGATCCCAAAGCTGATGAACGCCGGGATCATTGAGGTCGCGCCGCTGGCGTATATGCGTGGACGCGCGCAGCCGTTGTTCACAGAGGTCTTGACGCCCGACGGTTTCCAGGCGATAGGTGACATCGAGGTCGGCGATTTCGTGATCGGTTCGGATGGGCGCCCTACAGAGGTCCTCGGCGTTTATCCACAAGGCTTTAAAGAGATTTACCGGGTCTACACGCAGGACGGTTCGTCGACGCTCGCGTCCGGTGACCATCTGTGGTCAGTGCACACCCGCGACGACAAACGACGTGGCAAGCCGGTTCGCGTGCTCGCGACGAAGGAGATGATCGGCAACCTCCGCGCGGCGCACTACCACCGCTACGAACTGCCACTGCTCAGCGCGCCGGTGACGTTCGAGACGCGCCCGGTGCCGCTTGATCCGTACGCGCTAGGGCTGCTGCTTGGCGACGGGTGTTTTTCCTCCAGGACCAGCCCATCGTTCGCTACGACTGATCCGGAATTGGTACAAGCGTTGGCCCGCTTGATTCCTGGCATTCAAGTCAGACGCAAATCCGAGGTCGACTACGTCCTCACCAGAAGCTCTGGCAATGGTGGGGATACCGCCGTTCCGAACCCAGTCACCAAAGCGATGCGCGAATTGGGTCTTGCCGGGGCGAAATCCGATACCAAGTTTGTACCGAGGGACTACCTCTTTAATTCGCCTGAGGTCCGTCTCGGTGTTCTGCAGGGTCTTTTCGACTCGGATGGCGGCTCCGTTGGCCAAACGGGACGAACTTGTCGCATCCAGTTCTCGACGATCTCGGATCGGTTGCGCGACGACGTGAGGTTTCTCGTCCAGTCTGTCGGTGGGGTCGTCTATGTACGCACCCGTAAGGCGGAGGGCCGCAAACCCGGACTGGCACGTGGTCGAGATGTCCATCACCGACACGACGCGCACATCCTAGACATTCGACTTCCTGAGGGACTGCGGCCGTTCCGTCTCGCTCGCAAGGCGGCGAAATATGACGCGGCTGGCGGCGGCCATCCGATGCGGTTCATCGAACGTATCGAGCCTGCAGGCACTGAGGAAGCCGTGTGTATCCAGGTCGCTGCAGAGGACTCGCTTTACGTAACCGAGGACTTCCTACTGACCCACAACACGCTGAGCGACGCTTTCATCATCCTCGACGAGGCGCAGAACACTACCGGCGAGCAGATGAAGATGTTCCTGACGAGGCTCGGGTTCAACTCCAAAATTGTTGTGACGGGCGATATTACGCAGGTCGACCTGCCCGGCGGGGCCCGGTCGGGGCTGCGTGCCGCGATGGGTATTCTTGACGGCATCGACGACATTCACTTCTCCGAACTCACCAGCGCCGACGTCGTCCGGCACCGACTGGTATCCGAAATCGTCGACGCCTACGCCAAGTCCGAGGAGCCCGCGCTGATGAACCGGGCGCAGCGGCGCGCAACGGGCACCCGATCGCGAAGGTGACCGTGTGAGCATCGAGGTGTCCAATGAGTCGGGCATCGACGTATCCGAAGAGGAACTGATCAGCGTCGCCCGGTTCGTCATCCGCAAGATGAAGGTGAACCCCTCGGCGGAACTGTCGATGGTGCTGCTCGACACCGCGGCCATGGCCGATCTGCACATGCGCTGGATGGATCTGCCGGGTCCGACCGACGTGATGAGCTTTCCGATGGACGAGCTGGAGCCGGGGGGTCGACCGGACGCACCCGAGCCAGGGCCGTCCATGCTGGGTGACATCGTGCTGTGCCCGGAATTCGCGGCGAAGCAGGCCAGCGCGGCCGGCCATACGCTGGGGCAGGAGCTCGCGCTGTTGACCGTGCACGGCGTGCTGCACCTGCTCGGCTACGACCATGCCGAGCCGGACGAGGAAAAAGAAATGTTCGCCCTGCAGCGCCAACTGCTCGAGGAGTGGGTGGCCGACCAGGTCGAGGCGTACCACCAGGACCGCAAGTCCGAGAAGGATCGACGGCTACTGGATACGTCCCGATACTTCGACGAGCCGTGACCGGCATCGGCCCGCTCGTCGGCGCGATCGCGCTCATCGGCCTCGGCGGACTGTTCGCAGCGATCGACGCCGCCATCAGCACGGTGTCGGTGGCCCGTGTCGAGGAGCTCGTGCGCGACGAGCGGCCGGGAGCGGTGCGGTTGGCACGCGTCATGGTGGAGCGGCCGCGATACATCAATCTTGTTGTGCTGCTGCGTATCACATGCGAAGTGACGGCGACGGTGCTTCTCGTCGCCTATCTGGACGGCCTGCTTGGTGTCGGCTGGGGGTTGTTCACCGCCGCCGCGATCATGGTGGTGGTCAGCTTCGTCGCGATCGGCGTCGGACCCCGTACGGTTGGACGGCAGAACGCGTACAGCATCTCGTTGGTGGCCGCCCTTCCGCTGCAGGCGATTTCGGTATTGCTCACCCCGATCAGCCGGCTGCTGGTGTTGATCGGTAACGCGCTGACACCCGGCCGCGGTTTCCGCAACGGTCCGTTCGCCTCCGAAATCGAGCTGCGTGAGGTCGTGGACCTGGCGCAGCAGCGCGGCGTGGTGGCCGACGACGAGCGACGGATGATCCAGTCGGTCTTCGAACTCGGCGACACCCCCGCCCGTGAGGTGATGGTGCCGCGCACCGAGATGGTGTGGATCGAGAACGACAAGACGGCCGGGCAGGCCACGTCGCTGGCGGTGCGCAGCGGTCACTCGCGGATCCCGGTCATCGGCGAGAACGTCGACGATGTCGTCGGCGTGGTCTACCTCAAAGACCTTGTGCAGAAGACGTATTACTCGACCAACGGGGGCCGCGATACCAAGGTGTCCGCGGTGATGCGCCCCGCGGTGTTCGTGCCGGACTCCAAACCGCTGGATGCGCTGCTGCGCGAGATGCAGCGCGATCGCGTGCACATGGTGTTGCTGGTCGACGAGTACGGCGCGATCGCGGGACTGGTCACCATCGAGGACGTGCTCGAGGAGATCGTCGGCGAAATCGCCGACGAGTACGACACCGACGAGGTCGCACCGGTGGAAGACCTGGGCGACAAGCACTTTCGGGTGTCGGCGCGGCTGTCCATCGAAGACCTTGGCGAGCTGTATGACATCTCGTTCGATGAGGATCTCGACGTCGACACGGTCGGCGGCCTGGTGGCGTTGGAGCTTGGCCGTGTCCCGCTGCCGGGCGCCGAGGTGACGTGGGACGGGCTGCGGCTGAAGGCCGAAGGCGGCCCCGATCACCGCGGCCGGGTCCGGATCGGCACCGTGCTGGTCAGCCCCACCCCGGAATCCGAGGAGCGCAATGACTGAGTTGAACGGCGAGGACGCCAAGCTGGTGGTGCTGGCGCGAGGGGCGATGGGCCGGGCCGAAGCGGGCAGTGGAGCCGCGGTGCGCGATCTCGACGGTCGCACGTATGCGGGCGCACCCGTCGCACTCGACGCCTTGCGGCTGACGGCACTGCAGGCGGCGGTCGCGGCCGCGGTGTCCAGCGGTGCGACGGGCCTGGAGGCTGCGGTGCTCGTCGGCGGATCGGCCGACGACGCGGGAGTGGCGGCAGTGCGCGAGCTCTCGAGCGACGCCGCGGTGATCGTCACCGACCGGGCGGGCACGGTCGCCCAGTGATCGCCGAAACTGCGCACAGATCGCGATTCGGGCGAAAATCTCGATCTCCCCGCGGTCTCGGGGTTGGACAGTGACCGAGTTCCGGTCCGGCTTCGTCTGCTTCGTCGGGAGACCCAACACCGGGAAGTCGACGCTGACGAACGCATTGGTGGGCGCGAAGGTGGCGATCACGTCGAACCGCCCGCAGACCACCCGGCACACCATTCGCGGGATCGTGCATCGCGAGGACTTCCAGATCATCCTCGTCGACACTCCCGGCCTGCACCGGCCGCGCACGCTTCTCGGGCAGCGGCTGAACGATTTGGTGAAGGACACCTATTCGGAGGTCGACGTCATCGGGTGGTGCGTTCCCGCCGACGAGAAGATCGGGCCGGGCGACCGGTGGATCTACGAGCAGATCCGCACGATCGCACCGAAAACCACGCTCGTGGTCGTGGTGACCAAGATCGACAAAGTGTCCAAGGACCGGGTGGGCGCGCAGCTGCTCGCGGTGAGCGAGCTCGTCGGTTCCGATGCCGAGATCGTGCCGGTGTCGGCGACAACGGGGGACAACCTGGACGTGTTGACGAAGGTGCTGGCGGACCAGCTGCCACCGGGACCGGCGTTCTACCCCGACGGCGAGTTGACCGACGAGCCCGAAGAAGTGTTGATGGCCGAGCTGATTCGGGAGGCCGCGCTGGAGGGTGTGCGCGACGAGCTGCCGCATTCGTTGGCAGTGGTGATCGAGGAGGTCAGCCCGCGCGAAGGCCGCGACGACCTGATCGACATCCATGCCAACTTGTTCGTCGAGCGCGAGAGCCAGAAGGGCATCGTGATCGGCAAGGGCGGCGCCAGGCTACGCGAGGTGGGCACGGCCGCGCGCGAACAAATCGAGAAGCTGCTCGGCACGAAGGTGTATCTCGACCTACGCGTCAAGATCGCGAAGAACTGGCAGCGCGATCCCAAACAGCTTGGGCGACTTGGCTTCTAACCCGGCTGGCCGTAGACCGCCACGACGACGGTGCGGTCCAGGCTGTTCACCGACCACACGCCCATTTGCGAGTTCGCGCAGTTCGACATGATCGCCAAGTAGTCGGGCCGGTAGTACCAGTTGTTGATGATCTCGACGCCGCTGATCGCCAGCGCCGGATTGATCGCGACCGTCTCGGCGACGGTGCCGACATAGCCCGCGTTGCGGGCCCGATCCTGCGGCGTAGACCCGTCCGATCCGATATCGCCGTCGAGCGCGCGGTTGTTCAGCACGTCGTTCGCATGCCATTCCGCCGCGAGCTGCAACTGAAGGTTCTTCTTCACGTCGTTGGTACAGCCGGCCTGATGCTGAACCGTGTAGACGTTGGCGATCACGCCGTCGTTGAGACGCTTGTTGTCGGCGCTCGCGGCGGGCATACCGGTAATCGCAGCAGCGGCCACCGCCACAACTGGAAGCGCGCGAAGGACTGTCACGCTGGGGAGATTACGCGACCTCGTCGTGCACCGGCTCATCAGCGGCAAGATTCTCCAGGGCGGCTTCGGAAACCAACTCCGGCGCCGCAGCGCGTTGACCGCGGTCCCACCACACGTCGGGCTGCCGCATCACCCAGCCGTTGAGCGCCTCCAACTCGGCGGCCAACGAAATCAGCAGCGGCTCGCTGTTCGCCGGGCCCATCAGCTGAACGCCGATCGGCAGCCCGCCGTAGGTGAAACCAGCGGGCACATTGATCGACGGCCAACCCAGCAGGTTCCACGGCCAGGTCGCCGGGCATGCGCGGATCATCGCGCGGTCCGTCGACAACCCGCCCCGCTTGTCGAAGTCGCTGACCCTTGGCGGCGGCAGCGCGGTCGTCGGCGCCAGCACGACGTCAACGAGATTGAAGAGCCACCCGATCCGGCGCTGCGAATCGGCCTCGCGGGCGCGGGCCTTGCGCAGCGTGTTTTGCGACAGCAGCCACCCGGTGCGGGTGTTGGCCAGCGTCCGCTTGTCCAAAGTGACGTTCGGACCGAGTCGGTCGACCCAATCGAGCAGCCCCGACGTCGAGCGGGACAAGAAGTTCCACGACATCCGCAGGTTGTAGTCCGGGTCGCGCTGCACGACGGTATGACCGAGTTCCTCGAGCTGGCCCGCCACGGTCTCCATCGCCGCGCGGATCTCGGGGTGCAGCTTGGGCTTGAAGACGCTGTAGGCGAACTTCGTCGACATCGCGATCTTCAACGGGCCTGGTGCCTGCGCGACGAAGTCGGACATCTGCACCGGCGGCGGCTGATGCAGGTCGCCCGGCACGTTGCCCGACGCCGCATCCAGCAACAGCGCTGCGTCCGTCACGGTTCGCGCCAACACCCCGTTGACGGTGATTCCGTTGAACGCCTCGGGCAGCGGCCAGGTCGAGATCCGTCCCCGCTGCGGCTTGATGCCGACCAGATGCGTCCACGCCGCCGGTATCCGCACACTGCCGGCGCCGTCGGAACCGATGGCCGCCGCCACCAATCCGGCCGCCACCGCCGCCGCGCTGCCACCCGACGAGCCGCCCGGTGTGTGCTCGCTGGACCACGGATTGCGCGTATGCCCGAAGCCAGGGCCGCTGGTGAACGGCCACTGACCCAACTCACACGTGTTGGTCTTGCCGACGATGATCGCGCCAGCGGCCCGCAGCCGACGCACCACCTCGGAGTCCCGCTCCGCATCCCTTACATGGCCGTCGGTGCCGAATCGGGTGGGTACGCCGGCGACGTCGACGTCGTCCTTGACGGCGATCGGAATTCCCAGCAACGGAAGTTCTTTTCCTGCTGCGCGTTTGCGGTCAGCCTCAGCTGCGTCGGCCAGCGCCCGCTCGCGCAACACCACCCGGAACGCGTTGAGCGTCGACTGGCTCGCCTCGATGGCATCAAGTGATCGCCGTACCAGTTGGTCCGACGTGACTGTGCCCGCGGCGAGCTGGTAAAGCTGGGTGGTGATCGTCGGAAAATTGGGGGAGCGTCGGGCTCCGCTTGATTTGGAATCGACCATCGATTACGAGGATATCGGCGTTGCCAACCAGCAACTGTCGGATCACGGTGAGAGACTTTCTTAATGCGGCTGTATCGGGACCGGGCGGTCGTGCTGCGTCAGCACAAGCTCGGCGAGGCCGACCGGATTGTCACCCTGCTCACCCGCGACCACGGGTTGGTGCGCGCGGTGGCCAAGGGGGTGCGTCGCACCCGCAGCAAGTTCGGGGCGCGGCTGGAGCCGTTCGCGCACATCGATGTTCAGCTGCATCCCGGCCGCAACCTCGACATCGTCACTCAGGTACAGGCCATCGACGCGTTCGCCACCGACATCGTCAACGACTACGGCCGCTACACCTGCGCGTGCGCCGTGCTGGAGACCGCTGAGCGGCTGGCGGGGGAGGAACGGGCTCCCGCGCCCGCGCTGCACCGGCTCACCGTGGCCGCGCTGCGGGCGGTGGCCGACGGCAGCCGCCCCCGCGAACTCGTGCTCGACGCTTATCTGTTGCGCGCCATGGGAATCGCGGGCTGGGCGCCTGCGCTGACCGAATGCGCCCGCTGCGCCACACCTGGTCCGCACCGGGCATTCCACGTCGGGGCCGGAGGCAGCGTGTGCGTGCACTGCCGCCCGTCGGGGTCGGCGACCCCGCCGCAGGGAGTGCTTGACCTGATGGCCGCGCTCTATGACGGCGACTGGGAGCACGCGCAGGCATCGCAGTCGTCGTATCGCAGTCAGGCCAGCGGGTTGGTGGCCGCGCATCTGCAATGGCACCTGGAACGCCAGCTGCGAACATTGCCGCTGGTCGAACGGACCTACCGGGTTGATCGCACAGTCGCTGAGCACCGCGTATCGGTGTTCGGGCAGGATGTCAGCCATGGCGATCAAGCGGGGCAAGACCACTTACCCACAGCTGCCCCCGGCGCCTGACGACTATCCGACCTTTCCCGATGTGTCGTCGTGGCCCGTCGTATTTCCCGACCTGCCGCCGCACACCAACGGCAGGTTCGCCCGGCCGCCACAGCACACCTCGAAGGCGGCCGCACCCAAGATCCCGGCCGACCAGGTGCCCAACCACGTCGCCGTCGTCATGGACGGCAACGGGCGGTGGGCCACGCAGCGCGGCCTACACCGCACCGAGGGCCACAAGATGGGCGAGGCGGTGCTCATCGACATCACTTGCGGGGCCATCGAAATCGGCATCAAGCACCTGACGGTGTATGCATTCTCCACCGAGAACTGGAAGCGCAGCACCGAGGAGGTGCGCTTCCTGATGGGGTTCAACCGCGAAGTGGTCCGCAGGCGTCGCGAGAACCTCAACGACATGGGTGTCAACATGCGCTGGGTGGGCTCACGTCCGCGGATGTGGCGCAGCGTCATCAAGGAGTTCGACATCGCCGAGCAGATGACTGTCGGCAATGACGTCATCACCATCAACTACTGCGTGAACTACGGCGGCCGTACTGAGATCGTCGAGGCCACCCGCGCGCTCGCGCAGGAGGCAGCCGACGGCAAAATCAACCCGAACCGGATCAGCGAGGCGATGTTCGCCAAGCATCTGCACCGCTCCGACATTCCCGATGTCGACCTGTTCATCCGCACGTCGGGCGAGCAGCGGGCGAGCAACTTCTTGATTTGGCAGGCCGCCTACGCCGAATACGTCTTCCAGGACAAGCTGTGGCCGGACTACGACCGCCGCGACCTGTGGGAGGCGTGCGAGGAGTACGTGAACCGCAACCGCCGATTCGGGAGGGCCTGATGGAACTCCAGGAGCGACTCGCCACGGTCCTCGACGAGGTCATGTCGATTCAGCGGGAAGACGACGGCGCGCTCACCGTCCGCCATGCCGAGACGATCGCGTCGTTGCGAGTGGTGACGATCGCAGAGGGCCTCGACATGGTGTCGCTGACCCAGATTCTGGCGTGGGATCTACCGGTGGACGCCAAGATTCGCAACAATGTAGCCCGCCACGCCCGCAACAGCCTTCTCGGCACAATCTCTCTGGTAGAGAAAAGCACTGGCGCCAAAGGCAATTCGAAGAAGGCAGGCGATGTTCTGCTGCGCTACAATTTTCCCGGCGTTGGTCTGGCCGACGACGCGCTGCGCACGCTGATCCTCTTGGTGCTCGGCACGGGCGCCGACATCCGTCGGGACCTAATTGGATAGCACGGATCGCAGTTCGCTTGCCCCAGTGACGATGTCGTCGTCGTCGGTGTGTTCGGGTACGGCCGCCAACAGCTGCAGCAGCGTTGAGCGCTGCGATTCATCAACACGCAGCAGCCGCACCGCGCCATCATTCGAGAGCGCGTTGACGATCAGGAACGCCCCGTTGTCCCAGAGGTCTGAACCTAGATTCGTCAGCCACGGCAGCGTGCGCGCGAGGTAGTGCTGTAACGCCGCGATGAGGAATCGAATGTCGCCGTCCTCCAACCGAAGGTGGCTGTTGTAGTTGGACACCAGCAGGCGGGCCAGCTGCGGATCGGTGTCGTCGGCTTCGAACAAGGCCAGTGCGGCCTGCGGTCCACGCAACCGCGTCGCGACTGCGATGAAGCTCTTGGCGACGATGAGGTCGGACTCCGATGCGGCCAACGATTCGAGTAGCATGCCTGCGTCGCGATCATTCAACGCAAGAAGTGCCTTGGCGGCGGCCAGTTTTCGTGCGCGGGCGGCGCCGTCGAGACTGCGGCGCAGCTGCTCGACGAGATCGGTCCGTCGCGCCTGCGCGGCTGCATCGGCCAGTTCGGTCGTCAACGGCCCGCCGTCGCGTGCGGCCTCATCGAGGTCGACGTCGCTGACTACCACGCTGACGCCGTTGCTGTTGAACGCCTCGTAGATCGCCACCCGCTACTTGTCGGCGCAGTCGCCGCAGATACCGAAGATCTCGATGGTGTGGCTGACGTCCGAGAAGCCGTGCTGGTGCGCCACCTCTGCGGCCCACGCCTCCACGTCACCGCCCTGGATCTCGACCGTCGAGCCGCAGGCACGGCAGACGAGGTGGTGGTGATGATCGTCTGAGCACCGTCGGTACACCGATTCGCCGGTGTCGGTGCGCAGCGTGTCGACGAGCCCGCTGGAGGCCATCGATTGCAGCGTGCGGTACACGGTCGTCAGCCCGATGCCTTCACCGCGCCGGCGCAGTTCGTCGTGCAGTTCTTGGGCAGAGCGGAAGTCGTCGAGATTTTCCAGCAGCGCAGAGATGGCGGCGCGCTGCCGAGTGGCGCGCACACCGGAGCCGCCCGGCCTGCGACCTCCTACCTCCGTCGGGCTCACTCGCTGCCCTCGGCCGCGTGGGTTACCGCCGCGACGACGATGTCGGCCAGGTGATGGTCGACCAGCCGATACATCACTTCGCGGCCCGACCGCTCGCCGGCCACCACGCCGGCGGACTTGAGGATCCGCAAATGCTGGCTGACCAGCGGCTGGGGCACCGCCAAAGCGTCGACGATTTCGTGCACACAGCGCGCCGACTCGCGCAGCTGCAGCACGATCGCGATCCGCACCGGCGCGGCCAGCGCCCGCAACAGGTCGCCCGCGGTGTCGAGAACCTTGCGCGACGGCAGGTCCGTTGGCGGCACGCCACCGTGCTCATGCACCTCGGCTGAGGTCGGCTGCTCGCGCTCATCGCCGGACAAAGTGGAAACGGTTTTCATTATGCCGTCAGATTACATGCGTGACCGCGCATGTCAACGCTTCGCGGGCGGCCGATAAGGTTGTCACCCGTGGCTCAGTCTTCGTCGATCATCGACACCGTTGCAAACCTGGCCAAGCGGCGGGGTCTCGTGTACCAGGCCGGCGAAATCTACGGCGGCACAAAGTCGGCGTGGGATTACGGGCCGCTCGGTGTCGAGCTCAAGGAGAACATCAAGCGGCAGTGGTGGCGCTCGGTCGTCACCAGCCGCGATGACGTTGTCGGCCTCGACTCGTCGATCATCCTGCCGCGAGAAGTCTGGGTCGCCTCCGGGCACGTCGAGGTGTTCAACGACCCGCTCGTCGAATGCCTGAACTGTCACAAGCGGCATCGCCAGGATCACATGCAGGAGGCGTACGCGGCCAAGAAGGCCGCGAAGGACGGCGTAGAGATCGACCCCGAGTCGGTGCCGATGTCGGACATCGTCTGCCCGGACTGCGGCACCAAGGGACAGTGGACCGAGCCGCGCGACTTCAACATGATGCTCAAGACCTACCTCGGCCCCATCGAGACCGAGGAAGGCTTGCACTATCTGCGGCCTGAGACCGCGCAGGGAATCTTCGTCAACTTCGCGAACGTCGTCACCACCGCGCGCCGCAAGCCGCCGTTCGGCATCGGCCAGATCGGCAAAAGCTTCCGCAACGAAATCACGCCGGGCAACTTCATTTTCCGCACCCGCGAGTTCGAACAAATGGAGATGGAGTTCTTCGTCGAGCCCGACACCGCGCCGGAGTGGCACCAGTACTGGATCGACACCCGGCTGCAGTGGTACGTCGACCTCGGCATCGATGCCGACAACCTGCGGCTGTACGAACATCCGAAGGACAAGCTGTCGCATTACTCGGACCGCACGGTGGACATCGAGTACAAGTTCGGCTTCCAGGGCAACCCGTGGGGTGAGCTCGAAGGCGTCGCCAACCGGACGAATTTCGACTTGTCAACGCACACAAAGCATTCCGGTGTCGACCTGTCGTTCTACGATCAGGCCACCGACACTCGCTATGTGCCGTACGTGATCGAGCCCGCAGCAGGGCTTACCCGGTCGCTGATGGCGTTCCTCGTCGATGCGTACGCCGAAGACGAGGCGCCCAACGCCAAGGGTGGCGTGGACAAGCGCACGGTGCTGCGGCTTGATCCGCGGTTGGCACCAGTCAAGGCCGCCGTGTTGCCGCTGTCCCGGCACGCCGATCTGTCGCCGAAGGCACGCGACCTCGCCGCCGAGTTACGCAAGTGCTGGAACGTCGAATTCGACGATGCGAGTGCGATCGGACGGCGTTACCGACGACAGGACGAGATCGGCACGCCCTTCTGTGTGACAGTCGATTTCGACACGCTCGAGGATCAGGCGGTGACCATCCGCGAGCGCGACGCCATGACGCAAGACCGCGTCGCACTCGACAGCGTGAGTGACTATCTGGCGGCCAGGCTCAAGGGCTGCTAGTCGGTGACGATCACTTACGACGACGCGTTGCGCGAACAGATTCGGGCACGGCTGGCGGCACACGACCGTCGCGCCGTGTCGGATCCGACGAAGCGGCACGCGGCCGTCGCGGTGGTCCTGGTCGACTCCGAAGTCGGTGAGGACAGGGTGGATCCGGTACCTGCCGACGGGTTGATCGCTGAGTTGCTGATGGACATCGGTCTCGACGGCCGCATGGTCGACGTGTCCGGCGGCGCGGCCTTTCTGTTGTGCCGCAGGGCATCTCGCCTCAACTCCCATGCGGCGCAGTGGGCGCTGCCCGGCGGGCGCGTCGACCCCGGCGAAACGGCGGTCGAAGCCGCACTGAGGGAACTGGAGGAAGAGGTCGGCATCACGCTGCCGGACTCCACTGTGCTGGGCTTGCTCGACGACTACCCGACACGGTCGGGATACGTGATCACGCCGGTCGTCATGTGGGGTGGGGGACGGCTCGATCCGCAGCCGGCGCCCGACGAGGTCGCGGCCGTCTATCGGGTGGGGCTACACCAACTGCAACGCCAGGATTCCCCGCGGTTCATCACCATCCCCGAGAGCCCGCGTCCGGTGGTGCAAATCCCGTTGGGAAATGACCTGATTCACGCCCCGACGGGTGCCGTGTTGTTACAGCTGCGGTGGCTGTGCCTCGAAGGTCGCGGTGATGCGGTCGATGGACTGGAACAACCGGTTTTCGCCTGGAAGTAGCTAGAACCGACCGTCGCCGCCGGTGCTGCCACCGATGACGTCACACTGTTGCCAAGGCCTTCAGCCGCGAAATCTAGCATGGGTTCAACACGGGATCGCACCGCAGATTTCCGCCGGGGCTGCCGCCGGTGTCGCCCGCACCCGGCAGGCTGCCGTAATTCGGCGGTGTGTACGACCCGGACCCAGATCCCGACCCGGATCCGGGTCCAGATCCAGAGCTCGGCGGTTGCGGAAGCTGCGGATATTCCGGATTGGTGTTGGAGCCATCGATCTTCGGTACGACGACACCCGGTTCGTCCTGGGGGATCTGCCCTTGGTGTCCACCGGGCATCGAACCTGACGGACCCTGCGGACTTGCCGGCTCCGGGACGAGCGCGGGCTGTTGCGGGACGAGCGCAGGTTGTTGCGGGACGAGCGCAGGTTGCTGGTGGACCGGTGGCATCATCGGCGCTTGGTCCACGGGCGGACTCATTGGCTGCTGTTGCACCGGGGGCATCGGCCCTCGAATGATCGGGGGCATGATCGGGGGGAATAGCACCCCGGGATCCACGGGCGTGAAGCCGCTGTCAATAGGTGGGAGTGGGGCGGGAGGCGCCTGAAGTACAGGCGGTGCTGCCACCACCGGAGGCTGGCCCTGCACCGGCGGCGGGGCCTGAATCGGCGGCTGTGCCAGCACCGGTGGCGATGCCGGTGGTGCTTGCACCGGAGGCGGTGCTTGCAGAGGAGGTGCGGCCTGCAGGGGCGGTGGTGCCTGCGGCGGAGGCGCCTGCGGCGGCGGAGCCACCACGGCTCGCGGTGGTCGCGCCACGACAAGGTCGACGTCGAAGACGCGAAGGTCAACTCCGGTGATTCCGAGGCGAATTCCGAGTCGTCGGGCGAATAGCACGATGATCGGCAACCTACGCAGGTCAAGCAGAATGATGAAGTCGATGATCCGGTTTTGAAGCGGCCGGAGAATGACGACAACGACCCGCGGGTTGAAACCCTGCCACGGCGTACCGATGTACACCGGCGGACGGGCGGCAGCCGCTCGTTGCACGGGCTGCGTCTGCTGCCCGGGTTGCGCCTGCTGTGGCTGCATCTGCTGCACCTCAGGGATTTCCAGCAGCGGGCTGCCGCTCATGCAGCGCACTCGCGGTACTCCGTATTTGTCCACCATTACAGCCGTCATGGCCTGCAGAACCGCCTGCCGACTGTACACCTGCCCGTTCACGTAGCCGTGGTCGAGAACGCGGGTATCGCTGCGCAGGCGGACGGGCGTGAGTTGTTGGATATAGGAGGGGATTTGGTCGACGGTGATCTTGGGAACTGTCACCCACGCGGCGGCCTTCGCGGGTTGCTGCTGGAGGTAGTTGATCAGGCCCTGTCCGTCGCATGTTGACTCGTTGCGGGTGCCGCCGAACAACCCGTCGGTATCGCCGTACACGGTGCGCGCCTGGTTTTCTTGTGCCGGCGGCGCTCCGGCCGGATCCGGGCCGGGATTCGTGATGGCAGGATCCTGGGGTGTCGCGAAGGAAGTCTCGGTGAACGGGTCCTGTCCAGGCTGATCGGCCGGCGTCAGAAACACCTGCTCCTGCGCCTCGGTTGCGTTGTCGGGGATGACGACCCATACCACCACCAGTGCGATGGCGGTGATCAAGGCGAAGCCACCGGCGATCAGCGCCACGACGCCAGGACGACGCCACCAGGGCTTGCTCGGGGGACGCTCTTCCGTGAGAGCGACTACCGGCGCACCTTGCGTCGGGTCGGATTCCATCGGCTGGGATTCAGTCGGCGACTCTTCGTCTGTCATTTCGACACCCGCCCCCGGGCCTAGATGTGTGGCTGGCGGCATAACCCGCCGCCGACAAGTGTCCTCCCATCACCCAACTTTGGGCGTCTTATTGCAAAGCGCGATTATTTGCTACTTGCCAAAGGAACCTAAATATAGGCCGTCTTACTAGCTGTTTTGTGACGTTGACCTAGAATTCGTGTTAGCGAAATTTCACATAGCAAATATTATCGCGCCAGTCAGAATCGGCCGCCGCCGCCACCACTCCAACCGCCCGACGAGCCTGACCCGCCGAACGACGTCGAACTCCAACCGCCGCCCATACTGCCGCCGATTCCGCCGCGCAGTGCGCCGGACAGGATGTTGCCGATGATGATGCCGCCGATCATCGCGCCCATATTCGATCCACTGGTCTGGCCGTACTGACCGGTGTAAGAACGCTGCGCGGCACGAACATCCGCATTGGCCAGATCCTGCGCCTGCGCCGCTAACGTCGAGGCGCCGTTCGCGTGTGCGATGGCCTCAGTCAGGTTGGTGGACTTCATGTCCTGGGCCGCTTGCAGCTGGCGCACCGCCTCCGCGAGCCGGGTGCGGGCCTCGGGGCCGATGCTGCCGCGCCGCGTGTCGATGTAGTCGGACACCCCGCGCACCCGTGACTGCGCGGTGAACAAAGCCTGATCGAAAGCGCGACTGAGCCTCTCGGCGGCTTCGCGCTCTTCGGCGATGTTGGCCAGCAGCCGGTCCAGTTCGGCGTCGGCTTGCGTCAACTTGGTGAACGAGCCCAAAGGGTCTGTGGTGCCGGCGCTTTGGGCATCGGCGACGGCTTTGACGGCGGCATCGCGAGCGGCGCTCAATTCGGTCGCGTGCGCTGAATTGCCCTGGGCCAGTAGAGTTCCCGCCTGATTGATGCCCTGTTGGATGTCTGCGATCGCCGCGGGCAGAGTGGCCACGGCACGGTTGATGTCGGTGCCGGCGCTGTCAATGGCGTCCAACAGCGTTCGGGCCTGCCCCAGCGCCGACTCGGCGCCGCGAATCGAGTCGATCAGGCCGGATTGGCGCCCCACGGGGCGCGCCACCAGCGTTCGGGCGTTGGTGAGGTTCTGGTCGGCGAAAGCCAGTCGCTGCTTGGCGGTTTCGACATTTCCCGCCACCGATGCCAGCGCCGTGTCGGAGTATTGCTTGTGCAGCGCCGCGAGCGCCTGCTCCGATGGCGCGATCCGCGCGGTCACGTCGACCATCTGCTGCGTCAGCGCGTCCAGCCGTGACGGAGCATTGATCACCAGATCCCGCAACTGTTCGAACGCCTCGCGTTGGGCGTCGAGTTCACGGTCGGCCCTCGCCGCAGCGACCACCACCCGCGTCAGGAGGTCGCGTCGCTGCTGCGCGGTCTCGGGAACGGCGTCGTCGAGGATCTGTCGGACGTTGAATGCCTGCGCCAGTGTGGTTTTGGCGTTCGTGACCGCTTTAGTGAACGGCGCGGTCTCATCGGGACCGAATTCGTCGACCGCCAAACCCAATTCGTTGTCACTGGTGCGCACGGCGTTGTCGACGTCGACGACGATCGACTTGGACAGGTCGTCGAGCGCGTCGATCGGGATGGAGGCCAAAGCATTCGGATCGGCGGGATCGACGCGGCGCGCCGCGGCGAACTCCGCCTCCCGGCGCTTGCGCTTGCGGCGCCGAAGCCACAGCCACACCACCAGAACCGCAAGCGCCAGCACCGCGAACGCCACCAACAAGCCGAACCACGAGATGTCGGCGTTTGTTGTGGAAGTTCCCGGGTCGAGCCCTTGCGCCGCGGCGATCGCGGCCCCTGCCCAGTCGCTCTGGCGCAGCTTGGGTTCGATTTCGTTGGTGCGCAACGACGTGACGTCAAAGCCGCCTGATCCGGTGGTCGGCGGCAGGAACGCGTACGCGCGGTCACCCGTCGCTACCGCGAGAATCGCGTCCTGGCTTCCGATATCAGACAGTCGCCGGGTCTGTTGAGTCCAGCCGACGGCGTCCTGCCCGGAGAACGTGTCGACGTAGACGACCCACAGCCGGATGTGCCGGTCGTTGTACAGCTTGTCGACGGCCTGCTGCACATCGCTGAACTCGGATCCGCTGAGCGCATTAGCCCCGTCGTTGACATAGCTGGGCAGCCGGAACGGCGGCTGGGCGGTCGCGGCCGGCGCCAGCAGAACGCCGACGGTCAGGACCGCGAGCACGAGGCCGAGCAAACGGGCGATGCGCATGGCCCACAATGTAGTACTGGCAGACTGTGCGTCGGTGGCTGTGATTGGAGATCCCTACGGAGAGTTCGACCGCGAGCGTCTGGTGGTCGAGTCGCCGAAGGGTGCCTCGCTGCCGGGCACCGGCACCGAACACCGCACGGATTTCGCGCGCGACCGGGCGCGCGTGCTGCACAGCGCGGCGCTGCGCCGGCTGGCGGACAAGACACAGGTCGTGGGGCCGCGCCAGAGCGAGACGCCGCGCACCCGGCTGACCCACTCGCTGGAGGTGGCACAGATCGGTCGCGGCATGGCCATCGGGCTGGGTTGCGATCCCGACCTCGTCGACATGGCCGGCCTCGCCCACGACATCGGCCATCCGCCGTACGGCCACAACGGCGAACGCGCCCTTGACGAGCTCGCCGCAGACCACGGTGGCTTCGAGGGCAACGCGCAGAACTTCCGCATCCTCACCCGTCTGGAGCCGAAAGTTCTTGGTCCCCAAGACCATAGCGCCGGGCTGAATCTGACCCGGGCGGCCCTGGACGCGGTGACCAAGTACCCCTGGTGGCGTGGGTCGCAGAAGCGCAAGTTCGGCTTCTACGAAGACGACGCCGCCGCGGCCCACTGGGTACGTCAGGGCGCACCCGAGGGCAGACCGTGCCTAGAGGCGCAGGTGATGGACTGGGCCGACGATGTCGCGTATTCCGTGCACGACGTCGAGGACGGCGTCATCTCCGGCCGCATCGACATGCGGGTGCTGGCCGACGACGACGCGGCCGCGGTGCTCGGGCGGCTCGGTGAATCCCACGGCATGGGCGCGGGCCTGCGAGCCGACGATCTAGTGGCCGCCGCCGAGCGGCTGTCGGCGCTGCCGGTGGTCGCTGCCGTCGGCAAGTACGACGCGACGTTGGCGGCGTCGGTGGCACTGAAACGGTTGACCAGTGAGCTGGTGGGCCGCTTCGCCTCGGCCGCGATCGCCGCGACGCGTGAGGCTTACGGTCCCGGGCCGCTGGTCCGGTATGCGGCCGAGTTGCGCGTGCCCGAGTTGGTGCGCGCCGAGGTCACGGTGCTCAAGATCCTGGCGCTGCAGTTCATCATGTCCGATCCGAGGCACCTCGAGCTGCAGGCCCAGCAGCGCGATCGGATCCACCGCGTCGCGCAGTGGGTACGTGCCGGGGCGCCAGCGACGCTGGACCCGATCTTTGCCATCGCGTTCAACGAGGCCGCAGACGACGACACTCGGCTGCGGGTGGTCGTCGACCAGATCGCGTCATTCACAGAGGGGCGATTGGAGCGTTTGGAACCGGCCTAAGGGTGATCGCGCCGGACGCCCAGCGCTCTAGACTGGCCCGGTGGCCGGCCGGATTCCTGATCGCGATATCGCGGCCATTCGTGAACGCATTCGGATCGAGGACGTCGTCGGCGACTACGTGCAGCTGCGGCGGGCGGGTGCGGATTCGCTGAAGGGGCTGTGCCCATTCCACGACGAGAAGTCGCCGTCGTTTCACGTGCGGCCCAACCACGGGCATTTTCATTGCTTCGGCTGCGGCGAGGGCGGCGACGTGTACGCGTTCCTCCAGAAGATCGAGCACGTCAGCTTCGTCGAGGCCGTCGAGCTGCTCGCGGATCGGGTCGGCTACACCGTCACCTACACTGGCGCGGCGGCGACGAATGTGCAGCGCGACCGCGGCAGTCGCAGCAGGCTGCTGGCCGCCAACGCCGCCGCGCAGGAGTTCTACGCCGCGGCGCTGCAGTCCGACGAGGCTGCGCCGGCGCGACAGTATCTGTTTGATCGCAACTTCGACATGCAGGCCGCCGCGCATTTCGGGTGCGGATTCGCGCCGTCGGGCTGGGATTCACTGACAAAGCATCTGCTGCGCAAGGGATTTGAATTCAAGGAGCTCGAGGCGGCCGGGCTGTCGCGGGAGGGCCGGCGCGGACCGATGGATCGCTTTCACCGTCGCCTGCTGTGGCCGATCCGGGCCAGCAGCAGCGAGGTGATCGGTTTCGGCGCGCGTCGAATCTTCGACGACGACACGATGGAAGCCAAATACATCAACACCCCGGAGACGGTGCTCTACAAGAAGTCGTCGGTGCTGTTCGGCCTCGACCTGGCCAAGCGTGACATCGCCAAGGGGCACCAGGCCGTGGTGGTCGAGGGCTATACGGACGTGATGTCCATGCATCTCGCCGGCGTGACGACGGCCGTCGCCTCGTGCGGCACGGCGTTCGGCGACGAGCACCTGTCGATGCTGCGCCGACTCATGATGGACGACAACTTCTTTCGCGGTGAGCTGATCTATGTGTTCGACGGCGACGCCGCGGGGCAGCAGGCCGCGATGAAGGCCTTCGACAGTGATCAAAACGTCGCGGGCAAGTCCTTCGTCGCGGTCGCCGCCGACGGCATGGACCCGTGCGATCTGCGGATCAAACACGGGGATGGCGCGCTGCGCGATCTGGTCGCGCGGCGAGTTCCGATGCTGGAGTTCGCGATCCGCGGGTTGCTGCCTGATAACAAGGAACTCGACGACAACCCGCAGGCGAGAGTGGACGGGTTGCGTCGCGCGGTGCCGATGGTGGCGCGCATCCGCGATGTGGCGTTGCGTGACGAGTACGCGCGTCGGCTCGCGGGGTGGGTCGGCTGGGAAGACGTCGCGCAGGTTGTCAACCGCGTGCGTGAAGTCGCGACGGGGAAACAGCAGAACGGGGAGCGCATCGCCCGTCGGCGCACGGCGGCCGAGGCGCCGCCGCAGGTGCGCCCCGATCCTGCCGATCCGACGCTGTGGCCGCAGCGCGAAGCGCTCAAGTCGGCGCTGCAGTACCCCGCGGTGGCGGGGCCGGTGTTCGACTCGCTGACCGTCGAGAGCTTCACTCATCCGGGATACGCGGCGGTCCGGGCGGCCATCGAAGCGGCGGGCGGGACGTCGGCGGGCTTGGCGGGGGCGCAATGGATCGAGGCAGTGCGTGAGCAGACGGCCTCGCCCGCGGCCGCCAGTCTGGTCAATGAACTGGGCGTCGAGGCCATCAATGTGGACGACGACGAGAGACTGCCCCGGTATATCGGGGGAGTACTGGCCAGGCTGCAGGAAGTATGGGTCGGCAGGCAGATTGCCGAAGTGAAGTCCAAATTGCAGCGCATGTCGCCGGTGGAACAGGGCGACGAGTACCACGCATTATTCGGTGATCTGGTGGCGATGGAGGCCTATCGGCGCAGTCTGCTCGAGCAGGCCAGCGGCGACGACCTTACTGCGTAACTGCGCTGAGCGGGTTATGGTGTATGAGCTGTCGGGGACCGTGTGAAGAGGGAGGCCCGTGTCCACTCCGAAATCCAACCGAACTCGGCTGATCGCGGGTGCTTTTGTGGCCGCCGCGGTGGCTGTTCCGCTTTATGCCGTGACAGTGTCGTCTGACAGCGCGCAGGTCACGGCGTCTCCGGCGTGCCTGGCGTGGTTCGGCAACAAGGACGATGGCAAGTGCCTGTCCTACTCGAATGGCCAGCCGGTCAACGTCGGAACTCCTTGGTACAACGGCGGCAACAGCCCCCATTCGGGTGTCAGCACCGGCCCGCTGCTGCCGTCGCAGACCTGGAACACCCCGATCGGCTAGCTAGCCGTCTTTCCTGACCATCGACTCCGGCTGCAACACGTCGGTTTGAGAGTCGATGGGCGTCAGCGTGACCAAGGTCGGATCGGGGGATACCCGGTCGGCGATCTTGCGGCGCCCGGCGTCCAACACCGCCTTGGTGGCCGGATTCTCGGTGACGGCTTTGTACGTTCCGGCGATCTGTTCATAACGGCGCCGGCCCGCTTTGGCACCAAACACATAGCCAATGGCCAAGACGACGAGATACCGGATCACAGGGCCCCTCCCAGACGACGGTGCGTTGGGCTCCATCCTGCCTCACTTGGCTGTGCAGCGGCGGGGCGGCCGCGTGTTGGCGGCTCGTGCGGAACGTACGCTAAAGTCTTGGTTCGCGGCCGCGTCCGCGCATAGGCAACAGTCCCCTGTAGCTCAATTGGCAGAGCATTCGGCTGTTAACCGAAGGGTTGCTGGTTCGAGTCCAGCCGGGGGAGCAGACGTTATCGCAGGTCGGCCTAGGTGATTAGACCAGCGAAACAATGCACGTGCTATCTGAAATCGTCGTCCCTTCCCTGCTCGCCGCTCACCACGACCGGATGAGTAGGGGACACAGCAGATGCAAATCACCCACACCCCAACCGATTTCGCCGACGTCCGTGGGATGTCCACCGGCCAACTCCGTTGCCACGCTCCTTGTGGTCACCGGCGAGTGTGTCCACCGAATCGAGACGGGCAGAATTGACGAACTCTGGTCACGGGTTCGGGGAGAACCCCTGAGTCAGCAACCCCGCACCCTTTGACTAGGATTGGCGCCGCCCGAGGCGTGGGGACCTAAAATTGACGATCCCGGCAAATCGGCATCCAGGGGCCTTCAATGTGGGGAATCAACAACTAAACGCGAAAGATGCTGGTCGTTATGTCTTCTTCAGGCTCCTGCCAGCGTGTAGCATTCCTGCCGGCCCCGTTTCCGCTAACTAAATTCTTCGGATGACCCTAGGAAGAAACACCATGTCGCTCTCCGTTCACCGATATCTGGCCGCCGGCATAGCAATCCTTGGCGCAACCGTCATCGGCGCGGTCTTGCCGCCGTCGGCGGTGGCTGACGGCGGCGGGGCTGGCGGGAGTGGCGGCGTCACGGTCACCGGCCCCGGCGGCACTCCTCTCGGCTCTGGCACCCTAGCCGTCGACGGCACTGAAACCATCCCCAACGGCCTGCCAGGAACCCTCGGCTGCCTCAGCGGTGGCTGCAGCGGCGGCCTAACCGTCAGCGGCACCGCCGCTGGGCCCGGCGGCACGCCGCTCCCAACAGGGCTGCAAATCGGGGCCCCGTCCTTGACGGTTAGCCCGCCGCAACCTAACGCCCTCGCGTGCATCACCGCGCAATGCTTCGGCGGCAAGGGCACCCTCAGTATCAAGGAGGGCGCTGTAACCTCCATCATCGGCGCCAGCGGGGGCCTCAACGGCTATATCCACGGGTAGCAATCCGCGCAGACAGAGGATCGTGTGATCAGGGCGCCCGGGTTGGGCGCTGGTAGTCGTCGATGATCACGTCCGCGTGGGTTGTTTCGTGATCGCCGGCGAGGCCAGCGCGCGCGAATAGCCTTGCAATTCAAGCGCTCTGGGATCGCGCTGGCAAGGCAGCGAGACGTGAGCAGACCTACGCGGAGCAAACGCTGCCACGACTGCATTTACTTGCATCATCAACGTCGTCAACTTATTTGTGTCGAACCCATTCGTTGCAGATCGAAGCGGGTCGATAATCAACCCGGCGGCGAACGGTCTGACTGATCCTGGAGCTGCACATCGCGGTTCCCATGCCGGCCACACTTGTCGCGGCCGAAGTATCGGATGCACAAAAGGGGGATCCATATGTCCGTGCAGGAAAACAAAGAACTCATGGAGCGCGGCTACGCAGCCTTCTCCGCAGGTGACCTTGACACCGTGATGAGTCTGTTCGACGACGACATCGAATGGGTACAGCCGGGGCAAAGCTCCGTCAGCGGCACCTTCCACGGCAAGAGCGAAGTCCTTGAGCAATTCGGGCGACTGGCCGAGAAGGGGCTGACAGTCGAGCTGAAGCAGCTCATCGCCGAAGGCGATACGGTCGTGGCCATCACCCAGGTGACCGCCGGGGGCGAGACTAGCGAGGACGCCGACGTATTCACCATTCGCAACGGCAAGACCGTCCACGTACAGGTACACGGCGACACCGCGACGCTTGAGCGGGTTTACGGCAAGAAGCAGATGGCCGCTGGATAACGGCCTCGCACAACTTCTTTGGGCCGGGCAGGACGGTCGCATGGCCCACCCGTAAGCTTCGGGCCATGCGACCTTCCCGGCTGATCGCCGTCGTCCTTTTCACGGTCCTGCTCGCAGGGGGTTGTGGTTCCAATTCGCCATCGTCGTCGCCGACGACCTCTGCTGCGTGCACAAAAGACGATGGGCCCAGCGAGGACACCGTCGCCGCTGAGATCGCGAAGCTGCCCGCGGCGCCGTGGCTAGAGGTCATGAGCGGGCACACCGCCGACTGCAGTCTGCACTGGGTTGCTGTCACTTCGGGCGACGCGTCCGACAGTCCGGCACAGGTGTTGTTCTTCGATCGCAAAACCCCGATCGGCACGCCTACCCCGGAGCCGCGGCCGTACGTCACCGTCACGCCGACAGGCGATGACACCGCGTCGGTGCAGTACCAATGGCGTCAAGGCCAGGACCCTGCGTGCTGTCCAACCGGTGTCGCGACGGTTCGGTTCAAGGTCGAGAACGGCAAGCTCAAGGCGCTCGATCCGATTCCCAATGGATAGAGCGCAGCTCGCGCGTGCATCTACCCGCTGCGTTCCGCGATGAGTTGATTGGCCAAGCCGGCCGCAACCATTGTGGCCTCGTCGTCGGACAGGCTGACCTTGACCACTTCGACGATCCCGAGCCGGCCCGCGAGGTCGAACTCGACGGCTCCGCCACCAAGATCGCTGACCCGGCCTCCGGGGCCAGGTGTGAATTCTGCGGCGGAATTCGGCGCACCGATCTCGAGCGACACCGATTCGAACGTCGAGGTCACCTGCCACGCGCAATGCGCAGCGCCCGCGTCGTCGGCCGTTCGACGTCCGATCACCGGAGCGCCGAGCACCGAAGAAATTGCCCGAGGAGATATCAGCGAACACGCGTCCAACGCGGCCGAGCCACCGATGGCCAACGGGCCCCGCACCGTTCCCATGGCGCTGCCTGAGTGAGCAGAAAACGAGAAGATGCAGGCAGAACTCAAGATGAGGCCCGCGGCGAGCGCCACCTCGGCGGCCAAGGCGCCGCGCCTCGCCTTCAAGATCGCGATCATAATAAGTGATCTTCAGCAAAATTGTCGATCATGTCAAATCAAGGCTGGGTCGATACCGATCGGGCGTTATTGTGCCCAGATCGCTCTGACCCCGATTCCGTTGTCGCCGCCGGATCGCTCGAAGAGTTCCCAGGCCGCCCAATCGCCCTTGAAACCGTTGATGCGCTCGTCCCGGACGTCGATGACAGTGCCATCCGGCAACACGAGCTCGAAACGTTCTCCGTAACGCCGGACCTCGAAGCGCAACACCGCTTCGGTCAACGTCGACGTATCGAACACGCCGCTTTGTACGTCCTCGAGCGGCCGGTTCGTGGGGTAGACACCAAGAATCCACCCCTTGTTCGACACCACCAGGTGCATGCCGACGTTCGGCCGATCGGTGGTGGTGACGAGGTCTGGCACGGTGCCGTCGGAGATGATGAGGGCCGCGGTCGAATCGTCTGGCCATTGCTTGGACAGCACGACCTCGATGCCGATCCGGAACACCGGCTCGTCGAAGCGCCGCTCGAGATACGTTGCCGCCGAAGGGGATAGGGCCTCGCCCGGCCAGAGCGCACCGTCGCGAATCGCCGGTCCGCCTGTCATCTCGCCCAGGGTGATCATGCGGACGTAGTCACCCGGCCAGACATTGGGATCCACGTCGCCGAACCGGACTGCGAAGCCGGCCTGCGCCGGGCTCGGTAGCTTGCCGAATCTGCTGCCCGGACCCTCCGACGCGTAGGCCGCGCCGGGTTGCCCCGCGTCGTCGGGCCTTACCGCGATAATCACCGCGCCGACTAGGACGATCGCAATCGCAAAGCGAATCCACATCCGCCACCTGGGCGGACGCCTGCGCTTACGATGCCGAGACATGCTTCATTGAACAGTCGGTCGCAGCACCGCCGCTACGCTTCGATGATGTTCTCCGGATGTAGCATCTCGGCGTAGCGCAGCTGCTCGGGAATGCCGAAGCCGTCGACGAGTAGCTCGGCGTACGGCCGCAGCGTGCGGCAGCGTTCGTTGATGCCGCGGGTGACGGCCTTCGCGCGTTCGGTCGACAGGAACTGGTGTTCCATGAACCACGCCTTGTCGTCTTCGATCACGGACAATGCGTATACGTCGCACACCATGTCGAGGACCTTACGGGCCTCGTCGTCCTCACACGCGTCGATGCCCGCGACGAAGGCCTCGAGGACGATCCGGTCGATGTGGGCGGAAGCGGCGTGCAGCACGTGGTCCTGCACAGCGTTGAACGCCTCAAACGCGGTCATTTCCTTGGATTTACCGCGAAGTCGGCGCGCGACCGTCGCGATCATGTACTCCTCACGGTCCTCCAACATCTTGACCTGAGTACCGCGGTTGAACAGGCTGCCCTCTTCCTCGTTGTCCTGCCGGGTGTCGAGGATCCGCTGCATGATCGTCTCGGCCGCGGTGCGTTTCATCACCCGCTCCCCGGCGAAGTTGGCCGCGAACTTCACCCACTCGACCGGGCTCATCCCCTTGATGTCGTCGGCGTACGCAGTGAGCAGCTCCTTGGCCACCAGCTGGATGAGCACATGATTGTCGCCCTCGAAGGTGGTGAACACGTCCGTATCGGCCTTCAGTGCGATCAGTCGGTTTTCGGCGAGATAGCCTGCGCCGCCGCATGCTTCGCGGGCTTCCTGGATCGCACGGGTGGCGTGCCAAGTGTTGGCCGCCTTCAACCCTGCGGCGCGAGACTCGAGTTCCCGTTGTTCCTCGCGGTCGGGGTCATCAGCACTCTGCAGCTCATGGGTCTTCGCAACCAACTCGTTCTGCGCGAACTGCAGCGCATACGACCGCGCAATCAGCGGGAACAACCGGCGCTGATGCACCAGGTAGTCCATCAGCAGCACCTCGTGGTCGTCACCCGGTGCTTGGAACTGTCTGCGCTCCAAGGCATATCGGGTCGCGATGTCGAGTGCGACGCGAGCCGCGGCGCCAGCGCTGCCGCCGACGGTGACCCTGCCGCGGATCAGTGTGCCGAGCATGGTGAAGAAGCGGCGGTTCGGGTTCTCGATGGGTGAGCTGTAGCTGCCGTCCTCGGCCACGTCGGCGTATTTGTTGAGCAGGTTCTCCCGCGGGATGCGGACATTATCGAATTGGATGCGGCCGTTGTCGACGCCGGGCAGGCCACCCTTGTAGTGACAGTCTCCTGTCGTCACGCCTGGCAGGTCGTTGCCGTCCTCGTCGCGGATCGGCACCACGAAGCAGTGCACTCCGTGCCCTTCCCCGTCGGGCGTGATCAGCTGAGCGAATACCGCTGCGACGGTGGCAGTTTCGGCTGCGCCGCCGATGTAGTCCTTGCGTGCCGTTGGGGTGGGGGAGTCGATGATGAACTCTTGGGTCGACGCATCGTAGGTTGCCGTGGTCTCCAGCGACTGCACGTCGCTGCCGTGACCGGTTTCCGTCATCGCGAAGCAGCCCAATAGATCCAGGTTGATGATCCGCGGCACGTACGCCTGGTGATGACGCTCGGTGCCGAGATTCTCGATGGCCCCGCCGAACAGGCCCCACTGCACGCCTGCCTTGACCATCAGAGACAGGTCGGACATGGCGAGCATCTCGATCCGGGTGACCGCGGCCGCGACGTCGCCGTTGCCGCCGTGCTCCTTCTTGAACCCGTCTTCTGCGGCCCCGTGTGCCGCCATGATCTTCATCTGCTCCATCACCTTGGTGCGGGCGATGACGGTGTTCGGTGTGTAGTGCGGGCGGAAGACTTCGTTGGAGAGTTCCTCCCGCATCCGGTTCTTCACGTCGCGCCAACGGCCGTCCAGCGTGTTGCGTAGATGCTCCGCAGTGGTGGTCATACCGAGACGTTAGCCCTTCTGGCGCCCCGGCAAACTGTGATGTCAGAAACCTAGGCAAACCTTGCTAGACCAGCAGAAACCCGTAGCGTTGAATCTTCTGCATGACGGACTCCGACGAGGTGCCGGTATCTCCGACCGGCATGCCCCACATCCCGCACCATCGCCACTCGGATGTTTCGGGCGGTTGGCTGCGCGCAGCGACCTTCGGCGCGATGGACGGCCTCGTCAGCAACACCGCGCTGATCGCGGGTGTTGGCGCTGCGGCCGATGCGCACACCGTGGTGATCAGCGGTTTCGCCGGCCTGGTCGCTGGCGCGTTTTCCATGGCGTTGGGCGAGTACACGTCGGTCACCACGGCCAACGAGCAGCTCGACGCCGAGGTGCGGATGGAGCGGCGGGCGTTGACCAATCATCCCGAGGCAGAAGAAACCGAGTTGGTGTGGATGCTCGTCGAGATGGGTATGAGTCCCGAGACAGCGGAAAAGGCGTCCGAGGAAATTCACCGCGACGAGGATCGGGCGCTGAATGTGCATGTGGCACAAGAGCTGGGCGTCCACCCGGACGAAAAGCCGTCGCCTTGGGTCGCGGCCGGCTCGAGCTTCGTCATGTTCGCCATCGGCGCCATCGTCCCACTGATCCCATATTTCCTCGGCTTCACGTCGCTGTGGTTGGGAATGGTTTTCGGCGGTGTCGGGCTAATGGTCGCAGGGGCAGTCGCGGCTCGGTATACCAAGAAGCCGCTGTGGTTTGCGTCCTTGCGTCAGTTGATGTTTGGGACAGTCGCGATCGCCGCGACCTATCTCGTCGGCCACCTCGTCGGAGCGGTGGTGTGAGGATCAGCTCTCGTTGCCGACGGTGATCGCCGTCGCCTGCTCGGTGATCTCGTCGAGTTCGGAGTCCTCGACGTCGATGCCGACCAGGTGCTGACGCGTCGCGAACAGCACGCCCGCACCGAGCAGCACCGCGGCCGCGCCGACCCAGAACGGCAGGTGCACGCTGACCTGCTCGCCGAGCAAACCGGCCAGCCAAGGCGCCAGCGCTGCACCGGCGAATCGCACGAAACTGTATGCGGCCGAAGCCACCCCGCGTTCCACGGGGGCTGCCTTCATGACGGTCTCGGTGATCAGCGTGTTGTTGATGCCGATGAACAGACCCGCGACCACGACGCACGTCGCTAACACGGCCTTGTTGTCGGTACCGATGGCCATCACCATCAGCGTCGCCGTCATCGCCAGCAGGTTGACCACGAGGGTGGGCACGGTGCCGAAGCGGTGCTGCAGTCGAGGCGCGACGACTACCGACGTGAAGGCCAGCGCGAGGCCCCAGCCGAAGAAGATCAGCCCGATCTGATGCGCGCTCATGTCGAGCGGAAACGGCGTGAACGCCAGCAGCGTGAAGAAGCCAAAGTTGTACAGCAGCGCGGTGATTGCGACGCCGAGCAGGCCGCGGTGGCGCAACGCGCGGAACGGGTCGGCCAGCGTGGTGGGGCGTTCGGCGCGCGGCGTGGATGGCAGCAGGAATGCGGTGACGACCAGCGCAACCGCCATCAGGGCCGACACCCCGAAGAAGGGTCCGCGCCATGAGATCGAGCCGAGCACACCGCCGACCAACGGCCCGACCGCGATACCGAGGCCCAGCGCCGCCTCATAGAGAATGATCGCCTGCGCGACTGATCCGCGCGCGGAGCTGACGATGGTGGCCAGGGCGGTGGCGATGAACAGCGCGTTGCCCAGGCCCCAAAGAGCCCGCCAGCCAACGATTTCTGACACTGTGTCGGACATCCCTGCCAGAGCCGCGCCGGCAATGATGATCAACAGGCCGATCAGCAGCGTGCGCTTGGGGCCGATCCGGCTGGCCACCACACCGGTGATGAGCATGGCGACACCCATCACCGCCATATAGCTGGTGAACAACAGCGACACCTGCGACGCGGAGGCGTTCAGATTGTCGGCGATCGGTTTGAGGATGGGGTCGACGAGACCAATGCCCATGAAAGCGACGACGGACGCGAAGGCAACGGCCCAGACAGCCTTGGGTTGACGCCACATATGGTGCGGCTTCTCCTTTTCGGTTGTTACTTGGTGGGGGCGGGGGCGGCCTCGAGGAGGAGGTTCCGCATGACGCGCACGGCGTCGCTGAGGGTTTGGCGATCAGCGGCGTCGAGCCGCTCCAGGTACGGGTCGATGGCCGCGCCACGGTCGACGCGCACTTGCCGAAGCGTGTCGACCCCCTTGGGGGTAATGCGAATCAGTACCGCCCGCGCGTCGTCGGGGTCGACGGTGCGCGATACCAGGCCCGCGTCTTCAAGCCGGCGAACCTGGGTGGTCATCGTCGGCTGCGAGCAATGGTCGAGCGCGGCCAGGTCGGATATCCGGGCCGCGCCTTGATCCTCGATCGTGGACAGCAGCCGCGCTTGGGCGAATCCAAGTGGCATGCGGACCCGCTGCGTGGCCAGCCGGTTGATCCGGGCCACCACCGCCAGCAGATCGGCTCCGAGCGGCGAGGTCATCAGACCATGATTACATAGGTTTACTATGCGTTTCAAACGCTGCGCAGTGTGGCCGCTCACAGCGTGGTCGTCAGGGCACTGCGCCGGCGGCTGGCAGAATCGAGAAATGACCGCGACCGAGCCCACGGCCTCTCGACGGGCCGGCTCGCTTCAACCGGTCGAACTAGCCCAAGCCTCGGTGATGGCAGCACTATGCGCGGCCACCGCGATCATCGCCGTCGTCGTTCCATTCGCGGCCGGTGTCTCCTTGCTCGGCACCGTCCCGATGGGCCTGCTCGCGTATCGGTATCGGCTTCGCGTGTTGATCGCAGCGACCGTGGCAGGCGCCGTCATCGCTTTTCTCATCGCCGGGATGGGCGGCTTCATGACCGTGGTCAACTGCGCATACATCGGCGGGCTGACCGGGATCGTCAAGCGGCGCGGGCGGGGCATCTTCACGGTGTTCTGTGCGGCGGTCATCGCGGGCTCCCTGTTCGGTGTCGTCACGGTGACGGCGCTGGCGATCCTCGCGCGCCTGCGCCACCTGCTCTTCGATTCCGTGACCGCCAACATCAACGGGCTCGCCGCGATCCTCGCCCGCATTCCTGACATGGAGCCGGCAGCCGAGAGGCTCAAGCACGACTTCGCGACAGCGCTGCACTACTGGCCGTTCCTGTTCTTCGGTTCGTCGGTGCTGTCCATCGTCTCCGTCACGCTCATCGGCTGGTGGGCGTTGTCGCGGGTGATGGCGCGGCTGCTCGGGATTCCGGATGTGCACAAGCTCGAGTCGTCGACCGACACCGGACCGATCGCACCGGTGCCGACGCGGCTGCACGACGTCCGGTTCCGCTATCCCAAGGCCGACCACGACGCTCTGGGCCCGGTCTCGCTGAGCGTGGACCCTGGCGAGCACGTAGCGGTGACCGGCGCGAACGGCTCTGGCAAGACCACGCTGATGTTGATGCTTGCCGGCCGCGAACCCACCTCGGGGACGATCGAGCGTTCGGGCGCCGTCGGCCTCGGCAAGCTCGGCGGCACCGCGGTGATCATGCAGCACCCGGAGAGCCAGGTGCTTGGTACCCGCGTTGCCGACGACGTGGTGTGGGGATTGCCGCCGGGCAAGACCATCGACGTGCATCAGTTGCTGAGCGAGGTCGGGCTCGACGGTCTGGCCGAGCGAGACACCGGCGGTCTGTCGGGTGGCGAACTGCAGCGCCTCGCGGTGGCAGCGGCGTTGGCGCGGGAGCCGTCGCTGTTGATCGCCGACGAGGTGACCAGCATGGTCGACCAGGATGGGCGCGACGGGTTGATGTCGGTGTTGTCCGGTCTGACCCAACATCACCGGATGTCGCTGGTGCACATCACGCACTACAACAGCGAAGCCGATGCCGCCGACCGCGTGATCAACCTGACCGGAAACGGCGCGGCCGACAACACCGCGATGGTGGAGACCGCCGCCGCGCCGTCGGCTACCATGCCCGTCGCGCATGACGCCGACAAGGCCGTCCTCGAACTCAACGGCGTCGGACACGAATACGCCAGCGGAACACCTTGGGCGACAACGGCTCTGCGCGACATCAACTTCGTCGTCCACGAGGGCGACGGCTTGCTCATCCACGGTCTGAATGGATCGGGCAAGTCGACGCTGGCGTGGATCATGGCAGGACTGACGGTTCCGACGATGGGCGATTGTCTGCTGGATGGTAAGCCCGTTTCCGACCAGGTCGGCGCGGTGGCGATCTCGTTCCAGGCGGCCAGGCTGCAGCTGATGCGTAGCCGCGTCGACCTGGAAGTGGCGTCGGCTGCCGGCTTTTCGCACCGCGATCACGACCGCGTGGTGGCCGCGCTGGGCACGGTGGGCCTTGATCCTGGACTGGCCAAGCGGCGCATCGACCAGCTCAGCGGCGGCCAGATGCGCCGGGTCGTGCTTGCCGGACTGCTTGCCCGCTCACCGCGGGCGCTCATCCTCGACGAACCGCTGGCCGGCCTGGACGCGGCGAGTCAGCGTGGCCTGTTGCGGCTGTTGGAAGAGCTGCGCCGCACTGCGGGTCTGACGGTTGTCGTTATCTCCCATGATTTTTCGGGCCTCGAGGACCTGTGCCCCCGCACTCTGCATCTGCACAATGGCCAGTTGGCGGCCCCGACGACCGCCGGAGGAATGTCATGACTGCACCAGCCACGAGTCGGCAGCGCGCGCCCGTCGTCCTGTTGCGGCCGGTGCCGGGCGACACCGTTATCCATCGGCTCTGGGCAGGAACGAAACTCATCGCGGTCGCGGGGATCGGCGTGCTGTTGACCTTCTATCCTGGCTGGGTGCCGATCGGCCTGGTGGCCGCCCTGATCCTGACTACGGCGTGGCTGGCGGGCATCCAGCGCGGCACGCTGCCGTCGATACCGCGGTGGCTCTGGGTATTCCTCTTCATCGGCGGGGCCACGGCGGCGTTCGCCGGTGGCAGCCCCGTCATCGACCTCGGCTCGGTACACCTCGCGCTGGGCGGGGTACTGACTTTCCTGCGCATCACCGCGGTGTCGATCGTGTTACTCGGGCTGGGCGCAATGGTGTCGTGGACCACCAATGTCGCCGAAATCGCGCCCGCCGTGGCGACATTGGGCAAGCCGCTGCGCCCGCTGCGGGTACCGGTTGACGACTGGGCGGTGGCGTTGGCGTTGGCGTTGCGGGCTTTTCCGATGTTGATCGACGAATTCCGCGTGCTCTACGCAGCGCGCAGACTCCGGCCGAAAATGGTGCCCACCACGCGGCGACAGCGCCGGAAGCGGTGGGCGCTTGAGGTCGTCGACATTCTCGCGGCCGGCATCACCGTGGCGCTGCGACGCGCCGACGAAATGGGTGACGCGATCACCGCGCGCGGCGGCGCCGGCCAGATCTCCGCCGCGCCGACGGGGCCGAAACGCGCCGACTGGGTGGCGCTTTCGATCGTTGTCGTCGTGTGCGCGGTAGCGCTGACACTCGAACTAACGGTCTTGGGCACGCTCTAGCGTCGGTTCACTCTGCGTTGACGGCGTGGGCTACTCGCACTTTTGCGCCCTCTACGCAGAGTCAACGTTCTGCCGCGGCATTGGCCGCTTTTTGCGCCTCGGCGAGGCTGGTCGACACGTCGGCACGGCCAAGAAACATCTCGTCGAAATACGGTTTCAGCGCATCGAATCCCGCGGCGAACCCCGCGCCGCCGGGAGCAGGGATGCGAGGTCCGTTGAGCACCTTGAAGAATGGGCTGACGTCGACGCCGCGTGACGCCCAATACTTGTTGTAGACCGGCTGCGCTGCGAGCACTGCGGGGATCGCGGAGCCCTTGGAGCCGAGGTATTCGTTGCCGCGCCGACTACCCATCCACGCGAGCACCTGCCGCACCGCATCGGGATGCTTGCTGGCCGAATTGCCCGCGGCGGCAATGCCGTTGGTGACGCTGACGCGGCCCTTCGGCCCCGACGGCAACATGGCCACGCCCCACCGAAACGGCGCCTGGTTCGCAACAGCGGCCAAGTTGTACGTGCCGGACTGGAATAGCGCCATCCGCCCCTGCAAGAACTGATTTCGGGAAAAGTCGCCGTTGTCATTGGTATCGGACGCGGGCGGCGCAACGTGATCGGAGTTGATCAGCCGCACCAAGTATTCGAATGCCGCAGCCGCCTGCGGGTTATCGAACGCAAACCGGTCACCGTTGGAGAACACTCCACCCACCGACCCGATGTAGTTGAGGTAGATGCCCTGTAGGTCGTTAGCTGCGTTGTAGCCCCACTGGCGGATCCGCGTCGCATCGAAACCCGGTGTGCCCGCGGTTCGCCCGTCGATGTCTAACGTCAACCGGCCCAGCAGCGACCTCAGTGTGTCGTCGCCATCGGGTGACCAGTGCAGCGCCGGCAGCTCTTTCAGTTGCACGCCGGCGGCGTCCAAGAGATCGGCGTTGAAGTACAACGCGATGCCGGCATCGGTCAGCTGCGGCACCCCCCACAAAACACCGTCGCGGGTGAACTGATCGACCACCGAGCGGTCCCACGCCTGAGAGGCGTTGACACGCATCAGCCTGCCGCTGTCGGCGTATCTAGAGAAGTAGGCGTTCGACAGCCAGAAGATGTCGTCGGCGCTGCCGCCGGCCACATCGGTCCGCAGGGTGTCGAAGTAGCTCGAATAGGCGACAACGTTGACGTGCACCTCGATGTCGGGATGCTCGCGGGTGAACTCTGCGAACGACTCGCGATACGCCGCGGCGACCTGTTCATCCCACAACCGCATCGTCACCACGGTGCGTCCGGCACCTTCGTCAGTTTGCCCGAGCAGCAACGCTACGACGAGCAGTACGGCCATCGTTACCGCGACCCCCGCGGCCACGAGTGTGGAAACCCTTGGGCGCATCATCATTTCAGCCCCGTCACTACGATCGAGCGGACGATGTGGCGGCCCAGCGCCACGAACAGCACGATCAGCGGCACGATCGCCACAGTCGTCGCGGCCATCACCAAGGTCCACTGCGCGTTGTAGCGCGACTGCAGGCCGGCGGTCGCGACGGTCAGCACTTGCCATTTGCTTCCGCTGGTGATGACCAACGGCCACATGAAATTGTTCCATTGACTGACACAGGTGATCAGCGCCAGCGTCAACAGAAGGGGCCGGCTCGCAGGCACCACGACGTGCACGATGATGTCGAGGGTGTTGGCCCCGTCGATGCGGGCGGCGTTGATCAGGTCGGCTGGGATGGTGCGGAAGTACTCCCGCAACAGGAAGATCGCATACGGCGAGCCGAACATGAACGGCAACACCAACGCCCAGAACGTATTCCGGAGCCCGGCCTCGGCCATCATCAGATATAGCGGAACGACCATCACCGTGGCCGGCACCATCAGCGTCGCGATGTAGACCCAGAACAGCGCGTCGCGGCCCGGAAAGTACAGCCGGGCAAAGGCATACGCCGCCAGCACCGAAAACGTCATCTGCCCGAGCAGGATGACGGTGGTCATCAACGCAGTGACAAGTATGGCCCGCCCGAATCCTGCCTCGCCGAGCCCGGTGTAGTTCTCCAGCGTCGGCGGGTTCGGCCACGACAGCGGTGAAACCGTGTTGAACTGTCGCGCCGACGTGAACGACGTCAGCAGCCCGAACACGAACGGCACCAACGTGATCGCCGCTCCGATAGCCAACCCGGCGTAGGTGACGGCGCCCGAGACCGCGCGGCTAGCTGAGGTCATAGGTGATCCGCCGCCGAAAGTACAGATGCTGGAGGATCGTCACGCCGACCAGCAGCACGAACAGCACCACCGCCATCACCGCTGCGCGGCCGACCGCCGCCGCGCCGAACGCCTCGGCGTAGATCCGGTGGGCCACCAAATCGGTGCGGCCTTGCGGGCCGCCGCGCGTCAACGCGTACACCGTGTCGAACACCTGAGCGGCGCTGATGATGCCCGTGACCGTGACGAAGAACAGCGTCGGCCGCAGCATCGGCAGCGTGATGCGGCGAAACCGCTGCCATGCGGTGGCGCCGTCGGTGCGGGCCGCATTATGGATGTCCGCCGGGATGTTGAGGATGCCGGCCAAGAAGAACAGTGTCACGTAGCCGACGTTGGTCCAGACGACGATGGCGGATACGACAGGCAGCGCGAGGCTGGGATCGGTCAGCCACTCGATCTGGTGGCCGAGCAGGGTACTGACCGCACCGTCGGTGGGCGCCAGGATCCACCGCCACAGCACGGCGATCGCCAACGGCGCGCAGATCCACGGCAGCACATACAACGTGCGGAAAAACCCGGAGCCGGGCAGCCCGCGGGCCAACATCGCCGCCGCGAGCAGTCCGAGCACCGTCTGTGCGGGCACCACGATCGCGATGAACGCGAGCGTCACGAGCAGCGAGGTCCGAAATGACGAGTCGGTCAGCACCGACTGCCAATTGTCCAGTCCGACATAGCGAATGGGGCCGAGCAGATCCCAGCGGTGCAGGCTCAGCCACAGCACCACCAGCATTGGCAACAGCAGGAACGTGACCACGCCGAACAGGCTGGGTGCCAGGAGCGCGTAACCCAATGCCGTCGATCGGACACGGTTAGCTGCCACCGAGCCATTAAAGCGCCAGCTGTGGGCTGGCACTACGGTAGTGGCGTGACAGCCGCGCGCCGCGTCGATGACGACTTCCTCGCGTTGCCGAGGCACCAGCTCGCCGACGCCGCGTTGTCCGCCGCGATGGCCGCCGGAGCTAGCTACGCCGACCTGCGTATTCACGGCATCACCACGGAGATCGTCCAGCTGCGTGACGGTGAGCTGGAGACGGCGGTCGTCAACCACGAGATCGGGCTGGCGGTGCGGGTCATCGTCAACGGCACATGGGGCTTCGCCTCGCACGCCGAACTGGATCCGGGTGTCGCGGCCGAGACCGCCGGTCGCGCGGTGCACGTGGCGAGGACGCTGGCGCCGCTGAACGCCGAGACCATCGAGCTCGCCACCGAACCGGTCTACTCCGACGTCACCTGGGTATCGGATTATCAGGTTGACCCGTTCGCCGTCGGCGTCCCCGACAAGATCGCGGTGCTGGGCGAGCACTCGGGTCGGCTGCTCGCCGCCGATGGCGTCGACCACGTGTCGTCGGTGTGGTATGCGGCCAAGGAGCAGACGTTCTACGCCGACACATTCGGCTCGTCGACCACCCAACAGCGGGTCCGCGTGCAGCCGACGCTGGAGGCGATCACCGTCGATGCCGCTGCGGGCACGTTCGATTCGATGCGCACGCTGGCGCCGCCGACAGCCCGCGGCTGGGAGTACGTCGGCGGCGATGAAATCTGGAACTGGACCGACGAGCTGGCGCAGTTGCCGTCGCTGCTTGCCGAGAAGGCCAAGGCGCCGACGGTGACCGCCGGACCGACCGATTTGGTGATCGACCCGTCCAACCTGTGGCTGACCATTCACGAATCGATCGGCCATGCCACTGAATATGACAGGGCGATCGGCTACGAAGCCGCCTATGCCGGCACATCGTTCGCCACCCCGGACAAGCTCGGCACCATGCGCTACGGCTCGCCGGTGATGAACATCACCGCCGATCGGACCGTCGAATACGGTCTGGCCACAATAGGTTTCGATGACGAGGGCGTGCGGACACAAAGCTGGGATCTGGTGCGCGACGGCATCTTCGTCGGCTATCAGCTGGACCGGGTGTTCGCGCCGCGTCTGGGGCTGCCACGGTCCAACGGCTGCTCGTATGCCGATTCGCCGCACCACGTCCCGATTCAGCGGATGGCCAACGTGTCGCTGCAGCCGGCGGCCGACGATGTGACGACCGAGGATTTGATCGCCCGCGTCGAGGACGGCATCTACATCGTCGGTGACAAGAGCTGGTCAATCGATATGCAGCGGTACAACTTTCAGTTCACTGGGCAGCGGTTCTTCCGGATCCGCGACGGCCGCCTCGACGGCCAGGTGCGCGACGTCGCGTATCAGGCAACCACCACGGACTTCTGGGGCGCGATGGAAGCCGTTGGCGGGCCATCGACTTGGCGACTCGGTGGTGCGTTCAACTGCGGCAAGGCGCAGCCGGGTCAGGTGGCCGCGGTCAGCCATGGTTGCCCGTCGGCGTTGTTCCGCGGCATCAATGTGCTCAACACAGTTGCGGAGGCCCGTCGATGATCGGCCCACAGCAGGTCGTAGATACTGCGCTGGCCGAGGCGGGGCGGCTGGGTAGGGCCGACGAGACGATCGTGCTCGTCACCGATCGCGCCGACGCGGCGCTGCGCTGGGCCGGCAATTCGATGACCACCAACGGCGAGTCGATCAGCCGAACCACCACCGTGATTTCGATTGTGCGCAAGGGGGATACGGCTCATGTGGGCTCGGTGCGATCCAGCGACGTGGACCCCGGCTCGATTGCGCACGTGGTCGCGGCGTCGCAGCAGACCGCGGTCTCGGCGCCGGAGGCCCGCGACAGTGCGCCGGCGTTGACGGGCACTGACGTACCTGTGGACTGGGATGCGCCGGTGCCGGGGACGGGTGCGCATGTGTTCTCCGGGCTTGCGGGCCCTCTGGCGCAGGGCTTTCGGCGTGCTGACCGGCTGTATGGGTATGCGCGGCACATCGTGGAGACGACGTTCGTCGCCACCTCTGGAGGGTTGCGGCGGCGCTACACGCAGCCGACGGGCTCGGTCGAGATCAATGCCAAGCGTGACGGTGCCAGCGCGTGGGCGGGTGTCAGCACACCGGATTTTGTTGATGTGCCGGTTTATTCGCTGCTCGATCAGTTGTCGACGCAACTGGGCTGGGCCAAGCGGACGGTCGAGCTGCCCGCGGGGCGGTGCGAGACGATCATGCCGCCGTCGACGGTGGCGGACATGATGATCTACCTGGCGTGGTCGATGGACGGCCGGGGTGCGCAGGAGGGGCGCACGGCGTTGTCGGCGCCCGGCGGTGGCACGCGAGTGGGGGAGAAGCTGACCGACCTGCCGTTGACGTTGTACTCGGACCCGGCCGCGACCGGGTTGGAGTGCACGCCGTTCGTCGCCGTGCCGAGTTCGTCGGAGCGGGCGTCAGTGTTCGACAACGGCATGGACATCGGGCGCGTGGATTGGGTGCGCGACGGTACGGTGAACGCATTGGCATATCCGCGAGCGGCGGCCTTGGAGTTTGGGACGCCGGTGGCGGTGCCCGCCGACAACCTGCTGATGACGGGTGGGTCGGCGAGCTTGGCGGACATGATCGCGAGCACTGAGCGAGGACTGCTGCTGACCACGCTGTGGTACATCCGCACAGTCGATCCGACGGTGCTATTGCTGACGGGCCTGACGCGCGATGGTGTGTATCTGATCGAGGACGGAGAGGTGACCGCGGCCGTCAACAACTTCCGCTTCAACGAAAGCCCGCTGGACCTGCTGCGCCGCGCCACCGAAGCGGGTGTCAGCGAGGTGACACTGCCCCGCGAATGGGGCGATTGGGCCACGCGGGCCGCGATGCCGTCGCTGCGGATCCCTGACTTTCACATGTCGTCGGTGAGCCAGGCGCAATAATCCATTCGTGGCTGACGAAGGAATTCCCGGGCGGCTGGCCGGCTTGGTGGCGATGTCATCGGGCGATACCCGGCTCGACACGTTGATCCGGCTGACGTGCGGCAGAGCGTTGTCGTTGCCGCCCCTGCCGACGGAAGTCGACTTGATTGACGGGACATCCGAGAACGAAGCGGTGGTGGTGGCGTTCGCCGAGCAGTTCACGGTCGACGTGTCGGGCATCGGCGAAAACCAGCGCGCGCGATTTGTTTCGGCGTTGGGCAAGAACGCATTTCGAGTCGTGGTCACAATTTTCATCGCCGACTTCGTGCCGCGGGTATGGGCGGGTCTTGGCGCGCTGGGTATGGGTAAGCCAGGCAACGGAGGAATACCGGATTGGGATCACGACACTGATCCGATCGGGGCGCTGCTGGGTGACTTCGCACCGGCGGTGGCGCGGTTGCGGGCGCTGGATCCGGTGACCACGGAGGTGGTGCGGTTGCGTGGCGCCGCGCAGCACAACTGCCGGCTGTGCAAGTCGCGGCGGGAGGGCAACGCGTTGGACGCCGGAGGATCGGAGTCGTTGTACGGCGACATCGAGAGCTTCGAGACGTCGTCGCGGTTGTCGGATCGGCAGAAGGCGGCGCTGCGGTTTGTGGACGCGTTGATCTGGACTCCGTCGCGCATTCCGCGGGAGGTGGTGGCTGGGGTGCGCGAGCACTTCACCGAGGACGAGGCGTTCGAGCTGACACTCGACGTCATGCGCAACGCGTGCAACAAGATCATGGTGGCGCTGGGGGCGGATGCGCCGCAGGTGTCGGAAGGGACGGAGTTGTTCCGGGTCGAGGTGGACGGGCAGGTGGTGGTCGGCTAGCGGCGGCGGGTAATTTTTGCTGGGCACTGCAACGGGTGCCCAGCACGGCTGCAGTTGTCGGATCGGGGGACTTAGTCCGAGAGCCACTTGACGCCGAATCGAACATTCAGGCCCGCGATGCGGAGGCTGCCTACCAGGCTCGATCTGCTCGTTTTCGCCGGTTCTCGCGGAGCACTTGTTGTGTAGGCGCGATTGCGCTGGTCGAGCGTCGTTGCGGAAGCGGGTGATCTTGACTGATTACGCGGGACGAAGGTTCACGTGGCCGAGGGTTAAACCCGCTTGATTCTCACAGCTAATTCTCCGCTCCGCGGAGCATGCTGGGGGTATGACTGAACCTGGACGGACTGAGTCGACAACCGCAGCAGGCGAGACCAGTGCGGCTGCCGAGCCGCCCCACGGGATGGAACGGTGGCACCGACGCGGCAGGCCGTTCCGGTTTGCCGCCATGATCATCGCCCTGGCGGGCATCGTTTTCATCATCGCCGTGATCTTCTGGAGCGGATTCGTTTTGGGTGCGTGCAGCAGCGGCCATCACGGGCACCATGGCGGCGGCGGCCGCCACGACGAGTCGATGTCGTCGCTCTATGCCCCTGAGTTGGCGTCGCAAGGCACCCTCACCGCGTAGCGCATCAGGCGTGCTCGTGCGGGTGTGCTCGTCGTCTGTGCGCTGGCGACGTCGACAAGGCGTACAAGCTCTCCGGCATCCGACACGATGTCGCTATGCGCCTGGGCGATCAAGGGTCCAGATGGCCAGACGCGTACCGAGCGATCCGCTCTCTATGGCACGGTCACCCGATGGCGGGTCAGATGGGTTGACGAAGCTGGCGGCGAGCACACGAAGGTGTTCGCGTGCAAGCGTCACGCTCAGACGTTCCTAGACATGCGGAGACGTTTGGGGTCGTGGCTGAGGACTGGTTCAAGGCGAAGGCTCATCGCAAGCCCAAGACTGTAGCCGGATATCGCTCCCCGCTCGACACCGTCGTGCTGCCGAAGTGGAAAGACGTTGCGCTCAAAGGCATTACCTACGAAAGCTATTCGCAATGGCTCGGCATGCTGGCAATCGAGGGACCGCAGAAGGGCCAGGTCTCTTTGCTAGCCGGATCACACAAGCTCACCAGCTAGTGGGCGCGGTGCTGAAGTATGCGCAACGTACTGGCAAGATCGCTAAGAATGTCGCTCTCGACATCAAGCGCAGCGAGGACCTGCCATAGCAGGCAGAGCGCGAGCGCCGGTATCTCACGCACGCGGAGCTGGTGAAGCTCGCACGGGCTACGCGACGGTTTGAGACGTTGACGCTAGTGCTGGGCTACTGCGGCGTGAGGTTCGGTGAGGCAGCAGCGCTACGGCGTAAGCATGTGTGGAGGATAGGGAGCTGACTATCCGGGCATCGGCGACGTGGGTCGACAAAAAGCAAGGCATTGTGGAATCGACACCCACGACGAAGCGGGAGCGTCATGTTCCCGCGGGAGCGCGGCGGCATCCTGCCGATAAAGGAGTACCGGCGAGCTTTCGACGAGGCTTACGCGGAGGCCGGCACAGAGGGACTGGTCCCGCACGGCTTACGGCACACGACGGCATCGCTCGCGATATCTGCGGGAGCCAACGTTAAAGTGATCGAGCGCATGCTGGGCCACGCAACGGCCGCGATGACCTCGCAGGCGTAGCGGAAGCGCTAGGCAAGGCCATCGACAGCACTGCGGTATATCGAGCAAGACGAAGCAGAGGGTAAGTTGCTAGAAGCAGTGAACTAGCTGGTAAAGCCATAAGGGGCGGTAGCTCAGTTGGTTAGAGCCGCGGACTCATAATCCGTTGGTCGCGGGTTCGAGCCCCGCCCGCCCCACGTAAGAGGCCATTTTTCAAGATCGATCTTGTCCAATCACCGTTTATTCACCGCTTTTACCGACTGTCCGGTCCAGCAGATCGGCCACCTGGGTATGGACGCGGCCGCGGGTCATGTAGCGGTCCTGCGTCATGGATACCTTCGAGTGACCTAGGTGATCGGCGCCGATTCGGGCCGAGAGGCCCTCGTCGTCGATCAGCGTGGCGACTGTCTTGCGGAAGCTGTGGGTGGTGACTTCCGGGACGCCGAGCTCGGTTCGCGCCGTGCGCCACTCCTTGCCGAAATTGTTCGGATCGCGGAGCGTGCCCGTGGTCGACGGGAAGATCACTGACTGCTCGCCGAGATACGGCAGCGAACGGCGGGTCCGGAGCATCTCGACCGCGAAGCGCGGGAGCGGCACGGTACGCCGGCCTGCAACGGACTTCGTCTCGTCAACGCGGTTGAAGGCCCTCGCCGGCCACCCTGATGACCTTCCCGCTCACCGTGAGTGTGTATGCCTCGTCGTCGTAGTCGGTCCAGCGCAGGCCGAGTAGCTCTGACCGACGCAAGCCCGTGGCGATCAAGAGCGTGACTGGATCGACGAGATCGTGACCCTGGCAGAATTTCGACGCCTGAAGCGCTTCTAGCAGTGTGCGGAGCTGCTCTGCGGTGAGGCCGACGGCGCCCTTCGGCGGAGCCTTTGACTTGAGCGGCTGGACGTCGCGCACGGGGTTGGCGCCAAGGACGTTGGCCATGACGGCAAGCTGAAGTGCGCCTCGCAGGGTTGTCTTGGCCTGGCGCGCCATTGTTGCGCCGTGTGCGGTGCGCATCGAACGAATGGCGGCGTCGATGCGAGCAGGCGACGCTTCGCCTACCCGCAAACCGCCGATGAACTTCTCCAGTTTTCCGACCGCAAATCGGTAGGTAGACAAGGTAACCGGGGAGCGGCCGTCTTCCGCTAAGCGTACGAGGTGCTGGTCGACCAATGCGGTAACGAGGGTTTCGAGGCCGACGGTTTCGGGCGCCGATGATGGTCGGCGCTGCGCCAGGGACTCGATGAGGGCGTTCTCGGCGAGCTTTCCGTACTGGTCGTAGATGCCGGGCGGACCGAGCCGCTGGACCTTGCGGGTTACACCGTCGGCATCCCTATAGCGGCACCGGGCGAGCCACAGCCCGCTACCAAGGTGAACCCGCGAGATCTTCCCGTAGGCGCCAATTCTGAGCGCTGGTCGTCCTGCCACTGGACTACCGACCCAGCGACTCTGCGGCGCACCACTCGTGCCTGGAACTAGATGCCTTCATCGGATCATGATAGTCAGGCAGTATCACGCTTGTCGTGAGCGAATTGCTTTCGTTCCCAGTCGATCACGTCGCTTAGCCGGTAACGCACATGCCTGCCGAACTTCGCGTAACGTGGCCCCGTACCCTTTGACGCCCACTCGGCGGGCGTCTTGACCGGCACACCGTAACGGTCGGCGAGCTCCTGACGAGTAATCCATTTGTCATCGGTGTAATCCTCCATGGCGGCTACTTCCCTTAGCCCGCACTTTGGACAGCGGGATATATACACCATAAGTCCGCAGGGGGACACGAACAGTCGGTAATTTTCAGGATCCCGATGCGGTGGCGCGTCGGCGAAACAAGCGCATCCGCAAGCTTTTACGTCTTAGATCGAGATTCTTCTCATGCAGTCCCAACGCCGCTACGTAAGCCTCGTCTAAGACATAACAGCGAGGAGGTGCCACTCGCCGGGAACGCCTTTGAGTTGGTGAGCGCCGCGGTCCTCGAACTCCAGTCCCGACCCGATCACCAGGTCCCGCAGGGTGCTGGAAACGAGCACCTCGCTCGGCCCGGCCAGGACGCTCACCCGTGCGCCGATATGCACTGCGATGCCCCCGATGTCGTCGCCACGGACCTCGCACTCGCCGGTATGTAAGCCGGCGCGCACCTCGACGCCGAGCGCCTGCACCGCGTCGCGAATGGCCATGGCGCTGCGGATCGCTCGCTGCGGGCCGTCGAACATCGCCAGGAAACCGTCTCCTGTTCTGTTCACCTCGCGTCCACGGAATCGGGACAGCTGCCCCCGCACGACGGCGTCGTGCGCATCAAGCAGTGCATGCCAGTCGCGATCACCCATCTCCGAAGCCCGGCGCGTCGAGTCCACGATGTCGGTGAAAAGCACCGTGGCAAGCACACGGTCGTCGGCGACTTCTGCCTGGTGGCCGGTGAGGAACTCGGCGATCTCCTGGAAGGATTCGCGCCATGGTTCGACGAAGTGGTACATGTTGCGCCCTGGTAGCTCAACGTATTTCGCGCCCTCTATGCGATCAGCGACGTTCTTGCCCCACTCAGGCGGGATCATGACGTCCTCGGTGTGCTGGAGGACGAGGGTTGGTACGTGGACGGTCGGAAGGATTGCCCGCACGTCCATTTCGGCCACGAGAGGCAGCATGTAAGCAGCGGTTCGTGGGCTTGCCGACAGACGTTCCAAATGAGCCCACGTCGCGCGGATCTCCTCGTTCCATGGCATATCCGGATTCAAGAGGTGATGGAGCTCTCCGGTGCCCCACATGGCGATCGCTTCGGAGGTTGCTTCTTCATGTGTGGGAGGTCCGCGGCGTTCAGTAAGCGGATGCGCGTAGCCCTCGATCGCGACGAGCGCGGTGGTGCGGGACGGATGTGTTGCGGCGAACACTAGCGCTCCCGTCGCCAACGCGCCGCAGCTCGCGAGGAGGACCGCTTCGTGAGTCCCAAGATCGTCGAGCACCGCAGAGATGCTGTCAGCCCATTGCTCCATCGTCGGCAGTTCGCTCGGGGCGACGGGATCGGACGCCCCGGTGCCGGGCTGGTCGAAGAAAATGAGCCGGCCCAGTGTTGTCATCGCCTCGACCCACCCCTGAATGGACGGTAGCCCCGGGAGAACCTCACAATTTGTGAACCAGTTCGGGACGAACACGATGTCCCGGGCACCTGCGCCGACCGTGCGATAGGCGACGTGCAAGTCGCCGTTCAGCGCGTAGCGCGTCTCCGACAACACGGCGAAAGTTTAAGCCGGGAGCCGGGTTGAGTATTTGGTGTCGGGCAAAGCCGTCAGCACGAGCGGAAGTACAGATCTGGAGTCCGTCAAACAGCGGTGGCAACCCCTTCGAGGGGCGACGACAGTATGCAAATCGTACTCTCTAAGGGTACGATTTGCATAATACGGAGGTGCCAAATGGATGACAGGCGTCGCAGCACACCTTTGCCGGCAAGTCTCGCGCGCCTACCGTTAGGGACCCTCCGTCCGCGAGATGCAGAAGTCGCCTACTCCCACCCGCGGGCCCAGCTCGCTCGGCTGGTCGAAAGGGGACTTTTGCGCCGAGTAGCAGACGGCTATTACGTCATCGTTCCTCAGGAGATGGTGGGCCGTCGGTGGCTGCCGAGCGTCGAAGCAACCGCAGCCGGAATCGCCTCGGCGATCTATGGCGTCGACAACGCCGTACTGATGGGTATTAGTGCCGCGCGGATCCATGGGGCCATACCGCGCGCGTTGGCAACGGCGGTCGTGGCAGTGCCAAAGCAGCACCGGCCGATAGCTCTCACAGACCGCTCTGCCGTCGTCCGGTTCGTCAAGCGCGATATCGATCGCCTTGACGCTGAACGCGTTCAGACGCCGCTGGGATCGGCGCTGGCGACTTCGCCGGAGCAGACGATTCTCGATCTGGCCCACAGGCCCTCGCTCGGCGACGCCGAAGTGGAGGTCCCGTCCGCGATCGCTGACTTGTACGGGCGCAGTGACGAAAAGCGGATCGCCGAGTTGGCGGCCGATCAGCGCCTGATGGCATCACTGCGGCGCGCTGAAGTCTGGGCCGGAGCAAAGCGTGGACGTTGACGAACGTGACGAGGTCGCCCAGCAGTTCGGCGTCGCGCCGGAGCAAGTTGAGCGCGACCACCTCATCTCCTATCTGTTGGCGTTTCTCAGCGTACGATTCGGTGATCGCATCCACTTCATCGGCGGTACTGCGCTCGCTCGCACCCATCTACCCACCGGCCGACTCAGCGAGGACATCGACCTTATCGCTGTCGACAGCCGGAAAGCCGTCGCCCAAGAGTTGGATGAAGAACTCCCGCGGGCGGTCGCGCGCAGTCACGGAAGACTGACTCTTGAGCCTGGATTCACCCGTGTGCCAGATACACGGGCAGTGATCGCCAGGACAGCCGGGGGCCTGACCGTCCAAATCCAGCTATTGTCAGCGCGCGACCGGACTGTGTGGCCATCCGAACGCCGCGTCCTCGAACAGCGCTACGACGACGCCCCACACGCAGAACTCATCGTCCCGACCCTGCCTGCCTTCGCCGCGTCAAAAACGGCGACCTGGGCAGATCGCCGGGCACCACGCGATCTCTGGGACCTCTGGGCACTCAACGGAATTAACGCGATCGACCAGATCGCGCTCGACCTGTTTCAGAGATTCGGACCCACGAACAAGCCACCCGGCCGCCAGGTGTTCCAGACGCCGCCAGCTGACGCCGAATGGCAGGCCCAGCTCGCTGGCCAAACACACCTCACTGTCAGCGCTTCAGAAGCGCTCGCCGTAGTGCGGGAAGCATGGGCGCGAACGCTCGCCGAGCATAAGCGAAAATAGCATCGCCATCTAAACCCATTCGCTCCCAACCTATCTCGTCTACAATCCATCTTGCCGTCTCCAGTCCCATTACGCCCCATTGCTATCCGTCTACAGAAACGTCCCCTCACCGGCCACCCTGGGCGTACCCGAGCCGGCCCAAATTTCCGTCTGGCACATTTGCACAAGGGTGCGAGAATGGTTGTGGCACAGCACGTGCCGCAACCTCGGAGCCGGTTCCGCTGCGCCGCAATGACCATGGGTGGACCAGTTTGTTGACGATCTCCAAGCTCAAGCGGTGGTCGATCAACTACTACATCGACACCGCCCGGACTGCCGAGTCCGCGAGCCGTGATCTCGTGCGGGCGACCGGCGGGCTGGGGGAGTACTACTCGGAGCGCGAAACTCGCACCCCGACGTGGCTGCTGGCCGGCGACACCCGCAGTGTCGCAAACCTGGTCGGCCTTAGCGATCTGCAACGGCCCGGCGGAGAAGCCGACGCGAAGGTGGTGGCGCGCTGGCTCGACGACGGCATCGCACCCAACGGGCTACGGGGTCGGGCGTTCGGTGATCGTGGGGTGCACGGATTCGATCTGATGTTCGGCGCTCCCAAGAGTGTGTCGTTGGTGCGGGCGCTGCGCGCCGATGACGTGGTGGCCAAGGCGATCGCCGACGCCCACACCACCGCGCTATCGGAGGCGATGGAGTACCTGGTCGCCCACGCCGGCTACACCCGCGTGCACAACCCACAGACCGGTGAGAAGGATTTGGTGCGGTTGCCCGGTTTGACGGCGATCGCCTATCAGCATGAGACGTCGCGGTGCGGGGACCCGCACCTGCACACCCACGTCATCGTCCCGAACCGTCAGGCGCGCGCCGACGGGGCCATGGTGTCGATCGACGCGACGTCGTTGTTTCACGAAGCTCGCGCGGCTGGGGTGATCTATCAGGCCACTCTGCGCCGCGAACTGCACCGTTCTCTCGGGCTCGAGTGGGCGCCGGTCGATCCGTCGACCGGGATGGCCGAGCTGGCCGGCGTGACCCGCGAGATGATCACCGCGTGGTCGCGGCGCTCCACCCAGTTGCGGGAGTGGGCCGCCCACCACCTCGAGGTTGTCGAGGGTGGCGCGTTGTCGGCCGCGCAGCTGGCGGCCGCGCAGAAAGCCACGCGCCCGGCCAAGCCCGAAGAGCTGGCGTGGGCGCAGTTGGTGGCGCAGTGGCGCGGCGATGAGCGCGGCCTGGCGCTGGACCGCGCATCTTTCGAGGCGGCGCGCGCGGCGCGGCGCGCCGCCGCGCGCGCCCCGTTTGATCGGGCGCGCATCGCCGCGGCGGCCGAGACGATCGACAAGGCCGCGTTCACCCGCGCCGACCTGGTGGAGATCGTCGCCGCGCAAGTCCCCGTTGACACTGAGCGCGCCCCGCGTGAGCTGGTCGAAGCCGCCGTCGACCAGATCAGTGTGCGGTTGACCGCGCCGCGGGGCGCGCATCAGCGCGAGGGCCATGAGCGCTTCACCCTCGACGCCATCCTCGCCGAAGAAGCCGCGGTGCTTGATGTGGTCGAGGCGCGCGAGAACCGCGCACTGCTGCAGATCCGAGACGAAGACACCGCGCACCTCTCGCCGGATCAAAAGCGCGCCGTAGAAAACATCGGAGGCTCACCCTGGTTAGTGCAACCGCTGACCGCGCCCGCGGGCGCGGGCAAGACCACCTCGATGCGCGCCCTGCGCGCGGCGGTGCACCGCCGTTTCCACGGCACCGTGTTCGTGCTGGCGCCCACTGGTAAGGCCGTCGATGTCGCGGTCCGCGAAGGCGCCGGCGACCAGGGCTACACCATTGCCAAGGCGTTGCAGCTGTTGCGCGACAACCAGTTAGTCCTCGGCCCGCACACGCTGGTCATCGTCGACGAAGCCGCGATGGTCGGCACCGCCGACCTGCGCCAACTGCTCACTGCCACCGTGAAAGCCGGTGCCAAGACCGTGCTGGTGGGCGATCAGCATCAGCTCGCCCCGGTCAAGGCGCGCGGCGGCATGTTCGCCCAACTCTGCACTGAACTGCCGTGGACCCAGCACCTCTCCGAGGTCTGGCGGATGTCCGATGCCGAGGAACGCGCCTCCTCACTGGCGCAGCGCAACGGAGGGCCGGCCTCGGTGCGCCGCGCGATCGGCTGGTACCGCACCCATGACCGGTTGCACTGCGGGGATCAGATCGCCATGGCCGCCGACGCGCTGGCCGCCTACCAAGCCGACACCGACGCCGGCAAAGACGCGCTGCTGATATGTGACACCATCGAAATGGCCGACGCGCTCAACCAACGTCTGCACCACGACATCATCGCCGCCGACGCACCGACGGTTGCCGGGGCGCGCGGGCATCGCCTCGGCGTTGGGGATCTCATTCTCACTCGCCGCAACGATGTCTCGGTTCCGCTGCGCAACGACGCGGATCGCTCGGCCGAGCAGAGCCCGGTGCGCAACGGGCAGCGTTGGCAGGTGATCCACATCAACACCGAGACCAGCCGCCTGGCCGCCCGCCGCCTCGACGACAACACCCTTGCGGTCTTCGACGGTGACTATGTGCGCGAGCACATCACCCACGGATACGCGGTCACCGTGCACTCGGCCCAAGGCGTCACCGCCGACACCACCCACGCCATCCTCAGCGACAGCGCCAGCCGCGCATTGGCCTACGTCGCGATGACGCGAGGTCGCCACGCCAACACCGCCTACCTCTACGAGCGCCGGCCAGAACACCAGGTCAAAGGAACCACCGAGGAGCGGCATGTACTGACGCGCGGTAGCCGGCAGCATGCGGGGACCTTGCTTCGCGCGATCCTCGCCAACGACGAGCAGACGACGACCGCCCATCACGTCGCCGCCACCGCGGCAGACTCGGCACTGCCTGCTCGCGTCCGCGACGCTATCCAGGACCACGACACCGCACGCCGACATCGCAGACTGGAGTACGCGCGCTGGCGCACCGCGGTCACGCTCGAGAAAGTAGCGAGCACAGCCAGCACTCGCGGCCTGAACCTCGACAGAGCGAACGACATCGGGCTCGAGCTATAGCCTGACGGCGACGGGGTGTTCGGGCGCCATTCGCGGGCGAGCAGCTGGCCACTGCGAGTAGGCCAGCGGCCGCGCCACCCATGCGATCACGCCGCGTCGGTACCGCAAGCCATCGTGCCGCGGTCCATTTGCATAGATCCGCCGCGCGGCCTGATGCCTTTGATTTCGGTCGTGTGAGCGGGCTGTCGAAGTTCATCGTTGCGTTGCCAAACAGGTCTAGCATCCGGAGGGCGGGCGCCCTCGACTAGGCATTAGTGGCGGCCGTGTCCGGCCCGCATTGCGCTCCCGGACTTCGGCGGCGAAAGGCCTTGCGGTGAGCGATAAACCGAACATTCTGATCATCTGGGGCGATGACATCGGCATGACCAACCTGAGCTGCTACAGCGACGGGGTGATGGGGTATCGCACCCGCAACATCGACCGGATCGCCGAGGAGGGCGTGCGGTTCACCGACTACTACGGGGAACAGAGCTGCACCGCCGGGAGGGCGGCCTTCATCACCGGCCAGAACCCGTACCGCACCGGCCTAACCAAGGTGGGTCTGCCCGGCGCCAAACTGGGCTTGCAGCCGCAGGACCCGACCATCGCGACGGCACTGAAGGCGCAGGGGTATGCGACCGGGCAGTTCGGCAAGAACCATCTGGGCGACCGCGACGAGTTCCTGCCCACGATGCACGGCTTTGATGAGTTCTTCGGCAATCTGTATCACCTCAACGCCGAAGAGGAACCCGAGCTACCCGACTATCCGACAGACCCAGCCTTCCGGGAGAAGTACGGGCCGCGCGGTGTCCTGCACACCTGGGCCAATCCCGACGGCACCCAGCGCATCGAGGACACCGGCCCGCTGACCAAGAAGCGGATGGAGACCTGCGACGAAGAGTTCCGCGACGCCGCAGTGGACTTCATCCGTCACCAACACGACGCTGGCACACCGTTCTTTGTGTGGTTCAACTCCACGCACATGCACTTCCGCACGCACACCAAGCCGGAGAGCATTGGTCGCGCCGGGCGCTGGCAGTCTCCGTATCACGACACGATGCTCGACCACGACGACGTCGTGGGCAGCCTGCTTGACGTGCTCGACGATCTCGGCATCGCCGACAACACGATCGTCATGTATTCCACCGACAACGGTCCGCACATGAACTCATGGCCCGACGGCGCCATGACGCCCTACCGCAACGAGAAGAACTCAAACTGGGAGGGCGCATACCGAGTCCCGGCAGTGGTGCGCTGGCCAGCGCGCATCCCCGCAGGCACCGTGCTCAATGGCATCATCAGCCACAACGACTGGTTCGTCACATTGCTATCAGCGGCGGGCGTCCCCGACATCGCCGAGAAGCTGCGCGCTGGAACGGATCTGAGCGGCACCACCTACAAGGTCCACCTCGACGGCCACGACCAACTGGCCTACATCACCGGCGAGACCGACGAGAGCCCGCGCCAACACTTCTTCTACGTCAACGACGATGGCGATCTCACGGCACTGCGGTTCGACAACTGGAAACTCGTGTTCCTCGAGCAACGCTGCACAGGCACCCTGCGGATCTGGTACGAGCCGTTCACCGAACTACGCGTCCCGAAGCTGTTCAACCTGCGAACCGACCCATATGAGCGGGCCGACGTCACGTCGAACACCTACTGGGACTGGATCTTCGACCACATTTTCTTGTTCGTTCCGGCCCAAGACTACGTCGCCCAGATGCTGCAGACCTTCGTCGAGTTCCCGCCAAGGCAGAAGCCGGCCAGCTTCAACCTCGACCAGGTGATGGTCAAACTGCAGGAAGGCGCCAAGGGCGACTAACAACATCGCCCGCCAACACCTTGCCGACCTCTGGCCGCGATGCTGTTGGCTGGCACGACCCAATCGCGAGGGGTGGGGGTTCCCCCGACGCGACCCGAGCCGCGCCTCGCACCGCCAGCGCCCGCTCTCTTCCGGCGGGCAGAAGGAGGTGCCGTCGGCAATCCGTCCGCAGTAGTTCCGACAACGCTCGCCACTAGCCAACGTCGTCAACCTATTGACCTGCTAGTACTTAAGATGCCCAACGCCGTCAACCGTGACAACCGCCCAAGTCGTCTCGTTCCCATCGACTAGGTCATGGCCTGGAAGGCTGCGGTACGCAAGTAAGTACGCCTTACCCGATTGATCATTGGTGGTTATGCACGAATTGCACATCGAATGCTGCACTTCAAAGTGTCTTTTCCATCGACAATCGTCGATGCTCACCGATGGCCGACTGCTTCCATATGACCAGGTCACGGTCGTTCGGGACGAAGAGGTCAACGATTTCGCAGTCCGCGGCTGGGACGGGGCGGTCTCGCGGCAGGCGCCAACGGTTCCGAGCCCTTCGCTCCAAAGAGTCCGCACGGCTTCAAAACGCCTCAGCAAACGGTCACGAAAAGCTTCGGGCGCAAACAGTTCAGGGTGGACGTTGTCACAACATTGTCACATTGATGCTGTTAGAGCTCGAATGGCTGGGCTGATGATGGTCCTGCCAGTCGGCCATCGGTGGTGACTCGCGTTGTCACTGGCGCCCAGTGGGTTGTCTATCAGTTGATCTGTCCCATCGGTGGCCGACTGGCAGCTCGAGGGGCCCGGCAGGGCGGACATGACTTAATCAGGAGCCTGGCCGTTCCTCATCAATGTGTTGTCTGCACGCCCCGCCGGGTGTCGCCATCTGTCAGCGATCACCATCAGAAGGGACACCACCATCGTGACAGCATCACCGCGCGTCGTCATCGGCGCAGACACCCATCTGGACACCGTCCACCTCGCCGTCATCACCGACTCCGGAAAGACGTTGGCAGACAATGAGTTCCCGACGAGTCCGGCCGGCTACCATGACGCGCTGGAATGGGCGCGCAGCTTCGGCGCCATCGCGATCGCCGGCGTGGAAGGGACGTCGAGTTACGGCGCGGGACTGACCCGGGTTCTGCAGGCCGCCGGCGTCGAGGTCGCCGAGGTCAGCCGCCCGGACCGCGCTGCCCGACGCCGTCAAGGCAAGTCCGATCCGTTGGACGCCTACGCCGCCGCGCGAGCTGCACTGGCTGGTTATGGCATCGCCGTGCCCAAAGACGCCAGCACCGCGGCGCTGCGAGCTCTGTTGAGTGCACGACGCAGCGCCGTCAAGGCGCACACCGCGGCGACCAACCAGATCAAGGCTCTGCTGGTGACCGGACCCGCCGAGCTTCGCGAGCGCTACCGCCACCACAGCACCCCCGCCTTGATCGGCGCCTTGGCCCGGTGCCGACCCGCCGCTCACCGCGACCCGACCACCATCGCGGTGTTGACCGCGGCCAAATCGCTCGCACAACGCGCGGCCTTCCTCGAAGAGCAGAAGCAGGAGTTGACCGACCATCTCGAACTCCTTGTCCGACAGATCAATCCGGCACTGCGCGCCGCCTACGGTGTCGGTACCGACACCGCCGCCCAACTGCTGGTGACCGCCGGCACCAACCCCCACCGGTTCCGCAACGAGTCGTCCTTCGCCGCGCTGTGCGGGGCGGCCCCGGTGCCGGCCTCGTCGGGCAAGATCACCCGCCACCGGCTGTCACGTGGTGGTGACCGAGCTGCCAACAACGCCCTGTACCGAATCGCACTGGTCCGTATGTCCGCACACCGGCAGACCCGCGACTACGTCGAGCGTCAGATGGCCAAGGGGCGCACCAAGAGGGAGATCCTGCGTCTCCTTAAACGGGCCATCGCCCGCGAAGTCTTCAGACTGCTGACCCGCCCCGTTCCAGTCGACGACTACGGCGACCTGCGGCCCGCCCGGCAAGCCAAAAACCTCACGCTAGCCACGGTGGCCACCCACTTCGGCGTTCCGATCATCACCATCTCGCGGCTGGAACGCGGATGCCAACGCAACGACACCCTCGTCAACGACTACCGCCAGTGGCTCACCGCCGCTTGACTTCTAACAGCAATAGGAGCATCAAGCGGTGCGAATCGGGTGGGTTGGCGGGAGACGGCTTGAGACCCTTTTGCGCTGGTCGCGGTGCTACGAAAGCCATTGCAACACACTGCAATTCGGCCAATGTCCGACTGGGGGTCGAGTGGTCGCAGGTTCAAAATCCTGTCAGCCCGACCTGTCAGCCCGACCATAAGAAGCACGCGTTGAACTGCAGCGATTCGCTGTCACCTGCCGCAGATTCCTGGGCCTGCAGGACCAGCCGCGACGGCCCAGGCGTCTACGGGTTTGGGCGGCCTGTCTAGCGTTTGAGGACGCTGGAAGATCTTTCGCGGAATTGCCATGTACGACTTACGGCGGTAACAGGCCGTTGGCATGGTCGACCATTGTGTCGCGATTGTTGTCGGGGCTGGTGTTGGTGCGCGTGACCGCGGCCTACTCGGTGATGCTGATACTCGTCGCCGCGGCGTTGGTGGTGTTGGGCCCGCAGGCGCAGTGCCGTGTGATCGATCAGTTGAGCACCAATTTGCATAACCTCGCGCGCGGGCCTGTGGGCACGTTGATCGGCAGTGCCTTCGTCACTGGCGACGATCGCGTCTACGTCTGGCTGCCGGGGCTGGCATGCCTGCTGGCTCTGGGCGAATTGCTCTGGCGCGGGAAAGGTGTCGTCGTCGCGTTCACGGTCGGCCATGTCGGGGCGACCCTGATCATCGCCGCCGTGCTGGCCACCGCGATCGTAGCGGGCTGGCTACCGGCTTCGATCGCTGGTGCCAGCGACGTCGGGATCAGCTACGGCGCCGCGGCGGTACTGGGCACCCTCACCGCCGCCATACCTACGTGGTGGCGGTTGGCCTGGGTGTGTTTTTGGCTGGTCAACGCCGTCCTCGTCGCGACATCCGCGGGCGGTTTCGACTTCACCGCCGTCGGGCACGTGGTTGCTTTGGCCCTGGGCATCCTGCTGTCCACCCGGTTTCGCTTGCTGGGGTCGCACTGGACACCGTTGCGCCTGGTGCTACTGGCCAGCGCGGTCGCCTTTGGGTACAACTCATTGATCGGGTTCTCGGTGGTAGGCACTCCGGTTGTCGGACTGGCCACAGCCCTGATCGCGCTCGCTGCGCGCGCGGCGGCGCACCGATGGAGAAGTCGCGAGCGGTCGCGATCCGTTGCGCCGCCTGATCGTTCCGGCGCGCTCGCCGTCTAGCTGGTTGAGACTCTCTAGTGCTCGGCATCGCCGACAACATGCTCGCGGGGGTTCACGCCAAAGCCGAGTGCTTTGTCCCGGCAGCCCGGACACCGACTGATCCCCCACATCCAACGCCGCATGGCTCCTGACTCGGGGATCAAAACTACCCAGATTGCTGAGTGAAGCACCGTCCGACCATGCCGACGGGTGCCGAGGATCGCGGCTTGCGTGCCATTGCATCCATAGCCCTCGGGCCTCGTTCGACCCCGTCCGAGAGCCGGCAAACGCGGCGTACCCTACATACCGCTATCGCATTGCGTCAGCAGGTCGGTTCAATCTTTGAGTGTGGTCGACCGGTGCCAGCTACGGTTCGAGGGCCGAAGGCTTCAACAACTCTCTCGAAGGGCACGAAACCGATGTCGACCAGAACCCAAATTGCCGAAGGTGTCCTACTGGCCGCCGATTTGCCCGACGTGGAATCAGCGACTCGCGTAAAGGAGATCGGCCCGGATGCGGTGGCCGAGGTATTGCTCGCCGAGGTGGCCAGTCGCGCGTCTCTGCTCAACGGCCCGAGCGATGAGTTCGTGATTCAGTGTGATCTGGGCTTCGGCGGTGAGCGACTGGGCTATCTCCTCACGGTCGGCGATGGCGCTCCGTCCTCCGAAAAGGGTTGGGACGGCAACGCTGCTGTGACGATCCGTCAGGATCTGGTGGACCTACTGCGTGAACTCTTCGGTCCGATGGGGCCGTACGGCGCCACTCGCGAAATCTCCGCGACCGAATACGTGAACTCGGAATATTCCGCGGCAATCGCCGCCGCGATGTGGCCGATCGTCGGCGCGATGACACAACGCCCGAAAGATTTGTCCGAACTCGCGGCATGGTTTGGTTCGGATAAGTGGGGCGGGCGCTGGTATACGCCGCATTACCAGAAGCACTTTGAGCCCTACCGGGAGCTACCGGTGAAGGTCCTTGAAATCGGAATCGGCGGCTACGACGCGATCGACGCCGGAGGAGAATCGCTGCGCATGTGGAAGCACTACTTCCGGCGCGGCCTGATCTTCGGACTAGACATCTTTGAGAAGACTGGTGTTGAAGAGAGCCGTCTGCGGGTCGTGCAAGGGGACCAAGGCGACGAGGTATTCCTTGACTCGCTGGGGCGCGAACTGGGACCGTTCGACATCATCATCGATGACGGCAGCCATATGAGCCACCACATCCTGGCCTCGTTCAATGCCCTATTCCAACACGTGAAACCGGGTGGCATCTACGTGGTGGAAGACCTCGCGACTGCCTACTGGCCGGCCTGGGGTGGCGCCACTGATCCCTCGGCTCAATACAAGGCGATCGAGTTCATCAAGAACTTGCTCGACGGTCTGCACCATTCCGAGCAGATTCGAAACGGCGACGATCAGCCCTCAATGACCGAGGCGACAGTCACCGGTGTGCACGTGTACCACAACCTTGCCCTCATCGAGAAGGGACTCAACACCGAACAAGGCGGTCCGGAGTGGCTGAAGAGGTACGACCACACAGGCGCGTACACCGAGGCATGAACGGCTAGCACGCCGATTCGTAGGTCTGTATCGAGGACAAGTCGTGGATCATCCACACGTTGGGTTCGAGGTAGGTGGCGTGATCAGCCTCGCGGTCCACTGCAAGAGGTGACAGCCCGCCCGGAAAAACATAATCGCCCGACTCGGGAAACGTCATCTTGAGCCACGATTCCCATTCCGGGACTGTTCCATCGATGCGGTATGAGGCCGGCGCGGGTGGCCCCATACGGGCCCCCATGCGTTCGTGCAGCCGCAGCCATGGATCAAACAGTGACCCGTCCTCGCGGCGCCAAGCCATGTACCGCTCGATCGGCGTGATCGGATAACGGTCCTTCCACGTCGGCCGGACCGGCGCGATCATCTGCGTTAAGCCGTGCTGCGCCGCGATGGTTCCCATAGTCTTCAGAATGTCGGCCGCGAGGCCAGTTCCGCGACCGTCCGTCGGAATCTCGGCCGCGATGGCGCACAGCGTGTTGACCGGCTGACCAGTCTCCTGCCGGGTCAAGGCGTCGGCAATGGTGGCGTCGAAACCAGCGGGTAACCCCTCCGGCGTGCCGTCCCACCAACATGGCACCGTGTGCGCGTCGGCGATGACCTCCCCGGTTTCGGAATCGCACATCGCGAACTGGAATTGCGGCAGATCATCGGACAAGCGCTCCCACGACAGGAGATAGGTCTCGCCATGAAGGTTGAACTCCGGCCAAATCTCGCCGTCCGGAATTGACTGATCCTTCAGCTCCGGCTGCTCCGCCAGCGTTATCGCTATGTGGGCCATGCGCGTACGGTACCTGCACACGGCATATGTGAACGGACTTCTCGCGAAGCGACGCGCGTCGCCGGAGCTCACCCCCGGCAACCGACCAAAACCACAGTTGTGCCAAGAGTGTGCCAAGCCGCGCAGATACGGCCCGACAAGCGCCGGACCGTACGGACATGGAATAGGGTCTGACCTGGCCATATCGTTGCGCTGTGGCATCCCGTGAAACGCAAAATACGGGCCGGCAGGCATTTACACACCAACGGTCGAGTTCGGATGCACGCGCCAGCCGAGTAGTCGAACCGCGGCAGTGCAGGGTCCCCAGCGGTTACCGATTATTCACCGGCAATGACTGGGAATCCGTGGGAAACGCTACGCCGGTGCCGGAGCGCGCACTGAACTAAATCCGTTGCGGCACAGGATAAAACACGTACAGATTGGCATTGCTGCGAACGGCGTTCTGGTAATCCGTTGGTCGCGGGTTCGAGCCCCGCCCGCCCCACTTCAGAGGCTATTTTTCAAGATCACTTTCTTGGTCTCATCGGTTTTTCATCGTTAACGCGGACGGTGCGGGCCAGCAGGTCGGCGACCTGGGTGAGGATGCGGCCGCGGCTCATGTAGCGATCTTGGGTCATGCGGACGTTGCTGACCGAGTGACCGGCGCACTGAAGACCGCGAAGGCGCGGCGCGCCGTGAGTTCGGTCGTTCCGGTGAACTGGTGCACCTCCGTCAAGTAGTTCGACTGCATTCTTGACCGGGACGGCGGCGTGCTGATGGGCTTCGAGACGAGCTCGGCCTACACCGCTTCGGGAACGTTTGCATGCAGATTTCGCGATGGCCGCACCAATTGCGAGCGATCGCGCCGCGCGGTCCTCGCGCAGAGCCCGAGATGTCATCCGACATAGGACTCGTTCCTCTATGGTCTGGGGCTCCTGATGCGTGTCGCACTACATGTGAAGGTCTGAGTCAGACTAGAAGCAATTCATCCGAACGGATGAATTCTGGCTACTCGATGGCAAGCGGAGCCCCCTTCAAGGTAGCTTTGTGTAGCCGGGGGGAAGCCGGTGGGGAAAACAGTTATTATTCGGAGGGGGAGCCTTCGTGTTGAGTTGCCGTATGCGCCTAGAGCAAATGCGGGGCAGGTGGAAATCGAGCTATTTCGTGTCGGAAGGACTTGCACGGTCCATCCCGCGAAACAGGCGACCGCGTGTGGTAAATACCTTCACGCACCCTAGAGCCTTTAGCGGTTTGTTCAGATCGCCTCCTATCCGCGATCGGTCGGGCGACCGAGGTCACGGCAGCGTGTCGGAGATGAATGGCGATGTTCGCAAGGTGCATGCTTTGCCGCTAAAGTTGGCGGCCCGCGCACATCAGCGCCGAGAAGATCTCCGGTTCAGCACTTCAGAGGCTGATGGCGGAGTTCTAGCACCAACGAGATTTGGCGACTATGACCGGGGTAGCTCTTACTCGGCCTAGGCAAATCAGCCCATATTCGGACAAAGCCAAATTATGGCTAACACCGCTTAAGTTAATTCTTTTCTGCGTCTTTAGGATCGGCGTCACAGCGAACCTGGCATGCAGTATTCAATTTGTAATTTTCTAGCAGTAAAGGCTTATTAACCATGACCATTGAAACTGTTAAGGCACGCGTCGTCGCGGATAAAGATGGATCGGGCCGTGATGGCGCGATCGTGCATCCGGGGGCTGCAGTCATCGCGTGCAAGGATGTCCAGGCTGCCGAAATTGAGCAGAATCTGCCCACGGCCGAACGCGTGGCTAAAGTAGTTTCTGGCTTGTCGGCTATCGGCTTCGCGTCCACCGCTCTGGAGCGGGCGGGATGGCAAACCAACATCGTCGGAAACCGGATCACGGTCGACGCAGACGTGATAGCCCAGTTCCTGCCCGCGGCTGTTAGCGCGCATGGCAACAGGGTGGCGGCTCGATGGATGGTCTTTTCAATGACCGACGCGGGTCCCATCTGGGTTGTGGGAACGGAGTGCCCGCGTTGACGAATGAGTCTCTCGAACGAACCTCGAGCCAGGCGATGGCGCAGCCGGTCGGGGGCGGCCTCCGCAATCAGCGGATAGCCGTCGTTGGTTTGGGTTATGTGGGACTACCGACTGCTCTGTCGTTCGCGGACCAGGGCGCCGAGATCATCGGTTGTGACGTCAGTGAAGGGCGCTTGACCGACATCAAGTCCGGCCGCGTGGATTTGCTGGATCGTGATAGAGCGCGCTTGGCGCGACATCTCCGAGGCGAACAGTTCAAATTGACAACCGAGCCGTCAGCCATCTCCTCCGCTGACGCCATCGTTATATGCGTCCCAACCCCGATAGATGCACACCAGACTCCCGATCTGACGGCTCTATCGGCCGCGTGCGATGGCGTCGTGAACAATGCCCGACCAGGCCAGACGGTTGTCTTAACTTCAACTACCTACGTTGGATGCACTCGCGACCTCCTTGTGAGATCCCTTCAAGCGAGCGGTCTCAAGGTTGGGGATGACATCTTCGTTGCGTTTAGCCCGGAGCGCATCGACCCAGGTGTGGCAACCCACGCTCCTGAGACCACTCCACGCGTCGTCGGCGGGCTCACCAGTACTTGTACCAGTCGGGCGGTCGACATCTTGCGCCACACAGCGAGCGCAATGCACCGCGTGTCGAGCCCGGAAGCTGCCGAGATGACGAAGCTTCTCGAAAACAGCTTTCGAGCAGTCAATATCGCAATGGCCAACGAATTCTGCAGCGCAGCCGAAGAACTGAATGTCGACATCGTGGAAGTCATCCGTGCTGCGGCCACGAAGCCATATGGATTCATGCCGTTCTATCCGGGCGCGGGTGCTGGTGGGCATTGCATTCCATGCGATCCCCACTATCTGCTGTGGCAGCTGCGTGCTCGGCGAATAAGTTCCCCGCTTATGCAGACGGCCATGACCGCAATCGTGACTAGACCTCGTGAGGTCGTTGCACAGGCACGAAGGATGCTTGGCGAATCCGGATGTAGAACAAGGGGAGCCCGCGTGCTGATCCTAGGGGTGACTTACAAACCAGGTGTGGCTGACACACGGGAATCGCCTGCCCTGGAGATCCTCGACCAGCTCGCTTCGGCCGGTGCTCGCGTTGCCTACTCCGATCCTCTCATTGACTACTTGGAAACCCCATACGCCGGATGCCTTTCGAGCGAGCGGAACCCGGAAGCGATGGAATGGGACCTGGTTGTTATCCATACCTTGCATGCAACGGAGGACTACGAGTGGTTAATTGGCCGTGCCTCGGTCCTCGACACAACTTACCGAATAGGCGACTTGATCGGCCGCCGCCTCGGTTGACCACAATCAAGACCCTAATAGAGGAAGAATTTGATGGGACACACCTCTATGGTGGCCGCTTCCCAACTCGGCGGGACTGGGCTACTCGATTGGATCATTGGCACCGGCTTCTCCGTTGTGGTGTTAGGGGTGCCGTGTTTTCGACTGCTAGCGATATGGCGCGGCTGGATGTCTGATGACTAGGCAGCTAATCCGCGCAGTTGTGTCAGCAATCGCGATTGGCGTGTTGGTGTCTGTGACGGTGCTTGTGCATCATCAAACGAACGACCTGATACTCCTTGCCTATTGGTATGTTGGCGCAACGGTAATGTCAGTGTGCCTAGTCGCATTTGTCGTTGGGCGCAGGTATACCTCAAAGCCGATCGCTCCCGGTCGTGTGCTCTGCATCGTGCCGAGCTACAACGAGGATCCTGCTGGCCTGCACGCGACCGTGAAAGCGCTACTGGCGCAAACAATCCCAGTCGACATCGTCGTGATTGACGACGGTTCATACATACCGGTCGCCGCGACAGTGGACCACCCAAGGGTAACCTGGCTACGGCAGGAGAACATCGGCAAACGTGGTGCACAGGTTAATGTGTTGCGAAGATTCACTCGTGACGATTACCAGTTCATACTGACCGTCGACTCGGACTCTGAACCGTATCCGGATGCCTGCGAACACCTCCTCCGTGCGATGTCAGATCCGCGTATTCAGGCGGCGACCGGCATGATCTATATCCGCAACTACAAATCCAATTGGGTAACTCTTGCCGCGGATATCGATATCGGGACATCATGCGTAATAATGCGCGCATCTCGCTCGATGCTTGGCGCACTTGAGACCACCTCCGGTGCGCTCGCTCTGTATAGGAGCGAACTCCTGTATGACCATCTCGATGCTTACGCGGTGGAGTGTGGGACCGGCGATGACCGGTGGCTGGCGTTGCGTGCCCTCCGTCGCGGAGAGGTAGTCGCTGTCGCCGAAGCCGGCGTTGAAACTGATATGCCTTCGACGTTTCGTGGAACTTATCGCCAGCGGCTTCGGTGGGCCAGGTCCTGGTGGTGGATGCTGCCATACGTCTTTCGCCACTTGACGATAAAAAAACTGTTAAGCCCGCTTTACGGCCTTACACAGCTCATCATCACGCCCGCTATGACTGGATATATCATTTTTCAGACCGCTATCTCCTTAGGTAGCCGTTACTCGGGAAATGGTCGCGTGCTAGTCGCATACATCGGCGCCTACCTGATCGTTCGATACGCTGGCTCCGCGCTCTATCTCATCGGCCGCCCAAGACTGGCAATGAACGACAAGCTGCGGTGCTGGATCGTTGGGACGCCCGGCGCAATCATCCTCAACGCATTCCTATTGATACCGATTCGCTACGTCGCGCTGGGAAAGCTCTTCGATAATCGCTGGCGCACGCGCGAGATCGATTCGCGTCTGATTTCCTCCGAACAATGTGCCGCTGGCGGAGTGGTCCTGCCGCGCGCTGGGCTGCGGTTGATCCGTGGAGGGCTCGAGAAAGCTGGTGAAAATCAGCCGCAATGTCACGGCCTGTACGAAGGACATTCCACCCACGGAGAAGCGCCAATTCGCGAGATGAATTACGCCGCCAGCCAACCCGTCTATCAGGAGAGGACGCTGTGAGGTATATCCGCAATCGCGGGTGTCGGGGAATGCACGCTGAGGGTATCAACTCACGCCAGCGGACGCGACCTGACGCATGGACCGCAGTAATCTTTGGAGCACTCATTCTCATACTCTCCGGCCAACTGGGCGGCTCTTTTGTAGCCGCGGCCAGCCCTCCACCTGGTCGGAGCGGTGCCACCGTTGTGTCTCTGACCTTCGATGACGGGTATGCATCGCAGGCACTCGCGGAAACAATTATGGCTACACACCACATGAACGGGACCTTCTACATCCCAAGCGGATTCGTTGGAGTCCCGGGGCGAATGACCCTCGACCAGATTAAGGCAATCCAGGATGCCGGCAATGAGATTGGCGGACATACCGTTAACCACCTGCATTTACCCGCGTTACAGCCTGCGGAACAAGCGCGACAGGTCTGTGATGACCGCGTTGCGTTGAGTCGTGATGGCCTGAAAATAACGTCATTCGCGTACCCGTTCGCAGCACTGGATGCGATTACAAAGCAGATCGTAGCGAGATGTGGGTATAACAGTGCGCGATCCGAAGACGGGCTGTTTACAGCGGACGAATGCAGTGGTAGTGATTGTGCCTTCGCCGAAACGATGCCTCCTGCAGACCGGTATTCCGTTCGGACCGCTACGCCCGTCATACCCCCAACAAGAGTCGCAGCGATCGAACGACAAATCACCGATGCGCGCATGCATGGCGGAGGCTGGGTACCTATCGTCTTTCATGAGGTTTGCGATCGATGTTCAAATCTCGCAATCTCAGTGAAGGACTTTGCCGTGCTGCTGGACTGGATCCAGTCCGAGTCGGGAAACGGCGTCACTGTCGCCACCGTTCAGCAAGTAGTAAATGGTGACGTGCAGAACCTAGTAACTGGGCCCGTTAACCCGAAGCGCCCCGATGGACAGTTGATCAATGCTTCCCTAGAAGTGGCTACCTCCCCTACCGATACACATCAGGCGTCAGCAGAGGACGAAAGCGAGTGCTGGCAGCGAGCTGGTTATGGGACAAACTCCAGCACCTGGGCCAGGGTCGAGTCGGCGCACTCAGGAGGATGGGCCGAACAGGTCTCTATAGGGTCCATCGCCTCGGGAGATCAGAAGCTGGTCGTCCAGCAGGACACGGGCTCTTGTTCGCCAGAGGTAAAGCAGGGCCAGTCGTACAGCTTGAGCGCCTGGTACACCTCGACGGCACCAGTCCGGTTTGTCGTTTACTATCGGGATGCGCAGGGCCGCTGGGTGTTCTGGACACAGTCGCCTGAGATGCCGCCCTCGGCTGAATGGATACAGTCTTCTTGGCAACCTCCGCCCATCCCAGCCGACGCCAAAAGGCTAAGTTTCGGCCTGCAGATCGCCAGCACGGGAACACTCACGATAGACGACTATGGCATGACGCTGCTGCCGCCGCCGCTGCCCATCTGGAAGTTCACCGGCGTCGCGCTAGTGCTTATCGTGGTGTTCCCCACCATTGGCTATGTCGGATGGCTACGGATCAAACCACTATTAAAGAGAAACTCGAGCGGAAGTGCGTGAAGCTGAAATGAGAAAACATCGCAGAACTCGTAAGGGGGGCGGCAGCCTTCCTAAGTTCGGGAGCGCACTGCGAACGCACCTGTTTTCAAGCCGGCCACGAATGCTCCTGACATATTCTATTGCGCTACTGCTGGCGTGCACGCTTGGCGCAGTAACCGTCTTCTCGGTGCATAGTGAAAAGCCCGATCCAGGACGTGCGCCCGGCGCCCTCAAGAACGGTTCAACGGTGGTAAGTTTGACGTTCGACGATGCCTTCGTTTCGCAGATGAATGCGAAAGAACTATTGGCTAGGCATTCAATGCACGGCACCTTTTTTATCCCCAGCGGATTCATTGGCAGCGAGGGTCGTTTGACGCTGGATCAGATCAAGGCTATTCAAGACGCTGGCCACGAAATAGGTGGGCACACCGTGAACCACCTCCACCTACCCGTTCTCGACCCTGCCGAGCAAGCACGCCAGATTTGCGACGATCGTGTCGCGCTCAATAGCGAAGGATTAAATGTTCGATCATTCGCGTATCCCTACGCTGTCTCAGATTTAAGGACAGAGCAAATCGTTAAAGACTGTGGATACAATAGCGCGCGTTCGGAGAGTGGTCTATTCCGCGGCGGCGCGTGCGACACATGCGATTTCGCAGAGACGGTGCCTCCAGCGAACCCCTATTCGATTCGGACGAGCACCCCAGTTATAAATACGACAAAACTTGCGTCAATTGAACGCGAGATAATTGATGCACGTAATCATGGCGGGGGGTGGCTGCCAGTTGTCTTCCATGACGTGTGCGACGGATGCTCAAGTATGGCTATTTCAACGTCAGACTTCGATGCGCTTTTGGAATGGCTCGAGTCGCAGGCGGCGAACGGCATTACCGTTGCGACCATCGATCAGGTAATTGGGGGACCCGCAAAGGGTGTAGTTGCCGGACCAGTCGATCAGCGTCCGGATGGGCAATTGGTTAACTCGTCCTTGGAAATCCCGGATCCTAACGGTGACCCCAACATCAGGGCTCAGTGTTGGCAGCGTTCTGGGTATGGCGATAATACCAGCACATGGAGCCGAGTAGAGTCGGCTCATTCGGGTGGTTGGGCCGAGCAGGTCACAATGGGCTCATGGGAATCGGGTGATCAAAAGCTGATCGTTGAGGAAGACAGCGGTGCGTGTTCTCCTGCGGTGAAACCTGGTCAGACCTACACGATGAGCGCTTGGTATAAGTCGACGGCGGAAACCAAATTTGTCGTTTTTTTCCGAAATTCACAGGGGCGGTGGAAATTTTGGACTGAATCGCCCCAAGCCGATCCAAGTCAGGACTGGACACAATTTTCCTGGCAAACTCCGCCTATCCCGGACGGTGCGACCCGGTTGAGCTTCGGATTGCAATTGGCACGTGTTGGTACGTTAAGTATCGATGATTATGGGATGGCACTTGACTCGCCGACATAGTCTCAGTGGTCCCGAGCATCTAAAAGTCTATTTGTCGTGCGAGACACTAATAGAAGGCCAACAAACAGCAGTACGCGGAAGAACAGCTCGATATATGCACTCGTCCATGCCAACCTCAGCAGACCAGCCGGCGTCGATTCGACGCGCCATGTTGGCGGTCCTGGGCGTAGCTATGCTTGTCTGCACTGCATGTGCTACTCCGCAGGCAAAGGGCGTGCCAAGTCTGCCCTTTGGGCCATTATTCATTGGAGGATGGGGTCTGACCACCTCGGATCTTGTCCATTCCGCCTCAGAGGTCGGCGTGAATTACGCACTGCTCTATGGGCCGCCCCCGGAAGCATCTAGCCCGCAAGGCCAAGCCCTCCTGCAGGCAAATATCCGCGTAATAAGTGCCGAAGTATCTGACCATGTGTCGCAGTATGAATGTTCTAGGACTGCGACGGTCGCACCGAAACCAGCGGGATCTCCGGCTGAGAGCTACTGCTCGTCCGATGTCGAATACTCGAAGTCGCAGTTGCGCGATGATGTGGAAGCGATTGCACGAAGAGATCGAACCAATCCATTAGTGGCTGGGTACTGGATTCTTGACGACACTCCTGACTGGGACTACGGCAGTCTGAAGCCCGTCCTCAATGAGTTAAAACCCTTGATTCCGGTTGATCGCCCGACTATCTGTGGCTTTAGTGCAGGCCTAGGCCCAGATGGTACTGACTCCTGGAACCCGGGCCGAGCGGAAAATTTCAGTGCTACCGCATGCGATGTGGTGGCACCCTACGTCTATGCCGATTCTAGAAACGAAACCGATCTTCCGCTGAGCGGTGTTGACTGGGCGATGACTGGACTACTTCCCAAGATTAAGGCAAGCCTCTCGGACAACGGTTGGGATCAAAGTCGCCAGCCCTTACTGGGCGTTGCTCAAGCGTTCGGTGGTCGAAGAGCCAAAAATGGCGCAATAACTGACGCGCCCAGCCCTTCCGACATGGCTGCGCAGGCCCGAGGCTTCTGCAGTATGGGAGCCTCAGGCGTCGCCTGGTTCGCATGGAGCATCACCACAAATTACCCATCGGCCCAGACCCCGGCGAATAATTCAGCTCTGCGGGATGGGGTTCGTGAAGGAGCGAAAGCGTGCCTCAGAACGTGAGTGAACCGACCTTGTATATCACTCGCATTCGCCAGGACAGTTCGGAGCATCTAGAACAATCAAACAGACCGATTGCCGGACTTTACAGTCTTTAAATGTCCTCCGCGGCCAGGGCGCCATCTTGTATGGCGCGTGCAATGAGCGCCCCTTTCGTTGGCGCTGGCCGGCCGATCGCTGCATACTTCGCTCTGATCCGCTGCAGGTGGCTCGCAACTGTGGACGGTTCGATAAAAAACTGCTTAGCTACCGCTTCCTTGCTCTCCGTTCGGAACCACGCAATAAGTATGTCGCGTTCCCGTTGCGTGAGGTTGGGCCTGCCCTTCGTCTTGTCATTCAGGAGCGCCTTCGCCGTGCGGGGCGGTATATATGGCGTGTCGGAGCGTGCGGAGTAGATAGCTTCGCATAAGTGATTCGCGCGCTCAGATTTCGCCACATAGGTTACCGCTCCAGCATCAAGGCTTGTAAGAATCACTTCGTCGGAGACTAAGGAGGAGTAGACAATGACTCGATGGCCGGCGCGGCAGAGGGTACGAAGCGCGTCGAAATCCGGACTGCGCCCCTCGTATTGAAGTGCGAACAGCACGACGTCTACGTCAGGTGTCGCCGACGGATGAGATTTCATAAAATCCGCTGGAGCGGCGTAGTTACCGACGACCTTGATTGGCGGTACTGCGCCGGTCAACCAGGCGCCGATCCCTGCATGGACCACGTCTTGACCATCAATTATCACCACCGACAGCGTTGATCCGTCGTCGCCAAACGTTGACACTCCCTACCCCCAGTTGGCTATCCCCCAGCTATTACCCGTATAACAAAGATTTACTGAGTCGTCAATGACGTTGTTGTGGATCCTCGACATTGCTGAAACTGCACAACGCTCTAAGGCGATCCTCTGGCCAGGCGACTAAGACATATCATCCGAAGTCTAAGGTTTGCTGCAATCCCGTTCTTGTGCTGTTAATCACCGGGATCCTGTCTCCAGCGGGCGTTCGGTGGTTGCGCTCGTGGCTCCTGGCAAAGATGGGAACTCGGCCGCCGAAGGTGCGAGCCGAGCGGTCGATCATCGCATCTGGTGCTTCCCCGTGCTGGTGCAGCAGCGTCACGTACAGCCCAAGCCGAATCTGAGCCCGGGTCCTGAATTCTTGCACTTCTGAGTATCCGGTCGGCTTGATCGTGGGTTGCCGGATGGGCCGTGTGAACGGTTCGCGCATGGCCATGTAGTGCCTGCACCATTCCAGCCACTCGACCGCTGCAGCCCGTTCCTCGCGCCGGCTATGTGCTCGGTCGGTCGGCCATTTCAGCCAGGAGGGGCCGTAGGCGTGCAGCCAGCTCCCGTTCTTCGAGGTCGGCATCCTTGCGTTCGGTGTCGACCAGCGCCCAGCGCTCGAAGGTTGTCGTCAGGTCTGGCAGCCGCGCCTCTAAGCGCACCTTCTTTATCTCCGGCCCTGCGATCTTCGACGAGTACTACTGTTGGTATCCAGTGCGCAGAGCCTCGTTGGGCCCCCGCCATCGTTTACAACCCGCGCCGTCCAAAATATGTGGTCTAACCGGGGGCATTTTCGTCATCCCTTTTTCACCCTGTATGACCGGGATTCGACCGGAATCAGCACTTATTCGTTGAGAACGGAGGCACGCCGAATCCATTGTGGCACTAGGAATTAACGGGATCTCAGGCGATTCGGTGAGATCGGCCAAACCGAATCCGTTGGTCGCGGGTTCGAGCCCCGCCCGCCCCACGCGAAGCTACAACTGCCAGTCGTTCGAGCCATCGTGGCGCGAGTAGGTACCGCCGCTTGAGTTCTTCACCACGATGGGGTCACCGGCGCCGAAGTTGTCGAAGAACCACTTGGCATTGGCCGGGCTGATGTTGATACAGCCATGGCTGACGTCGCGCTTGCCCTGGTCATCCACTGACCAGGGGGCACTGTGGACGAAGTCGCCGCTGTCGTCGAACCGAACGGCCAGTTCCACCGTCGTCTTGTATCCGTACGTCGAGTTGACCGGAACGCCGTAGGTCGAGGAGTCCATCACTACCGAGGGCATCTTCTCTTGGACGTAGTATGTGCCGTTCGGGGTTTGGTGGCCGCCGGCAGACATCCCCATCGACATTGGAATTGTCTTCTCCACGTTGCCATTTCGGGTAACGGTCAACTGGTGCGTGGCGTCATCGGCCGTGGCGACCAATGCATCTCCTGTCTGGAAGCCGGACACCGTGCCACCCGCGTCGACGGTCACCGCGGTATGCGCGGGCCAGAAGGTCAGCGGGCGCCAGCGCAGCTGGGTGGGCGACATCCAGTAGAACTTGCCGGGAACGGGCGGGACCGAAGAGACGTGCACAGCGCTTTCGGCTGCTGCGGAGTCATCGACGAGCCCAGGGAAGTTGATGATGATCGGTTGCGCCACACCCACAGTCGCGCCGTTGGCAGGGACAAAACGCGGCGGCCCGAATGGCGCCTCGCCGGTGAACGGTGTCGGGTCCTGCCCCGCCGCGGGCCCCGCGACCCCCGGATCACCAGGAGCCGGATCCGCCAGCGCAGTACCCGTACCCAGCACCCAGCCCAATATCAAGGCGATCCCGGCTGCCTTCAGAGCGGCGAAAAGACTCGAGCCCGACATATAGATCCCTTTCAGTCGCATCGCGGAAACAGTCTCACATTGACGCGGTTGCGGCCGAAACCGGCGCTTCATCCATAGCCAAGCCCGCGTCAGGTCGTGGCAGCGCGTTCCGGGCAGAAGTAGATCTGGGCACCGGCAATGATGTAGTTCGACAGGTTCTCGTTCTTGGTCGCGAGGTCCAACTTCTGCGCGACCGTCTCCAGATCGACGCCGCGTGCTTTTTGCGCACATGCGTCTCGGGCCAGGGCGGTGAGTGGGGCGCAATCCCCGGTGAATCCCACGCCGACCATGCTTCGGCAGAAGTCGCTCTCGGGGGTCGCGGCGGCGCCCGGCGCACCAAGGAGTGCGCCGACTATCGCCGCCACCAGCAACGTGATTCTCGCAAGCATGGTCATATTGAGTCCGTCCTATCGCTGCTTACCCACTTGGGGCCAGCGGCACGCAAGGAACGTCGCTTTTTGAGATAGGAGCGTTACCGACGAGCGACCGTTAAGCAGGAACCAACATCGATAGGATCCCGATATGTCGTTAGTAGCCGGCCAGACATTCGCCGGGTACACGATTCTGGAACAGCTGGGTTCAGGCGCGATGGGCGAGGTCTATCTTGCTGAGCATCCGCGGTTGCCGCGCCGCGACGCCCTGAAGGTCCTCGCACAACAGGTATCGGATGATCCGACGTATCGCGAACGCTTCAACCGCGAAGCCCAGAACGCCGCCACCCTGTCGCACCCGAACATCGTCGCCATTTATGACCGCGGCGAGTACGACGGCCAGTTGTGGATCTCGATGGCCTACGTCGAGGGCACCGATGCCGGCCGCTTGTCGCAGGAGCGATACCGCAAGGGCATGCCGCCCGACGAAGTCGTGCGGATCATCGCCGCGGTCGCCGACGCACTCGACTACGCCCACCAACGCCAGTTGCTTCATCGCGACGTCAAGCCCGCCAACATCCTTCTCGCCGAGTTGGATTCCGGCGGCTGGCGAGCAATGCTCGCCGATTTCGGCATCGCGCGGCGGGTCGACGACTCCAGCTCACTGACGCAGACGAACATGGCGGTCGGCACCGTCGCCTACGCGGCGCCCGAACAGCTGCTGGGTCTGACACTCGACGGCCGCGCCGACCAATACTCGCTTGCTGCAACAGCTTTCGAACTGTTGACCGGAACGCACCTGTACCTGGATCCCAATCCCGCCGTCGTGATCAGTCAGCATGTTTCTGCGCCGCCGCCTGAGATCGCCGAACGCAAGCCCGAGCTTTCCGGCCTGGGCCGAGTGCTGTCCAAGGCTCTCGCCAAGTCACCCGACGACCGCTACGACACGTGCATGGATTTCGCCAATGCGCTTGCCCGGCACCTTGACGTCGCGATCGACGGTGTCGGAGCCAACGACGCGACGTTGGACGCCGTCGCCGTCGCGCGCCTTCGCAACAAAACCGAATCGAAGAGTCGCAAGCGGTGGCTGGTGATCGCTTCCGCGATCGTGGCCGCGCTCGTGATCGTCGGCGCCGTCGCAGCCGCCGTCCTCACCGGCCGTCACCAAAACCACGCCGCCCCGTCCCCAAGTCCGATGGCCCCAGCGGTCCCCGTGGTGCTTGTCGGCGCCGACTGCGCAGTGCTCGGGGCGGCCGGCGTCACCGAGACCGGCCAGAAGGCGTACTGCGCGCGTCTGCCGTCGACGGGGGACACCATGTGGTCGGTGGTCTCCGGTGTGGTCCCGACGCCGACCGTCAGCAAGGCGCCAACCGATCCGGTCTACCCGGCGGGCATTGAACAACAGGTCGAGGTTTGTATCCAGCAGACCGGACAAACACGCCTCGAGTGCCGCGAGGACATCCGACGGGGAAATCTGTCCGGACCCCCGTAGGCCGCGCTTGGCGGATTCTTGACGCCGCGGGTCGAACTAGCGCCTTACCCCGCGGATAGGAAAGTCTTCCCCTCTCGGCAGTGGATTCTGGCTTGTGGGCGATTACGCGGGGGGCCGCTGACCAGCAGTATTTCTCTCAACAACAACAAGCACCCACGCCAAACATCCCGAGAGGAATCAACGATGACCACTTCCACCCCCCGCAAGCTGACCGGCCTCAAGTACGCAGTGACGGTCCTCGGCGCCTTCGGCATCCTCGCCGTCGCCCCGGCGACCGCCTTCGCCGTCGACAACAACCCGACCCCCGACTCCGGCGGGTGCACCTACACCGACGCCGACGGCTACGACATCCCGATCGACGACGGCCAGGACGTGTTCGTCGACGGCAAGATCGTCAGCTGCCGCGGCGGCAAGATCGTGATCACCACGGCGCCGCAGCGCGCCGGCAACGCGGGCACCGTCGGCGGTGTCAACACCGGCGGCAAGAAGCCGATCCTCAACCGCCAGGTCCCCGTCCTCGTCGCACAACCCTGACACCTATCGGACTTTCGGCCCGCCACTCGCCCTCCCGGGTGGCGGGCCGAGTCGTATGTGGGCGGCGTTACCGCACCCGGACTCGTTCTCGTGTCGGCGCGGGTCTGGCCCGCACGACCTGCGGCCACCAGAACCATCGGCCAAGCAACGCCGCAATCGACGGCGTCATGAAGGCGCGAATCACCAAGGTGTCGAACAACAAACCCAACCCGATGGTCGTGCCGATCTGGGCGACCACGACCATCGCGCTGACCGACATCGACATCATGGTGAACGCGAACACCAGCCCGGCGGCCGTCACGACGGATCCGCTGCCGCCCATCGCCCGAATGATCCCGGTGTTGATGCCGGCGGGAAGTTCCTCCTTCATGCGCGCGACCAACAACAGGTTGTAGTCCGCGCCGACCGCCAACAGGATGATGACCGCCATCGCCATCACCATGAATTGCAGTTGGGTCCCAAGCAGGTGCTGCCAGAACAGGACTGACAGGCCGAATGAGGCGCCGAGCGATAGCACCACGGTGCCCACGATGACGGCTGATGCCACAACACTGCGCGTGATGAGCAGCATGATGATGAAGATCATCGTCAGCGCAGCAACGCCGGCGATCATCAGGTCGTACTTGTTGCCGTCTTCCATGTCCTTGAACGTCGAGGCGGTGCCGCCGATGAAGACCCTGGATCCCTCCAGCGGTGTCCCCTTGATCGCTTCGAAAGTGGCGTTCTTGATCGCGTCGATGCGCTTGATGCCATCGGCGGACAGTGGATCTTCCTCGTGGGAGATGATGAACCGCACCGCGTGCCCGTTGGGGGAGATGAAGTTGTCCATGCCGCGTTTGAAGTCTTTGTTGTCGAAGATTTCTGGCGGCAGGTAGAAGGTGTCGTCGTTGTGGGAGTCGTTGAACGCATCGCCCATCGCGGACTGATTTTCGCTCATCGCATGCTGCTGATCCTGCTGACTGGATTGACTCGACTGCATGCTCAGCATCATGTCGCGCGCGTTGCGCATCGTCTCGATCGTCGGCGGCATCGTCGCAATCATTTGCGGCATAAGGGCATCGAGTTTGTTCAAGTCCGGCAGCAGACTCTGGAAGTCGTCGGTCATGGTGTCGACACCGTCCAACGCGTCGAACGTCGACCGCAGCGACCAACAGATCGGGATGTCGTAGCAGTGCGGTTCCCAGTACAAGTAATTGCGGATCGGCCGGAAGAAGTCGTCGAAATCGGAGATGTGATCCCGCAATTCGGCGACATCGACCGCCATCTGATTGGACTTGCCCACCATGCTGTGCGTCGTTGCGGCCATCTGTTCCATCAACACGATCATCCGATCCATGGTGTCGACGGTTCTCTGCATGTCGTTGGCCTGCACCTTCATCAGGGCCATCACGTTGTTCATGTAGTCGCGGTTCATTTCCTGGAACGTGCCGCTCATGCTCATCTGAGCCGGAATCGTGCTGAACTTCAGCGGCTTACCGTCAGGACGCGTGATCGACTGCACCCGTCCGATGCCGGGAACCTTGGTCACATACTTGGTGATCCGTTCGATAACCAGGAAATCGGCCGAATTGCGAAGGTCGTGATCGGTTTCGACGAGTAGCATCTCGGGGTTCATCCGGGCGACCGGGAAGTGCCGTTCGGCCGCGGCGAATCCCTCGTTCGCAGGCAAGTCGGCCGGAAGGTATTTCCGGTCGTTGTAGCTCGGCTCGTAGCCCGGCAGCGTCAGCAAACCGACCAATGCGAGAACCACCGACGCAAGTAGGATGAAGCCCGGCCACCGCACGATCGCGGCACCGATGCGTCGCCAGAACCGAATTCGCATGGCGCGCTTGGGCTCTAGTAGGCCGAAGCGGCTCGCGACGGTGATCATCGCGGGTCCAAGAGTCAGCGCCACAAGCACCGCGACGACCATGCCGACGGCCAGCGGCACGCCCAACGTCTGGAAATAGGGCAACCGGGTGAACGACAGGCAGAACGTCGCTCCGGCAATCGTCATACCCGACCCCAACACGACGTGCGCGGTGCCGCGGAACATGGTGTGGAAGGCCGACTCTCGGTCCTCTCCGACCGTGCGGGCCTCCTGGTAGCGCCCGATCAGGAAGATCGCATAGTCGGTCGACGCCGCGATGGCGAGGGTGACCAGAAGCTGAGTCGCGAACGTCGATAACCCGATCAGCTCGTGGTAGCCGAGAAACGCCACCACGCCACGGGTCACCGACAACCCCAGCATCAGCATCAGCAACACGAGCACAACCGTGAAGATGGAGCGATAGAAGAACAGCAGCATCGTGATGATGACGACGACGGTGACGATCTCGATCGTTCGGACGCTCTTGTTGCCCGCGGCCTCTTGGTCGGCCTGTAGCGCCGGTCCTCCGGTGACGAAGGCCTTGACCCCGGCCGGCGGAGTCAAGCTGTCGACGAGTTTGTGGACCGCATTGACTGATTCGTTGCCGAGAGCCTCGCCCATGTTGCCCGCGAGGTACACCTGCACGTACGCGGCCTTGCCGTCGTCGCTCTGCGCGCCGGCTCGTGTCAGCGGGTCGCCCCAGAAGTCCTGAATATGTTGGACGTGTTTGGTGTCGGCCCGCAGCTTGGCGACCATGTCGTCGTAGAACCGGTGCGCATCCTCGCCGAGCGGTTTGTCGCCCTCCAGCACGATCATTGCCGAACTGTCGGAATCGAACTCCTCGAAGACCTTGCCGATGCGCATCATCGCGGCAACCGACGGCGCCTCTTTCGGTGACATCGACACCGACCGCATCTCGCCGACGACTTCGAGTTGCGGCACGGCCAGGTTCAGCACCGCGATGACCGCGATCCAGCCAAGGATGATTGGGACCGCTAGGCGGCGTATCCATTTGGCGATTCCGGACCTCTGCGGATGCTGGCCCGGCGCGACGGGGTCGATCGTTGGGGCACTCACCAGGTCCTCAGTCTTACCAGAACTCTCCGCGCGGCCGTGGGCTCTCTCGGTCCGATACGCAGCTAATCTAACCTAATGAGCAGCCAACGAGTGCCTGGTGGGGTGGTGCATAAGCTGCCCGATGACCTGCGCAAGTCGTTGATCGCCAACGCCGCGGCGCTCGCCGCCTGGAAAGACATCACGCCGTTGGCGCGCAACGAGTTCATCTGCTGGGTCGAGGACGCCAAGCAGCAGGCGACCCGGGAGCGGCGTATTCGCCGGACTCATGAGGAACTAGAGGAGGGCATGCGCCGACCCTGCTGCTGGCCGGGGTGCAAGCATCGCGAGCGCACCGGCAGGTAAGGCGTCAGATGCTGTAGATGATCTGTTGACGCTTGGCGCTGTATTCGGAGTCCGATATCGCGCCGCTGGCGTGCATGCCGTCAAGCTCCTGCAGGCGTTGAGAAACCGGCGCGGCGGGCACCGAAGGCGCCGGGGGCGGCGGTGTCTGCGCACCGATGTTGTGGTGCCAGGGCTGCATCGGGCGGACCGACCGCTCGCCAAAGTTGAACAGTCCGAGTCGGAGCAGCAGGACAACCAAACCGATCCCACCAAAGGGCACTCCGAAGTACATCCAGCTGCCCGATATGCCGTACTCGCTCAGCATGACGAACCGCATCACCATCGACAGAGCGAACAGACCGACGACCACCGCGAGGACGGTCACTGCCACCTTGTTGTTGTTGTTCATGCGGCAAGTTGACTCGGCCCCCGGCGCTACCGATCCCAACTAACGGCCGAGCTTCTCGCGCACCCGTTCGTTCAAATAGCGGCCGGTCGACACCGGCCGGAACGCCCTGGCGGCCGCGGTGAGCGCATCCTGCGACTCGGAGCTCAGCTCGATATCGGCGGCGGCGACGTTGAACTCGAGTTGTTCCACACTGGACGCTCCGGGGATCGCGACGACGTTGGGCAGGCTGATCAGCCATGCCAGCGCGACCTGCGCGGGTTTGGCGTGCGCCTCTGCCGCGACCTCACGCAGCGTCTGCAGCAGGGGTTCGACCCGACGCAGATTCTCGGTGCCGAACAGCTGGTTGGCCGCCCGCACGCCGCCGGGCCGGTTGTCGACCCCGTACTTGCCGCCGAGCAGGCCCTGCGCCAGCGGGCTGTAGGCGATCACGATGCGGTTCTCCCGTTCGGCGAACGGCACGAGGTCTTCGAGCGCGCTGGGCCTGGCCAGCGAGAACTGCACTTGGTTGCTGATCACCGGGCGCCCGAGCGCGGCGTCGGCCTTCTTCCAACGCTCGAGCGAATAGTTCGAGACGCCGGCCGCGCCGATGTCGCCGCTGTCCAGCAGGCTGCGCATCCCGGGCATGATCACCGAGTCGGGGACCACGGGGTTGGGCTGGTGGATTTGATAGAGCGGGATGCGGTCGACCTGTAACCGCCGCGCGCTGGCCCGTTCGCGCTGTTTGATCACCGGTGGAAACGGCGCGACCGGAAAGATCTTGCTGGCCAAGGCAACTGAGGAGCGTTGGTCACCGAGCGCGTCGCCGAGGATGCGCTCACTGGTGCCCATCGCATATATCTCGGCGGTATCGAACAGGGTCACCCCCAACGCCAGCGCCCGCTGAACGATATCGCGGGCAACACCCGTGGAGTAGTTGTCTCCGTATCCCCACTCGCGCGAGCCGAACTGCCAGGTGCCCACACCGATCCGACTGACTCGCCCGATTCCGTCGACGTCGAGGTATTTCATGTGCCCACCGTACTGAGTCTGGAAATTCGAGTAGCCGACTACGCGTGCGCGAGTGGGCTGTCAGCGCGATGCTTTTCGCTATCAACAGCTCGGCCGCGAGCGGCGAACGCGGGGGACGCCGCTCGCGGCCACAGCAATCGTCGGCGCGACGATCGCATTTGACGCTCTCGTCTGTACCCCGTTGGTGGCATGCGGTTTTGGGTTGGAGCCAATCGGGCCACCGAATCGGTCCCGCTGGCAAATAATGGGGCTACGCCGCCAGCGAACCGGAGGGCAGGATGAACGTCACACGTGGTCTTGCAGCAGCCGCCCTACTCGCCGGAGGTGCCCTCGGTCTCGCCGGACCGGCCCACGCTGACGGCTTCAGCGGCACCTTCATCCCCAACGGACCGGGGTTGAATTCCACCTGGGTGGTCACCTCGTGCGGCCCGGGCTGCGCCCGCGTCTCGGACAGCAACGGCTGGTCCGCGGATGCTCACCCGTTTGGCGGAGTGTGGAGATTCGTCGCGGATCTGCCTGACGGAACGAAATGCAACAACGACGGCGTGCTTCCCGGAAAGGTCACCTTTTACGTCGACGCTGCGCAAGACAATGGCACGATGCTGACCACGATTCCGGCTGCGGGATGCAGATGGGGACTCGCGCCCGGCTACTCCCAGCCGATCTTCATCACGTTGACCAGGATCTGAGCGGCGTCAGAAACCGATTCCCACGCCGATGCCGCCCCAGTCGTCGTCATCGGGATTTGGACACGAAACGTCGACGTAGACCGTGTCCAACGTGTCGCCGGTAGGCGGTGAGTGGTTGGGGTTGTGAATGGCCGTGACCTTGCACCAGTGCAGCGGCACAGAAGGCACACCGCTCACCCAGTTGATCTGGACGTCGTATCCCTGGGCTTGCAGGTCGTCGACGGTGGCACGGGCGTCCTCGGCACCGGCCACCGGCCACACCGGCTCGGCAGCCGCGACGGGTGGGCAGGCGACCGAGAGGGCCATCAGCGCCGCGGCGGCCCTGCCGAACTTGAGTGACATAGCGGTCCTCCTGACCCGCTGGCCGGTCCTTCAATGATGCGCCAGTCGTTGTAACAGTTCCGGCAAACCAGCGATGAATTAGCAGACCGCGGCAACTGCTGGACCGGGCCCAGCGTTGGGGGAGATGGCTGCGCATGGCTGCAGTGACGGAGCAATCCGCCACTCGCCGTTAGTAGAGGAGTCGATGCACAGATGAGTGCACCGCTTGAAATCTGCTCTAAGCGAGGCGTTGTCGCTGTTTTGGCGACGGGAGTCGTGATCTCCCTCACAGCCCTCACTGGAGGTGTCGCGCCGGCGTTCGCGAAGCCGGACACCGATCCGGTCATCACGACGACCGCTGCGGCGCCGGAGCCGAAGTCGCCGGTCGCGGAAGAGACTCAAGCTCCCGCACCGCAGGCGCCACCGAAAGCGCCGGCCGTTGCGCCCGCCGCACCCGTCGAGCCGGCACCGCAGACGCAGCAGCAGACGCCGCAGACGCAGCAGGCGATCGAACCGGTCGCACCGGCTCCCGTCACACAGATGACTACCGCCCCCGTCGTGACGGCAGTCGCGCCCGCCTCGCCGACCGCCACGTCGGCTCCGACTGTGACGAAGGTCGAGTCGCAGGCGCCGCGCGCTGTCGCCCCGAGCTCTGACACGCCCACGGTGACCTCGCCCGCGGCGTCACCGAGCCCCGCCACGCAGGCGCCGGCGTCCTCGCCGTCCGCGACCGCGAGCGCCTCTGCAACGGCGTCGGTTGGCTCCGTGCCGCCGTCGGCCGCGCTGGTGCCACCGAACTCGGCAACCGCGGACCTGCCGTCGACGGGTAGCACGGCATCGTCGCCGTCCAGCGCGTCAGCCTCGCCGTCCAGCGAGTCCGCTACCGCTGGGAGCGAGCCGAAGGTGAGCGCGGCCCAGAACTCGCCCGCCACCGGAACATCGGGCGAACCCACCGTCTCGGTCACGCAGGCCGCGAAGGTCATCCAGATGTCGGAACCGCAGACACTGGATGCGCCCAAAGCGGATATCGAGGTCGCCAAGAACGCCAAACCTGTTGAGGTGAAAGCAGATCCGGCGCCGAAGCAAGATGTTGATTCGATCGCGAGCTCGATCGGACTTGATCTCGGCAAGAAGGGACCGCTCGGTGTCGACGCCAGCGCGAGCGCGAAGGTTGATGCCCGACTGGCCAGCGACCGCGTGTTCGATCGTCCGATCCGTCAGTGGAGGCCGGATTGGGTGCAGTACGACGAGTATTACCGGCCGATCATCCTGAACCCGTATCACGAGCGCGTTCGGATTGTGTACATGTACGAGAACGCTCCGCGGATCATCTGGATCCCGCCGCTGGCACGGGCCGTCCTCGAGGTGGCGCAGTTCGCGGCCTACAGCTTCACTGCCGTCGTCGACACCGCGGCCAACATCGTCAACGCTGCAGTGAACACGGCCCTCAACGTGGCGGTCGGCTCGTTCTTCGGTGGCGGCTACGTCCCGGCGGTCGGGCTTCCGCTGCCGCCGCCTCCGCCTCCGGTGTTGCGCTACGACAACGTCCCGGTGTTCGTGAACTACTCGCACGCCCGGTATGAGCCGTTCCGCGTGCGGCGCATCATCGACGTCGGCGACGACCCCCAATTCGGAGAGCGCAAGGTATTGCTCGACGGCGCGACTCCCGCGTGGGGTGAATGGACGCAGACAGCAAGTGGCGAGCGGCAATTCGAGGTGCACAGGACCCAGCAGTTCCCGGGTCTGGACGCCCCGCAGGAAGCACCGCTACCGGGCGACTACCAGCTGCGGCTGGCCTCCGATGAGTCACCGTCCGGCATGACTGGACGCGACATCTTCCTGTATGTCGCTGCAGGGGTGACAGTGGCGCTGGGCTTCGGTGCGATCGGCCTCGTACTGTTCCTCGGACGCCGTCGGCCACAGCACTAAACAGAGCACACAACGAAAGAGGGGCACCCGAAATGGGTGCCCCTCTTCGTATGTTGGGTTAGCGGCTCTGCTGCACGCTGGTGTCGACCTGGGGGACGCTTACCGTCGGTTGGACGTCATGGACCCAATCATGGTGGCCGGCGTCGGCCGACGCCGGGCCTGCCAGACCGAGGACCGCTGCGGTCAGGCCGCTTGCGATGATGGTGGCAAATCCGAGCTTCTTCATTGTTCTGTCCTTCTCTTGTCCGCTCGCCGCGGCGTGACGGTCGCGGTTCGTTGGCTTCTGGTGCCGCCGGGGAGGTTGTCTCCGCCGGTCTGATGGGTAGAACAGACCAGGTCAGGGGTTTAATTCCGATGGCAGTAATTGGTTGACCGTTGGCAGGAATCCACTACGTGCAGCCGTGAGACGGACCCGATTAACGCCTTGGGGTGACCGGGGTCACGAGTCGAGCGACCCACTGCCCTGCAAAAGGCTTTGAAACTGCGGGGAGATCGCGATCTGGGGCTAATCTGCGATCTGCCCGCATTCGCGGGGAGGAGGCCGACTCGTCAGCCCGCGCCCTTGCCGTTGTCGACGCGGTACACCGCACCATGGATGGCCGCGGCGTCGTCGCTCGCCAGAAACGCGATCGCCTTGGCCACATCGACGGTCTCCATGAAGCCGCGCGGCGAGGCGATGCGCAGGATCAGGTTCCAGTCGGCGTTGTCCGGCGCCTGAAACTCCGTGGACTGCGCGGTCGGCATGCCGCCAGGGCACACCGCGTTCACCCGCAGCTTCTCTTTGGTGAATTCGACCGCCAGCGCGCGCGTCAGCCCGATCAGTCCATGCTTGGCGGCGCAGTACCCCGCCGAATACACCTCGCCCTCGACGCCGGCGATCGACGACACGTTGACGATGTTGCCGCCCGTCTCGAGCAGGTGAGGAAGCGCGGCCCGGCACAGATAGAACGGCCCGTTCAGGTTCACCGCGAGGTCGCGGTCCCACTCCTCGTCGGTCATCGTCGGCGTGTGCCGCATCTGATGGAAGCCAGCGATATTGGCCAGGATGTCAACGCGCCCGAACTCGGCGACGCAGTCGGCGACGGCCCGCTTACAGGCGACCGGATCGGCGATGTCCACCGACGTGTACTCGCCACCCGGCACGCTTTCGAACACGGTCGCCATCCGGTCGGCGTCGCGCGCGATCCCGAAAACAGAGGCGCCCCGTTCGGCGAAGAGCTGCGCGGTCACGGCACCCAGTCCCGCTGAGGCGCCGGTAACCAATGCGACCTTGCCATCGAGTTGTGTCATGGCAAGACCTTCTCATGGGCCTTCGGCGCGTCAAACGGCGGCGCGTGGTCGCGCGGGCGGGACTGCCGCCAACAACGCGCGGGTGTAGTCGTGCTCGGGGTCGGCGAACAGCTCCGCGGCGGTTCGATATTCGACCGCCTCGCCGTCACGCATCACCAACACCTCGTGGCTCATCTGCTGGATGACCGCTAGATCGTGTCCGATGAACAGATACGTCAACCCGAGCTCGCGTTGCAGGTTCGTCAACAAGTCCAGGACATGAGCCTGCACCGAAACATCCAGCGACGCAGTCGCTTCGTCGAGAATCAACAGCTCCGGCTCTGCGGCCAGCGCGCGGGCGATGCTCACACGCTGTCGCTGCCCACCCGACAGCTCATGCGGGTAACGGGAAGCGAATGACGCAGGCAGACCGACAAGTTCGAGTAGTTCCTTTACCCGGGCCTGACGACCACCCTTGCCGGGTGCGAGTCCGTGTACCCGCAACGGTTCGTCGATCACCGTCTGCACCTGCATGCGTGGGTTCAGTGACGAGAACGGATCCTGAAAGACCAGACCGATCTTGCGGCGCAGCGCCTTCGCGGCCGCCCCACGAACACCGAATATGTCCACACTGTCCAACCGCGCGGTACCCGCGTCCGGCTCGACGAGCCCCGTGAGCGCGCCGGCGACAGTCGACTTGCCCGACCCGGACTCGCCGACCAGGCCCAGTGTGGCGCCCCGGCGGATTTCGAACGAAAGGTGTTTCACCGCATGCACTGTCGACTTGCCAACCAGCGTCGTCACCGCGAACTGCACGTCGAGACCGTCGACCCGGAGCAACACCGGCGCATCATCGGGCACCGGCGCAGGCCCGGACCGGCCGACGAGCGGGCGCGCGTGCAGCAGCTCCCGGGTATACGCGTGCTGCGGATGGTCGAAGACGTCGAGGATCGGTGCCTGCTCGACCATTTCACCTTCGCGCAACACGATTACGTCGTCGGCCACTTGACCGATCACGCCGAGATCGTGACTGATCCACACCACCGCGGTACCGAAATCCCGCTGCAGATCCCGCACCAACCCGATGATCTGAGCCTGTGTCGTCACATCCAGCGATGTGGTCGGCTCGTCGGCGATCAGCAGTTCGGGATCGCACGCCAGCGCGATCGCGACCATCACCCGCTGCCGCTGGCCGCCCGACAACTGGTGGGGATAGGCGTGCAGACGCGTCTGCGGATCCGGCAGTCCGACCGCCTTGAGCAACTCCAGGGCGCGGGTGTTGGCCTGCCGTCGTGTCATCTTCCGGTGTGTCTCAAGCGATTCAGTGATCTGGCGCTCCAACGTGAGCAACGGATTCAGCGACGTGCCGGGGTCTTGGAAGACGAAGCCGATCCTGCCGCCGTGCACACTGCGCAGCAGCCGAGGCGATGCGCCGACGAGTTCTGTCCCGTCGGCCAAGGCGCTGCTGCCCGCGACGACCGCGCCGGGAGCATCCAGCAAGCCCGTGGCGGCAAGTACCGTCATCGTCTTTCCCGATCCGGACTCGCCGACGATTCCGAGTGTCTGCTCGCGATCGATGTCGAAGCCGACATCTCGGACGATCTGACGGTCGCCAATGCCGACCCGCAGGCCACGCACGCTCAGTATCGGATCGGTCACCGCTTGCCCCTGGCCTCGATCATCGTGCGCTGCTTGGGATCCAGCACGTCGCGCAGCCCATCGCCGACCAAATTGAAGGCCAGCACGATGACGAAGATCGCCGCGCCGGGAAACACGGCCATCCACCACGCCATCGTCACGAACCCCTGCGAATCGAAGATCATCCGGCCCAGCGACGGCTGCGGCGGCTGGATGCCCAGCCCGAGAAACGAGAGCGCCGCCTCGGACAGAATCGCGAACGCCAGCGACAGTGACGTCTGCACGATCAGAGGCCCGGAGATATTCGGAACGATATGGCGGGCAAGGATGTACAGGTTTCCGGTGCCCATCGCGCGCGACATCTGGACATACGGCTCCACGCGCACGCTCAGCGTGCTGGCGCGGGCCACCCGCGCGAAGATCGGCGTGTAGACGATACCGATCGCCAGAATCGTCGTCGTCGTTCCCGGTCCGAGGATCGCGACGACAGCAAGGGCCAACAGCAGCACAGGGAATGCGAACATCACGTCGACGATGCGCATGAATACCGTATCGACCCAGCCGCCACGGTAGCCGGCGATGACACCGACCGTGATGCCGACAACGACGGCAAACGCGACGCTGATGACCGCAACACGCATCGATGCCTGCGTCGCTACCAACACTCGTGAGAACACATCTCGGCCCAATTCGTCGGTGCCAAACCAATGCTCGCCACTAGGTGATCGCAGTGCGTTCGGGACGTCGATGTCGTTGATTCCGAAGGGGGCGATCCAGTTGGCAACCAGCGCAACGACGACCACGACGGTTAACACGGCTGCGCTCACGACGGTCACCGGATTGCGCAACAGCAGCCGCCACGACGCGACGCGCGTCGATTCGCCCGTAAGTGTGCTCATGCCAACCGGATCCTCGGATCGACCACCGCGTACAGCACATCCACGAACAGGTTGATGATGAGGAACAGCGTGGCGATCAACAACACCGCGCCCTGGATCACGGGGTAATCGCGTGCCGCGACCGCGTTGTACACCAGCCGGCCGAGGCCCGGCCAGGCAAACACGACCTCGACGACGATCACCCCGCCGAGAATCGTCGCCAGCTGGATACCGGTGATGGTCAGCACCGGGACGAGCGCGTTACGCACGGTGTGGCGGAACGTCACGACGCGCGGCGGCAATCCCTTCGACCGCGCGGTGCGGACGTAACCCATCGACGCGACCTCCAGCACGGCGGACCGGACGTATCGCGTCATGATCGCCGCGGCCACCAAACCGACTGTCAGAGCTGGCAATACGATGTGGCGCAGCCAACCTGCCGGGTCGTCGAACAGCGGACGATATCCGGAGGTGGGGAACCAGCCCAGCGTCGTCGCGAACAGCGCGATCAGCAAGATCCCCAACCAGAAATCGGGAATCGACACCCCGAACTGGCTTGTGATGCGCACGATCGCATCGGAGACACGGCCCTCGCGCAGCGCCGCGAAGATTCCTGCAGGCAGCGCGATCACCAACGCGATGAAGATGCCTGCCACGCCGAGTGACACCGTGGCGGGCAAGCGTTCGAGCAGCGTGACGGTAACGGGATCGCCGTTGCGGAAACTGACGCCGAGATCGCCGGTGAGCGCGGACCCGATGTAGCCGAAGAACTGTTCGACGATCGGCCGGTCCAGACCGCTTGCCGAGCGCAACGCCTGGTAAGCCTCAGGGGTGTAGCGGGTGCCCAGCGCGATGCGGACCGGGTCGCCCGGAACGAGATGCACGAGCGCGAACACCGCGACGAGCACACCCAGCAGGACGACAAGGGAGTAGAGCAGCCGCCGTGCGATGAAACGGAGGATCGGATGGGTGAATACGGCCATCACGTCGCCTCACCGGCGGCCAGCGTCGCGGTGCTGAACCGGACCGCGCGGTCGCGGCGCGCCTCGTAACCCGACAGTCGCGTCGTCCAGGCTTGGATCACCGACGGGTTGTACAGGTAGATGTAGCTCACCTCGTCGGCGATGATCGTGGCAGCCTTGGCGTAGTCGTCGGCGCGCGCGTTCCGGTTGGTTTCCACGCGCCCCGCATCGAGCAGTCGGTCGACCTCGCGATTGGAGAACTTCTGCGCGTTGCTGCTGCCGTCGGTGTGGTGTTGGGCGTAATAGAAGTCGTCGGGGTCGATGTTGCCCAGCCAGCCCATCATCAGCATGTCGAAGTGGCCGTTGTTTTGCTCGTCGAGCCATGTCGCGAAGTCGACAGTGCGGATGTTCACGGTGATACCAAGTGGTGCAAGGTTATCCGCGATGATCTGCGCGGCCGTCACCGTTTCCGGATACTCGGTGGTCACCAGCATGTCCAGGGTCTTGGGCGCGACGCGGGCTTCTGCCAGGAGTCCTTTGGCTTTGTCGATGTCGTGGCGGTAGGTGTCGTAGGGGGTGTAGAAGGGATTGCCCTGCGGGATCGCGAGTTGATTGGCGACAGCGGTCCCGTAGGTCGTCGCCTGGACGATGGCGTCGCGGTCGATGGCGTAGGCGATCGCCTGCCGGACGCGCACATCGTTCCACGGCGGGCGGGCCTCGTTCAGCGCGAGGTACCAGTAGTCGTTGCTCGGCGTCGCTGCGAGCGTGATGGAGTCGTCGCCCTTCAGCGCAGCGACGCGTTGCGGGGGAATGGCGTCGGTCCAGTCGATCTCACCGGCCTGAAGCGCCGACAGTGCCGTCGACGGTTCCGAGATGAACCGGAACGTCACCCCCGAAACCTTCGGCGGCCCAGCCCAATACGTCGGGCTCGCCTTCAAAGTGATTGAGTCGCCGCTCTTCTGGCTTGCGAACGCGAAGGGGCCCGTCCCCACGGGATGCGTTGCGATCTGGCCGCTCTCGACGTTGCGGCGCGACACGATCGCCACGCCTTTGAACCCGCCGAGGTTGGTCAAGAGATTCGGCGTCGGCTGCTTCAAGGTGATTCGCACGGTCGACGGGTCTGTTGCGGTGACCCCGGTGACTGCGCTGAACTTGTCGGCATTAGCCAGCTTCTGGTCAATGATGCGCCGATACGAGTAAACGACGTCGTCGGCGGTGAACGGGCTGCCGTCGTGAAACGTGACGCCGCGACGCAGATGGAATGTCCAGGCCAGTTGGTCGGGGCTGACGTCCCACGACTCGGCGAGTCCGGGCCGCATCTCCAGGTTCGCATCGGGCGCCACGAGCGTGTCGAAGACGTTCTCGAGCACCTCGAAGGAGAAGTAGGCACTGGTCTTCTGCGGGTCGAGTTGGTCGGGCTCGCCCGCGATCGCGGCGACGAGATTGCCGGATGAATCGCCGCCGAGATCGACCCGGGATCCCGTCGAACAGGCGGTGAGGGCAACCACGAGCGATACGACGACCCCGACAGCGGCCAGCACCGCTGGTTTCGTCACCAAGGCTCTCTACCCCCAAAAAGCGGCATCCGAAACCACGGCGCGCCACCAAACCGTGACTTAGTAAAACCAAGACTGCGATACTCAGCGACGTGAGAATCATCCGTGGTCTGGCCGCAGCCGTCATCGTGGCGTGCGCGGCCCTTGGGTTCGCCGGCCCCGCCCACGCTGATCAGGTCATCCAGGGCGTTTACACCTACACGCCGGAGCAGGGTGACAGCGGGACCTACACGATCTGGCCGTCCTGCGTACCGGTCGTCGGAGACCTGCGCGAGCCGCTGAACCTGCCGGTCGCCTGCAGGCTGCACATGGACGCGTCGTCAGGTCTGGCCGGCGGTATCGCACGGCTGACCGGCGGCGTTTGGGAGTGGACCTATAACACAAGCCAGGGGATGAAGTGCCCCGACGGTAGCTGGGCGCCAACGGTCGAGACGTTCAAGTTCGACGACCTCACCATGACGGGCACCCGCAACATCGCACACAACGACGTTTGCGGACTGCAGCCGGGGATCATCACAATCCCGTTCACGATGTCTTACCAGGGACCGCTGCCAATTCCGGTCGAGCAGTATCCGCTGTACTGCGAGCCCGCCGGGCTGCGCATCTGCCAGTAGTGGTCCGCTGGCGCCCCAGCGCTCACACCGGTACTGCTGTCCCGCTGCTCACCGGCAAGGTGGTCAACCTGACCGGGCCTCGGCGCACCAGCCGTTGGGGCCACTCCGAGAACAGGGTCGCCCAACTCTACGGCGGCTATCTGCTGCCGGGCTCGCGCTTCGACATCCAGGGCGGGGTCGGCGTCGTGGTGTCCCAGTGGCATACCCACGCCGGATGGCCTTATCGCGCAATGCAATTCAAGACCGCACTGCGGGACACCACGAAAGCCGTGCCACCGCCGGACCCGATCAACCTGTGAAACTAGACGGTGATACCGCCGTCGACGTTCCAGTTGGCGCCGGTCACATAGGACGCTTCCGGCCCTGCCAGATAGCTCACCGCGCTGGCGATGTCGCTGGTCTGACCGTAGCGTCCCAGAGACGTCAACGGCCTTGCCCAATCAGCGAATTCGCCCTCTTCGGGGTTCATGTCGGTGGCGATAGGGCCGGGCTGGATGTTGTTGACGGTGATGCCGCGCGGGCCGAGCTCGCGCGCCAGCCCCAGGGTGAGGCTCTTGACGGCGCCCTTCGTCATGGCGTACACCGCGAGGCCGGCAACGGGTACCCGGTCGGCGTTGACGCTGCCGATGTTGATGATCCGGCCGCCGTCGCCGAGGTGAGGAAGCGCCCGCTGGACCGCGACGAAGACGGCGCGAACATTGACGGCCACCAATCGGTCGAACTCCTCCAGCGGGAAGGACTCGGCGTCACCGACGTACGCCACGCCCGCGTTGTTGACGAGGATGTCCAAGCCACCCAGCTCGGCGACGGCGTCGTCGACCGACCGGGCAACCTGCTCGGGGTCGGCACTGTCTGCCTGGATGGCGACGGCCGTTCCGCCCGATTCGGCGATCTGTGCGACTAGCTTCTCGGCGTCAGCGGCCGAGGCGCCATACGTGAAGGCCACGGCGGCGCCGTCGGACGCCAGCCTTCGGACGATTTCTGCCCCGATGCCGCGTGACCCGCCGGTTACCAGTGCTCGTCGTCCACTCAGTGTTGTAGTCATGCCTTCCTCAAGGCGGATCGCGGCAAGAACATTCCCGGTGTGACGACCAACGGTTACCGGCGCGCCTATGGTGAAGGCCGTGAAGCTAGGAGACAAGAAGCGGGTCGTCGTCTGGGGCACCGGCTTCGTCGGCCGGATGGTGATCGCCGAGATCGTCAAGCATCCGCTGTTCGAACTGCTGGGTGTCGGGGTGAGCAACCCGCAGAAGGTCGGACGCGATGTCGGCGAAATCTGTTCTCTTGGAGACAAACTCGGGTTGGCTGCCACCGACGACGTGGACGCCCTGATCGCGCTGAAACCCGACGCACTGGTGCATTACGGCCCCACCGCCGCGCACGCCGAGGACAACATCGCGCTGATCACCAGGTTCCTACGGGCCGGCATCGACGTGGTCTCCACCGCGATGACACCCTGGGTGTGGCCCACCATGCACCTCAACCCGCCGAACTGGATCGAGCCGATCACCGTGGCATGTGAACTGGGCGGGTCATCCTGCTTCACCACCGGCATCGACCCGGGGTTCGCCAACGACTTGTTCCCGATGACGCTGATGGGCCTGTGCTCGGAGGTCCGCAAGGTGCGCGCGTCCGAATTGCTGGACTACACCAACTACGAGGGCGACTACGAATTCGAGATGGGCATCGGCAAACCCCCCGAATACCGCCCGCTGCTGGAGAACCGCGACATCCTGATAATGGCCTGGGGCGCAACGGTTCCGATGATCGCGCACGCGGCAGGCATCATGCTCGACGAGATCACCACCACGTGGGACAAATGGGTGACACCCACCGAGCGCAAGTCGGCCAAGGGCATCATCGCGCCCGGAAACGTTGCGGCCGTGCGGTTCACGATCAACGGCGTATATAAGGGCGAGACCCGCATTCAGCTCGAGCACGTCAACCGAATCGGCATCGACGCCGCGCCGGACTGGCCATCAGGCACCGACATCGATGTCTATCGCGTCGACATCGAGGGCACGCCCAGCATCTTTCAGGAGACGGCGTTCCGATTCACCGACGGTTCGGGGCGGGACGCCGCCGCCGCAGGCTGCCTCGCTACCGGCCTGCGGGCGCTCAACGCCGTTCCGGCGGTCAACGATCTTTCGCCAGGCTGGGTGACAGCTCTGGATCTACCACTGATTCCCGGTGTGGGCACCATTCGCTAGTAACGCCAGCGCCGTCAGTAAAGATGGAATACCGGATAAGGTTCATCGAGACGGAGTGACATGTCTGACGGGGTAGGGCTGTCGGTTGGCGCCACCAACCTGACGGCCGTGGTAGTGGGCCGGACCGCGGTGACGCGGTCTCCGGTGGTGACGCTGTACCCGCACAGGCCGCCCGAGGTGGGCGTGCCCAGCGAAAACCCCAACCTCACCGAGCGCGGCCTGATCATCACCGACTTCGTCGACCGCGTTGGCGACCCCGTCGGGATCGTCGCCGCCGACGGCTCCTCACATCTGGCCGACAAGGTGCTCGCCGACGCGTTGCGCGCCATGCTCTACACCGTCGGCCAGCGGCCGGCGGGACCCGTCGCGGTCACCTACCCCGCCCATTGGCGACCCGCGGCCGTCGACGCGCTGCGCACCGCCCTGGCCGCGGTGCCGGAGTTTCAGCAGGCACCGCTGGTCTCCGATGCTTCCGCAGCGCTCACCGCATTGCAGGACGATCCCGGCGTGCCGACCCGCGGCGTGATCGCGCTCTGCGATTTCGGGGGCACCGGCACCAGCATCACGCTCGTCGATGCCACCAACGGCTTCGCGCCTGTTGGCCCGACCGTTCGCCACACCGACCTGTCCGGCGATCTCATCGACCAGGCGCTGCTGACCCACGTCATCAACGACCTGTCGGCCGCGGGCACCATCGATCTGTCCGGCACCTCGGCCATCGGCTCGCTGAGCCGGCTGAGGGCCCAGTGCCGCGGAGCCAAGGAGCGGTTGTCCACCGCGGCCGTCACCTCACTTGTGGCCGAGTTGCCCGCGCACCGCAGCGATGTGCGGCTGACCCGCACCGAACTCGACGAATCGATCCGCGCGCCGCTTGCCGAATTCGTCGCGGTGGTGCAGGACACCGTGGAGCGCAACGGAATTCGCGGCGCTGATCTCGTCGCCGTAGCGACCGCGGGTGGTGGGGCGCGCATTCCGATCATCACCACCACGCTGTCCGAACACTTTCGGGTGCCCGTCATCACCACGGGGCAGCCCGAGTTGGCCGCCGCGATCGGCGGCGGGCTGCGGGCGGTGCGCGGCACGGTCGAGGAGGGTGCGACGTCGATGGCGGTGGTACCCGGCGTCGCGGCCGCGGCAGGCGCGGCCACCGCGATGGCGCCCGAGGTCGGCGCGCAGGACGCGGGACCCGCGTCGAGCACGTTTCGTGCGTTGGCGTGGTCGGACGCCAACGACGTCCCCGATGTCGCGCCAGCTGAGTCGTATGACTACGCCGCACCCGTCGACGGCGGCTATGACGCGCGCCCGCAGATGCAGTTCGACCATGAGCCATATGAGCACGATGCAGCGCCGCTTCCGTGGTACCGCAAGCCTGCGCTGGTGCTGGTCGCCGGGGCGCTGGCGCTGCTCGCGGCGCTCGCCGCTGCGGTGCTCTTCGTGATGCGTGGCGACTCGACGCCGACGCCGGCGTCGACGACCGGCCCCGTCACAACCACCACCACGCCGGCCCTCACCACCACCGCGGCCGCACCACCCCCAGAGACGCAGGCCCCCGCGCCGCAGACGCGCGCGCCGCAGACTCGCACCGTGACCCAGCAGGCACCGCCTCCGCAGACCGCGACCGAGGCTCCGCCGCCTCCGCCGCAGACGACCGAGGCGCCGCCGCCACCGCCGCCTACCTCGGAGGCACCGCCGCCGACCACGGAAGCTCCGCCGACGTCGCAGCCGCCCGTGTGGAGCCCGACCGCGCCGTACCCGACGATCCCCGGCCTGCCGTGGGTTCCCGCGCCGCAGATACCGGCGCAGCCCTAGGCTCGCCTGCATGACGCAGACCTCATCCCCCGGTCGCTCCGCTCCTGCCCGCCGAACCGACGGCTTGCTCTTCGACCCGAACACCTACGACCCGCAGCAGTTCGACGAGGAGACGCGGCGGCTGCTGCGCGCCACCATCGACTGGTTCGAGGGCCAGGGCAAGAAGCGCATCCTGGACGACGACCTGGCTGCGCAGTGGCCCGCGGACTTCGTCGACTTCGTCAGGCGCGAGAAGCTGTTCGCGACGTTCCTGACGCCGTCGGAGTTCGCCGACGGCGACCCGAACAAACGCTGGGATGCCGCCCGCAACGCCGCGCTTTCGGAGATCCTCGGGTTTTACGGGCTGACGTACTGGTACACCGAGCAGGTCACCATCCTGGGCCTCGGACCGATCTGGCAGAGCGAGAACAAGGACGCCAAGCTCAAGGCCGCTGACGACCTGGATGCCGGCCAGGTGATGGCCTTTGGGCTGTCGGAGCGGGCTCACGGCGCCGATGTCTACAACACCGACATGGTGCTGACGCCGGCCACCGAGGAGGACCGTGCCAACGGCATCCGGTATCGCGCCTCGGGGGAGAAGTACTACATCGGCAACGGCAACGTCGCCAGCATGGTGTCGGTGTTCGGGCGACGCGGCGACGTCGAGGGCCAGGACGCGTACGTGTTCTTCGCCGTCGACAGCCAGCACGAGAACTACCACTTGCTCGACAACGTTGTGCACATGCAGATCTACGTCAGCACGTTCCGGCTGGAGAACTATCCGGTGCGTGAATCAGACATCCTGCACACCGGTGTGGAAGCCTTTGCGGCAGCACTGAATACGGTCAACGTTGGCAAGTTCAACTTGTGCACGTGCACGATCGGCATGACCGAACACGCCTTCTACGAGGCGATCACCCATGCGCAGAACCGCATCCTGTACGGCAACCCGGTCACCGACTTCTCCCACGTGCGAGCCAATTTCGTCGATGCGTACGCACGGCTGGTCGCGATGAAGTTGTTCAGTCAGCGCTCTGTCGACTACTTCCGCAGCGCCAGCCTCGACGACCGACGCTACCTGTTGTTCAACCCGATGACCAAGGCGAAGGTCACCATGGAGGGTGAGACGGTGCTGCGCGCACTGCACGACGTGATCGCCGCCAAGGGGTATGAGAAGAACACGATGTTCCGTGAGGTCTCGCAGTTGATCGGCACGCTGCCGCGACTGGAAGGCACCGTGCACGTCAACGTCGGCCTGGTGCTGAAGTTCATGCCGAACTACATGTTCAATCCCGCGGAGTATCCGGAGATCCCGACGCGCAACGACCCGGCCGATGACGTGTTCTTCTGGAATCAAGGACCGACGCGCGGCGCAGGCAAGGTGCAATTCGCCGACTGGAAGCCGGTCTACCAGAAGCACCTGGGCATCGCGAACGTCGCGCGGTCCTACGAACAGGCTCGGGCGTTTTCGACGCTACTCGCGACCGCGGCCCCCGATGCGGATCAGCAGAAAGATCTTGACTTCATGCTCAACGTCGGGCACCTGTTCTCACTGATCGTCTACGGCCAACTCATTCTGGAGCAGGCCGCGCTGACCGGGCTTGATGACGACATCGTCGATCAGATCTTCGACTTCCAGGTTCGTGACTTCTCCACGTATGCCGTTGCGCTGCACGGTAAGCCGAGTTCAACGCAGGCCCAGCAGGACTGGGCCATCGGCGCCATCCGCAAACCGGTGTCCGACGCCGACCGCTTCAACCGGGTATGGGAGCGCGTCAAGGCCTACGACGGCGCATACGCAATGCGGCCCTGATGGGGCTCATGTCGTCATCTTCGGCGCACACCCGTCACCGCTGAGCGCGGCAACCTGCCTGCCTTCGAGTGGCCCGCCAGCCGGTCGCCGTCGACCACGACATCGAACTCGAGGTTGAGCCGCATCGGCTTGGTCACCGACTGGCGCCAGGTAACCCGTTGTCCCGCAACGACGATGTCGCGCAACGGCACTATCTCGCCCTTGCTGGTCGCCGTACCCGTCGCCCCGTCCTCGTCGAATGTGTACACGACGGCCAGCGACCCGATCGGCGTCTTGATCGTGACGTCCCAGATGCCGGTCAGCGCCACACCGTTCCCCTTCGCTCGTAGGCGAACAACGACTCGACGGCCAGCGCAACGCGCGGGCCGTAGCTTCGCCGCAGCAGATGCAATGCGAGGTCCAGGCCCGAGGTCACGCCGCCCGCGGTGACCAGATCGCCGTCGTCTACGACGCGCGCATGAACGACGTTGACGCCGGTGGCCTCCAGCACGTCCATGCCGAGGTGATGAGTGACGGCATGCCGACCCTCGAGCAGTCCCGCCATCGCGAGTGCGAGCGATCCTCCACAGACCGTGGCGACGGTGACGTCGGGATTGGCGATCGCCTTCTGTATCAACGGGACCGCGGCCGTCTCACCGAACCGCGCCAGCAGGACCGGAATCGTATCGATCTCGTCGGGATCGCCGTCGATGGGACCGCTGGCGCCGGGCACGATCACGTAGCCAGGTTTCGCCGGATCGAGTTGTGCCGTCGCGTTCAACACCATGCTGCGGGTCCCGCTGACCACCGGTCGCGGCCCCTCGGCCGAGACCAGTTCGACGTCCAGGTCACCGCCGACCTCCTCGCTGCCGGCGGCCAGCACCTCGAACGGGGCGATGGCATCGAGCGGGTCGAACCCGTCGAACAACACAATCTGTGCGTGCATGTGCTCATCGTCGGGCGGGCCGACAGACGGCGACTAGCGGTTAGACGGCCATTGCTCGCCGAGATGTGGCCACCAGTGCGGCCGTGGCCAATGCGACAAATGTGTCGGCCTCGACGTCACGGTGAGTGATGCGATCAATGCCCTGGTGCCGGGGCGGGGCGCCGACCACTATGGGGTGGGTGACTACAGGTGCACATGTCGTGATCGACGGACTGATCGCCGGGGGAGTCGACGTCTGCTTCGCCAATCCCGGCACATCGGAGATGCATTTCGTCGCCGCGTTGGACTCTGCTCCGCAGATGCGCGCGGTGCTGTGCCTCTTCGAAGGCGTGGTGACGGGCGCCGCAGACGGGTATGCCCGCATCGCGGGTAAGCCCGCCGCCACCCTGCTGCATCTGGGGCCGGGGATGGCGAACGGGTTGGCGAACCTACACAACGCCCGTCGTGCGGGTAGCCCAGTGATCAACATCGTCGGCGATCATGCGACCTACCACCAAAAGCTCGATGCGCCACTGCAATCCGATATCGACGCGTTGGGACACTGGCTGACCGGCACAGTGCATCGGCCCGCTTCGACCGCTGAACTCGCAGTGACCGTTGGGCGGGCCATCGCCTCCGCCAGTCTCGGGTGTGTCTCCACGCTGGTCTTGCCAGCCGACCTGTCGTGGAGCGAAGTGGAAACCGACGCGCCTCCGTCGACGCCACTGAGCAATCTTGAGCGGGACATCGTTCGATTCATCTCGCAGGGCTACTCCACGCTCGAGGTCGCCGAGAAGCTGACCATGTCGGCCAGGACAGTCGAAGGGCACCTGTACCGCGCGATGACGAGACTCGGCCCGCGCAGTGAGTGGCCGGGTGGGATGCGCGAGTCGGCTGACGTCGACGTCGCTGGTGCCGCTGAATTGCTGAAAACGTATGGCGAGAAAGCGATTCTGTTACTTGGTGGATCTGCCACCTCCGCGTCCGGGCTGCGCGCCGCCGCGCGGATCTTGGCCGCCACAGGCTCCCGGGTTCTGGTCGAAACGTTTCCCGCCCGGCTGGCCCGGGGTCGAGGTGTCCCGGATATCGCGCGCCTGGGCTACTTCGCCGAAATGGCGCAGGAACAGCTCAGGGGCGCAAGGCATTTGATCCTGGCCGGCGCGCGGTCGCCCGTGGCCTTCTTCGCGTACCCGAATCTTCCTGGGGATCTGGTGCCCGGTGGCGCAAAGGTGCACACGGTCGCGGCCGAACAGCTGCAGGCGATCGCCGATGGCCTTGGCGCGCCTGAGCTTGTCGAGTCGCTCGCCGGCACGCCGCAATTGCCCAGCGGGCCACTGCGATCCGACAACTGGACGTCGGTGATCGGCGCACTGTTGCCCGAGAACGCGATCATCTCCGACGAGGCCAACACCAGTGGGCTGCTGCTACCCGATGCGACTGCCGCGTCACCACCCCACGACGTCCTCACACTGACTGGTGGTGCGATCGGCCAGGGCCTACCGGTTGCGGTCGGCGCCGCCGTCGCTGCGCCACACCGGCCCGTCATCGCGCTGCAGTCCGACGGCAGCGCGATGTACACGATTTCGGCGTTGTGGACGATGGCTCGCGAACAACTCGACATCACCGTCGTCATCCTCAACAACCGGGCCTACGCGATCCTGCAACTCGAGTTGCAGCGCGTCGGCGCGACAGCCGGCGGCCCCAAGGCGCAGTCGCTGCTCGACCTGTCCAATCCGGGCCTCGACTTCGTGGCCATCGCCGAAGGGTTTGGCGTTCCTGCGAAGCGCGCCATCACGGCCGAAGAGCTCGGGACCCACTTCAGCGCTGCGATCGCCGAACCAGGACCACACCTGATCGACGCCGTGTTGGCCAAATAGCCCACGATCGCCATGATATTGCCACCGCAGCTGCTAGGGTCTGTCCGTGCACACCGTCGCGGTCCTCGCCTTGCCGGACACGATCGCATTCGACTTGAGTACCGCGGTCGAGACCTTCGGCCGGGTGCAGCTGCCGACCGGTGGGCCGGGATATCGCGTGCTGGTCTGCGGCTCCGAACCCGTCGTCGCCGCGGGACCGATGCGCATCGCGACCGACCACAGCATCGACGCCGCGGCGGAGGCCGACACCATCGTCGTTCCTGGCCGCAACGACGTGACCGTAGCCACGCCCGAACCCGTGCTGCGGGCGCTCGACACCGCGTATGCCGCAGGGGCCAGAATCGCCTCGATCTGTTCAGGCGCGTTCAGCCTGGCCGAAGCCGGGCTGCTCGACGGAAGACGTGCGACCACTCATTGGCTCGCCGCCGACCGGTTTCGCGCCACGTTCCCCGCGGTGAACCTCGATCCCGACGTTCTCTATGTCGACGAAGGCCAACTGCTGACATCGGCAGGCGCATCGGCAGGCCTGGACCTGTGTCTGCACATGGTTGCTCGTGACTACGGTGCCGCGGTGGCGGCCCACGCCGCACGGCTTGCGGTCGCGCCCTTGCACCGCAGCGGAGGGCAGGCGCAGTTCATCCTACGAAACATGGCCACCGCCAAGCATATTGCCGAACGCACGGAACTCGACGATGTGTTGGCATGGATCGAGCAGCAGGCGCATCGTGACCTGACGCTCGGTGACATCGCCAAGCGCGCCGCCATGAGCGTCCGCACGCTGAACCGCCGATTCCAGGCCGAGACGGGCCAGACGCCGATGCAGTGGGTGACCGGGGTGCGCATCCGGCACGCTCAGCAGCTACTGGAGAGCACCGCCCACGGCGTCGAAAAGATCGGCCGCGACGTCGGATTCAGCTCGCCTGCCAATTTTCGGGAGCAGTTCCGGCGGCTCACCGGGGTGGCGCCCCAGAGCTACCGCAACACCTTTCGCGACCGAATGGCGGGCTAGCGCGCCTTGGGCCGCTTCCACAGCACCACCTGAGCCAGCGGAATCTGCATCTCCTCCGGCTCGGCGGCCATCCGCCCCGCGACGCCGGCCTCCAATCGATCGATGAACTCGCCACACCGCGGGTCGCTTCGGCCGCCGTCGAGCGCGCTGGCCAGCGACGGGAACACCGACGCCCTCGCGAATGCCGCCCACTGCGCGCCGAAAGCCTTGGCGTCCCGGTCAACTCGGTACTGGGACCAGAACCGGTCCTCGGCGTTGAACACCTCGAGGTGCTCGATTTCGAGCCGCTCGAATCGACCCTTGGGTGCAAACGGTAACAGGAAGTCCGTGGCACAGCGGGAGACCATCGGGATGCACATGCGGCGCACCTCGTCGTCGGTGATCAGCCCCTGCGCCACCAGGTCGGCGAGCTCGGCGAGCATGCCGCGGAACAACGGCCGGTGGCCGAATTCCCCGTCATCGCCAACGGCCGTCGTCAACACCACAAGTCGGCCGCCGGGGCACAGTTCGCGACCGCGAAATGCGACGAACTCATGCCAGTCGAATGCCGCCTGTTTGGCGTAGGCCGCCTTCACGTTCTCGTCGCCGCTGAAGGCGACCTGTAAGTGGTCGGGCACCGGCGCCGGAACCTTACCGAGCCACTGGATCGCCCACGACGACCAGCCCAGGTTCACACTGTTGGACGGCAGAATCTGGGTGTAAAACGACCGGCCGATCGCCGAGGCGAAGCTCGCCGCGTCCTTCTTCAGGTACGAGTCGGGGTCGTCGTCGAGCGTCTGGAACAACACCGTGAAGTCGTTCTCGGCCACATCGGTATGCGCCACCAAGATCGAGTGCTCGGGTCGGGTCCGCTTGCGTGCCACCGCGATGGCGGCGCAGATCGGCAGCAGCGAGTTGTGCCCGGTGGACGCGCCGTAGTCGGCGATCACGATCGGTTGCGGCGGCTTTGGTAGCGGGACGGTGTTAGCCGCATCCTCGAAAAGCTTTATCGCCCCCGACAATCCGGCCGCCTGCAGCCGCGAGCTCGCGGTATAGGAACCGCTGTCCATCGGCTCAGGCCGCACGACGATGCTGGATTCGGGCACACTACGACGGTAGCTCGCGGCTGCGGCCTGCGCCGACGAAGGCCCGGGTTCAGTCTGCCGTCGGGAAGCTCGCCCGATCAGTTGCACGGAGCGCTCCCGCAGCCGCCGGCCCTTCTCCAGGGGCCGGCCACGTGGCTGATTGGCGCCTCGGCGCAAACCGAGGCATGACAGACTGCACGCATGCGCAAACAGATCGGGCCTCGCGTCGCGATGGTTTCCGCTGTTGTGGCGTTGGTAGTCGGTGGCGTTGGGCTTATCGCGATGCTGATGCTCAACGCGTTCGTCCTCGACGAGTACGACGCCTACGGAGAGGTGCCCGTCCCCGGCTCGACCAGCCTGCACCTGCCGGCCGGTGAGATGACTGTCAGCTTCCACACGATGGTCACGGGCAGCCCCTCGAGTGGGTTCCCCATCCCGGATCTGAAGTTCTCAATCACGCCGCAGCAGGGCGGTGCCAAACCCGAAGTGACCGAAAGTGTCGGCGGCACAACGACGGTCAACAGCGATACGCACGTGCAGGTATGGCTGGTGCAGGTCCCACAGGACGGCACCTACGACATCGTCACCGACGGAAACGTCAACGGCTACATCAGTCCCCGGCTCGCGTTCGGCCATGGCAGTTCCTACGGGTGGCTGACGTGGCTGTTCGGCGGGATCCTTGCGCTCGGCGTGGTGGAGCTCATCGTGGCATTGTTCTGGTCGGCCCGCTCGGCCAAGGCGGCCACACCACTTCTGCCCGACGAGGCTGTCCACCTCGACGAGCCGGCGTTCAGTAGCGGATCGGGCTTCACGCCGACCGATCAGGGCGTGCGTCTCGAGCAGCTTCGGCAGCTTGCCGCTTTGCGTGACTCGGGCGCGTTGACGGAAGCCGAATTCGAGAACGAAAAGCGCCGCATCCTCGACAGCTAACCAGAACCGCCCCGGTCAGAGCACGGGACAGCTCGGGACGGCGTCCTCCAACGAGGCGGGACCTCTGCCCTTGGCGGGGTCGGTCTTCCACGGCCAGTCATTGGACCGGAACGGCGCGAGGCTCGGCAGCACTGCCTGTAGACCCCGGTTCGCCATCTCGCGTTGGATAGCCGCGCGCCCGCCGCCACCGAGTAGCTCGACGTCCATTGCGAAGAAGTCCCGGAAGAAGACCATCCCGAGGGAGCGGTCGGCGACGATGCGGGCCAGCACGTCGAGCAACTTTTCCGGCGTGGTCTCGAATTCCGCGGTCTCGACGAGCAGCAGCCGTTCACCCATGGTTTCGGTGCCCATGAACTGCACCAGGATGCTGTAGAGGATGTTGTTCTGGCGCGTTACATACATCGTGTTGTTCACGGCGTAAGTCGCGTCCCAGTCCTTGCCGAGCTTGTTTTTCCACCCCTCGACGACGCTCATCCAGTGACTCACCTGAGCGCTCGACGCGATGCCGATGCCCCTGACCGAGTAGGGCGTGGTGCCGCGGATGTACTCCTCGAGTTGGCCGTAGGTGTAGGTGCCTGCGGCTAGGCAGTCGTCCATGAAGGCCAGGTTTCGCTGGAGGATGGTGCGCAGCACCTCGCGGTCGTCGTCGGACAGATCCAGCGCCTCCAATCCGTCCAGGGCACTTTGATTCTGCGCCCGGTACATCTGAAGCGGGGCGCGCCACAGCTGATTTGCGCGTGGGTCGGACAGATACGGCGCGACAACCTCATAGATGGCCATCGAGCTGTGGCCCACCGACTTCGCGAGCTGGTAGGTGATCGGCACGGGCGGCGCCACCTCTGGGGGCTGACCGGGCGGGTACAGAATCAGCTGGCCGCCTTGGCCGCTGAACAGCGCCACGATGATCGGCACGCGTTCACGCATATTGTGTTTGAACGTCGCAAGGGACTCGTCGTACAACTGCATCATCGACGAGTTCAGTGTCAGGATCGCATGTTCGGCGACCTGGCGAGCGCTTGCGGGAGGCCGTGCGTCGAGGACAGGCTGCATGAAATCCGGTAGTCCGCCGTTTGATTCACTCATGCTGATCATTACTCCTTTTCTTGGCCTGATTAGGGCACGGACCAGAACTTCCAGACGAGGCCGAAGACCACCGCCCAAAACAACAGGGAGGCAGCAACAATGGCAGCGCCTCGAAGATTTGTCCGTGACTTTGGCTCGTCCGCCCGCGGCCACAGGAAGTGTTTGAGCAGTCGGTTGGCGTAGAACGGCATTGTCACGAAGGTGAGGATGAAACTGGAGAACAGGTTTCCCACTAAGGTGCCCAGAAAGACGGGCAGGTGCAACGACGACAGGGCAAGCATGATCATCATCGCGGTGGGATAGATGCCCACCCAGACCGCAAAGGACGTCTTGATGTCCGATGGTGGCGGCACCTGGTTGCCCTTGTCGTCGAAGGCGAACCAGCTGCCGAACGAGTTGTCCACGGTTCGTAGCTGGAAATCGCGGAACTTCGCGCCTTCCTCGAGCAGTCGCTCCCGTTCGTCGGAGGTGAGCCACGCTTCGAGGTGTGCGACGTTGTCGTAGCGGTACATCGCCGTCCACTCGTCCTGAACGCCTTCCACCGGTCGGAACAGCTCGGTGCCGTGGTAGCCGTCAAACTTGCTTTCGGCCAACCGAAGTCGCTCCTGCCACGCGAGAAACTCGTCGACGTCATCTGGCTCGACGCGGTGGGTCGCGACCACGGTAACCAGTTGGTCCGCGACTTTGGCCGCGCCCCCGACGATCTGCTGTGTCGGCGGCCCGTCGAAGTACTGTGCGCCGACCTCCAGCCCCGCCAGCCGTGTGGAGCTGTTCAACCACGCTCGCAGGTTGGCGATGGTATCGAAGCGGTAGATCACCAACCAATCCGGCTGAGCCGCGATGGGTGGGTTGACCTCGGCACCGACGAATCCCGGATAGCCCGATGCGGCTTCATTCACCTCGTGTTGCCATGCCAGGAATTCCTGTTCGACGCCGGGACGTACACGCTGGCCGAGGATTACCGTGACAGCGCTATCGGTGACATTCTGTGTAGTCATGGACGTCGCCCCGACCCGCTAGGTCGTCGGCACCAAACGGCTGTCCGACAGGCGGCTGTATATCCGTTGAGGCGACAGCGGCAGCGAGCGGTAACGAACGCCGGTCGCGTTGGCGACGGCGTTGGCCAATGCCGGCGCCACCGGGTTGATGCAGCACTCCGCCATTCCCTTGGCACGCATCGGGCCGACCGAGTCGGAAGAGTCGACGAGCAACACCTCGGTGCGGGGAGCGTCGGCGTAAGTCGGGATTCTGTAGTTGCGTAGGTTCGGATTCATCATCACGCCGTCGGCGTCGACCTGGAAGTCTTCCGTCAGCGCGAAGCCGATACCTTGTGTCACACCGCCTTCCACCTGTCCGCGCACTTGCACCGGGTTGATCACGACACCGGCGTCGGTGGCTTGCACACTGTAAAGAATGCGGATCTCGCCGGTGATCCGGTGCACGGCGACCCGGAACCCGTGGGTGTTCGACGTGACGCTGCGTGGTGACCCGTATGCTTTGCGCGCCTCGGTCAACCGGATGCCACGTACGCGGGCCACCTCGAGGAGCTCGGCCAGCGACATCCGCTCGCCGCCGCAGATGACGCCGTCGTCGTCCATCGCGCAGTCGGCCGCCTTGCAATTCATGTGTGTCGCTGCGACTTCGAGTATCCGGTCGCGCAGGGCGGTTGAGGCCCGCTGCACGGCATTACCCGCGACAAACAGCCCGGCGCTTGCGAACGCGCCCGTGTCGAACCCGGTTCGGTCGGTGTCGGATTGCACCAGATGGATGCGCGACGGCGTGGCACCAAGCACGGTGGCCGCGATCTGCACGTGGGCGGTCGAAGTGCCTTCACCGAATTCGACAGTGCCGACCGCGATCTCGTATGTGCCGTCGTCTCGGAGTGTCGCCCACGCGTCCGAGATGTGATCGGTTGGCGGCGCCGTCTCGTGCAGCGAACTCGCCACACCGGTGCCCACCATCCAGTCGTCGCCGAGGACTTCTCCGTTGGTGTGGTGCCGCAGCGCCTCGTCGACGAGATCGATGCACCTGCCCAGGCCGTCTTCGGTGAACTCGACGTCGTCGGGATGATCGTCGATGGCAAGCAGCGCGTCGCCCGGCCGGACGATGTTGCGGCGCCGCAGCTCAAGCGGATCGAGACCGAGGGCAATGGCCAACTCGTCCATCGCTGACTCCACCGCGAACGCCGGCTGGGTCATGCCGTACCCGCGCAGCGCACCACTGGGCACGCTGTTGGTGTAGACCGAGTACGCGTCGAATCGCTTGTTGGCGCAACGGTATATCGCGATGGCCGCACCGGCAGCAAACAAGGTCTCGCCGCCATGGTTGCCGTATGCGCCGGTGTTGGACATGTTGCCGAATTGCACGGCGGTCAGGGTGCCGTCGGCGCGGGCGCCCAGCCTGACCGTGATCTTCATCGGATGCCGCGGTGATGCGGTGGTGAACTCCTCTTCGCGGGTGTACTCGAAGCAGACCGGGCGCCTGGTGTCGAGGGTGGCCAGCGCGACCAGATCCTCGGAGATTACCTCCTGCTTACCGCCGAAGCCACCGCCGACCCGCTCACAGAAGACGCGGACCTGATCCGGGCGCAGGCTGAACAGATAACACAACTTGACTCTCGCGATCGACGGCGACTGCGAGCTAGTGCGCACGATCAACCGGTCGTCTTCCATCCACGCGATCGACCCGTGCGTTTCCAAATGGGCGTGCTGGACCCGCGGCGAGAAGTACGTGCCTTCGTGGATCACTTCGGCTTCTGCGAAACCCGCTTCGATATCGCCGATCTCGCCGTGCAACTCCAGCAGGATGTTGCGTTCGGGATCACGGACGAACGGGTCGTCGTATCCGTGTAACTGAGGAGCGCCGGGCGCCATCGCCTCCTCGGGATCGAAAACCGCTGGCAGCAGCTCGTATTCGACGACGACCTTGCTGCACCCCTCTTCAGCGGCGGCCACCGAGTCGGCGAGAACGGCAACCACGCGCTGGCCGGCGAACCGGACGACGTTGTCGAGGATGTAGGTGTCGTCCGGGTCGACGAGGTGATCGGTGTGGATGGCCGTGGTGTATCGCTTGCGCGGGACGTCTTCCCACGTGTACACGCGATGCACGCCTGGCACGGCGAGTGCGGCCGACTTGTCGATGGACACGATGCGGGCGTGCGCGTGGGGCGAGTGCAGCACCTTGAGATGCAGCATGCCTTCGATCTCGGTGTCCATGGTGAACTCGACTCGTCCCGTCACCACGTCAGTGGCGGCGGGCGCGCCGACGCTGGTGCCGACGGCCTGGCCGGGTAGCGCCTGCTCGATACCGGTGACGCCGTTGATCGCGTCCTCGATGGCGCGATAACCCGTGCAGCGGCAGAGGTTTCCCTTCAGCGCGCGCGGTAGGTCTTTCTTCTGCTCGTCGGTGAACGTCGCGGATGTCATGATCATCCCCGCTGTGCAGAAACCGCACTGAAACCCGGGGGCATCGCGGAACTGTCGCTGCAACGGATGCAAGTTTTCCGGTGTGCCGAGGCCCTCGATCGTGGTGACCTCGCGGTCCTCGGCGCGGAAAGCCGGGGTGATGCAACTGTGGACGGGGACACCGTCGAGCCACACGGTGCAGGCGCCGCAATCGCCTCCGTCGCAACCCTTTTTGACGCCGTGCCATCCGAGCGAGCGGACGAACGTCCGTAGGCACTGGCCGGGTTGCGGTTCCGCATCGAAGCTCTTGCCGTTGATGGTGTAACTCATCGCGGGGCTCCTGCCGCCAGGTCCATCCGGATTTCCTCTGCGTAGTGCTTGGCCAGGTGATGGCGGTGGTCGGGGCTTCCGTTCGGATCGTCGAACCACACGTCGTCGGGCAGCGCATCGATGCGTGCCTGCAGTTCGTCGGCGTCGGGCACGGCGTCGAAGGCCAGGCGGATCGGATGGGTGGTCGCCGCGGTGATCGTCAGCAATAGGTCGGCGGTGTCGGGGGATTGGGTGCCGATCATGAAGATCGTCGACCGGCCCAGTTTGGTCAGTGTGAAGTGACGGTGCGCATGACGCTTGCGCAGCGCATGGATGGGGATGTCGATTTTTCGGAGCAGTTCGCCGGGAGCGAGCACATTTGCGTGGTCTCCAGTGACAAAGTCGACGGCCTCGACAACGCGTTCAGAACCGTCGGCGGCCCACAGCGTGTAGGCGCCTTCCAGCGCCACCGTCATCGTGATCATCGGTCCCGCAGGCAATGACATGCAGATATTGCCTCCGACCGTGGCCGAGTTCCACACCTTGAACGACGCCAGGAAAGCTTCACAACTGGTGGCGAACAATGGTGCGGCGCGCCAATCGGGGCCGCGAAATGCGTACAACTGCGCGATGGTGCACGTCGCGCCGATCTCCAAGCCCGCGTCGCTGGCGTGAAGCGGATCCCACCTGAGCGCTTCGAGATCGATCAATCGTCTGACGGCAGGCTGTTTGTCGGAGAACAACCAGCTTCCGCCTGCGAGCCAGGCATCGCCGTCGCGCCACTGGCTCCCCGGTCGTTGCGCAGGGCGCCGGACCACGTCCTTGACGGTGTTCACGTCCATTGATGTGCTCCTTCGTCTCCCGGCAGAGCAGCCAGAGTGCTTTGCTGCAGCTTCGGCCCACGACGTGCTTGACGGCGCAAGAAATCACGGAGTCCGAAGCCCTGCACATCCCTGAGACGTCCCGGCTGCGGCGAAGATTAACATATGCGTTAATTAGCTGGCAATATCTCAACCCGGCGTTTCACAGCGCGGAGGTGAAAGTCAAAGCGCAGTACATCCGCTTGTTATTTCGTTCTGGATAGCGTTGCAGCAAAAGCGTAAGCGCGGCACAGCAAGCTCACGGAAAAGCCTCCACCGCACAGCGGGCGGAGCACGATCGTGGCATCGTCACGTCCGGCAGCGCGGCCGTGTCAGCCGAACGTATGAAAACGACTTTCTCGGACGCTTATTTGCTCGAAACGGCCCGCCATGCTGTGGGCGGCGTTACAGTGCGCGGCCCCGCCGAATGCTAGTGGCCGCGTGCCACCCAGTCGTCGTAATGCACGATCTCGTCGCCGATTGTGGTGGAGTCACCGTGGCCGGTGTAGACGACAGTCTCGCCCGGCAGCCTGCCCAGTCGGCCCCTGATCGACTCCAGGATCGTCGGAAAGTGGGAATACGACCGTCCCGTCGCACCTGGCCCACCCTGGAACAGGGTGTCACCGGAGAACACGGCATTGAGTTCGGGGGCGTGCCAGCACACTGACCCCGGCGAGTGTCCCGGGGTGTGGATCGCACGCAGTTCATGACCCGCGACGCGCAGCGTGTGGCCGTCGTCGACCGTGTGAAAGTCCTTGTCCGGATGCGTCATTCGCCACAGCACGTCGTCGGCCGGATGCAGCAGCACCGGGGCATCGAGCGCCTCGCTGAGCTGTGGTGCGACGGTCACGTGGTCGTTGTGCCCGTGTGTGCACACCACCGCAACGACGTGGCGACCGCCGACGGCCATCACGATCGGTCCTGCATCGTGCGCGGCGTCGAAGACGACAACCTCGGAGTCGTCGCCGACGAGCCAGATGTTGTTGTCGACTTCCCAACTGCCGCCGTCGAGTTCGAACGTGCCGTGGGTGACGACTCGCTGGATTGGGCCGCCGTTCATCGTCTTCTCCTCTTCGCGCAGGCGCTCATCGCTGGAGCACGACCACCGAGCGCAGCACCTCGCCGGCGTGCATTCTGTGGAAGGCGTCTTCGATGTCGTCAAGCCCGATGCGTTCGGAGACGAACTTCTCCAGCGGCAATCGGCCCTGTAGATACAAACTGATCAGGGTGGGGAAGTCGCGCTCGGGCAGGCAGTCGCCGTACCACGACGACTTCAGCGAGCCGCCCCGGGAGAAGAAGTCGATCAGCGGCATTTCCAGCTTCATGTCGGGTGTCGGAACACCAACCAGCACAACCGTTCCCGCCAGATCGCGGGCGTAGAACGCCTGCTTCCAGGTCCCCGGCCGACCGACCGCGTCGATCACGACGTCGGCGCCGTTGCCATCGGTCAGATCCTGAATCGTCGCTACTGGATCCAGCTCACGTGCATTGATGGTGTGCGTGGCGCCGAACCCGCGTGCCCAGTCGAGCTTCGTGTTGTCGGTGTCCACCGCGATGATTCGCTTGGCGCCCACCAACGCCGCACCCGCGATCGCGGCATCACCTACGCCCCCGCAGCCGATCACCGCAACAGTGTCGTCGCGGCCGACCGCGCCGGTGTTGACCGCGGCGCCAAGGCCCGCCATCACACCGCAGCCCAGTAGCCCAGCCACCGCGGGATCGGCCGCCGGATCGACCTTGGTGCACTGCAACTCATGCACCAGCGTCTTATCGGCGAACGCACCGATACCCAACGCGGGTGTGAGTTCGGTGCCATCGGTCAGCGTCATCGCTTGGGAGGCATTGAAAGTGTTGAAGCAATACCACGGCCTGCCCCGCTTGCAGGCCCGGCACTCGCCACACACCGCGCGCCAGTTCAGAATCACGAAGTCGCCGGGCTCGACGTGAGTCACGCCCTCGCCTACCGCCTCGACGGTGCCCGCCGCTTCATGCCCGAGCAGGAAGGGGAATTCGTCGTTGATGCCGCCGTCGCGGTACGTCAGGTCGGTATGGCAGACGCCGCACGCAAGGATCTCGACAACCACGTCGCCGGGTCCCGGGTCGGGAATGAGGATGTCCACCACCTCGACGGGATCGCCCTTTTTCCGTGAGATGACACCGCGCACCGTCTGAGTCATTCGTACAACCTAATGGTTCCGGTGGCAGGCTTGGGAGATGGTGACCCTGCCTGATGCCGGCCGAAACGCGCTTCCGACGGTTTACCTGTCCCATGGCGCACCGCCGCTCGTCGACGACGAACTGTGGGTTTCGCAGCTGAGAAAGTGGGCGGCCGACCTGCCGACACCGAGCGCCATTCTCGTCGTGTCCGCGCACTGGGAAGCCGCCCCGCTGACCATCGGTTCGACCACCACCGAAACCCCGCTGACCTACGATTTCTGGGGATTCCCGCAGCACTACTACGAAATCACCTACGACGCTCCAGGCGCATCCGACCTCGCCGCGCGAGTCGAAGCGCTGATGCCCGACAACGAGCCCGTCGCCCACGACCCAAACCGCAGGCTCGACCATGGCGCCTACGTCCCGCTGACGGTCATGTACCCCGACGCCAGCATCCCGGTGCTCCAGATCTCGATGCCCACGTTGGACCCGCAACGTCTGCTGGCGCTCGGCCACAGGCTTAGACCGCTGCGCGACGACGGCGTGCTGATCATCGGATCCGGATTCACCACGCACGGCCTGCCGTTCCTCGATGACCCCTCGCCCGGCGCCACCCCGCCGGGTTGGTCCACCGACTTCGACGCCTGGGCCAGCGAGCGCTTCGCCGCAGGCGACGTCGACGCGCTCATCGACTTCCGGCACCGCGCGCCCGGTATGCCGTACGCCCATCCGACCATCGAGCACTTCTCACCGTTGTTCGTTGCGCTCGGCGCATCCGGTGATCCGGGCCAGTCGCCCAAACAGGTCATCGACGGCTACTGGATGGGCCTTGCAAAACGGTCCATTGAACTGATCTGAATCACCTAGCGTTGAGGTTGGCATGACAACGCTTGAGCCGAATACCGACACCACCGAGGAATTCGCCGAACGGATGGTCGGCGCGATCGATGCCGCCAGCCTGGCCCTCCTGCTGTCGATCGGACACCAGACCAAACTCTTCGACACGATGGCTGGGCTGCCCGCAGCCACGAGTGCACAGATCGCCGATGCCGCCGGGCTCAACGAACGCTATGTGCGTGAGTGGCTGGGCGGTGTGACTGCAGGCCGAATCGTCGATTACGACCCTGCGGCGCAGACCTATTGGCTTCCAGCCCACCGCGCCGCGGTGCTGACGCGCGCAGCAGGGCCAGACAACCTTTCGCATGTCGCGCAGTTCATTCCCCTCCTGGGTGAGGTGGAACAGAAGATCATCGGTTGCTTTTCCGCCGGTGGCGGCTTGTCGTACAGCGAGTATCCGCGCTTCCACAAATTGATGGCCGAGATGAGTGGTGAGACGTTCGACGCCGCGCTCATCGACGTCATCCTGCCGATGGCCGAGGGTCTCCCTGAGCTGCTTCGCGACGGCGCCGACGTGGCCGACATCGGCACGGGCAGCGGGCATGCCGTCAACGTGATGGCGAAGGCGTTTCCGGCCAGTCGGTTCACCGGAATCGACTTCTCCGACGAGGGCCTCGCCGCGGCTAGGGCAGAAGCGTCGCAGTGTGGATTGACCAACGCGGCGTTCGTCGCCAAGGACGTGACTGCGCTAGATGAAACCGAAACCTATGACGCCATAACGGTATTCGATGCGATCCATGACCAAGCTCATCCCGCGCAGGTGTTGTCCAACATCTACCGCGCGCTGCGGCCCGGTGGCGTGTTTCTGATGGTCGACATCAAGGCGTCCAGCCAAGTCGAGGACAACATTGGCGTGCCGTTCGCCGCTTACCTGTACACCGTTTCGACGATGCACTGCATGAGTGTGTCGCTTGCATTGGACGGCGACGGGCTCGGCACCGTTTGGGGACGCCAGCTCGCCACGACGATGCTGGCCGATGCGGGCTTCCGCGACGTTGCCGTGCACGAGATCGATTCGGACCCGATCAACTTCTACTACGTCGCCCGAAAGTAGTCCGACTAGGCTGCTGCGGGTGCCTGCGCTCGACGCCATCGCCGGCTGGCCCGTCAACTCCGCCGCGGCCGCGGTGGTCGCTCCGTCCGGAGTGATCGCGCAATACGGCGACCCGAAGCAACGATTCGCGTTGGCGTCGGTCACCAAACCACTCGTCGCTCGCGCCGCGCAGATCGCGATCGAAGAGGGTGTCGTCGAACTCGACACCGAAGCCGGCCCGGCGGGCTCCACGGTCAGGCACCTGCTCGCACACGCGACCGGCTACGCGATGAACTCGCCGGAATTGATTGCCAAGCCGGGCCAGCGTCGCGTCTACTCCAATTACGGGTTTCGGGTGCTCGCCGAGACGGTCCAGCAGGCGTCGGGCATCGAGTTTGGCCAGTACCTGGCCGAGGCGGTCTTCGAACCGCTTGGCATGACCGATTCCACGCTGGATGGCGGCGCGGAAGGCGCCGGATTCGGGGCGACGTCCACGGTTGCGGACCTGGCGGCCTTCGCAGTCGACCTGCTCCGGCCCAAGACGGTTTCTCGCCAGATGCACGCCCAGGCCATTGACGTGCAGTTTCCTGGGCTGGCTGGGGTTTTGCCCGGGTTCGGGTCGCAGCGGCCGAATGATTGGGGGCTGGGCTTCGAAATCCGGGACGCCAAGTCGCCGCATTGGACCGGATCGTCCAATTCAGGCCGGACGTACGGCCATTTCGGCCAGTCAGGGACGTTTTTGTGGGTCGATCCGGACGCGGACCTGGCGCTTGTCGCGCTGACCGACCGCAACTTCGGGGACTGGGCTTACCGCTGCTGGCCAGCGATCTCTGACGAAGTGCTGAGAGAATTCGGGGCACACTAGCGCAACAAGGGCCTCACAAGGCACAATAGACACGCACGACACAGTGCTAGCTCTTAGTCATTCGGTTCTGCCAGGTCGTTGGGGAAGACGTCCCTCGCGGAACCGAAGGAGCAGCAGATGCGTGCAGCGAACCAATTCGCCGACGCGGCGACAGGTGTGGTGTACATCCATGCCTCACCTGCGGCGGTGTGCCCGCACGTCGAGTGGGCGTTATCGTCGACCCTTCAAGCAAGGGCGAACCTCAAGTGGACGCCGCAACCGGCCATGCCCGGACAGCTGCGCGCGGTCACCAACTGGATCGGGCCGGTGGGCACCGGGGCGCAGCTCGCCAACGCGCTGCGCTCGTGGTCGGTGCTGCGGTTCGAGGTGACCGAGGATCCGAGTGCGGGCGTCGACGGGCACCGCTGGTGCCACACCCCGCAGCTGGGTCTGTGGAGCGGCGCGATGAGCGCCAACGGCGACGTGATGGTCGGCGAAATGCGGTTGCGCACCCTGATGTCGTCGGGGGCCGATGTGCTCGCGGCCGAACTCGATACGGTGCTCGGCACCGCGTGGGACGAGGCGCTGGAGCCCTATCGCGACGGCGGGGATGGCGCGGAGGTCAGCTGGCTCAGCCGCGGAGTCGGATAGCCGCTTAGGGCCCTAACTGACGTCGTCCGTATACAGATGTCCTGATCGGCAAGTGGCTGCGGGCTGGGGCTCTTTCTGCCGATTTCCGCGAAACTGCAGTTAATGCGTAGCCCACTCGATCTTTCTCGCAACAACTGCAACCTCGCGGAAGTCAGCGTGCTGGCTTGGGCACCAAAATCTTCAAGGCGCTCGGCACTACTGACACGTCGACCGGAAGCGGACACACGTACTCGCCGTCGGCGTAGGCGTTGATGCCGGGGGAGTCCACGCTGACCGACCCCGCGCGCTCGGTGGTGACGGCGTCGAGCTCGATGTGCGTGCCCTTGAAAACGGTGGGGAACAAGCGAATTAGCCGTGTCCGCGATGTCGCGTGGACCATGGTGATGTCGAGTTGGCCGTCGGAATGGTCGGCGCCCGGACAGATCTGCATGCCGCCGCCGTAGCTCTTGGTGTTGCCGAACGCGGCCAGGGTCAGGTCGGCCACGATCGTCTTGCCGTCGTCGAACGCGAGCCGGAACGGCAGCGGCCGCAGCTGCGAGATCTCGGCGATCATCGCCAGGTTGTAGCGCATCCGGCCGTGCGGCCACCGCATCCGATTGGTGCGGTCGCTGACCAGCGAGTCGAAACCGGCGGCCATGATCGTGCCGAACCACTTCCGCACCCCGGCGTGATTGTCGATGCGCCCGAGGTCGACGGACTCCGTCCAGCCGTCGGCGACGATGTCTGCGGCGGCCTCGGGATCGCTTCTGGGAAGCCTATATTCGCGTGCATGGTCGTTGCCGGTGCCCGCGGGGATGATGCCGAGAGGGATATCGCCGAGCGCAATTGACTGCAACGCCAACGAGATGACACCGTCACCGCCGCACACCACCAGTGCGTCGGTGCCGTGTGCCAGTGCCTCGTCGAGAAGTTGGCGCGCGTGCTCCGCATACCTGCCGACGATTTCGCACGCGTCGACGCCGCGCTGCTGAAAACGCGCGATCGCCCGCTCGGCCGCGTGCTTCGCGTTGCCGTGGCCCGACATCGGATTTGTCAGAACGGTGACGCGGCCGATCTCGCGTTGGGTCACGGAATGAGCTTGCCGGGGTTGAGGATTCCGGTCGGATCGAGCGTGGCCTTGACGGCCCGCAGCACCGCGACGCCCAGGTCGCCGATCTCGTCGCGCATCCACGGTCGGTGGTCGGCGCCGACGGCATGGTGATGGGTGATCGTTGCACCGGTGCGCATCATCGCGTCCGACGCCGCGGCCTTGGCGTTGCGCCACTGCTCGATCGGATTGCCGCGTTGGCCCGCGACGACGGTGAAGTACAGCGACGCGCCAGTCGGATACACATGCGAAATGTGGCACAGCACGAGCGCAGGCGTGCCCGATTCGGCCAGTGAGGTCGTCAGCGCCCCGGTGACAGCGGCCTTGAGTGCGGGCAGGTTGGACCAACTGGTCGCGGTTTCCAGCGTCTCGCACAACGCGCCGGCCGACAGCAGCGAGTCACGCAGATAGGGGGCGCTGAACCGACCGTGCTCCCACGCCCGCGCCGGCGCCTCCCCCAGCGACGTGCCGCCGTGGGCCTCCATCAGCGCGCGGGTTTCGGCGTGGCGGCTATTGGCGTGCGCCTCAGTACCTTCGAACACGGTGATGGCCAGGCAGCCGCCGGTGATCTTGTCTTCGCCAATGCTGTCGGTGGTCGCAAGGTTGACTCCGGTCTCGGCTTCGTCGGACAACCGGATCACGGTCGGCCCTGTCCCCGTTTGGACGACGGCACGTAGCGCGTCGGCGCCGGTCGCAAAGTCCGGGAACGACCATGCCTCGTAGCGGGTGGTCTCGGGCACCGGATGTACCCGAACGCGCACGCGGGTGATGATGCCGAACACGCCCTCCGAGCCGATCATCAGCTGCCGAAGGTCGGGCCCCGCGGCCGACTCCGGCGCCCGGCCGAGGTCGAGCACGCCGGCGGGTGTCACCGTGCAAAGGCCGCGGACCATGTCGTTGAAGCGGCCGTAGCCCGCAGAGTCCTGTCCCGAGGATCGCGTCGCGGCGAACCCGCCGATGGTCGCGAATTGAAAGCTCTGCGGGAAATGCCCCAGCGAGTAGCCACGCTCGCCCAGTAGTCGCTCGGCGTCCGGGCCGGTGAGCCCGGCACCGAGTTCGGCTTCGCCCGACACCTCGTCGAGCGAATGCAGCTGGTCGAGTCGCCGGAGGTCGAGCGAAATCACCGCCTTGAAGTCGCCGCGGATCGGGTCGAGGCCGCCGACCACGCTGGTGCCCCCGCCAAACGGAACGATCGCGATGCTGCGGTCCGCGCAAAATTGGAGGATCTCGGCCACTTCTCCTTCGCTGCCGGGCAACAGCACGGCATCCGGCGCATCCTGCACCCCAGAATCCTTGCGGCGCAACAGATCCAGCGTCGACTTGCCGCCCGCCCGCAGCAGCCGGGCATGGTCATCGACGCCGCAGTAGTCGGCGCCGACGATCGCGCCGAGCGCGTCGCGATCGGCCTGCGACAGCGCCGACGGGCGCAACCGCACCTGCTCGGCTTCGAGTTCCGCCGTGGTCGCGTCCTCGAGTCCAACCGCCTGCTTGAGCAGCGAGCGGATGCCTTCAGATAGCGGTTTTGCCCCCGCCGGGTCGCCCCATGCGTTCCACTTCATAGGAGGCAGAAGTGCGGCCTGCTGGCCATTCGGACGCGTCATGCGTTACAGTATTACACATGGTGTCAATCAGTAACGACTCCTCGTCAACCACCGGCGACCGCATCCTGAAGGCAGCGGCCTATTGCGTGGTGGCCTACGGTGTCGATCGAGTGACGCTCGCCGAGATCGCCCGCCGGGCGCGCGTGAGCAGGCCGACCGTCTATCGACGTTGGCCTGACATCAAGTCGGTGCTGGCGGCCTTGCTCACCACCCACATCGTCGCCTCGCTGGACTCCGTGCCGAGCCGGGGCGTCGGCCGCAGCGCGGTGGTCCACCGGATCGGCGAAGTGGCCGACCGCCTGCGCAAGGACGAGGTGGTCATGGCCATCATGCGCAACGCCCCCGAATTGACGATGGTCTACCTCACCGAGCGACTGGGCACCAGCCAGCAGATCCTCATTGACACGCTGGCCGCCGATATCAAGCTCGCACAGGAGGGGGGCAGCGTGCGCCCCGGAGAGCCTCGGCAGCTCGCGGCGATGTGCCTGCTGATCGCCAGGTCGACGATTCAGTCCGGCGCTATCGTCGCGCCGATTCTCGACGCCGACGCGCTCGACATCGAGCTAGCACATTGCCTGAACGGATACCTCACGCCGTGACGTCATCGACAGCCCTCAACGAGACCCGGCGCGCCAGTGAGCTGGCGGCCATTGCTGACGGCGAATCCCTCGACGTCATCGTGATCGGTGGCGGCATCACCGGCACCGGCATCGCCCTGGACGCGGCGACCCGCGGGCTGCGCATTGCTCTTGTCGAAAAGCACGACCTCGCATTCGGCACCAGCCGGTGGAGCTCGAAGTTGGTGCACGGAGGGTTGCGTTACCTGGCGACAGGCAATGTCGGGATCGCGCGCCGCAGCGCGGTCGAACGCGGAATCCTGATGACGCGCAACGCTCCTCATCTCGTCAAGGCCATGCCGCAGCTGGTGCCGCTGCTGCCCGAAACGAACACGGCGTCAAGAGCTTTGGTGCGCTTCGGATTCGCGGCCGGCGACGGCCTGCGCAAGCTGGCGGGTACCCCGTCCTCGACGTTGCCGCGCTCTCGGTGTATCAGCGCGGCGCGGGCGATCGAGATGGCGCCCACCGTGCGCCGTGACGGTTTGAGGGGCGGCTTGCTGGCCTATGACGGGCAGCTCATCGACGATGCGCGACTGGTCACCGCGGTGGCGCGCACGGCGGCGCAGCACGGTGCCCGCATCCTGACCCGCGTCGCGGCGTCGAATGCAACAGGCACCTCGGTGACGCTGACCGATACGCGCTCAGGCGAGTCGTTGCAGGTCACCGCACGCGCCGTCATCAATGCCAGCGGCGTGTGGGCGGGGGAGGTGGACAGCTCTATCCGGGTGCGGCCCAGTCGCGGAACTCATTTGGTGTTCGATGCCAAATCGTTCGGCAATCCCGTTGCCGCGCTGACTATTCCGATACCCGGGGAGATCAACCGGTTCGTGTTCGCGATGCCCGAACAGCTGGGCCGGGTGTACCTCGGGCTGACCGACGAGGATGCGCCAGGCCCGATTCCCGATGTCCCCGAGCCGACGTCGGAGGAGGTCAGCTTCCTGCTCGAGACCGTCAACACCGCACTGGATGTCGCGCTCGGTCCGGATGACGTGGTCGGCTCCTATGCAGGGCTACGGCCGCTGATCGACACAGGACAAGGCCGCACGGCCGACGTCTCGCGGGACCACGCGGTGGTCGAGTCGCCCTCCGGCGTGATCAGTGTGATCGGCGGCAAGCTGACCGAGTACCGGTACATGGCCGAGGATGTTCTCGATCGCGCCGTCGCGCTGCGGGGGCTGCCTGCAACCCCGTGCCGCACCCGGAATTTGCCGTTGGTCGGCGCACCGTCGAATCCCGTTGCGACGCTGCGATCTTCAGCAGATCTGCCGGGGTCGCTGGTCGCCCGCTACGGTGCCGAGGCGCCCAACGTGATCGCGTCGGCGGGCTGTGAGAGGCCGACGGAGCCGGTGGCCGAGGGCATCGACGTCACCCGAGCGGAGTTCGAGTACGCGGTCACCCACGAAGGTGCGATGACCGTCGACGACATTCTGGATCGCCGGACCCGCATTGGGCTGGTGGCGTCGGACCGTGCCCGAGCGGCTGCCGCGGCCGAGGAATTGCTGACACAGCACGCTTAACCACGTTGTTGAATGGGCACTCGATTGTCCATGGAACGAATGACGGAAGCCGCAACGGCGGCTGCCCCAACACTGAAGAAAGCCCTCAGTCAGCGCCAACTGAGGATGATCGCCATCGGCGGCGTCATCGGGGCGGGGCTGTTCGTCGGCTCCGGAGTGGTGATGGGCGACACCGGGCCAGGCGCCTTCCTGACCTATGCGCTGTCCGGGGTGCTGATCATCATGGTCATGCGGATGTTGGCCGAGATGGCGGTGGCCCACCCCTCGACCGGATCGTTCGCAGACTATTCGCGTGACGCTATTCGCGTGACGCGCTCGGGCACTGGGCGGGTTTCTCGGTCGGTTGGTTGTACTGGTACTTCTGGGTGATCGTCGTCGGCTTCGAGGCGATAGCCGGTGCGAAGATCGTGCAGTTCTGGATTGACGTCCCGCTGTGGCTGTGTGCGCTGATCTTCATGGTGTTGATGACGGCGACCAATCTGTTCTCGGTGAAGTCCTACGGCGAGTTCGAGTTCTGGTTCGCCGGCATCAAGGTGGCCGCAATCCTGGCTTTCATCGCGATCGGTGCCTGCTTCGTTTTCGGCCTGTGGCCCGACAAGTCGATGGACTTCTCGAACCTGACGAGCCACGGCGGGTTCATGCCGATGGGTGCAGGAGTGATCACGGTCGGCATAGTGACGGTGATCTTGTCGATGGTCGGCCCGGAGATCGCGACGATCGCCGCAGCGGAGTCCTCTGATCCGGAGACGGCCGTGGCGAGGGCGGCCAACTCGGTGATCATGCGAATCCTGGTCTTCTACGTTCTTTCGGTGTTCCTCGTCGTGACGATCGTGCCGTGGAACGACAAAGAGCTGGCCGGTTCGCCGTTCGTCGCGGCGTTCACGAAGATGGGCATCCCGTATGCCGACCACATCATGAACGCTGTGGTGCTGACCGCCGTGCTGAGCTGCCTGAATTCGGGGATGTATACGGCTTCTCGCATGTTGTTCGTGCTCGCGGCCCGCCACGAAGCCCCGCAACGGCTGGTCCGGTTGACCCGGCGGGGCGTGCCGGCGAACGCGATCCTGTTCTCGTCGATCGTCGGATTCCTGTGTGTGATCGCCGCCGCGTTCGCCGAGGACACGATCTTCGCGTTCCTGCTCAACTCCAGCGGCGCGATCATCTTGTTCGTCTACATCCTGATCGCGATCTCGCAGATCGTGCTGCGCTACCGCGACCCCGACGCCGAGTTGCGACTGAAGATGTGGCTGTTCCCGGTGCTGTCGATCCTGACGACTATCGCGATGCTGGCGATCCTGGTGCAGATGTATCTGGACGACAAACTCCGGTCGCAGCTGCTGCTGAGCCTATTGTCGTTGGCGGTGGTCGTGGGCCTGTACCTGGTGACCGGCGGTTCATCGACCGACGCAATGCAGCCGAACCCGGCGACGTTCGGCTACCGCGCGCCGGTCTCGAACAGCAACCCGAGCAGGTAGGTGACAGTGGCGGCGCCGTAGCCGATCATCAGCTGTCGCAGGGCGCGACGCACGGGCGGTCCACCTGAGAGCAGCCCGACGACGATTCCCGTTGCAAGCAAAGCGATTCCGACCAGGGCGGCGGCGACCACGATCGCGACGGTGCCCTGCAACCCGACGAGATAGGGCAGCACAGGAATCAGCGCACCTGAGGCGAAGAAACTGAAGCTCGACACCGCCGCGCGAACACCCGTGCCGACAGTCTCATGCCCGTCGGGTTCAAGCCGGCCGAGTCGGCTTGGGCTGCCGCTTGTCGCAAGGTTGCTCAGCACCTTCGCCGCGTGACCGGTCGCCTCGTCAGCGCTCATGCCGCGGGCTCGGTAGACCAGCGACAGCTCGTTGGCGTTGACGTCCAATTGCGGTAACGCGTCGCCGGCCTCTGGGCTCGGCGTGGATGCCTCCAGTAGTTCGCGCTGTGAATTGACCGACACGTACTCGCCCGCACCCATCGACAGTGCGCCTGCGAGTAGGCCGGCAAGGCCGGTGGCCAGCACCGTGTGGTTGGTGACGCCAGTCGCGCTGATGCCGAGGACGAGCGCAAGGTTGCTGACCAATCCGTCGTTCGCACCGAAAACCGCTGCGCGGAAACTGCCCGACAACTGATTACGGCCACGGGTGGCCAGTGCGCGGACGACCTCCAGGTGGATGCGCTCATCGGCGGCCATCGTGGGCGTGGCGTCGACGTCGGTGTCGTAGGCAGAGCGGGCTTCTGCCCGCTGCGCGAGCGCCAACACGAATACCGACCCGAAGTGTCGTGCGAGGAAGCTGAGCATGCGGGTGCGCATGTCGGCGCGCCGCGGCTTGCCTACCTGGTCGCCGAGCAGGTTCAGCCAATGCTGTTCATGGCGCCGCTCGGCGTCGGCCAGCGTCAGCAAGATGTCGCGTTCCTCGCCGGTCCGGCGCTGCGCCAGATGCCGGTACACGCCCGCTTCGGCGCGTTCATTGGCCAGGTGCTGACGCCAGCGGCGCAGATCGCTATCCATGTCGCGATCATTCCCCGAAATCGAGTATCCAACTACTCGTTCGGTTCCCAGACACGCTTGCGAATCTGATCGCATGCTCGAAGTAATCGATAAGGGCGCGGTCAGCGAGGCGCACCCGGTCCCGCTCTTATTCATCCATGGCGCATGGCACGGCGCGTGGTGTTGGGACGAGTACTTTCTTGGGTTCTTCGCCGACAGGGGGTATCGCGCACTGGCCCTGAGCGTTCGCGGCCATGGAAATAGCCCGGCCGTCAAGCGCATGCAGTTCTGCCGGACGGCGGATTTCGTGACCGATGTCTGCACTGTTGCCGACGATCTTCCCGAACGGCCCGTTGTGATTGGGCACTCCCTGGGTGGCCTTGTGGTTCAGAAGTACCTCGAGTCCCACGATGCACCAGCCGGCGTGCTGCTGGCGTCCGCGCCGCCAAGTGGTGCACGCGGTTTCTTCGCTCGTGAGATGAAACGGCACCCTTGGGTTTCCCTGAGAACCGCTGCTACGACCAGGTCGTTACACGGGTTCAACACGCCCGAGCGTTCGCGCCGATATTTTTTCTCTGCGGAAACGCCTGAGGCCGATGTCGTCTGCTACACCGCTCGGCTCACGGAGGAATTTACGGGCGGAATTACTTTCGACACGTTGCTCAATCTGCCCAAGCCGCAACGGATCACCACCCCGCTACTGGTTTTGGGTGGCGAATGCGACGGTTGCTTCACTCAGGAAGAGGTGCATGCCACGGCACGTGCGTACGGCACCGAAGCCGAAATCTTCCCGGGTATGGGACATGACATGATGCTCGAACCGGACTGGGAAGCGGTGGCGCAACGCATCGACGGCTGGCTGCGCGCCCAGCGTCTCTGATGTGGTGACGAGACGCACAATCGCACGATTCCAACGGAATTCGTGCGATCGTGCGTCTGCTCGCCGTAGCGACTACAGCGGGATGTTCTTGTGCCGGCCGCGGCGCTGCGGGGCCTCGGCCAGTGCCTGGGTCAGCTTGCTGCGGGTGTGGGCCGGGTCGATCTTCTCGTCGACGACACCGATCTCGATCGCGGAATCCACACCACCGGCGATCTTTTCGTGCTCGGCCGCCAGCTGTTCATGCAGAGCCTCGCGCTCGTCGTCCGAGGCGGCGGCGAGCTTCTTCTTGTGCAGGATGCCGACCGCAGCCTTGGCGCCCATCACGGCGACCTCGGCGTCGGGCCACGCGAACACCTTGGTGGCGTTGAGCGACCGTGAGTTCATCGCGATGTAGGCACCGCCGTAGATCTTGCGGGTGACCAGCGTGACCCGCGGTACGGTGCACTCGCCGAACGCGTGCAGCAGCTTCGCGCCGCGGCGCACCACGCCGCCCCACTCCTGGTCCACACCGGGCAGGTAGCCCGGCACGTCGACGATGACGACCAGCGGAATCCCGAACGCGTCGCACAACCGCACGAAACGTGCTGCCTTCTCGGCACTTTCGGAATTCAGGCAGCCGCCGAGCCGCAGCGGGTTGTTGGCGATGACGCCGACGGAGCGACCGGACAGACGACCGAGTCCGACGACGATCGACGGCGCCCACTTGGCCTGAAACTCTTCGAACGGCGCGTCGTCGTCGAGGAGCGCCTCGACCAGCGGGTGCACGTCGTAGGCGCGCCGCGCCGAATCCGGCAGCAGTGCATGCAGGTCGGTGTCGCCCGACTCGGCCTTGCTGCGGTCGAAATGACCTTGCTGGCAGAACAATCCAACCAGACGGCGGCCGCGCTCGTACGCGTCGAGCTCGTTGTCGGCGACGATGTGGCAAACGCCGGACTTCTTGTGGTGGGTGTCGGGTCCGCCGAGCGACGCCATGTCGACGTCCTCGCCGGTGACACTGCGCACGATGTCGGGTCCGGTGACGAACACCCGGCCCTCCGGTGCCATCACCACGACGTCAGTCAGGGCGGGGCCGTAGGCAGCGCCTCCGGCCGCGAAACCGACCACCACCGAGATCTGCGGGACGTAACCGGACGCACGGATCATGGCCTCGAAGACCAAACCGACCGCGTGCAGCGCCTTCACGCCTTCGGCCAGCCGCGCACCACCGGAGTGCCAAATGCCCACGATGGGGCTCTGCTCCTCGATCGCGGTGTCGTAGGCGTTGACGATGTGCGCGCAGCCCTCAACACCCATGGCACCGCCCATGACGGTGCCGTCGGTGCAGAACGCGATGGTGCGCACGCCGTTGACGGTGCCGGCCGCGGCCAGCACGCCCGAGCGGTCACGCTCGTGCAGCAGCTCAACGCTACCGTCGTCGAAGAACGTGCTCAGGCGCAACAGCGGATCGCGTGGATCAAGCGATTCGCCGACAGCCTCGGGGGCCATGATGGTCATTGAAACCTCCTGTAGCGCATCGGATGTCGGCTTGATGCCCTCTAGAAATCTGGTGTGTCAGTACTTTCCGAAGGCGAGCGCGACGTTGTGCCCACCGAATCCAAACGAATTGTTCACTGCGTATTGGTAATTGCCGGGTCGAGGACCGCCATGCACGACGTCCAAGTCGATCTCCGGGTCGAGATTCTTCAGGTTCAGCGTCGGCGGGATGACCCCGTTCTTCAACGCCAAAACGGTCAGGATGGACTCGACAGCGCCGACCGCGCCGACCGAATGGCCGAGCGCCGACTTCGGTGCGTACACGGCAGGCTTGTGGCCGCCCATCGCCCTGTTGATCGCATGTGATTCGGCCACGTCGCCGACCGAGGTTCCGGTCGCGTGTGCGTTGACGTGGTCGATGTCAGTGGGCTTTAGGCCCGCGAGCTGGATGGCGCGCGACATCGCGTGCCCGGCCTGCTCACCATTGGGGTCGGGCGCCACCATGTGGTAGCCGTCCGATGTGACGCTGGCACCCATCAGGCGCGCCAGGATGTTCGCGCCGCGCGCCTTGGCGTGCTCCTCGGTCTCGATGACCAGCAGCGCACCACCCTCGCCGAACACGAACCCGTTGCGGTCCTTGTCGAATGGCCGGCACGCGCCTGCCGGGTCATCGTTTGTGGTGGACAACACGATTCGCATCTGGGCGAAGCCAGCGATCGGCACTGCTTCGATCTTCGATTCCACCCCACCGCAGATCGCGATGTCGGCTTCGCCGAGCACGATCTGCTGCCACGCGTGGGCGATGCCCTCGGAACCAGATGCACAGGCCGAAACCGGCGTGATGACACCGGCTTTGGCTGCCCGCTCGAGACCGACGGCGGCCGCAGGCGAATTCGGCATGTACTTCTGTACTGCCAACGGGGACACGGCCCGCATGCCCTTCGCGCGCATATCGTCATACGCGAAGACCAATTCCTCGGCCGAGCCGAGGCCGGTCCCGATGGAGACCATCAAGCGACGGCTGTCCACCTCGGGAGTGCCCGCGTTCTCCCATGCCCGCCGTCCGAGGACGGTGGACATCTTCTGCAGGTACGACAACCGGCGCAGCTCGACACGGCTGAGCTCGCTGTCGAAGTCCTCGAGAAGGTGGCCACCGATCCGGACCGGAAGGTTGTACTGCTCGACAAACGGATCCTCGAGCTTGCGGATACCGCTTTGCCCGTCGAGTAGCTTCTGCCAAGTGCTTTCGGCATCGGTCGCCAATGCCGTCGTCATGGCCATGCCAGTGACGACGACATTGGGGAAACCGTTCCCCGTCGAAAGCTGAGTTCGTCCTCCCATTACTGTCCCGAACGTTCCTCTCGCCTAGTAACGGCCAAACGCCAGGGCGACATTGTGCCCACCGAAGCCGAACGAGTTGTTGATGGCGTACTGGTATTCGCCATAACGAGGTTCGCCCGCAACGACATCGAGATCGATCTCGGGATCGGGCGTCTCGTAGTTCAGCGTCGGCGGAATGACACCGTCGCGCAGCGCAAGCACCGTCAGCACCGACTCGAGCGCGCCCACCGCACCAATGGAGTGGCCGAGCGCCGACTTCGGCGCGTACACCGCGGCGTGCTCCACACCGGCGACCCGGAGGGCGTTCGCCTCGGCAGTGTCACCGATCGGGGTGGCAGTGGCGTGGGCGTTGACGTGGCTGATGTCCTTCGGATCCAACCCCGCCGTTTCCATCGCACGCTTCATTGCGTGACCTGCCCGCACGCCGTCGGCGGCGGGAGCCACCATGTGGAACGCGTCGGACGTGATGCCCGCACCCAGGAGTCGGGCCAGCGGCTTGGCGCCGCGAGCCTTGGCGTGCTCCTCGGTCTCGATGATCATCATCGCGCCGGCCTCGCCGAACACGAACCCGTCGCGATTCTTGTCGAACGGACGGGAAGCGCCCTCGGGGTCGTCGTTTCGGGTCGACATGGCACGCATCATCGAGAACGTCGCAATCGGCAGCGCCTCGATGCCGCCCTCGACACCACCGACGACGGCGAAGTCCGCGTCACCCATGACGATCTGACGCCACGCGTGGGCGATGGCCTCCGAACCCGACGAGCAGGCCGACACCGGAGTGATGACGCCGGCGCGGGCCCCCAGCTGGAGGCCCACCACCGCTGCCGCCCCGTTGGGCATGATCATCTGAACGGCCAGCGGGGACACCTTGCGGGGCCCGCCTTCGTTCATCGCGTCATAGGTCTCGACGATCTTCTCGCCGCCACCAAGACCCGTGCCGATCACCACCGCGAAGCGGTCGGGGTCGACCTCGGGGGTACCCGCGGTCTCCCACAGCTGGCCGGACAGCAGCTTGGCCATGCGCTGGACATACGACATCCGTCGCATGTCCAGCCGGCCCATGTGGTCGTCGACGGGATCCTTGAGGTGGCCGCCGATGCGGACCGGCAGATCCCACTTGGTGACGAAATCGTCCTCGAGAACGTGGATGCCGCTCTCACCGGCCAGCAAGCCCTTCCACGTGCTCTCGATGTCCCCAGAGATCGAAGTCGTTGCCGCGACGGCGGTCACTACAACACTGGGGAACCCGCCGTTAGCAGTGGAAGGCTTGGTCACTTGGTCTCCGCGATCTGCGCCCGAATGGCCGCGGCGGCCTCGGGGTTCTCTTCCTCGAGCTTCTGGATGTAGGCGACGACGTCACCGACGGTGCGCAGGCCGGCGAGGTCCTCGTCGGGGATCTTCACGCCGTACTTGTCCTCGGTCTGCACGGCGATCTCGACCATCGACAGCGAGTCGATGTCCAGGTCGTCGACGAACGACTTCTCAGGGGTCACCTCGGACGGCTCGATGCCGGTTACCTCTTCGATGATCTCGGCGATGCCGGCGATGATTTCTTCCTGGGTGGTGGCCACAATGGCTCCTTCTAACTAAATGGGTTGATACTGCTTGAAATTGACGATCTTTATTTCGTTGTACTGGTTAGAGCTCAGCTAGCCCGTCCAGATCAGCGGGGGACTTGACGGCGTGCGTCGGCACCCCCCGAAGTTCACGTTTGGCGATGCCTGCCAGGGTGCCCGCTGGCGGGAACTCGACGATCGCCGCCACCCGGCCCTCCGCGCCGCGGCGCAGGTACTCGGTGCACAAGTCCCACCGCACCGGGCGTGTCAGCTGCGCCACCAACTTGGCCATGGCGTCCGCTGCCGAGGCGACGGGCTGACCGTCCGCGTTCGACAGGAGTTTCGCGGTGGGCTCGGAGGTCGTTACACCCGCGGCCGCCCTGGCGTATCCGTCGGTGGCCGAGGCCATGTACTGCGTGTGGAATGCGCCCGCGGTGGCCAGCTGGCGGACCCGGGCCTTGGCAGGCGGATCCTCGGCGAGCTTGTCCAGTGCGGACAGCGCTCCGGCGGCCACGATCTGCCCGGCCGCGTTGCGGTTGGCCGGAACGAGGTCCAGGGCCTCGAGACGGGCCAGCACCTCGGCCTCGTCGCCGCCGAGCACCGCGGACATCCCTGTCGGCTCCAGCGCGCAGGCCTTGGCCATCTCCGAACCGCGGGTGGCGGCCAGCTTGACGGCGTCGTCGGCGGAGATGACGCCGGCGATTGCGTAGGCGGCGATCTCACCGACCGAATGGCCGGCCACCGTGATCTCGCTGGCGTCTTTACCGCTGAGCAGCCCGCGTCGGGTCAGTTCCTCGTGGGCCAGCAGGGTCGCGGCGACCACAAGCGGCTGGGTCACGGCGGTGTCGGTGATCTCCTCGGCCGTGGCGGTGGTGCCCAGGCGAGCCAGGTCCAGGCCGCTGATCTGCGACCACGCGGCGAGACGCTCGGCAGCGCCGGGCAGCTCAAGCCACGCGGCGAGCATGCCGGGAGTCTGGGAGCCCTGTCCGGGCGCAAGCAATGCAAGCACGTCTTTAAGAGAACACTGTGAAGACGACTTTGCGCGGTGTAAGAGATTATGAACCTCGTCTTATGTTTTTGTAGGATCTCCACAAAACGGCATGTGATGCGACTCCATCGATACCGCTCCGCAACATCCCGCAAACCTGTTACCCGGCGCGATGGGTCACCTGCGGCCGCGGAAAGTCGGCCGACACTGCCCTCGACGAGGCATTTGGCGTGACGGGGTGATACGGCTGGCGTCCCAGCCGTCCGACCGTCGAGGCGACGCGCAGCACGTACGCATCGCGCGGAACGGTGGGATCGCGGCCGGTGAAGTCGGCGATACGTTTGAGCCGGTAGCGGACGGTATTTGGATGAACGAACAATTTGCGCGCGCACGCCTCGATCGCGCCGCCCGAGTCCAAGTAAGCGTCCAGTGTTTCGGACAACGCAGGACCGGCATCGGCCAGCGGGCGCATCACTTCGGCTTCCAAGGCGGCGACTGCGGTCGCGTCGCCGAGCAGAGCCCGTTCGGGCAGCAACTCGCGCGCTGACACCGGCCGCGGCGCCCCGCTCCAGCCGGCGACGGCGTTCATTCCGGCGATCGCCTCGGTCGCACTGACGTGTGCCGCTCCCAGCGTCGGTGCCGTGGGCCCGATCACCACCGGTCCCTCCGCGAAGACGTCCAACAGTTCGGCGAGGAAGCGGTCGGTCGGACCGAGCGGGCCCGACACGATGGCCAGCAGCCAGGTGCCGTGCACGTCGGACAGGGCGGCACGCCCGTTGCGGCTGACGACGTCGTGGACGTCATCGCTTGTCAGGTCCACTCGGTCGGGGTGCGGCAGCCCGACGATCACGGTCGCGGGCGCGGTGGCATCCCAGTTCAGCGCCGCGGCCTGTGACTGCAGCTCGGGGCCGGTGTCCCCGCGGACGACGGCGTCGACGATGTTGGCCTCCATCCGGGTGTCCCACGCGCCGCGCGCCTCGGCTTGGTCGGCGTAGGCGGTAGCGGCGGCGAACGCCAAATCCCTGCTGTAGCGCAGGATTCCGGCCGTCAGTGCGGTCAACTGCTCCTCGGAGCGAGCCAGCAGAGGCACCACTTCCTCGCAGTACTCCATCGTGACGCGGACCATCTCGACTGACTGCCGCAGCGCGATTCGTCGCCGAAGGTCTTGTGGCACCACCTCGAACGCCTGCGCCGTGTAGCTGACGTTGCTCTGCGGATTGCGCATCCACTCGACGAAGTTGACCACCGCGGCCTGCACCACCAGTTGCACGCTTGCGCGCTGTGACGCCTCCAAGTCGGCGAAGTACGGCAGCCGTTCCTCCATCGCGCGCACGACTTCGGTCGCCAACCGGCCCGAGTACTGCTTCAGTCGGCGCAGCACGGTGTCGGGCACCGTCTCCAGCACCTCGATCGTGGACTTCGGCGGGATGTACCGATTGTCGGTCATCACCAAAGGCTACGCGACTGTTCTGGAGGAAACCTCCAACTAGGCGCTGCCGGTGTCCTTGTATGAGACGCCGGCGGCCATCACGTCGTCGATCTTGTACTTGCGCGCCGCCTCGACCGCGGCCGAGTCGTCGATGTTGCCGTCGCGGGCGAGACCCTCCAGGACGCCGACGACGACCGATTCGGCGTCGGTGTTGAAGTACCGCCGCGCCGCGGGGCGGGTGTCTGAGAATCCGAAGCCGTCGGCGCCCAACGTGATGTAGGTACCGGGCACCCACGGCCTGATCTGCTCGGGCACCGCACGCATCCAGTCGGACACCGCGACGACCGGCCCGGCCGCGTCGGCCAGTGCCTGAGTGATGAATGGCGTGCCCGGCGGGCGCTCGGGGTGGCGCAGCCGTTCCTTCTCTATCGTCACACCGTCGCGGTTGAGCTCGCCCCAGCTGGTCACCGACCAGACATCGGCGGCGACGTCCCATTCCTCGGCCAGCAGGTCGGCCGCGCGCACCGCCTCAGGCATGGCGACTCCGGAGGCAAGGATCTGCGCAACGTGCGTGCGCTTCTCCGGCGCCTGCCGGTAGCGGTAGATGCCGCGCAGCAGCGCTTCGACGTCGATCCCTTCGGGTTCGGCGGGCTGCACATAGGGCTCGTTGTAGATGGTCATGTAGAAGTAGACGTTCTCCGGGTTTTCGCCGTACATGCGGTGCAGGCCGCTCTCCACGATGTAGGCGATCTCGTAGGCGAACGACGGGTCGTAGGCCACCACCGCCGGGTTGGTCGCGGCCAGCAGCAGCGAGTGCCCGTCCGCGTGCTGCAGGCCTTCGCCGGTCAGCGTGGTGCGGCCCGCGGTAGCGCCGAGGACGAAGCCGCGGGCCATTTGGTCGGCGGCCGCCCAGAAGCCGTCGCCGGTGCGCTGGAACCCGAACATCGAATAGAAGATGTAGACCGGGATCATCGGCTCGTTGTGCGTGGCGTACGACGTGCCGACCGCGGTGAACGATGCTGTCGAGCCGGCCTCGTTGATGCCCTCGTGCAGGATCTGGCCGACTTCACTTTCCTTGTACGCCAACATCAATTCGGCATCGACGCTCGTGTAGAGCTGACCGTTGCGGTTGTAGATCTTCAGGCTCGGGAACCATGAGTCCATGCCAAACGTGCGGGCCTCGTCCGGGATGATCGGCACGATGCGCTTGCCAATCCCGTCTTTTCCGGTGTCCCGCAACAGTTCCTTGAACGTGCGGACGGTCGCCATGGTGGTGGCGACCTCCTGGTTACCCGAACCCTTTTTCAGTGCCTTGTAGGTGTCTCGGCCCGGCAGCGTCAGCGCCTTGGACTTGGTGCGGCGCTCCGGCACGAAACCGCCAAGCGCACGGCGCCGTTCGAGCATGTAGCGGATCTCTGGGGCCTCCGGGCCCGGATGGTAGTAAGGCGGCAGATACGGGTTCTTCTCGATTTCCTCGTCGCTGACAGGGATGCGGATCGCGTCGCGGAAGAACTTAAGATCTTCTATCGCAAGCTTTTTCATCTGATGCGTGGCATTGCGACCTTGGAAGTGGGCGCCCAGCGAGTAACCCTTGATGGTCTTGGCCAGGATCACCGTCGGCTGGCCCTTGTGCTCGGTGGCCGCGCGGTAGGCCGCATACACCTTGCGGTAATCGTGCCCGCCGCGCTTGAGGTTCCAGATCTCGGAATCCGACATCTTCTCGACCAACGCCTTGGTGCGCGGGTCACGTCCGAAGAAGTGGTCGCGGACGTAGGCGCCGTCGTTGGCCTTGTAGGTCTGGTAATCACCATCGGGGGTGGTGTTCATCAGGTTGACCAGTGCGCCGTCGCGGTCGGCGTGCAGCAACGCATCCCACTCGCGACCCCACACCACCTTGATGACGTTCCAGCCCGCGCCCCGGAAGAACGACTCCAGCTCCTGGATGATCTTGCCGTTGCCGCGCACCGGGCCGTCGAGGCGCTGCAGGTTGCAGTTGATCACGAAGGTCAGGTTGTCCAGGCCCTCATTGGCGGCGACCTGAATCAGGCCGCGGCTTTCCGGCTCGTCCATCTCACCGTCGCCGAGGAACGCCCACACGTGTTGGTCGGAGGTGTCCTTGAGGCCGCGGTCGTGCAGGTAGTGGTTGAACCGTGCCTGGTAGATCGCGTTCATCGGGCCAAGGCCCATCGACACCGTTGGGAACTCCCAGAAGTCCGGCATCAGTCGGGGGTGCGGATACGACGGCAACCCGCCGCCGGGGTGGCTGTGCTCCTGGCGGAAGCCGTCGAGCTGGTCAGCGGTTAGCCGGCCCTCGAGAAATGCGCGCGCGTAGACACCCGGCGAGGCGTGGCCCTGGATGTACACCTGATCGCCGCCGCCCGGATGCGCCTTGCCGCGGAAGAAGTGGTTGAAACCGACCTCGTACAGCGCCGCCGACGACGCATACGTCGAAATGTGGCCTCCCACACCAACTCCCGGGCGCTGTGCCCGGTGCACCATGATCGCTGCGTTCCACCGGATCCATGCTCGGTAGCGTCGCTCGACGTCCTCATCGCCGGGAAACCACGGCTCGAGTTCGGTCGGGATGGTGTTCACATAGTCGGTCGATGTCAGCGCGGGAATGGCCACCCGCTGTTCGCCGGAGCGTTCCAGCAACCGCAACATCAAATAGCGCGCTCGCGCCGGGCCCGAGCGCTCCAGGAGCTCGTCGAACGACTCGAGCCATTCGGCCGTCTCTTCCGGATCGATATCGGGCAGATACGACGCGACGCCTTCTCGAATCACCCGAACCCGATCGGGTTCGGCTGCGGTGGTGGAGTTTTGGGCCAGGTCTTGGCGCACGAACTCGGTGGTCAACTTCCGCTCCTTGTTAGGCGGTTCCAGGTGCTACGCGATCGGCGTAACTGCCTCCATCTTTGTCCCATCGTGCCCCACTTGCACTGCCGGGGGTGCCGAGTGGAATGAACCCACTCAAAGGGTCCAATCCGGGCTAAACCGGTAACGTCTGCAGACCGTGCTTATCGCTGGGCTGTCTCGCATGCGGCTGAAGTTCGTCGCCCTGGTGATCGGCGGCCTGGCTGCCGTGGCGATGATCATCGTCGGTTGCACCAGCGTCACGCAGGGCAGCGCGGAGATCGACCGTGCCGACGCTCCCGTCTATCGGGCCTCGGTCTCGGCCTCGAGCCAAGAGTCGGCGGCCAGTTCGAGCTCCCGCGAATCCGAGCGTCAGGCGTCGTTGACGAAGCAGGCCGTCCACACATCGTGTGAAGCGCTGAGCTCATCGAGTGTCGACGCCATCACCGCAGTAAACAACTACGTCGACGCCTTCAATAAGAACGCCGCCGATGCGGCGGCCAAGGGACCCCCGGCGGTCGACGCGCTCAACCACAGCGCGGATCTGGTCGGGCGCAGCGTTTCCGACCCGCTCAGCCCCAACCTGCGCGACGCGCTCACCGCCTGGGTCGACGCAGCAAGGGGGGTCGCCGCGGCGATCGCGGGCAATTTCGGACCCGACGAATTCAACGCGGCGATCACCAAGCTGAACGACACCAAGACGACCGCACTGAACCTGTGCGACGCCGCATATCGATGAACCTGCCGCCAGTGGTCGGTCTTCGGGCCTCGGCGTGCGACGATAGGCCTTGAGACATCACCGGGTGCATCGTGCGCCCGAGCTGGCTGAAGGAGGACCGACCGTGGTCGCGGCGGACGACGCCCCGAACTACGCCCGCAGACTGGGCATCCAACAAGATCAGGTCGTGCAGGAGTTGGGCTGGGACGAGGACGTCGACGACGACATCCGGGCCGACATCGAAGAGGCGTGCGGCGGCGAGTTGCTCGACGAGGACGCCGACGAAGTCATCGATGTGGTCCTGATGTGGTGGCGCGACGGCGACGGCGACCTGGTCGACAACCTGATGGATGCCATCACCCCGTTGGCCGACGACGGCGTGATCTGGGTGGTAACCCCGAAGACGGGTCAGCCGGGCCATGTTCAACCTGCTGAAATCGCCGAATCGGCGCCGACTGCGGGCCTGATGCAGACGTCGTCGGCCAATCTCGGCGACTGGATCGCCAGCAGGCTGGTGCAGCCGAAGTCCAAGGCAGCTGGGCGGCGATGAGCGCTCGCGTGACGAGCAGAGCGCACAGCTAGTGCTGGAAGTCGGTACCGAGGCGCCGGACTTCACGCTCAAGGAGCAGCACGGCCAGTCCGTCACGCTGAGCAGATTTCGAGCCGTCAAGGACGTGCTGCTGGTGTTCTTCCCGCTGGCGTTCACTGGCATCTGCCAGGGCGAGCTGGACGAGATCCGCGACCACCTGGCGGACTACCAGAACGACGACACGGCGACGCTGTCGATCTCGGTGGGTCCGCCGCCAACGCACAAGGTCTGGGCGGCGCAAAGCGGCTTCACCTTTCCGGTGCTGTCTGACTTCTGGCCGCACGGCGCGGTCGCGCAGTCCTATGGCGTGTTCAACGACGAGACCGGCTTCGCCAATCGCGGCACCTTCGTGGTTGATCGCTCAGGCGTGATCCGGTTCGCGGAAATGAAGCAGCCGGGGGAGGCGCGTGATCAGGTCGTGTGGACCGACGCGCTCAGAGCGCTGCAATCGGTCTGACGGATTTCCTCATGCAGGTCATCGACCGGTAGCCTGCCCGGCAAGGGGCGCGTAGCTCAGTGGTAGAGCTCTGGTTTTACACACCAGCGGTCGGCGGTTCGATACCGTCCGCGCCCACCAGTCTTAAGGCACCCGAACTGACCCCGAAACAACCCTACGAGGGCAATAGGCGGGAATCGAAATGAAAGTGGCGAGTCTTCAGCCGCCCGCTGTGCGCGTTCAGCGCGCCGCCACTTTCAGCAGGATCTTGCCGCCGCGAAGGAGATGCTGCACCGCGTCGTGGATGTGCTCGAGGGGGTACACGCCGGCCACGGGGACAACGAGGGTGCCGTCGGCCACCAGCGGTGCCGCCTCACGAATGACAGGCACCACCTTGTGCTGGTAGTCGAAGTCGCCGACAAAGAATCCGCGGACTGCGAGGTGCTTGGCGACCAGTGTCGGCGTGTCGACCCACATCGGTTCGCCCGCGGCCCAGGAATAGCTGACCAACGATCCACCGTCGGACAGCAATTCCAGCAGTCGCGCCACCACTCGACCACCCACGGAGTCCACTGCCAGCGCCACTCGCGCGTCACCGATCGCTGCTCGAACATCGCCGACCGCATCGGGGTCATCGACGTGGACCACGTCGGCCCCGGCCGCTGTGAGCTCGGAGAACGCTGCCTCGTCACGGGCCAGGTTGATCGTCTTTAGTCCTCGACGTTTGGCGAGGGCGATCAATGACCGTCCCACACCGGAGTTCGCGGCGTTCTGAACCACCCAGTCACCGGGCTGCAGCGGGGCACATTCACTGAGCATCAACCCTGCCGTGGGGGGGTTGCTGCCTAGCATCGAGTACTGCTCGATGTCGCCGCCGGCCGGCAGTGCGAACAGGCCGTCGGCGGGCACGACGAGCCGCTCACGCCACGCACCGGCATACAGGGGTAGCACCACGAGATCGCCGACTTGAAGTCCATCGACCTCGGCGCCAGTGGCAAGCACGCGGGCGACCCCCTCCGCGCCTGGTATATGCGGCAGGGGTGGTCGTCCCAGCTCGCCGCCGACAACCAGGAGGTCGTGCTTGTTCAGCGGCGAGAGCTCAACGCTCACCAGCACCTCATGCGGACCCGGTGGCGGCGGCTCCTCGATGTCGACAACGCGTATCACCTGCGTGGGGTCGCCGAACTGGTCAATCTCGATGGCGCGCATATCAATTCCTCTCCAAAGGTGAGGCGGCTGGGGCCGGTTGTGCCTCGATGGCTTTGACGCTGTGTAGGAACGCTTTCTTCAGCACACTCCGGCCGATCGTTCCGAGGACCACCGCCAGGACGCGGCCCTTGAGATTCTTGCCCTCGCGGACAATGACAACGTCCACATCGGTGGTGCCGTCCGGACGCGGGCTGAGGGTGTAAACGTAGCCCGATTCGCCGGTCCACGTGTTCGAGTCGGTGGTCGTGAGCCTGACACGGTTGGGATTCGACCAGTCGTAATGCAGGCGTTCCCAGATGCCACCCGAGCCTTCGGTGACATCGGCGTCATGCACGCCTTTGTGGTGCACCTTCAGTTCGCTGTTGGCGCTGTTCGGGAACAGCTCTGAACGGCCCGGCCCGAAGTCGGTGAGCCCGGCGATGAATTGCTCGGGGCTGGAGGTTGTCGAGCGGTGGAAATGAATCGTGGACATCGTGTCCTCCTTGGCTGGTGGAGTTGATCGTTCGCCACGGGAAGCGCATCGCCGCTGATGGGAATTCCTGTTTGGACCTGGGTCGGAAAGCCCTGTTGATCCTGGTATTGGCGGGGACAGCCTTACGATCGGGCGATGGCGTCGACGGCCAGCGCGCTGGTTGACTACCTGCGCGCGCCGTGAACAAGTCCAACCCGAGGATGTCGGGTTGGCTGCCGGACCTTGCCGGCGCGTGCCGGGATTGCGCCGCGAGGAATTAGCGATGCTCGCCGGCATCAGCGTCGACTACTACCTGCGGCTCGAGCAGGGGCGCGACAAGCATCCGTCGCCACAAGTGCTCGATGCGCTCGCCCGTGCGCTGCGACTCGATATCAAAGCCACGGAGCATCTGCATCGGCTCGCCGGCCTGCACTCGGCACGCAGCCCCGATGCGGGGGCCACGCCGGACGACCTCGATCAATTGATCGATCAGATTCCGTTGCCCGTGATTGTGGCCAACCGATTCCAAGATGTGTTGGCCGCCAATGCGATTGCCTGCGCGTTGTCACCCGGGTTCGCGCCCGGTGAGAACTTCTTACGGTGGCGCCTGCTGGCCTCGGCCGCGCGCGATTTCTTCGCCGACTGGGACGAGGCAGTCGAGGTCGCGGTGAGTGGCTTACGAGAATCGGCGGGCGGCGATCCGGAGGATCCGCGCTTGCGCGCCCTGATCGACGAGTTGTCGGCAGCCAGCGAGCGGTTCCGCGAACTCTGGGCACGCGCAGATGTCGGATACCGCACGGGCCTCCTTCACATGCGACATCCCGCCGTGGGTGATCTCTACCTGCGCCGCACCCGCCTCAACGTGCCCGAATCCGACGTCCAAGTGTTCATCTACCACCCCGAGCCGGCCAGCGATTCGGCAAATGCGCTCAGGACACTTGCCGATTCACAACGCGAAAATCGTTGTGGGAACTAGGGTTCGAACACAAGTAGCGGTTTGCCTCCGTGTTCGGGCGCTTCGGCCAAAAGGACTGCTTCGCTGAACTCTTCGAGGGGTATCGGCTGGCCCTGCGGCACGTCCAACGCGCCGCTGTCGGCGAGCTGAACTGTGCGGTTAATCGCTACGGCCATCTGGTTCTTCGGAGTCTGGGTGAACCAGCGGAATAGCCAGAACCCCCGGATGGTCTTTGTCTCGTAGATCAGCGAGCGCGCGAAGATGGGGATGGTGAGTTTGTCGGGATCGGTCTGGCGGTGCGTGGACAGCGCACCGTAGACGATCAGCTCACCGTGCGGCGCCAGCGCACGCGACACGTCGGCACCCACCTGACCGCTGACACAGTCGATGGCCTTGGATACGCCGTCGTGGCCGGCGATGTCGGCTACTCGTTCGCGCAGATCCTCATCCTCGGTGCAGATCACCGCGGTGCCCCCCAGCGCCAGGATGTCCTCGACAGCGGATCGACGGCGGACCACATTGAGGGTCTTGAACCCGACGTGCGCTCCGAGTTGGATGACCGACCGGCCCACGATCGAACCGGCCGCGGTCTGCAGAAGCCATTCACCCGGTCGAACATCGAGCTCATCACCGGTCAAGATCACCGCGGTCAGCGGATTGGAAAGAATTTGGGCGGCCGTGGAATCGCTCATGCCAGCCGGAACCGCCAACACCCGCCCGGCATTGGCGATGACGTACTCCTGCCACGTGCCGGTCACCGCGATGGTGATGACACGCTGGCCGACAGTCAAACCGTCTGTGCCGCTGCCGAGTTCGTCGATCACGCCCACGGATTCGATTCCGGGCACGGTCGGGAACTGCGGGGTGAATCCGTATCTGCCGCGGATGGTATGCAGATCGCTGGCCTCGACAGGTGCAGCAGTTACCCGGATCCGGACCTGGCCCGGACCGGGCTGCGGAATCGGGCGGGTCTGCAGGTGCAGGACCTCCGACGGTTCGCCAACCCGGTCGGCGACCACGGACCGCATCGTTCGCATCTTCCGTACGCTCCTACGGTCGATCCAGCAGTCTTTCGACAAGGCCCTGCGCGTGGTTGACGTCGCGGTGCAGTACGGCGGCTTCTCGTCGCATCGCCCGGGCGCGGCTGGTCTGTCCGGCCGCACCTTCGCGTCGAGCATGAAGAAGCCTCGGGGCCATCACGCGCTTCCGCTCTCGTAGGAGCAGAGTTGGGTGCCCTTCGCGGTATCCGGGTCATTCACGACGCTCATCGTGACATCAATGCCGGCGCGGTGCTCCCGAACGGCAGGGCTTGACGCCCAGCACCCCCGCACGCGAGGCGTTCCGTGGCGAACAGGTCAGCGAGCAGACCCTTCCCGCCGAGGTCCCCGGCCGCTGAGCCTGGACTTCCCGAGCCGCGACCCACATCGGTCGTCGTAGTCTTTCGGTGGCTAACCGTTGGCCACGGTGGTTGAAGCAAGCATCGCTCGTCGCTGTAAAGCGATCCTCGGTCGAACACACGGACGAACCGGCCCTGCTAGGCCGAAAATAGGCCTAGACGCGGCGATACCCGCCAATACGAAACGATACGGCTAAGACGAAACCCACTGTGCCGCTTGCAGTTTCGCAGACTAAGGCAAACAGGGGCGATACGCCCTGGCGTTCCGATATGGATTTACACACCAGCGGTCGGCGGTTCGATACCGTTCGCGCCCACCAGCGTTCGCCGTCGCGTCCACGACCCGATATCACTCGGCCGATCGGCCGGGTCAGTGGTAAGTGATGGTGGATTGGTCCGCCGTGGGCGGTGCGAGTGTCACATAAGGCCCGGGCGTGGTGGGAGGTTGGATCCCCACGAGCTGCGCGACGGCGAAGCTTGCGGCCTGGTCGGTGTAGATGGGTACGTAACCCTCGGTGTGCCCGCTCCATTCGTTACCGGGTCCCTCGTGACAGATCGGGTCCATGGGGTTGCACAGATCGAGCGCCCTGGAACCGAGCAGCGCACTTTGAGTCGTTATCGGTTGTTTGGTGCGGTCGGCCACATTGCCGAAGGTGACGACCGCCGCGACGTTGTTCGCGTATTGGGCGGGCAGCGTGGTGCCCCTGAGGAGGCCTCCCACCGAATCTCCGGTGACGATGTCGATCACCGACGCGCCCTGTGAATAGCCGCCTATCACCTGTGGCGTGTTCGGGCATTTGTCGGCCATGGATTTGATGTGCGATACGGCGTCTTTGGAGCCGTCGTCGGTGTGCAGCTGGAGGAGGCTTGCCTTGTAGTTCACCGCATACGCACCGATGTTCATGCCGGTCTGCTGGCGCAGCGAGTCCACGAGGGCCTGGCCGACGCGCCCGAGCCCGGCCGGTTCGTCGGTGCCGCGGGCGAAGGTCACCTCGACGTCCGGGCAGTCGTCGGCGCTGGCCGGCGGCACGGCGGGCGAGTAGGCGCTTGACGCGATCAGCAAAATCCCGGTGCCGAGCACCGCAGCGGCGCCCAGACCGGCGCCTCGCAGACCGCATGACAAGGAATGACGCAACAGCCAACGCGTCAGTTGGTGGTTGCTCATCGGGCGATAGTACCGAGAAACCGCGAGTAAGTTCACATCTGCGGGCCGTCCGCCTCGGTAACTGACCGGACAGTTACGCCCACCAATCACTCCGGCGGAGCGAAGAACTCCAATGCGTTGCCGTCGGGATCGCGGAAGCTGACGCCCGACCCGTAGTGCGCATCGACGATGCCGCCGTGTTCGATGCCAAGGCCATTGAGCTTGTCGACCCAGTCCTGCAGTTCGGCGCGGCTGGCGCAGCCGAACCCGACATGGTCTAGGCCCGCGCGGAACTCGGTGAATTGCCCGCCCTCGATGTCGCGGTCGTGCTGGTGGATACCGAACAGCGTGCCGTTGTCGAATGCCCAGACCAGATGTCGGAAGCCGGCGTCGGTGTGCTCGTCGAGCACGGGATCGGCACCGATCAGCGTTTGGTACCAGGGTCCGCTCACGCCGAGATCGTGCACGGTGAGCGCGACATGGTTGAGCGCCGGGAAGGCCATGCGGGGACTCCTCACTGTTTCCATCACGAAGACATACGTCGCCGGGAGCTGCCCGGTTCACCAGTGATCATCGCCTTCGGGGGCGCAGCGAACGCGGAGATTCTTGATTCCGACACAGATGATTCTTGATTCCGGCAGAACCTTCGACGGGCCCACGAGCGGTACCAGTGGCTCCAGGAGCACCAGCGGGTCAACCGCCACTAAATGATTCGCCTGCCGAGGCGCGCCCTTTCCCGCATGCTGCGCGAGCGCTTCAACGGAAGCTTGTACACGTTGCCGCTCTCGACGGGCTATCCAGCACGCCATACCCGGCGGGGGTTCAGCAAATCGGCGGCCCGGGTAGGGCGGCGGGGCGGACCCAGCCTCATGAAACCGTGTAGACCACTTGTGAGACGCTCCCGGGGTGTTTGCGCCAGCGAGTCGGGGCCGCGTCGCGGCAATCGCGGCCGGCTATCTCGCCGACCTGCTATTTGCCGATCCGCGTCGCGGCCACCCGGTCGCGCTGTTCGGCGGCGGCGCAGCGGCTTTGGAACGGTTGACCTACGCCGACTCCCGTCGCGCAGGAGTGCTGCATGTCGGGACGCTGCTGGGGGCGCTCGCGGTGCTCGGTATCGTCGTCGAGCGGGCCACCCGCGGACCGGGGTCAACCGCCGCGGCCACCGCGGCCGCGACGTTCGTCGCGCTCGGCGGAACATCGTTAAGCCGCACCGGCCACCAGATGGCTGACCTGTTGACGGCCGGTGATACTGCGGGCGCGCGCCGACTGTTGCCGTCACTATGCGGACGCGACCCGGCCGCGCTCGACTCGGCGGGCCTTGCGCGTGCGGCACTCGAATCCATCGCCGAGAACACCTCCGACGCACACGTGGCGCCGGTGTTGTGGGCCGCGGTCGGAGGGACGCCGGCGGTGCTCGTCTATCGCGGCGCCAATACCCTTGACGCGATGATCGGCAACCGGTCACCTCGCTACCTCCGATTCGGTTGGGCGGCAGCGCGATTCGACGATGCCGCCAGTTTCGTCGCGGCCCGCGTCACCGGCGTCCTGGTGGCGGTGTGCGCGCCACTCGTGGGTGGTTCACCTTTCGGAGCGTTACGCGCCTGGCGCCGCGACGCGGCCCGTCACCCCAGCCCCAACGCGGGAGTGGTGGAGGCAGCTTTCGCAGGTGCGCTTGGTGTGCGCCTTGGCGGGCCGACGCAGTATGCGCACGAACTGGAGATCAGGCCGACGCTGGGCGACGGACGAGCCCCCGAGGTTGCGGATCTCGCGCGGGCTGTGCAGTTGTCGCGCATCGTTCAGGCCGCCGCCGTGACCGCCGTCGGCCTCAGTGCCGCCTGCCGTATCGGTCGGCGAGCTTCTGTTCGACGGTAAGCGGCGCGTCGGGCGTCTTCGGCGCAGCGGCCTTCTCGCGTCGGCGCTCCCGGATCTCGGCGTAGATGAAGTAGCCCAACAGGATCGGGGCAATGATGCCGAACGCGATCCACTGGATGCCGTAGGACAGGAACGGGCCGGCATCGAGGCGAGGCAACGCGATGACGCCGAGCCCGCCTGGCTGATCCTCGATGAGTTGGACATATGAGCCGGCCAACGGCGTGCGGGTGAGCGCCGAGATCTGCCCGGTGTTGATCGAATACACCTGCTGCGCCCCGCCCTCGCGGAACGGCTCCTTACCGGCCACCACCGGCTCGGAGTCGCGCAGCCGTGCGGTGATCGTGACCGTCCCGGTCGGTGCACCAGCGATGGCAGGCACCTTCGAGCCCTGCTCGGGTCGCACGTATCCGCGGTCGACCAGGACAACCGGGCCACCGTCGACGGCGAACGGCGTCAGCACCTCGAACGCTGGATCTCCGTCGATGACGCGAAGCCGGGCCAGTACCTGCTGATCGGGCAGATAGCGTCCCGTCGCCGTCACCCGCCGCCACTGAGCGTCGGGCGCCGACGAATCCTGCTGCGGCAGAAAGGTTTTCAGCGGTACCGGGTCGGCGGACAGCGAATTCGAAATCTGGGTGTTCTCACGCGATGTCTTGGCGTTCTTGCCCAGTTGCCACGGCGCCAGCACGGTGAAGCACAGGTAGGCGAATGCGAGCACCACGACAAACAGGGCCAGCCACGCCGGCCGCAACACAAACGCCCACCGTTGCATCAGCTTGCGATTCCCCGACCCGCCAACTTCTCGTCCACCCAGTCGTGCAGCCCGGGCAGCGACGCCTCGATCACGGTGAACACGTCCTCGAAATCGTCGTGCGTGCCGTAGTACGGGTCTTCGACGTCAAGTGCGTGCGCTCCTGACCGTGGGTCGAACGACCGCAGCATCCGAATCCTGTCGGGCGGAACGCCCATTTCCCGCAGCATCCGTTCGTGGTTGCGACCAAGGGCCACAACAAGATCCGCTGCCAAGTGGTCGCTGTCGATCTGCGCGGCGCGATGCGCGGTGGGGTACCCGTGCTCACGCAGTACGTGGGCGGCGCGCCGATCGGCGGGATCGCCCGCATGCCAGCCGCCGGTGCCCGCGCTCGTCACTCGCACCGCGTCGGACAGGCCGCGCTCCTTGATCTGGTGAGCGAACATCTTCTCGGCCATCGGTGACCGGCAGATGTTTCCCGAGCAGATGAACGTGACGTGCAGTGGCTCAGACACCCAGCACCCCGCGCAGATCCTCGACGGTGGAGACGTGCGCGAGAGCCTTGACGGCGTCCGGATCGTCAAAGTCGGCGCGACCGTACCCCCAGCCGACCACAACCGTGTCGATGCCGTGCTCGGCGGCGCCCTCGACGTCATGGGCCCGGTCGCCGACCATCAGCACCCGGTCGGGCAGCGGATGCAGCTGGGCAAGCGCATGGGCGACAACATCGGATTTGGTGGCCCGGGTGCCGTCGACGCTGGCGCCCGCAATCACCTCGAAGTGCCCGTCGAGTCCGAAGTGGGCGAGGATGCGTCGCGCGGTCGGCTCCGCCTTCGACGTCGCTACCGCGAGCCGAACACCGGCCGCCTGCAGATCGCCGAGCAACTCGGCGATGCCGTCGAACAGGCTGTTCATCGCCCAGCCGCGGGTGGTGTAGTCCGCCCGATAGGCGGCGATCGCGGCATCCGTGTGCGCGCCGAGCCCCAGTTCGGTGAGCGTGTGATGCATCGGTGGACCGACGATGCGGCTGGCCAGATCGCCGTCCGGCACGACGGCCCCGACCTCGGCGAGTGCGTGCCGGAAGCTGGACACGATGCCCTGCGCGGAGTCGGTCAGGGTGCCGTCGAGGTCGAAGAGCACCAACTGCGGGCGGGCCGCGACGGTACTGCGCAGGGTTTCTGTCACGACTCCATTGTCGCCGACGTCTAGTGTCGTGCTGTGGCCAGTCAACCCCGTGCCGCCGCGCGCTACCACGGCGACCAGGCCGCAGCGCCCGGCATGCTGGACTTCGCGGTCAACGTGCGCGCCTCCGAGCCGCCGTCGTGGCTGGTTGACCGGCTGGCCGCGCGGCTGGCTGACCTCGGTCGATATCCGAGTGCCGCGGACGAAGACCGCGCGCTGCACGCCGTCGCCGCCAGACACGGCCGAAGCGTCGACAACGTGGCCCGGCTGGCCGGCGCGGACGTGCCAGAGGAGGCCGATCTCGTCGTCGTCGGCAATCCGACCGACCCGACGTCGATGCTGCGCGGCGAGATGGTGGCCGGGTTGACTAGCATCGGCCTGGATGTCATTGACGGCTGCGCACCCTTCGTCCTGTTCACCGTGCCGGACGCCGATTTGTTGCGAAAGCACTTGGACGGCAAGGGCATAGCGGTGCGACGGTGTGACAGGTTCATCGGGCTCGACGGTGAATACCTCCGTGCGGCGGTGCGCATGGAGTGGCCGGTCCTGGTCGACGCGATTGCCGAGTCGCTGCGATGAGCGTGCCGCTGTCGGAGATCATCGGGGTGCTCGACGCGGCCTACCAGCCGCGGTTGGCAGCGGATTGGGATTCGGTCGGCCTGGTGTGCGGCGACCCGGGCGAAGCCGTCGATACCGTGACCGTCGCGGTCGACGCGACGGCTGCCGTCGTCGCCGAGGTGCCCGACCGCGGACTGCTGCTCGCGCACCACCCCCTGCTGCTGCGTGGCGTCGACACCGTCGCCGCCAGCACCGCCAAGGGCGCCCTTTTGCACCAGATGATCCGCACCGGCCGGGCATTGTTTACAGCGCACACGAACGCCGACGCGGCCTCGCCCGGGGTGTCCGACGCGCTGGCCGAAACCCTCGGGCTGACCGTCGAAGAGGTGTTGGAGCCGATCTCCGTAGGTGCCGGCGTGGACAAGTGGGTGGTGTTCGTGCCCGCCGACGCCGCCGACGCCGTGCGTCAGGCGATGTTCGCCGCGGGCGCGGGCCACATCGGTGACTACTCGCACTGCAGCTGGAGCGTGCCGGGCACCGGGCAGTTCCTGCCGACCGAGGGAGCGTCGCCGACAATCGGCACGGTCGGCAGCGTCGAGCGGGTTCCCGAGGATCGGGTCGAGGTCGTCGCGCCGTCGCGGCAGCGGGCGCATGTGCTGGCCGCGTTGCGGACCGCGCATCCCTACGAGGAGCCCGCCTTCGACATCTTCGGCTTGGCCACTGTGCCCGGCGATGTCGGTTTGGGTCGAATCGGCACGTTGCCAAGGCCAGAACCGTTGTCCGCGTTTGTTTCTCGGGTCCACGATGCACTGCCCGGCACATCGTGGGGCGTGCGGGCGGCTGGCGATTCGGAAGCGCCGGTGTCGCGCGTTGCGGTATGCGGGGGAGCGGGCGACTCGCTGCTCAACGCCGTCGCCGACGCCGGCGTGCAGGCCTATGTCACCGCGGATCTACGCCATCATCCGGCCGACGAGCACACGCGCGCATCGAATGTCGCGCTTGTCGACGTCGCGCACTGGGCCAGTGAATTTCCGTGGTGTAGGCAGGCAGCCGATCTGCTGCGCGGCCACTTCGGCGACGCGCTGCCGGTGCGAGTGTCGGCGATACGCACCGATCCCTGGAATGTCGAGAGAAACAGGACATGAAAGCAGAAGTAGTTCAACAACGTTCGCTGCTCGAACTGGCCCAGGTCGACGCCGAGCTCAGCCGCATCGAACACCGCGGCAAGAACCTGCCTGCACAGCAGCGGCTCGAAGAAGCTCAGACGGCGCACCGGGAGGCCAACGACCGGTTGGCCGTCGTGCAGATCGCGCTCGAGGACCTTGACGCACAGGTGGCCAAGTTCGAGTCCGAGATCGACGCCGTCAGGCAGCGCGAGGACCGGGACCGCAGCCTGCTTGCGGCGGGCACCATCGACGCCAAGCAGCTCACCGACCTGCAGCACGAACTCGAGACGCTCGAGAGGCGCCAGTCCAGCCTGGAAGACTCCCTGCTGGATGTGATGGAGCGCCGCGAGGAGCTGCAGGGGCAGCAGGCGGCTGCGCTGACCGAGATCGACGAGCTGCAGACCAAACTGACCGATGCCCAAAGCGCATGCGACGAGCAGCGTGCCGAGATCAACCAGCAGCGCCACCAATTCGTTTCTCGCAGAGACGAACTCGCGGCGGCCCTGGATCCTGAACTGGTAGGGCTCTACGAACGCCAGCGTGCCCACGGCGGGGCCGGTGCGGGACTGCTGCAGGGGCGACGTTGCGGCGCATGCCGGATCGAGATCGACAAGGGCGAGTTGGCCCGCATCTCGGCCGCCGCCGACGACGAGGTGCTGCGCTGCCCGGAGTGCGGGGCGATCCTGCTGCGAGTCAAGGGAACCGGCGCATGAAGGTGATCGTCGAGGCCGACGGCGGGTCACGGGGCAACCCCGGTCCTGCGGGCTACGGGTTGGTGGTGTGGACCGCGGACCGCACGGCCGTCCTGGCCGAGAGCAAGCAGGCCATCGGGTCGGCCACCAACAACGTCGCCGAATATCGCGGGCTGATCGCGGGACTCGAGGAGGCCGCCAAGATCGGCGCCACCGAGGTCGACGTATCAATGGATTCCAAGCTGGTGGTGGAACAGATGTCGGGCCGCTGGAAGGTCAAGCACCCCGATATCGCTGCACTGCATCAGCAGGCCACTGCGCTGTCCGCCCGGTTCGAGCACATCACCTACACCTGGATCCCCCGGGCCAAGAACAGCCATGCCGATCGACTGGCCAATGAGGCGATGGACGCCGCCACCGAAATCGAGGCGCCCGCAGAGGCGCCAAAGGAAGCGCACGCGCCGACGTCACCAGCGGGTTGGATCGGTGCCAGCGGCGCGCCGACTCGATTCCTGTTGCTGCGTCACGGGCAGACCGAGTTGTCCACGCAGCGGCGGTATTCCGGTCGCGGCAACCCTGCGCTGACCGAGATTGGCAGGCGCCAAGCCGAGGCCGCCGCGCAGTTCCTCGCGCAGAAGGGCGGCATCGACGCCGTCATCACGTCACCGCTGCAACGCGCCTATGACACTGCCGCCGCGGCGGCGAAGGCGCTCGGACTTGATGTCACCGTCGACCACGACTTGATCGAAACGGATTTCGGCGGCTGGGAGGGGCTGACGTTTGGCGAGGCCGCCGAGCGTGACCCTGAGCAGCACCGGCGCTGGCTGCGAGACACCAGCGTCGCCCCTCCCGACGGCGAGAGCTTTGACAGCGTCGCCGAACGCATCCGCAGGGCGAAGGCACGAATCATCAAAGAGCACAACGGCGAGAACGTGTTGGTGGTCTCCCATGTGACACCGATCAAGACGCTTTTGCGGATGGCGTTGGACGCGGGCCCCGGCATTCTCTACCGGTTGCATCTCGACCTTGCGTCACTGTCCATCGCGGAGTTCTATCCTGACGGCGTGGCCTCAGTGCGGCTGGTGAACCAGACGGCGTACTTGTAATCAGCTACGCGCGATCGCCGCGAATAGCGCATCGAGCGAACGCAGCAGCCGCTCGTGCGTGAAGTCCCGCGGCGACACCAACAGCAGGCGACCGGATTCCCACAGCACGGCCAGCAGATGGTCGGCGAGCAATTCGTGATCAGCGTGTGGTCCGCCGATCGACGAGTCACGCAGTGTGGCTTCGAGTTCGTCTGCGATTCGGGTGCGGATACGGGCGACGCGTTTGTGCAGTGTGGGGGTGAAGCTGTCCGCGATCAAGAACATTGAGCGCCACCGTTGCGGCGCCTCGGTAACCGCGCCCAGGTAGGTGTCGAACAAATGGTGAAACGCGCGGCCGGGGTCGTTGCCGGGGCAGGGCATGGCGCCGACGAGCTGAGCAAGCGCTCGCTGTTCCTCGCGATTGAGTGAAGCGCGCAGCATGTCGTTCGAGTCGGTGAAGTGGTTATAGACCACGGGACGCGTGACACCGGCGCGGCGCGCGACCGCGTCCATGCTGACCGCGGCGACACCGTCGTGGTCGATGATGTCGAGCACCACGTCCAGCAGCTGTTCGCGCCGTTGCTCCGGCGTGAGCCGCGGGGCGTAGGGGCGATTGCGCCGCACTGCGGTTTCGGCCATTGACATAAGCTACACCACTGTAGCTACAGTGGTGTAGCTTTCGGTGATATGGAGGACGGTGATGACGGACATCCAGGAGCGCGCCCGCGAGATTGCGCAGACGGCACGCGGCATGGCGGCACAGATCGACGCCGAGCGCAGACTCCCCGGCGAACTCGTCGACGCACTGACCGCCTCCGGGCTGCTGCGCGGCGGCGCCCCCGTGGAGGTCGGGGGCCCCGAGCTGGATCCGGCCACGGCGCTGCGGTGTGCCGAAGAGGTCGCGCGAGGCGACACGTCGGCCGGGTGGTGTGTTTCGATCGCGATCACCAGCAGCCTGCTCATCGCTTATCTGCCCGCCTTGAGCCGCGATGATTTGTTCGGTGACGGACGCGGTGTGGCCGCCGGTGTGTGGGCACCCCATGGCAAGGCCATCCGTGCGCCCGGCGGTGTAGTGGTGTCGGGGCGGTGGGCGTTTTGCAGCGGCATCACCCATGCCGATGTGCTGTTCGCCGGTTGCGTGCTCGACGGAGCGCCTGCCGTGGTCGCCGTGCCCACCGTCCAACTCGAGATCCTCGACACGTGGCACACCCTCGGTCTGCGCGGCACCGGCAGCCATGACACGGTGGCGCACGAGGTATTCGTCCCTGATACGCGGGTGTTTTCGATATTCGACGGACCCGTGATCGACCGGCCCCTGTACCGATTTCCGCCGTTCGGGTTCTTCGCCGCGTGTATCACCGCCGCCGCAATGGGCAACGCGCGCGCCGCGATTGACGACTTCATCGAGCTGGCAGGGACCAAAAAGGGTGTTTCGTCCAGTCGCACGTTGGGCGAGCGGCCCGTCGTCCAGGCGGCTGTCGCGAAAGCAGAGTCCGATCTGGAGTCTGCGCGAGCGCTGTATTACCAGGCGATCGAAACAACTTGGCAGGCAAGCCAAGACAGCTCGCCGGTGCCGGTTGAGCCGCGTACCCGATTGCGGCTGGCGGCGACCCACGGGGTGCGGGTTTCCGCTGATGTGGTGCGCACGATGTACGACCTTGCCGGCGGCAGCGCCATCTACGACGGGGCGCCGCTGCAGCGCCGGTTCCGCGACGCCTTCACGGCTACCGCGCATTTCCAAGTCAACGAGGCCTCCCGCGAGTTGCCGGGTCGCATCTTGTTGGGCCAGCCCTCCCAGACGGAGATGTTGTGAGAGCCACTATCGAGGCAGTGCTGCCGTTTTGGTTGGACCGCCCCGATGAGGAGGCGATGAAGATCGCCCAGGCCGCCAGCCAAGCCGGGCTGACCGGATTGTGGATCGGCGAGATGGCGAGCTTCGACGCCTTCGCCTTGGCCACCGCCATCGGAACTTGCGCGCCCGGCTTGCGAATAACCGTGGGACCGCTGCCCATCAGCGTGCGAACCCCGGTTGCGATCGCGCTGGGAGCAAGCTCGGTCGCCTCGCTGACTGGTTGTGAAATAGACGTCGCGCTCGGAGCCTCCAGCCCCGCCATCGTGACCGGCTGGCACGACCGCGAATGGCAGCACGGTGTGGCGCGCATGCGCGAAACCATCGAGTGTCTGAGGCCGATCCTGCGTGGCGAACGCGCCGAATACGACGGACGCTATATCCGCAGCCACGGCTTTCGGCTGCGGAATCCGTTGCCGCATAGCCGTATCGGAATCGGCACCTTCGGTCCTGCGATGGCGCGGCTGGCCGGCGAGCTCGCCGACGAGGCGGTGCTCAATTTGTCAACACCGCAACGGGTCGCCGAGATGCGCAGGCGAATCGACGATTACGCGATCGCTGCAGACCGTAGACCCCCATACCTGACGGTGTGGGTCCCCGTCGCGTTGCGGCCCGGTGACGCGTCGCTGCGCCAAGTGGCCAACCAACTGGCGATCTATCTCGCCCCGCCCGGCTATGGCGAAATGTTCATCGATCTCGGCTTCGCCGGACTCGTCGAGCGGGCTCGCAGTGGCGTCCGCCGCGCGGAGCTGGCCTCCGCGATACCGCTCGAATTAGCGGAACAGCTTTGCGCCTTCGGCGCACCGGACCAGATCGCATCCCGGCTGCACGCCTACCTGGATGCCGGCGCAGACACCGTCGCGGTCGTGCCGGTTACCGCGGAAGATCCGGCGGGCCGAGCAGTTCTCGAATGCGC